>CAYVMI010000039.1:0-59684 GCA_964452555.1 uncultured Desulfobacterales bacterium
TAGCAAAGCTTGGACCATCAGCTTAGCTGAAGGTTTAAGGAGATGATGATTAAAACAACCAACAAACCGTTATCTGCTGTTCCCTAGATTTCATCAATATGGCGAGGTCATTTTGCAGTTCTAGCGCTTGCCTGATTTGATCTTGAACTTCTCCGGCCCTAAATCTCTCTCACTTCTTCAACGAGTTGGGGAGATAAATGCAGGTAACGGGTGGTTGATCGCTTGGTGTCAATGTCGTCAAAAACCAATTGAACCTGCTCTGGAGTGATCCCGACAACATCCGCTACTTCTTCAATCGGAACGCCATGATTCCTGGCGTAAAGACACAAATCCATCTTGTCGTATGGCAGAGAAAAATAAAATTCGTCTTGCCCTTGAGCAAGGGAATACGTATCGGTCGTAGGCGGTCTTTGGCGCACGCCCTCCGGAACTCCTAAATATTCCGCCAGTTGGTACACTTGACTCTTATACAAATGAGCAATGGGCTTGACATCGGCAGCACCATCGCCTAGTTTCACGAAGAAACCCTGATCATACTCCAGGCGATTGGGAGTGCCGGTGACTGCATAGTTGAGTCGGTCACCGTGGTAGTATTCCAGCATCTTGCGGGTGCGTTGTTTGAAATTGGTGGCGGCTACGATCTCGAGATATGCTTTAAGGGGCAGACGCTTTTGGATCATCTCGCCATCCGGTGACTCTGCCACAACAGAGAACAGGTTAAAGCCTTTTTTCTGCATGACATTGGGTATGACGATTTTGGATTTCCAGCCTTGATCATAGTCGGGGATGGCCATTCTAACGGCGTTGTCGTAGCGTCGATAAAAGCCAACCGCTTCGAGAATTTCGGAGATGTCTTCATGGATGCTATTGGCTTCGAAATGCTGGACAACGGAATTACTCAATGCCAATGTGTCATCCGAAGAGTGGTGTTCCGGCATTAGCAGAACCTGAACACGTTCTTTTCCGACTGCTTTTATAGCAAGGCCGGTGGTAACGCTAGAGTCGATACCGCCGGATAGTGCCACCACAAGACCGCGCCGTTTAAGGTGCTTGATAAGTATTTCTCTCAGACGTGAACATATTTTTTCTACTTCCTTCTCTGCCTCGATATTTAGAACATCTTTTGAAAAAGTCATATCGCTTACCTTTTTTTTGCAGCCACATTCATCCTCAGATCGTCGTCGATCAAGCGGCATTCTTCAGTGTTTCTTCGAAACGGGCGTTCTGTATCAAAAATTTAAATAGACGTCTGGATTTGTCTGCAGCAAATTAATATCTGTTTTAGTTATAAACTTTCATATTGGGTGATTCATTGACGGGATAGGCCGGGAAATTTTCAATAAAATGGTGATGCAAAAGCTGGGTTGACAATATGCCGACGACGGCCATGTTTTCCCGTTCACTCAGTAACTGCCCGCCTCCCTTCTCGCATTTTTTCTTCAAGCTTGATACTCTAGATGCATCAAAATAGCCATAATTCCTTATCTTATCCACAGATAGCATCTCAGTCACGTATTCCAGCCGTTCGTCGCCAAAAAAACTTCTGCTAATTGGCGCGCGATAGGGCTGCTTGGGCCGATCTATCAGTTCCGGCGGGATAGTCCCCCGGGCGGCCTTTTTCAGGATATATTTCTCGGTCAAACCATTTAATTTGAATCTCGGCGGTAACTTGGCCGCAAACTCAATGACGCGATGATCGAGAAACGGGTACCGCCCTTCGATGGAATTGGCCATAGCCATACGGTCACCCTGGGAAGACAATAAATAGTTGCTGAGAAAAAGTGATATCTCCGTGTACTGTGCTCGCTGCAAAGGGTGCCAGGATAAATAAGTTTCTGGCAAGCTTGCCCGAAAATTTTCAATAAACTCTTCAAAAGGCAGGGTCTTTTTTCTGAATTCACTCGCGAAAAATTTTTGAATTTGGGCTGTATTCTCCCAGCGTAATAAATGTGAATAAAACGGAGACTCGGTTTCCGTCAAATTTTTTTTAAAAAACTTCTCTAAAAATTTCATCGAACGTGCTTCGGCACGATCAAAAATATAGGGATAGAGCTTGGCAAGCAATGCCGGTCGTAGGTTGGATCCAGGATCCTTGGCCCAGAAACGTCGTACCCGGTCTTCCTTAAAAATGTTGTATCCGGCAAGCATTTCGTCTGCGCCTTCACCGGTCAGTACTACCTTGAAATTGTTATCCCTAACCAGCTTCGATAAGCGATATAAGGGTGTCGGCGCTGTTCTGAAAATAGGGGTTTCTGTATGCCAGATAACATTGGGGAAAGCATGGCCGATGTCGGATTCGGTGCATTTAATTTCATGATGTTCTGTATTCAGGGAATCGATAGCAGTCTGCTGAAAGCTGGCCTCGTCAAATCGGTTGTCGGTAAAGGTGACCGAAAAGGTGCTTAGTTTGTTGTTGAAATTGCGTTTGACCATAGAACTAATGTAGGTGCTGTCGATCCCGCCACTAAGGTAGGCTCCCACGGGTACATCCGCTCTAAGACGGATACGAGCGGCATCCAAGATAAGAGATCTAAATTCATCCACATACTCTGAAAGATCCCGCTCCTTGATTTCCGTTTGATCGAAAGACAATTGCCAGTATGGTTCAATTTTGAGTCCTTCATTAGAGAATTCGGCATAGTGTCCGGGCGGTAATTGCTGAACGCCTTTAAAGGGTGTGCCGGCATTCATCGCCGTCCAAGATGTAAAAATTTCCGATAGCACAGTTGGGTCCAAATGGCGTTCGATATTAGCATCTGCGAATATTGATTTGATTTCAGACCCAAAAATGATTCGGCTATCTCTCAGGTGGTAGAACAAGGGTCTGATCCCGACACGATCTCGCCCCAGCATCAATGATTCTTTATTTGTGTCCCAGATTGCAAATGCGAATTGACCGTTGAGTTCATCAAACATGGCCGTACCGTTTTCTTCGTACATGTGGACCAAAACTTCTGTGTCCGATTGCGTCCTGAAACGATGCCCTTTGTGAATCAGGTCATTTCTAAGTTCAGTGTAGTTAAAAATTTCGCCGTTGAAAACGATCCATATGGTCTGATCTTCATTAGAAATCGGCTGGTCACCGCCACTCAGATCTATTATGCTGAGTCTGGCATGTGCCAAACCCGCGGGACCGTTAAGATACATACCGGATGCGTCTGGTCCCCGATGACGCAACATTCCAATCATCTTCGCAAGAAGATCCTGTTTATCTTCGGGGCCACTAAAATTTATAATTCCGGCTATTCCACACATGTTAACAGATTCGTATTATTGATTAATAATTTCTATTCATGTTAAAATTCATGACGTGCTTTGCTAAGCGTAGTTTGATTAACGGATGTTCCCTTTATTAAATTTTACGATAATCACTTCACACTATTCATCGTCTTAAGTAAATCGGATTGCGAGGAGTGAGTGTAATGCTGAACGAAATACGATTCTCGACATATTCTTCTTCATCTTCATCTGAGAGCACATCGCGATAATCATAATCGACCCTTGCGGTTAGAAAATCAATACGGCTGTATACGAGGCCCGCCCCTATTGTCCGGGTGTGATCCACCCTGTCGGGATCTGTATTTAAATATTGATCCACGCGGTAACCCGCATCGATCTCATAGCTGATACCTCTCAAAAACTCATGTGTGAATATTGCGTCGGCATCGTAATAAACGCGTAAGCCCAAATTATCCTCGTCAAAAAAGGATTCGTCATATCCACTGGAACCCGTCACTCTCAAAACAGCCGTACGAAAAGACCAGATTTTTGCGATGTCGGCATTCACCAAAAGACGCTCGTCATCTCTCAATTCATCCGTCTCTTCCTTGCGATCTGTCACCAGATAACCCAAGCTGATGCTGATATCAGTGGTTTCCTCAAGTTGGTACGATACGCCAGCATTCGGGTAGTGCAACTCGTAGTTGGCATCTTCTTCCTTGTCGAAATCCATGACAGTTCGGTTGTATCCGATAAAAACACTGGATGAACGCGACAGCCTTTGGTTCAAGCGGCTGCTAACAAAGTAGTTCTCAAAGTCATCGGCAGGTTCGACGTCGTCGTCATCGTTGTCGAATTCACCTTGGGTGAAAGAAAACATTAGTTCAACACCTGTATTTCTCACCGGGTAGTAGGTCAACGCTGCCGTTGGATTTTTTTCCACCGAATCATCAAGATCGTCTTCTTCATTTTCCAGGATGTTATAGTTATAATCCAGTGTGAAGACATCAGAGCGGCCGAATTGGGTTTCAAACCCCACTGTCGTCCGGTTGGCGTAGTAGGGTTCCCGACCTTCACGGTCTACCTGTTCGCCGTCTAGGTGTTCGATTGTCGGATCGTCCGTATAGCGCAAGGAATCTTGGATATAAAGCCTCGTGTTGCGGGTGGCTTGCTTATAAATTTCCAGATCTGCCGAATGACCAAGGGTATTATCGTCCTGCGATTCTTGGTACCAGCGGTAATACGGGTCATATTCCAGAGTTATCCCCTGGGTCCTCCCGGTTACTGCCAGTGCGAATCCGGGGGAGATGGTAGTAATGACATCCTCGGCTTCATCTTCCTGATCATCAATTTCCTCAGTGCTTGCCCGCTCACGGTTGTCTGTGTATTCGGAAGTCACGGTCACCCGCGGATGAAATGTCACTTGATATGCATTTGCGGTTGCTCCTAACAGTGCTGCGGATAGCACGCAAATGATAAAAATGATAGCTTTGGAATTCATACTTGTTTAACCACCATTGGGTTCATTTTCGAAGGTTGCGGTTATTTAAGGTCGTTCCCGGTATCGTAGCGCTAACTTATTGATTAGAAGAATCTGAGCTCGCTTTATTGAAGTTCACAGGTCATTCAATTATTAAGCAATGATATAATAGAACTAGCCTTACCGCTTGCATATGGAAATTTTAAAATGGCCGTACAGCAGGCCGTGCATACGTTATATCAAACGTATTAAGACACTTTTTTGGGGGTGTTTTCTACCCTGGAACCCATCTGCTGAACTTATCATGGTACTATGATTGTATCATCCGGTTTGATTTTTATATTCTGGCTGAAGTCTTTGCCCTTGATGATATCCTTGTAATTAACACGATACATTTTTTCCTGGCCTTCTTCATTGCGCATGAGAATGATCTCTTTTTTCGAAGCCCATTCAGTGAATCCTCCGGCAAGTGCAAATGCCTGCAGCACAGTCAATCCTTTCACTATGGGGTATTCACCGGTATTGACTACCTCCCCTAAAATGTAAAAGCGTTTGCTAGCCGAAGTCCTTACGGTAACGGTTACAACGGGATTCTCCACATAGTCTTTTAACTTTTCCTCGATGGTATGCTTCACTTGCATGGGAGTTTGGCCTTTGGCCGTAATGTCGTTGATGAGTGGAAATGTAATCATACCGTCCAGACGTACTATTACTTGCTCGCGTGAAAAGTCCGGCTCTTTCCAGGTTGTTATCTCCAGGATATCACCACTGCCAATCATGTATGTCGCTTTTGTTTGATCTTGTGCCAGGCTAGTATTGACAACCGTTAATGCTAAGAAAATAATGACTATTGTCAGCAAGAAATGTTTATTCATGGGATTATCCTTTTTTTTCCGACAGAATTACAGGATACGAATGAATTGCGATCTTTATGTGGAGTACGGATGTCTGCATGTTCTGTAGACAGTCACGAAATTGCCGTCTTTAAATGCAGCTCCGCCTTTTCGATTACATCGATTTTATAGGCATAAAATATTGTTATTACAGCAATTATTCGGATTTCGCCTGCCATTCAGCCTTGGCTTTGAACTCCTATTTTGGGGCGCCGGGACAATAGCGGGTTGTTGACCTTGCAGCCTGGCGCATCGCCTAATACCTGCCCTGAAGGATCCACTGTCTATAATCAGGGCTTATATTTGCAAATGAGTTGATTTGCTTCGCGTCAAAATCATGAGATATACCTGCAGACAACCAGTACCTTATCAGCTTTTATCCGGGGCATGAGCCTTCGGTTGTGAAGCAGGTACTTTGAATAGTTGTAAATGCGGTCCACGAACGATGCTGGACTTTTGCAATGCCGTAAAAATCTCTAGCGCGCACCCTTTCCGAATAATACAATCTTAACTGTCCGCATGATTATCATAATGTCCATAAATATCGATAAATTTTTGATGTAAAATAAATCGTAATTCAATTTTTCGATTGCATCCTCCACGGATGCACCATATCCGTAGCTCACTTGAGCCCAACCGGTAATGCCCGGTTTAACCGAGAAGCGCTCACCATAGTAGGGAATCTCCATTTCCAGTTGATTCACAAAATGGTCCCGCTCTGGGCGGGGTCCCACGAAACTCATGTCGCCTTTGAGTACGTTCCACAGTTGTGGTAGTTCATCGATCCTGAGTTTTCGTATAACCTTGCCGACCCTGGTAACTCTGGGATCGTCGTCCTGTGCCCAGACCGGTCCACTCATGGCCTCAGCATCAGTTACCATTGAACGAAATTTGTATACGCGGTAAGGTTTGCGATCCTGTCCAACCCGCTCTTGGGAAAATATCACCGGACCTTTTGAATCCAGTTTGATTAGCAGGGCTGTCAAAATAATCAGAGGCAACAACAGGACCAGCATAATCAATGAAAGGATAATATCCCACGTCCGCTTGAAAAACCTCCGGCCCCATGATTTCCTGAATCCTTGGGAAAAAATCAGCCAACCGGGGTTGATCTGTTCTACAATTAGTTTCCCGGTAAGCATTTCGTAAAAGCTGACGCCTTCCATCACTTCGATACCGTCAACCCGGCACCGCAATAGCTCATCCACCGGGAATTTGCCTCTTTTTTCTTCTATGGCCACAACGATTTTGTCAATTTGCAGCGATTTGCCGATTTCACAAAGACCGTTGTAATCTTTATTTGATATCGTCTCATTTACTTCAAACTTTACATCTTTTTTAAAAACAGCTTTTTTGCTGTCTTCTAAAACAACAACCCCAATGGAATAACCGCAATCTTTTTTATTTTGAATCTCGTCAATGATGTTTTTTGCCAGTTGTCCGGACCCGATGATAACAATTTTTTGGTTAAACAGTCCCCGATTGAGAACAATTGTATAAACAATCCGCCAGGAAAAAATAAATAAAATCGTAAGAGCCGTGCTAATCAAAAATATGCCCCGGCCGATGATAAGCTGGGGAAACAGGATATACAGGATAGCTAGAAAAATGGCTGCCCCGCCCAAAGCCTGAAACAGGCGAATAGCCAATTCCTGAAGCGAGTCTGTTACCCGCAAATCATATAAATCATTGTAGTAAAGGCATACAAAACAAAAAAATGCCACCAGGAGTGCTTTGAGCCACAGCCATTCATCGATGATAAACGAATTGTATCCGAGTACGATCCAACTGGCAATTAGCACCGATGCAAAAGTGAACAGCCCTTCACCAATGATGAAGAATACATTCCGAATCGGATAGTATTGTTTAAATACCCTGAGCATGTTACGCCATTCTATTGATTAAAAAGTTTTAAGGAATTTAAATAATTTCCATTCATCCCTGATGAGTTCATGTAAATGTTCACGACTTCAATCGTTACGTCAGTTTGTATGGCCGCCCACTGTCGAGGCGATGATTTTTCCCTGTCCTTGCTGGAAAAGATGAATCCTGTCTGCCGTTTGCCGGCTTCCGACTTTCTAGCCTCCCAGTTTCCTACGGTAATACTTACTGTACTTGCCATACTTGCCATACCCGAAATAAGTAGATGATCGCATATCGAACCAGTTCATCACAAAACCGAGTATCTTTTCCTTGCCCAGGGTTTCCACTAGTTCCTCCACGATCTCGCGTGGCGTGCTGCCATATTTCACAACGATGACGATGCCGTCTACCTGACGGGCAATGGCGCTTGTTTCGGCGGTCAACTGCGGGGGCGGCGAATCAATGATAATGTAACGGTCTGAATAACGTTCTTTTACCTCGATTAAAAGTTGGGACATCTCCTTGGAGGACAGTAATTCAGCCGGGTTGTGCGGCGGTCGCCCGCCTGGTAAAATGGTCAGCTTTTTGATGTCGGTCTTCAGCAGCACACTGGACAAATCAATGCCCTCTGCTAAATAGTCAGCCAATCCGTCAGTTTCATCAAATCCTAGGTAGCGATGCACGCTGGGCTTGCGGATATCGCCGTCAATTAGCAGAACATGTTCGTTAATGTTCTGAGCAATGCTAACAGCCAGATTTGTAGAAACAAAAGACTTTCCCTCCCCCGGTAACGCACTTGTTATTAAAATTGACTGGGGCGGTTTGCCATTTGCCGGAAAAAGAATGTTGCCACGCAAAATTTTGAACATCTCAGATGAAAGCGACTGGGGATTAAGATAAGTAACCAGATTTTGGTTAACATTTTCATTAGCAGACAGCGGTTGCTGTAAATTGATCGGCCTCAATTCATCGATTTCTTCTTTATAGAATTGGACCACAGATCCTTTGCTGGTTTCTACAGACGGCTTTCTCTCCTTTTGCGCCTTTTCCAAGGCATCGTATATTTTTCCCAACGCTTACCTCACTTTAATTTTTCACCGTATATGGATTAATATTTTCCAGACCGGGTTTTGCAGGATCTTGAAAAATAGGTAGTAATCCGTTGATCCTGTCCAATAAATGCCACGGCTAAATTTTAAAAATTGTCCGCACAAGGTCCAATGTTTGATCCACACCCTTGAATGTCAGAATCGCAAATCCTGCAAATAGAAAAAACGAAATACCTGTAAAAACGAATGAAAATGTATAATTCAATATACGCATCCGTTTTTCCCTTGGATGAATCAGCCTCGGCACCGTGCACAGCACCGGCAATTCTAAAACACCTTCCAAATCTTCTGGTTTGCGAAAAGAGGTGTCCAGGTATTCCAAAAGAAATATGATACCGCCCCCGATTCCCAACCCAGCACCCACAATCAGCACAAATAGTTTTTTCATATCCGAGTTGATGGGTTTTTGGGGCAGTTTGGCGTAGTCGACAATTCTGAACTGTTCACCTTTCTGCTTTTTTTCCATGTTTACAGCAATTTCTGATTCCAGCTTTCGGCCCAACAAGGAGCTGTAGCTATCCTGGATATTTTGGTAATCTCTCCGCAGGGACAAGAGTTCCTGCTCTCTTTTAGGTGTATTTTCCACGCGGCCTTGATAGAATTCAATCTGCGCAGTTGCCTCGGCTATTTCGGTTTCCAGTATCTGGATATCCCTCTGCACTTCCATGCGCTGTTGCCTGTATTCGGCAATTAAAGGATTTACTTGTTCAACCGGTTCAACTTCAGCCTCTTGATTCTCAGACGGGGCACTGTCTTCAGCCTGATTTTTTTCCATCTGCGCGATGGTTTTTTCCAAACTCACAACATCCGGGTGCTTATCCGTATAACGTGTTTTGAGGTCGGCAAGCCGGTTTTTATGCTGCTGCAATTCCGATGGTTGTTCTGGTGCAGCCGTCTCAACCGCTGGTTGTACGGCCACTTGCTCCTGTGAATTCTGGATCTGGTTCTCAATCAGGAGCAACCTGGCCTTTTCCTCCCGAAGGGTCTGCTGCCGATCGTTCAGTTGTTCCTGAAGCCGATCCAGTATCCGTAGATTGGTTTCCAGTTGTTCCGGCAGTTCCCCCATATAACGAATGCGGTACTGTTTGAGAGTCTCCTCTACTTCCTCGAGCTTCAAACGCATACTGTTGAGTTCGTCTTGCAAAAAATCACTGGTTCCCAGCGCTTGTGATTCTCGAACCTTTAAATTTTCATCGATGAAATACGTGGCCAGACCGTTGGCCACTTTCATTACCTTATGGGGTTCTTTCCCGCGGAAACTTATCGAAAAAGCATCGGCTCCACGTCGGTCTCTGGTGACATCGATGGATATTTTTTTTCTGAGATTCTGGATCTTTTCTTCCATGAAAACATTGGCCGTTTCCGGATTAGAGTATAGTCCGAAATCATTAATTATTTTCTCTAGATTGGTGCGGCTCAGAATCTGCTGCGAAAGCGTATTGATGCGAGTGCTCGTATCACTGTCAACGATCGACTGGACATAGGTCTCCGGTACCCTTTGAGGCTGAATCAGAATTAAAGTTCGTGCCTCGTAAACCTTGGACACCGTCACTGCATGGAATATGCCTGCTAGCATGGCGACAGTGAACGGTAGGATAATGTACCAGCGTCGCCTGAGGGCTATTTCGATTATCTGATCCGGGGTTATCATATTTGTTTTTTTCATTTAATGCCTTTTGCACTTTACAGATTTTGCCGCATTTTTATTTATCTCAAATATCTGACATGTTGAGATAATTTAAGCCATTGAAATTAGTTGTTCACCTTGGACGATGCCAAACAAGTTGTTTAATCTGGAAAAATCTCATCATCATTTTTATGATGTGAGTCCTGCCAGAAAAATTACAATTGATAATTACCCTGCAGCAAGCTTTAGGGAATATTCAACGTGCGGTTCAAGCTAGCCCGTACTCCTTTATTTTATTCAGCATAGACTTATAGCTGATATTGAGCATTTGCGCGGCTTTTTTACGGTTCCAATTGGTGGCCACCAGGGCCTTTTTCATGACGGTTATTTCGACCCTGGCCATAAATCTCGAACAAATCTCCTTTAAAGGGCGTTGTTCGGCCTGCGCCAAATACTCTTTAGCTCCAACCAGGGTATCGATGGTTGCAGCCCCTTCCAGCAATATTTGCTCCTGGGGCGATGGATTCCCTTTCCGCATGTCCTGTATATTTTTTAAAAATTGTCCGCCGTCGCCGTTTATCACTGCACGTTTCACCACGGATTCCAACTCACGTGTATTACCGGGCCAATGATAGTTCAAAAAGAGGTCCATGGTATCCTCGGGCATTTCGAAAAAACCGCGTCCCAACAGTTTACAGTATTGAAAAGAAAAATAGTCTGTAAGCAGCGGAATGTCCTCTTTGCGTTTTCGCAACGGATCGATCTTTAAGTTAAGGACGTTCAAACGAAAATAAAGATCCTTCCTGAGCCTGTTTTCGGCTTGTAAAATATCGGATCCGACACTGGTGCTGGCAATAACACGCAGGGGTGCTGGTCTGCGCCATAGCTTTGGTAAGCACTCAATCAAATTCAATATTTCTGCCTGCAGGGCGTAATTTAGATATCCTAGTTCGCGAATAAACACAGTCGCAGACAAGTCGGCGAAGGCCAGGTCCGCTTGTGGAATTGTTTTCCGGATGATTTCCAGTAGCCCGACTGGCGTCATGTCCGGCTGCAAATCCTGGGCCGATATTTTAATAAAAAGGTCCTGACTCTCAGATTGTTTATGAATGGCCCGGGCAACCATTTCCTTACCGGTGCCGTTTTCTCCTTCAATCAGGACACACTCGCGCGTCGCAATTAATTCCGGAAGGATCTGCCTGATATTGTCAACGCACGGGCTTTTGCCAACGATGAAGGGCCGGTCATTATTGGGTACTTGCTTTTTGTTCTCCGTCAATACCTCTTCTACCAGCCGATTGATAGTGCTTGAATCGAGTTGGGCATCATTTATAGTAATATTGCTCACGCCGCCCACTTCGATATATTTCCTTATGGCCTGATCCTGAGTCATCAGCAAGGACGGCAATTCGCAATCCGTAGCGCTGTGGGCATTGATAAACCGGTAGATACCGGACCTGGGTATCCTGCCCACTAGTATCAAATCGGGATTCAAGCGGGACAGGTTGTCAAAACAAGCAGAAACCTTGTCAAAACAGAAAGCCAAGCCCGAATCTGCCTCTAGAATGGATCGCAAATAATCCCTGCGCGTGTGATCCTTCTCAAGGATGACGATTCTTTTGGTTTGATTCTCTAACATGGCATCGCTGAAAAAATATCTAATATTACGTCTTGCATTATTTTGCATAATCACAACAGATCACCGCGAAAGACGAGCAAATTACATGCCAGTTATATCCAATTTTCTCATTATTGGGTTCATTCTATCCGAAATATGGCTATATTATGTAAATCAATACCATTTTTCAGAATCAAATTTCCCGAGATTATATCATATATGGGCCACAAGCTCAATGATTGTGTGGCATATGGACACCAATATGTCGATAATGTGGCATTTATTACATTGTTTTTGTAAAAGTTTCCCATATTACATGCCGGGCCGGATACGTTGACACCCTGATGCTGTCAGGAGGCTACGGGGATTCGTGCCTGTGAACCGGCAGAACGGCATTTAAAAATTGAACATTCCGGCGTTGCCGAACGTGTAGGTCAAATATTTCGATTAAAGTTAGTGAAAATTAGTTTTAAAAAGCAACGGACTTGCAATTGTGTAAAAAATGTTATAGTAAGTAAGAAATTTGCCAAAGAAATTGGTTACAGTACCTGGCTTCGCCCCGAATTATTACCAATATAGATTACGCCATGCATAAAAAACATCGCCTACTGATTATCGATGATAACGAAGAAATTTTAATATCTTTGAAAAATTTTTTTTCGAAGAAGGACTACCTGGTTGTTTCGGCATCGAATGGGTTGGATGCACTAAAACTGTTGGAGGCTTCAAAAGAAAATTTTGATCTGGTGATCACGGATATAGTGATGCCGAATATAAGTGGTGTGGCGATAACTACCATCATAAAAAAGCAAAACCCTGAAATGCCGGTGATCGCCATTACGGGTTACGGCGAACAGCCCGGGTCATTAGCCAAGGAAGCCCAGGCAGATGTTGTATTGGAGAAACCTTTTAAGCTTGATGAATTAGAGACAGTCGTCGCAAAATTTTTAGGCTGAATAATGGTTCATGGCAAAACTGTTTATCGCATCAAGTCTTCAGCCAAAAGTCGCCGGTTGCTCAATGTCGAAAATGAAGCCCCCCGCCGCAGGCTGCGGGGTATCTAAGTAATATTTGCCACTAATTTCTATCCGCAGCGGGCTCCGGGCCGCGCTAGCGAAGGCGAATGAAACGCTCCATCTTTTTTCACAAATCAAGCGGTATATAATATGAGTCGTCCTATTATCGGAGTTAGTGAAAACATCGTCAAAATTAGAGAGGTCATCAATCACATTGCCGATACCGGCTTGAACACCGTCATTTGCGGCGAGAGCGGTGTCGGCAAGGAAGTCGTGGCTCAAAACCTCTACCAAAAATCTTCCAGAAACGGTAATCCTTTTATCCGTGTAAATTGTGCCGCCCTGCCCGACGGCCTCCTGGAAAGCGAGCTGTTCGGCTATGAAAAAGGCGCTTTCACCGGTGCTGATCGAAAAACCCGTGGCAAGTTCGAACTGGCCAACAAGGGCGTATTGATGCTGGACGAAATCGGGGACATGTCCCTGCCCCTGCAGGCCAAATTGCTGCACGTGCTTCAGGGCGGGACGTTTGCTCCCCTTGGTTCCGAAAAGGAGGTCAAAACAGACACCTGGGTGATCGCCGCCACCAACCATGAATTGGAAAAAGAAATCGCCGAAGGTAAATTCAGGGAAGATCTTTATTACCGTCTCAATATCATTAAGATCTATATCCAACCATTACGCGAACGGCCGGAAGATATCCCCCACCTGATCGACTACTATTTAAAAGAATATGCCCTCCTATTTGACAGCGACAAAGTCATTCAACCCAGCGACAGCGTGATTGAAGAATTAAAGCGCTACCACTGGCCGGGTAACGTCCGTGAATTGCAAAACATCCTAAAACGCATGCTGGTTCTGGGCGATGCCGAAAAAATTTTAGACGAGCTTCACAGCCGACCTCGCGCGTCTGATGGCAGCATTACGCCTGGACTTGGCGACAACCGGATGGCCGATCCGGCAGGAATTATAAATTTAGCCGGCAAAGACTCGCCCGATGAACCTTCTTTTTCATTAAAGAAAATTAGAAAAGCCGCTTTGGATCGAGTTGAAAAAGAAGTCATTTCACACGTGCTAAACAAGACTGGTTGGAATCGGAGCAAGGCTACAAAAATTCTTAAAATCAGCTATAAAACCTTGCTATATAAAATCAGTGATTTAGGAATAAAGCCGCCACCCAAAGACGAATAGAAAAACAAAAAGCTAGGATTGCTGGGTTATCATCAGATCACTGTTCATGGATGACGGAATAGTGGGATATTGAACGAATGGCGGGAGTCAATTTCATTAGCATGAACACGTAGCGGATTGATACTGTTCATTATTTTCGGACAAGAAATTTTAAAGGACCACCTAATTGTAGCGTGGTCCTTTTCTAATAGTCTTATGGTGACTGGGTTAGGATCCGCAAAATTTGAATGATGTGTTTATTTTTTGAAGACTTTTTTCCTTCCTATCGCGGCCAGACCAAACAATCCTGTTCCCAATAGCAGCATCGTTGCCGGTTCAGGAACAGGAGCCACACCTGAAACACCTACGACAAAATCGTTGTAATCTTCATCACCGCCTTGCCATAGATCTTCAAACCCCACGATAACGCTTGAATTTGCAACCGCACTAATGCCATCCACGTAATCCCTAACATCAAATATCAATGCGTGGTCAAAACCGTCAGCGTTAAATTCATTGTGGGTGTAGTAAGTCCTGTCTAAATGTGTAACGTCGAGATAAAACCCAAAATTAGACGACATGCTTACATCTGATTGGTAAACAGTGCTTGCTGTACCGGCATTTAAATCAAAAGTTATTGTTGAATCAGCTCCGGGCGTATCGCTGCCATCAAATACTTTTAATGTATTGCCGAGATGCAATACATCGTTATCATCATAGAAAAAATCGTAAATGCCAAAATCAAGTTCCGGGGCATAGCCTGCAAATTCAAAGATCAGAGCAGCAACCGCACTATCGGTTGTACCATCGGTCACGCTTAACAAAACATCAGCTTTGCCGGTGTCAAGGTAATTTTCAAATCCATTTCCTGGAAATTGAGGCGTTGAATGAGCGTCTGAAAATACTTCATTGAGATTTGGCAGTGCTATTGCACTTCCCGATAAAAATAAAATTCCGATTGATAGAATTGCCATTTTTTTGAAAATCTTCATGTTTCCTCCGAATCCGCGGTAGTATATAATTTCAAGTTGATGCGATTCAATTATCTCCCGAGTAAAGCAATGAAGATGCCAAAAAATTAATTTTGATATATTAAATCTATAGAAACATATTATTCATAGTTTTTTCTATATGTTATAGATTTAGTAAAGATGGTAGCGCGCAAATTCCTCGCCGCACATATTCAGCCTCATTTAGCAATTATGTAATGCATGTAACAACATGTAGGTAGTTAAGGAATAAATGTAACATAGTGGTGGGCTGTAGTAGCGGCACAATATATTGGGGATATACTTAGGAAAGATTTCGTTGTCGTGACGCGGGATTCACGGCAGTGAACAAGACAAACGGTTATTTCCAAACTCAATCTGTCTGCGGACAGGTTTCTGGTTCAATGACTTTTGGAGGAGATGACAAAACGGTGATAGGTAAAAAAGCCCTCCAAATCTGGTAATGACTTTTTTCTACACAGCTGCAAGATTTCGATGTTTTAAGCAAAGCATCGGGGGCAAGGTCGTGCGTGGCAATTCTCCCCTTGTCCTTATCGGAAGGATCTTAGAAGAAATGCGGTGCGTTCAATGCCACCTGGCTGCCTCCAATCTTTTCAGCCTTTTAATTATGCTGCCACAACATATTGCTGCACGAGTTCAAACAGCTCATCAATGTAGAATGGTTTTGCCAAAAATGCATCAGCACCCAATTCTTTTGCGACCTTTTCATTTTTATAGTGGTGGGACATGAGAATGCAGGTTTTTTCAGGAAATGTTTTCTTTACGTTTCTAAGTAGATCAAATCCGTCCATAAGCGGTATATCAGCGTCTGAAATGATGATATGGGCCGTATCAGGTTGTTGGATATATTCCCAAGCTTCTTTGCCGTTGTCGAATGCCAGGACTTCCCTGTTGACACAAAATTCCAGTACATCCACAGTGAAATCTCTGACCAGCTTATCATGATCAGCAACCACGATTTTTACATTTTGGATCATATATGATATCCCTGCACTAATCTATCAAATGCGACTGCTTAGCTGTTTAATCAAACGGTATCCATGAAATAACCAGATTTTACTGAAAAAGTCAGCGTATCAATCCGGCCTGTGTTTTTTTAAATATACCAGGACCTGATCAAAATTATCCGGTGATGCTACTAATAATTGTTCGCTAATGCGTCCCCCATCCATGTAATCACTCAAATGAAATCTGCCGCCGTCCATTTTGCAGATATTACCACCTGCCGCCTCGATAATAACGCGTGTAGCCGCCAAATCCTGGTAGGATTCGTTGGAGATGACAGCGGCGTCAGCTCTGCCTTTGGCAACATAACAAATATGAGCGGCCGTGCAGCCCAGATTTCGAATTTTTCCTGGAAAATCAGATTGGTATTGCTTGTGAAACCTTGAGTAGGTCAGCAGAAGACTTTCGTCATCCACATTCTCCTTGGAATTAACCCGAATTTCCTTGCTGCCCCAGAAAGCCTTTTTTTCCGCCTGGGCATGAAATAAATCGCCGGTTGCCGGCATATGGAAAACGCCTAATATCGGCCAGAAGTTCTCCAGCAAGGCCAGGGACATGCCCCAAATCGGAACACCGGCCTGGAAATTATCGACCCCATCGATGGGATCAAAAATCCAGAGATATCGTTTCTCATCGTGAGAATATTCAGTGCTGACTTGACTGCTGCTAAAGGCAAGATGATCAGGAAATTGAAGGCTTAATTGCTCTTGAAAATAATTGGTAAGTCTCAGTTCGGCCTCGGTGACGAGGCTTTGATCAAAAGCTGCACGTGACTGGCCCTTACCATAATACTTTAGTGCTTCTTTGCCGGCATCTTGGACCAAATCGATTGAAAACCGGTTTATTTCCTCCAAACCGGCTTTATGAGTGTTAGCCATATACGCTCCCAATTATTTTGAATTATAATTTATTTTAGTTTTGTATCCTTTTTCGTATACTGCTTGTTTGTCGGCCATCTGTTTTTTCGAAATTTATAAACCTAAAAAATTAAGCGCACTGATTTCTTGTGCCTCATAAGCTTTGGATCCGTCATGTTTTGATAATGAAAATAGACTGTTTTGTCAAAGAAAAAAGGGCTCCGGAAAGCGAATTTGCAATCAGGAGCCCATTCAAAGATGCGCTTAATAACAGATGAAGAAATGCGGCCAATTCAAGTTCAACTCAATAAATGTGCACCGTATCAGATCAGTCGAAGTCCGCTCTTTGATAAGCGCAAGTAGTTACTGACACAAGATGTGGCATAGTGTCAAGCGTAAAGTACTAAATATAGTTGATCCAATTGATCGTTCTTTCAGTATTGGCCTGCTTGATTATTTTTGGGTCAATCTTGAATGGTGAAAGATAGAATGAAAGAAGAGGAAAAGCCACATAGCGTTGACTATGTGGCTTTTTAATCTGGTCTCAGCGAATAAGTTGTTCTGGAGCCTAGTGGCAACCCCGTCACGATCCTTTTTTTGTGTATCCGTCAGCATACCAACCGCCGCCCTTGAGGGTAAAAGTACATGGGGATATGATTTTTTTTGCCTTTTTATGGCATTTTGGGCATTTAATTTCTTTTGTACCCATCTTTACGAATTTTTCAGTAATGGTACCCTCTTGGCATTTGAATTCATACATTGGCATGGTTGTAGACCTCATGTTTGGAGTTTTGCTGGTATATTAATTATAAATTTAAGATTGTCAACACCTTAATAAAAACTTATACGTACACGCACCAGACGCATAGAATTTAGACCCTAGAACCACATTAATTTAGAACATTCAGCACGGGATTAGAATGACTCAAATCGACATCTGCCGGTCAAAGCCTACTTTGCTGCGCGAAAAACAAAAAGAATCCTCTGAAACCCTGACGGATGTTGCTGAGACAGATCAGGCCGCTGAAAAAAAAACGGGACCGGAAAAATATATTTGCTGCCGTCAATGTCACCAGGTCATCAGCTCCGACGACCAGCGTATTACCCGCGACAGCGCCCATGAGCACACGTTTGCCAACCCAAATGGTTTGGTGTTTAACATAGCCTGTTTTCGTACAGTAATCGGCTGTGCCTATGCCGGTTCGTTTTCACAAGAATTTGCCTGGTTTAAGGGATACCGCTGGCGAATCGTTATCTGTGGTATGTGCTTGACGCATTTGGGATGGTTGTTTGTATCCGACAATGCAGACAGTTTTCATGGATTAATCGTAGATCGACTAATACAATTTGATCCTGAAGGTTAGTCTGTATCTGGCGTTCCTTTGAACATCCTGCCGGCTATGCATTAAAATTTTATTTCGTCAATTCGACTGCATCTAAATATATAGTCTGTGGTGAGGTAAGTTTTTTTGAAAATATACCAATGCCCTGAATTCGCTGCATGTCCATATTCCTCCCCTGTGGTGCCGTCATTACGTTTTTCAAAGGAATCGTTATTATATGCCAACCTTTATCAATCTTAAAGGAATGATTAAATCTATCAGAATATCGTTGGCGTCCCTGAGTGTGTCTTTCATCATGAATCCTGCATGTTAGTTTTAAATTGATGTCATCCGGATTGAAGACGGCAAACCTAAAAATTTTATATTCTTGCCAGTTTTTAGGGAAATGTTTTAAGGATACGCCTGAATATCTTGATGTATCCATGGTTACTTTAAGGGATGCATTTCCGCTTTTTTTTACCTCATTCGTGATTTCAAATGCGGCGCCACCTGTCCAGCGATCTACTTCCAACGATGATTCGAAATCAGATAAAAGCGGGAATTGTCTCCTGGCCGAGTTTTCGTCCCAAAGCGCGATTGCAATTGGTGATAATTGCAAAAATATGAGTATACTTACCATTCCCTGAACAAGTACCAATCGTATTTTTGCAATTCGTTTTCGGTATGGGGACAAAAACACCCAGAAAGTCAATGCCCCGATTATGTTTCTAACCATGTCATCCGGATCTCTTGTTCTGCCGGGTTGACCTGACTGCACCAATTCTATCGATCCACCAAGCACCAATGTTGCCATCAAAATATAAACAAATACCAGTTTATCACTTTGCGTATCCTTCAAAGGATAAATAAGAATAACTGGCAGAACAGCAAAGAATATAATGTGCCCCAAATTCCAAAAGTACTTTAATGAACGCACTGAATAAATATCTGGCCCGCCCCAAAAAAAGAGCATAAACAAAATACTCAAAAGCACGGTCAGATAGATTGGTTTGTTTGGATTTAATTGCATCAGCCTAAAATCCATGATAGGTTAACGGCGTTATTTTTGCTATCGGATAGTAACATTTAAAAAATGCAGAGTAAACATGCGCCACAAAAGCACATCAATGAGGAACGATGAAAATGAAAAAAATACCTTTCCTGATCGCTATCAGCTCTACCTTATGTTTATTTTTTGCCCTGATTAATTGTGGCGGTGGTGGCGGCGGTGGTGGTGGCGGTGGCGGCGGATCCGAATATTCCGTCAGCGGTACCATATCGGCTGCCGATAATTCCGCCATCGACAGTGATGTGAATGACTCGTTCACGACGCCGGTATCAAATGACAGCTTCGGACTTGCCCAAGATCTGCCCAATCCTGCAATTCTGGGTGGCTACGCAAATGAAACAGGCACCGGTGAGGAAGGCAATTTTTATGATATCGACGACGGCAGTGTTCTCGGTGATGAGGAGGATTATTATTCAGTCTCGCTCACCGAAAATCAAAGTGTCACTTTATCCATTGCCGAAGAAGGCGCCGATCTCGATTTATATCTTTACAACGATGCGCAAGTTTTGGTGGATTCTTCCACGAGCACAACTTCTCCAACGGAAACGGTATCAGCCACAGCCGGGGGGCAATATTATGTACGTGTAAATGCCTTCGGCAATGCATCCAACTATATTCTGTTGGTTGGTCAACCCGGCACATCCGGAACGGCTATAGATCCGCGTTTACAGGCGGATTTTATGCCCGGGCACGTGATTGTCGCATTTAAAGATGATCCGGTAACCGCCGGTTCAGGCTCCAAAAAGGTCAGCAGAACTACATACCAGGGCATGGCTAACAAGATCATGAAACACGGAGATATCAGGGTATATGAAATCACACCTGATAATAGAGAGCAGGTATTTCAAAGCCTGAACGTCAGTCCTACCGGGACCAACCGGGCGCTGTATGAAACCACTGATCCCGGCCAACAGTTGAAATTGGATACCCTGCGAGTCATCGATGCTTTAAATAAAGATCCGAATATCCGCTTTGCAGAACCCAATTATTTCCGCTATCCACTTCTGGTACCTAATGATCCCGAATATTCCAAGCAATGGCACTATCCCATGATCAACATGCCCCAGGCCTGGGAAGTCACAGCGGGTGTGGATGTAATCGTGGCCGTCATCGACACCGGTATCCTGTCGAATCACCCAGATATGCAAAACCAGTTGGTAGGCGGTTATGATTTTATCAGTTTGACTTCCGTATCAAATGATGGTGACGGGATCGACGCTGATCCTGAAGATCCCGGCGATGAAATGCAGGGCGGGAGCTCTTTTCATGGTACACATGTGTCTGGCACGGTTGCAGCGGAAACAAACAATGGCGAAGGGGTGGCCGGCGTTGCTTATCAGGCTAAAATCATGTCTCTGCGGGCACTGGGAGTTGGCGGCGGGTTGAGTTCCGATATCATGGAATGCATGAAGTACGCCGCCCGCCTGACAAACGACTCAGGTACCTTGCCGCCCCAAAAAGCCGATGTTATCAATATGAGCTTGGGGGGCGGATCTCCGTCATCAGCCGAACAACTCATAGTTGACCAGGTACGCGGCGAAGGCGTGATTATTGTTGCCGCTGCCGGCAATGAAAATACCAGCACGCTCAGTTACCCGGCCTCCTATGACGGCGTTGTCTCCGTCAGTGCCGTAGGGCCAGACAAATCCCTGTCTTCCTATTCCAATTTCGGGTCGGAAATCGATGTGGCGGCGCCGGGCGGTGATTTCGATGCCACCGGCGACTGTGTCTACAGCACCAGCGGCGACGACACCGGCGGCAGCAGCATCCAAAATGTATACAGCTTTTCATGCGGCACCTCCATGGCATCGCCGCACATGGCCGGCGTCGTGGCCTTGATGAAGGCCGCCAATCCGGCCATGACCCCTACTGATCTGGACGCTCTCATCGCCAATGGAGCCATAACCGAAGATCTGGGATCCGACGGTGCCGATGTAAGAAATAACAGTTTCGGGTACGGTCTCATCGACGCCTTCAAAGCTATCGATGCTGTCTCCGGTGGATTGCCGGCCTACCTGCTGGCAGATCCGGTTTCTCTGGATTTCGACAATGCCACCACGCAGCTCACGGTGACTTTGAGCAAATCCAACAGCGATCCCTTGACAGTCAGCGGATTCACGGAAAACGCTGATTGGCTTACCGTGGCTGCCGATCCAGGCGTTGATGCCGAGGGCCTGGGCGACTACCTGGTTGATGTGGATCGCACCGGCCTGGCAGACGGGCCCTACTATGCCACCATCACTTTTAGTTCCACCGAAAACGATGTGGAGGTCTCGGTTGTCATGTACCAAGGCGTGGTTTCGGTTACCGGCGATTCCGGATTTCACTACGTTCTCTTGCTGAACGGAACTACCTTCGCCACCGAGTACCAGGACGAGGTTGCCATAAGCAACGGCACATACTCTTACTCCTTTCCCTCCGTTTCCGAGGGCGACTATGTTGTGTTTGCCGGAACCGACTCGGACAACGACTTTTTCATTGGCGACGCCGGCGAGGCCAGCGGAGCCTACATTTCTTTGGATCAGCCGGTCTTTCTGACAGTCGATCGGGATCGTAGTGGAATTGATTTTAATACCGTTTTCGAACAGACCGTTTCCGCTGATCAATTGGGGACCGGAACTACCCCGTTTAAAGGGTATAAAAGGCTGGAATAGCGGAAGAAGGAACCCTATGCAATATTTTCAGATACGACTTGTTCTATTTTTGGCGTTGATAATAATTAGCATGTTTTACGGTTGTTGGTTCACCCAGCAGTCGCAAGGCATGGGCAGCAGCAATTCCGCCAGGGCGGAACTGCTGCTGAAAGGCACTTACGGCATTCGCCCAGATGAAGAGCCCGCCGCAACCTGGATCAAGGATCAGGCAACCCTCAATACACTTTATCAAAACCTGAATGCGCGTCAAAGCGGCAAGAGCGTGGATATACCGCAAATCGATTTCAATAATTTCGGGATCCTTTTGCTGGAAATGGGCCAGAAACCCAGCGGTGGATATTCCCTTAATTTCGATCCTTCAAAAACTCGGGTGGACGATGGAATGTTGCTTGTTCATGTCAGCTGGAATGTCCCGGCAGATGGTATGACGGTCTCCCAGGCCGTCACCAGCCCTTTTGTTTTACTCAAATTAAACTATTTAAGCATCTCTTCGATTCTGGCAGTGGACCAGAATAGTAGATCTCTTTTCGAGATCCCTATCAATTAAGGTTTAAATTACTTAAATGCACTACTTTTTCGTAATTATTGATTTGATTGCTCTTACTTTAACTAACTTATTGCCATAATAGTTCCTACATTTTTAATTTAATTCTCTGAAAAAATAATTAATTACTTCGGAGATAAGGGAAATATTTCTCTCTTCCATTTTTCGAACGAGAATTCCGCAAATTCTTCATCACTGTGTTGAGGTATATTTGTAGGCGTCATTATGAATACACAAAAAGATGTGCCCCTTTATAGTAGCCGGATCACCAATACATATTTAGAGTATATACAGAAGTTTCATCCGCATGTGGATGTCGATGAAATTATGGAGTACTCTGGCATGAAGAGATATGAGGTTGAGGATCCGGGTCATTGGTTTACACAAAAACAAGTTGATCGTTTCTATTATAAATCTGTTGAAATGACAGGCAATCTTAAAATTGCACGAGATGCGGGTAGGTTTACTGCGTCTGCTGAAAGAATTGGACCAATTAAACAATATTCTCTTGGTTTAATGACGCTGTCGACTGTTTACCAAATGGCAGAAAAACTTTATTCGATAATGTCCAAGGGGGCAATTGCTAAGGCAGAATTATTGGGTTCAAACAAGGTTGAAATTATTGTTACACCAAAACCAACAACGAAAGAGAAATTATACCAGTGTCATAACCGTATTGGAACTTTTGAATCATTAGCACAACTATTTGCGGGAAAGTTTTCAACGATAAATGAAACTGAATGTTTTCATAAAGGTGATAAATATTGCCGCTACGTTATCGAATGGAAAAAAACACCCTCATTGCTATTAAAACTAATTAGAAGTTATGTGATCATAGCATTTCTAATAGCGATACCCATTCTTTTTTCAATTATGCCATTTACTATTTGGACAAACTGCATATTAGGGATGGTTACAACAGTACTTATATTATCTATCTATTCCGACCAACTTGAGAGAAAAGAACTATACAAGACAATCGAAAGCCAAGGAAATGCTGCGAAGGAATTAGTTAATGAAATAAACACACGCCACAACAATGCTTTGCTAATTCAAGAAATTGGACAGGTTGCCGCCAAAAGCGTTCACTTGGACAAGCTAGTTGAGTCAGCAATGAAAATCATTATGCAATATCTATTTTACGATCGCGGTATGATTTTATTGTATAACCCTACCGCCGACAAGCTCGTTTTTCATACGAGAATTGGGTTTGAAGATGACATCCAAGCAGTATTACCAGATTCCGAAAAAGACAGCTCCGTATCTTTGGATGAAACAATCAGCAAACAAGTAATAACACAGCAGAAACCATATTTATGGAATCGCATTGAAGCCACTGAAGAAATCAACATTTACGGAGAACCTCCATGCAATGCAGTGCAAATACAGGCTATTATATGTGTTCCCATTATTTATGAAAAGAAGTGTCTTGGTATCCTAATTGTAGAAACACTAGAAAAGCAAAGACAACTGACCAAGAGCGATATGAGTCTTATGATCGGCATTGCTTCTCAAATTGCCGTTGGTATAAACAATGCGCGCTCGTTTCAGAAACTGCGAAACATCAAAGAACAAATTCAGAGATCTCATGATGAACTTGAAGTTCGGGTGGCAGATCGCACCGATGAACTCAAGGAATTGAATCGTGACCTGCAAGCGGAAATTAGAGAAAGGCAAAATTCCGAAAGAAAGCTCAGATCAAGCATTAAAGAAATGAATGTTCTCCTCAAGGAGGTTCACCACAGGGTTAAAAATAACCTACAGGTAATTTCAAGCCTTTTTGATATGATTAAACGACGTGCTAAGCACCCGGAGACAATCGATTACTTAAATGAAGCACATGCTAAGGTTTTTACGATGTCTCTGATTCACTCGCAACTATATCAAAGTGATCGTCTTGATGAAATTAACATGGGTAAATTTATTCGAAGTTTCGTTGGCCAACTTGCACAATTTTACCCTGATGGACGAAATATCCTGCTTAACATAGCAGCAGAGGACATTTATTTATCTGTTACGCATGCCATCCCTGCTGCACTTGCTTTAAATGAAATCATTTCGAATGCTTTTAAGCACGCTTTTGAGGGTAGGGACAAAGGCAAAATATCAATTAAGTTTGAAAAATCAGGAGATCAGAATGTCCATTTGCTCATAAGTGATAATGGTATCGGCATTCCCAAGCAAATCGATATCGATCATACCGAAACACTCGGTATAAAGCTTATCCGAAATCTGATCAATATACAGTTAAAAGGAAAAATGAATATCGACTGTAAATATGGAACGACCATCGATATTTATTTCCCTATTAATGATGAATGATTATCTATCGATTTTGCTGAAAAAACAGCAGTAGAGAAAACATTTGAGGAGTCTGTACTTTAATACAGCAGTGCCGCCCCAATGGCTCCCATAACTTGTGCAGCCTTTTCAATCCGGATTTTCTGATCCAGCCGCCGTTCCAGTGCCCTAACCAATCCTTTGTTTTTAGCCACACCACCAGTCATCATCACCGGAGCTTCAATTTTCACCCGTTTGGCCATGGACACAACCCGGGCGGCAATAGAATCGTGTATCCCGGCCACGATATTCTCCCGGTCTTCGCCCTTGGAAATCAGTGAAATCACCTCGGATTCCGCAAATACCGTACACATGCTGCTGATGCTGGCAGGCGCTTTTGCCTGCAGCGACATGGCACCGAACCTTACCAGATCGACTTCGAGCGCCCGCGCCATAACTTCCAGAAATCTTCCGGTTCCGGCAGCGCACTTGTCGTTCATGGCAAAATCCAGCACCTTGCCATTCTCGTTTAGCCGGATGACCTTGCTGTCCTGGCCGCCGATGTCGATCACCGATCTTATGGTTGGATCTATAAAGTGGGCGCCCTTGGCGTGGCAGGTGATTTCGGTGACAGCCTTGTCGGCAAGCGAAACATTTTTGCGGCCATATCCGGTGGCTATCACTTTTTGAATATCGTCCGGCTTTAAACTAAGCCGTTCCAGAACTGTTTCGAAAACCGAACCGGCTGCCTTTTGAGAGTCATACCCGGTGGGCTGCACTTCAGTTGTTTTCAGCTGGTCATCTTCGACAACCGCTGCCTTAGTCGTGATGGAGCCCACATCGATCCCAACCGTATACATAATTTTTAATTTCCTGCTCGTTACGTATAAATACTAATTTAGTAAACCGCTTTATAGACTTTATATCGCGCCCAAGAACAAGGCTTGGGCCGACGAAATCGCGCAGCATACATATGGTATGTGAGCAAATTGAGGAGGTCCGTAACACCGCTATTGGTTGTGAGATGAAGTCTATTAAGCGGTTTTATAGCATTTCCATAAATGCATCGATCCTCGTCTCAATCTGGCTTACAGAAAACTTGCGTTCGTCCACCATGTCCGCCTCGAGCATCAGGGTCGGGATTCCCCTCTCCTTTTGGACGATTTTCTGGATGTCGTACTGGCCCAGCGAATACGGTTTACAACTGCGGTTGGAATGCATCACAAAACCGTCTGCAGCGTATTTATCAATCATCCCCATAACACTTTTTGCCATTTCATCCACACCGATGTTGAGATAAATGCGGGTATAACTTTCGGCCATGCTGTCCAAAAAATTATTTTCATCGATGTATTTGGTTGCAGCGCACCAGGCAGAGGTATAGGTATCGGCCACCAGACAGGCACCGAATGAAGCAAATTTATCCGACAGCCAGCGCGTCCGGTACCATACCGGAATGTTGTCCCACAATAATCGCACACGTTCGTTGGGAACCGCTGAAATTTGATCATCTATACGTTGGTTCATTTCCGCCAATAGACTCAGGTAATAATCGATGGTCACCTGTTTGCCACGCAAGGTTACAATCAATGCCAGGTGGAAAAAGGCATCAAAGGCGCTCATGGGAGCCGGCTTGTGCGTGCAGGTGTCCAATACAGCCTGCCACAGGCGCTGGCCTTCCAGGGAGCATTTTCCCACCTCTTGAAGCCGGTCGTAGTCGAATGGTTTGCCGCAGGCAGTTTCTAAAAACTGGGCATACTCGTCAAACTGCTTGCGCACATACAGCCGGGCCTCTTCGGTAAATTCGGTATGGCAAAAAGGAGTGTCCAATATGAATAACGGCACCTGAAAATATCTGGCCTGAACTTCATACCATTTGAGAACTGTCCCACAGATGTTTGTACTGCATACCAGCATGTCCGGTCTGGGCAGGCCGCCGATTGGTCCGCCGTTGACCGTGGCGCAGGCGATATCGGCCATGGCATAGGAACACAGATCCCTGGAATAGCCCATTTCTTCGGCTTTTTCACACAGATCCACACCCATTTTGGATGCCCCGATCATGGCGCCATGATTTTCCGGATAAACCGGAATGACCTCCATGGCAATCAGCGGTTCCACCGGTCCGCCGCTGGTAATCCAGGCCACTTTCTTACCGGTTTCTTCTGCGGTCTTGGCCTCGATATAATATTCCGTCATGATGTCTTTCATTTGTTTGACGGACTTTATTTTGCGCTTTTCTTTTTCCGGATCGATATCTCTTAGACTCATCTTGTGCCCTTTACTTTTCAACTATCTTTATCATAAAATTTTTAAATCATTAGCAAAGTTTTTTGAGTTTGTTGGGTTTGTTGGGTTGGTTTTTTCGACATCGGTTTCTGCTTTTTCGATCCCGATAGCGATCCCGATACCGATAGGGAGCAGCCTTCCGGTATCCCAGCCAATTGTTTCCTTTCAGCTTTTAGTCACCCTCATATTCTGGAACTTTCGGATCCTCGGGCCCTCATTGGTTATTCCCACCGAATAAAAAATATATAAATTTTATAGGTAGTCATGCTTTAAAATCACGCAGTGATTTTAAAGCATTTCGATAAAAGCCTCACAACGTGTCTTAAACTGCCCTTCCGAGGGCATTTGGTCTTCGATCTCAAACACCATGCTGGGGATGCCTGCCTGGTCCAGCATGTCGTGCATATAAGGATAGTCAAAAGCGTGCGGATCGCAGAACTTGAGATACAAAAATATGACCCCGTCGGCCTGTTTTTCTTTGGCCAGGCGCACCACGTGCTCCCCTCTCGAAAAGAGTCCGGAATGTTTGGCCGGACAGACGATCCTTTGAGTCATACGTTCACCGATGGCCGCCATGAGTTCACCTTCAGGGTCAATCTGCCCCCCTGCATAACGAGCGCCGGTACAAAAATCGTCACCCACGACAATGCCGCCGGATGTTTCCAGAATGTTAAAAATATCAGGCATGCTGCACAAGCCCCCGGCCAGAAGCAGGCGCTTGCCGACCGGTGGGGGAATTTCATCTTCAGCTTTTAGAACTTCCAGCAGCGATTCGAGCAGGTCGCACACGTCTTGGCGGTCCATGATCATACTGCCTTTAACCACAGTATTCAGGTCCGAACCTGAGATGAGGTTGGGATGGTTTACTTTCAAATCGTAAAGCTCATTGAGCAGTAAGCGAATCCGATTCATCATCTTGACGGAAGTTTGAATCTGCTCATCGCTTATGTCTATACGCATGGCCTTTTCAAGGTCGACGCGAAACCTGTTCAGGACATCAACCAAGTAGTCCCGGGCGTTTGGCTGATTAAGCTTTACGGGCAAAACCACATCCAAGTGAAAATCAAGCCCCAGGTTCATGCGCCACATGTCAGAAAGGCGCATGATGGAATCGCAGGTATGCGGAAATACCGTACCGCTTAAAAAGTCAAGGTCACCTGATAGCGCATCCTCCAACGCACCCCTTACAAGGCTGCAGCTGTAAGCCTGCAAATGCGCATCAGCCAATGAAATCTGTTTGCTGGTTCCAAATATTCGAAAAGGCAGCACATCGGCAGCAAGCAATATCTCTTCAGGTGCATAGGAACAAAAAAAGCCTACAACCGCTTTTTGGTGCTTTTCCTTCCACTTCCTGGCATAGGCCCCAGGATCTTGCACAGCCTTTTGAAACGGTGACAACACTGTAGTAATTGTATCTGTCATGCACTCCTCCCGTTAATTTGAATTCGCCGTATCAATCATTTTTTTAAAATCACAATAGCATCACCACTGACGCAACTATAATCCGCTTCGAATTCAAATTGTCGCCATGGTTTATTGCATATTTCCATAAAAATCAAGCCAGAAGCATCTCATTAAGCAGTGATAAAAAATAGCGGCGGAGCCGCACCGCAACAAATCGACGGCATCTCGTTATGCGGGACGCCGTCAATTTGTTGCTACGTTACAGCTAAAAAACAGCTAAATTCCCTTGACCCCTAGCATGTAAGATGATAATTTTCACTTCGATATTGCCAATATAACCGCGTTTCTACTCATTGCCGGTTTCAGATAAAAAGGTTGACAAATTATGACTTCGGGGAAAAAATCAATGGCCAGCCAAAATGCTGATAATGATGTTGCGAGAGCCAAGGTCAAGTTCGAAATATACGGCGAGGAGATGATTGAAAAAAAAGTAAAATCCAGTGGAAACAGCGGCCGTGTTTACCTTCCCCCGAACTGGGTTGGGCATCAGGTTAAAATCATTCGAATCGACTAACCATCTATCTGCAAAGGATATCGTTCGTGGAAAACATCACCATCAGAGAAATGATTACTGAGGATGTGGATCAAATCAGCGCGATTTACGGCGGTATTATCCAAAAAACGATACACCCTGATTTTGATAAGCTTATCGAAAAACACGCCAACAGTGATGAAGATGTGTGCCTGGTGGCCGAACTCGATGATCAGGTGGTGGGGTTTATCATTAGTTATATTCTGACGCTGGGTTTCGGTATTGAAAAAAGTGCTTGGATTGCGACCTTGGGCGTCAAACCCGAATATATGGGACGCGATATCGGTCGGAAAATGGCCAATAAATTATTTGAATATTATCAGGAAGTTGGAATCGAAAACGTTTATACCTCAGTCCGGTGGGACTCAACTGATTTACTCTCCTTTTTTAAAACCCTGGGATTCGACCGCAGCAACTTCATCAACCTGCGCAAAACCATTTAAATTTGCTTGGCAAATTTAAATGATGCGGCTTCGCCGCTAGCTCTACCCTTTCTAATCATCCCCGTGGTTTCATTTTATATGCTGGGCAAGTTAATTCCCGGCTCGCTAATAGAGGCGACGTTAAACGAAAAATCTGCCTGCGATTTTCGCTGTGTGAGCCGCCTAGGGATCTTTACATCAGCGTCCGCCAATAACATTTTAATGCGTGAGTATAATCATATCGGATTCAAATGAAGTTAACTGGTCGACCGATGCGGATGTTAGGAACCCTTGCGGCGAGTTCGAACAGCGCCGGCAGATTTTTCATTTTGCGTCGCCTGAGATCCGAAATCAGAATGAAGATTTTTTTAGAAGTCCCTGCCTTCAGAATAAATAAAAGGGTTAAGTGATCATATTTAGGGCTACAAGCTCAGCAATATCTAAGGTCTTGATCTCCTCTTCCTTTTCCAAATCTTTCATCCCATCTTCAATCATGGTCAGACAGAATGGGCATCCGACGGCCACATGCGACGCATCTTTTGCAACGACCTCCTCGGCCCGTTCGCGGTTGATCCGTTTGCCTATGGTTTCCTCCATCCACATACGTCCGCCCCCGGCGCCGCAGCAGAAGCTCTCCTTCCGGCATCTATCCAGTTCATGGAAGCCGCTATTAGAAAGGGAATCCAGAATTTGCCTGGGCTGGTCATAAACCCCTTGGTAGCGTCCCAGATAGCACGGATCGTGATAGGTCAAATTACCTTCAAACGATTTGTTTAGGCTTAGCTTACCCTCACGTATCAGCTTACGGATAAACTCGGTGTGATGGATCACATTATAATGGCCGCCCATTTGCGGATATTCTTCCTTGAGGGTGTTGAGACAATGTGGACAGGCGGTGATGATATTTTTAACCTTATAGCCATTCAAGGTTTCGATATTTTCCTGGGCCATCATCTGGTACAGCATCTCGTTGCCCACTTTTCTGGCAAAATCACCGGTGCATTTTTCCTCGACGCCGAGAATCGCAAAGCTTACACCGGCCTGTTGCAGGATTTTGACCAGGCTGGTGGAGACTTTTTTGGAACGATCATCAAACGATCCCGCGCAGCCGACCCATAGCAGATAGTCTACATCAGGATCATCTGCCATTTGTTTCACATTCAGTCCGTCAGCCCAATCAGCCCGTTTGTCATAGCCGATTCCCCAGGGATTGCCGTTTCGCTCCAAGCCTTTGAGTGACGGATTCAACTCCTTGGGGTAGGCTTCGGCCATCAGGGTTTGCCCCTGACGCATGGCAATGATACGGGGAACATGTTCGATGGCTACGGGGCAAACAGCCTCACAGGCCCGGCAGGTGGTACAGGCCCAGAGGGTATCCGGCTCAATCACCTCACCCACAAGCTGTTTTAAGCTGTGCAGGTCCGACATTTCGGATTTGATCTTTTCATTTTGATCGGTTTCGCCATCCGGATTAATTTGGGTAGCCAAAGCGGCTCTTTTGATGATGTTGCCGGCATTGGCCAGCATTTCTTTTTTCAAGGTATCATTGAAGTCGTAGAGGTTCAGAGGTTTATCCGTGGTAAAAGTGGGACAAACCTCTTTGCAGCGTCCACATTCGGTGCAGGTATACAAATCCAAACCCTGTTTCCAGTCAAGCTGATGAATATGATTGAGGCCCAGGGTTTCGTCTTCCCAGGCGTCTTCATCCTCCAAATCCAGTAACTCTGGTTTCTGGTGCGGATAGCCAAGATTCTTGAAAAATACGTTGGGAAGCGAGGTAATCACATGAAAATGCTTGCCCAAGGGCAGGAAATTTAAAAAAGTTAATTGCGTGATAATATGCAACCAAAACATGACAATCATAACGACCCCGAGCGTCTTCGCGTCCATACCGGATATCATGGTGGCCGCTGCTACCGAAACCGGTGTCCATAAAAACTCGGAACCGTATCTGGGGTTGTTGAAGTAGTGCAAATGCTCCGCATTACCATGCAGCATGATCAGGTTGTATCGTGATCCGTCGTAGAGCAGGTCCGATATCATCAAGATTGCAATCAAACCTAAAACAAAGTATGCCTCCCAGGTATTGTGCAGGCGTTCGGGCTTTTGGATTGCCCGTCGAAAAATGGCATAAACTACCATCAGGAGTACAATGCCTTCCATGATATCTTTCAAGAACATGTAGGCATACCCCAGAATCGAATTTTCGCCGAGTAATGGCAGCTGAAATCCAGTTACAAATCCCTCGCCATACAGATTCAAACTCCGTAGCAGCAATATACAAAAACCCCAAAATATCAGTGCGTGCATGAACCCCGAGGCCCATTCTTTTTTCCGCCCCACCAGCCGCTTCTGGCCGATTGCCACGATCACCATGTTTTTGAGGCGCTCTTTGATATTGTCAAAACGATCTGCAGGTTCCAGGGCCATTAGCAGTTGCATTTTTTGATACATGGTGCGACCAAAGACGGCCAGTGCAATCAGGAGTAACAGGGACATGAATATTGGATTCATAATTACCTTTGTGAATTAGAATTTCGTGTTTTGTGTGTTGTGTTTTGTATTTCGAGGCATGGGCAACGCATTTCAAGATACGCGCTTTTTCTTCAAACAGTGGGATCTGATATGCAGAATTAATTAAGATTTTGCGTTTGGTATCTAGCGGCATGCGATCGGAAAACTCCGATGCCATCGCCAAACACCAAACACAAAACACAATTTAGGTTCTTAGTTTGGCAATTTCTTCCCTTAAAATAGGCACAACTTCAAAAAGGTCTCCGACTATGCCGTAGTCGGCCACATTGAAAATGGGTGCTTCCGGATCTTTATTGACGGCCAGAATTACTTTGGAGCCGTTCATACCAGCCAGATGCTGGATGGCGCCGGATATACCGATGGCCATGTAAAGCGTAGGCGCCACAATTTTTCCGGTCTGCCCCACCTGTTTGTTGTGGGCCATAAATCCCCCATCAACCATGGCACGCGAAGATCCGAAACCGGCCTGAAGATCGTTGGCCAGATCCCGCACCAGATCGATTCCAGCCTGGTCTTTGGCACCGCGACCGACGGAAACCACCACATCGGCGTCCGCCAAATCGATTTCTCCGCTGGCATCTTTTATGAGTTCCTTGATGACGGCTTTCAAATCAGCCTCAGGTCCGGCGAGCTTGACAACATTTTCAGTTCCCGTGATGCCCTCATCTGCCTCAAAAGCCCCGGCTCTTACAACAGCCACCAGTTTGGGGGTATTGATCTTAACCCGCTGCATCACCTTGTTGGTAATGGCAGGCCGGACAACTTCAATTTGATCCCCGGAAAGATCAATTTCAGTAATTTCAGTAGCACAGGCCGCATCCAATTGGGCTGCCACACGCGGCGACACGGCCTTGCCGCTTTCCGAAAAACCAAACCAAATCAGGTCGGCATCAAATTGTTTGGCTGCATCCACAACGGCAGCGGCATAGGGGCCGGCCGAGAACAGTTCCAATCCGGCATCATCTGCTATGTATTGTGTATCGGAACCGGCTTTGACCAATTCCGGTACAAGAGAGTCGATATTAACACCAATCGCCACCACCGCAGTTTCGGCGCCAATTAGCTTGGCCTTGGATAACAGCTCTGTGGTGCTGTTTTTTAAATTGCCCTCTTTTATTTCTGCGACTACAAGTACTTTTGCCATGATATGTTTTCCCTCTAATACCGGTTAGCATTCAATAAAATCATCCTGGTCTGCGTTTTCGGTTCAACGTACTCTTGGTACGCCTCACTTTGGTTTCTCCCTCTAGCCTTGCCCAAGTAAATTTTGTTGAATGCTTCATTGAAATCTTAAGTGATCGCGATGTAAGCTCAAGATTTTATGTATGTTTTTCTACAAAGCTTTGGCTTCGTTGAATAAAAGATCCACAACCTTGGTGGTAATTTCAGCAGCATCGCCCTCAAATTTTTGACCGCCTTTGCGAGTCTCGGTGGGCATAAATTCAACCACCTCCGATTTCGGTGCGGCGCATCCCATCTCGTCCGCTGTTGTTCCCAGGCCCGCCAGATCCATTACCTCGATTTTCTTTTTCTTGGCCATCATAATGCCGCGCATCTGGGGCAGTCGCGGTTCATTGATACTGACATCTACATTGACAACCGCCGGCAATCCAATCTCCACGATTTCAGTGCCACTGTCACCTGATCGGGAGACCTTAATATGCTGGTCGTCCATCACTTCAATCCCCACCACGTTGCTGACGCAGGGCAGGCCTAAAAATTCTGCCAAGATGATGCCGGTTTGACCGCTATCTGTATCCTGGGCCTGCTTGCCGGTGATAATGAGATCATATTCTCCGCTCTCATACACCTTTTGCAGCACCCGGGCATATATGGATGAATCCGCTTTAGAAAGGGCCGGATCCTCGATATGAATACCGTTTTCAATCCCCATGGCATAGCAGCGACGGATCATGTCGGCATTGTCGCCACCGCCTACACTTACCAATGTGGTTTCAGCACCGTGACTTTCCTTGAGTTGAACGGCCGCTTCCACGGCAGATTCGTCCCATGCATTGATGACGTACTGTAACCCGTCCTCAATAATAGCGCCGTCTTGCACGTGCATGTTCAATTCCACATCGACGACTTTTTTTACAGTTGTGAGAATCTTCAAGATATCCTCCTTCACATTAGAAACATATGTTCTTATTTAGGTCCTATATCGTTGTCCAAATGCCTGATAATTAACACAGTGCCGAGTCTAAAACTGTTTCTAATGTTAATTCTACCAGACTTCGGGATAGGCCACTTTTACAAAGCTTTGTTCCATTTTAAATTTATGATCACGTTCCATGGCAGCCAGGTTGTTGAATACGCCTTGTAGTTCCGGGTCATCGCAGTTGGCCGCCAGAGATTCATATTTCTGCATGGCGATTTCTTCATTCTTCATGGCCAGCCCGATGGCATTCTTTAAATCCATATCCTCAGACACCTCCGGCAGCGCAACGGTCTCAGAAACCTTAAAATCGCGGGCACCGTTAAAAGTCGTGGTTTTAATCTTGCCCTTTTCCAAGAGTGCCGTCAGGATCTTCTCGTGGGTCGCTTCTTCATTTGAGAATCCTAGAAACAACTTTTTCAGGTAGTCGTCCCGAATTCTTTTGGATATATCGAGATAAAATTCTTTGGCTTCGATCTCGCTGGCAATGGCATCCTGAATTGTTTCTTTGTAAAGTTGAGCATCCATTATTAAAGTTCTCCTTAAGGTTAATCCAACTAACCTTCTATTATAATTTAATACTTATGCTTTTCTTACTGTGAAATCGGGTTGGAATGTGCAAACACCAGCATTCAGGGAAACATACCAACCGTTCCTTTTGCTTGTCAAACCTTTGAATAAAAATTAAGCCACTTTTTCCAATTTGACCGCACACACTTTGAGTTCCGGAATCTTAGCAATTGGATCGAGTGCCGGATTGGTCAGCTTGTTTACGTTGGCTTCTTCAAAATGAAAGGGCATAAAAACAACGCCCTTTTCAACCCGTTCGGTAATCATCACGCGTGTTTCAATCTCCCCTCTTCGGGATGCGACTTTGATCCAGTTACCTTCCTGAAGGTCAAGCATGTCCGCATCAGATGGATGAATTTCAAGAAACCCTTCCGATACTTCAAAAGCCAGCTGCTTTGAATTTCTGGTCATGGTTCCGGTATGATAATGGGCATAGACCCGACCGGTTGTCATCCAAAAGGGATAGTTAGCATCGATTTCCTCTGCCGGCGGTCTGTAATCAACCGCATGGAACATACCTTTGCCGCGGGTGAATCTGCCGCCGTCATGCAGGTACGGCGTTCCCGGGTGTTCCGGAGACGGACAAGGCCATTGTATTCCCGGCCCTTCTAAGCGCTCGTAGCTGATCCCGGCATAGGATGGCGTCAGTTCGGCAATTTCTTTAAATATGGCTTCGGGATTCTCGTAATCCATGGCATATCCGAAGCGATTGGATATATCCTGGATAATCTCCCAATCCTGGCGAGCCTCGCCTACGGGTTCAATGGCCTTACGGACCCGTAAAACCCGTCTTTCGGTGTTGACAAAGGTACCGTCTTTTTCGGCAAAAGAGACCCCTGGCAGTACCACATGGGCCAGTTTCGCGGTGGGTGTCAGGAAAATATCCTGAACTATTAAAAGCTCGACTTTCTTCAGAGCCTCGACCACATGATCGGCGTCCGGATCAGAAACCACCGGATTTTCGCCCATAATCCACAGGGCTTTGACGGTATCGTCATCAATACCTTTCATCATTTCAAGAATGGTCAAACCGATCTTGGTAGGCAGTTCGTCCACACTCCAGGCTTCGGCAAATTTCTTATTGGCGGGGCCGACCGTAACCGGCTGATAACCGGTGTAAACGTTTGGAAGCCCGCCCATGTCGCAGGCTCCCTGGACATTGTTCTGTCCCCGCAAGGGATTTACGCCGGTGCCGGGTTTACCGATGTTACCTGTCAGCATGGCCAGATTGGCCAGCGATTTGACGTTGTCGACACCGGTGGTATGCTGGGTGATGCCCATGCAATAGATAATAACCGATTTCTCTGACTGGGCGTAGGCCAATGCCATCGTTTGAATGTCTGCTACCGAAACGCCGGTGATTTGGGATACCTCCGCCAGATCAACTTTGTCGATCAGCGATTTAAAGGCTTCATATTCTTCGGTATTCTTTTCAATGAAATCCTGGTCCTCAACTCCCTTATCCAGAATTACTTTCATCATTCCATTCAAAAGCGCCACATCGGTTCCGGGTTTATGCTGAACATACTGGTGCGCGAAGGCCGCAATCTGGTTCTTGCGGGGATCGGCCACCAACACCTTGGCCCCATTTTGCCGGGCCCTGAAGATGCGCGTGGCCACAAGCGGATGCGCTGTAGCCGTGTTGGACCCGATGATGAAAATGGCATCTGACATTTCCAGCTCAGATACGGCATTGGTCGCGGCGCCACTTCCGAATGCTGCGGCAAGACCTGCCACGGTGGAAGCATGTCAGAGACGCGCACAGTGATCGACACTGTTGGTGCCCATGCCCGCCCGGGCGAATTTCTGCATGATAAAATTTTCTTCGTTGGTGACCTTGGCGGATGCAAAAAATCCCACCGCATCCGGACCGTTTGCCTCACGAATCTCTTTAAGCCGGGAGGCGGTAAAATCCAAAGCCTCATCCCAAGAGACCTCCACCAATTTACCGTTCTTCCGAAGCATCGGTTTTTTAAGCCGTCTCTCGGATTGGACGAAGGCATGCGCATTCCATCCCTTGATGCAAAGCTTGCCTTCATTGACGGGGCTTGTTTTACAAGGAATCGTCCCGGTCAGCCTGCCATCCAGAGACTCCAGATACATGTTGCATCCACATCCGCAATAGGTACAGGTGGTCAAAGTATTCCTGTAATCCATGTTCGTTCCTCTAAATTTGAATTATATAAGTTTTCATGCCCTGATGAGCACCAATAAGCATGAAAATCGCAATTTAGCTATTTTCTGCCTTTGAGGTGGTTGTTGGTCCTTTTTTATCGATCAGGAAACTGTTTGAGTTTCTTAAAGACCTTTAGGCCGGACAGCAGGTAAATTTAACGACATTAGCAGCTGCAAATTTATAACAACCACAAGAATTTTAATTTTATAACCCTGTCCAGCCTTAGGGACTTTTAGAAACGAGTTTTTGCTGTTCGTAAAAAAAGGATCATACTACCGCCGATTGAGCACCTTTATTTTTTGGGTGATGGGCCCATTTCACTAAAGGGAGATTTTTCGTTTTTATCCAATCCGGACGTAAACCCAAATTCGGTATCCATAATTTCTGCTGTTTTCTTATATAGCAACCGTAAGGGGATATCCGATGGACAGGTTTCATCGCACAAACCGCAGTCGATGCATCGGTCTGCCATGTGCATGGCCCGAACCAGGTGAAACACGGGAATATCCACGGGCAGATCGCCTTTCGAGACCAGATCTTCACACTCTAAACTGCACTCTCGGCAAAAACACATGGGACATATATCCCGACAGCCATAGCACTTGACACATTTCAAGAACTGATCATGCCAGAAATTGAACCGCTCAGACATGTTTTTGGTTTCAGCGTCCCGTACGTCCTGCTGCTCAATGCCATTTACCTTTTCACCGGCAACCAATTCATCGGGCCATGGCTTTTTACACTGGCACTTTTGGGCCAGGTCTTGGGGACAGGCAATACCGATGGGAACCACTTTGCTCGGATTCAGCTGATTCAGGCGATAAAGGCCATATAATCCCCGTTCATCACAGCCCCGTACCAGCACACCGAATACATGATCCGGATATTGGCGTGCCAATGTGATTAGCACTTTGTTCAGCGGATAGCGCGCGTCACCTGCCGATTCTGAATCTCCCAGGCAGAGTTCTTCAAGATCATCGCCGGTTTGATACAAGCAGGGCGCCACATGACCGTTGGCATGTGCCAAGGCGACAACGCCCTTGACCGTTCCATCCGTCAGCAGCTCGCTTATCTTCTGTTTGACTTGCTCAATCATTATAGACCTTTAAGCTACTTTCTCGGCCTGTCTCACCTGCAATGGTGAGGGGCCCAGTTCCTTTAAGACATTCACAAATTCATTAATCTCCTGGACAAATTCCGGCGCCTCGGCCGAACTGACCCATCTGGCCCGCAAGCGCTCCTGTTCCAGGCCACAAAAATCCAGCATTTGGGACAGAACCGTCACTCTTTTCTCGGTAGAATAATTACCATACAGGTAATTGCATTCACCCTGATGTCAGCCGCCCACAAAGACACCGTCGACACCCTGTTGGAATGCTCTGAGTACATGATGCGGCGACACGCTTCCGGAACACATGACCCGTATAACCCGGATATTTGCCGGATACTGCATACGACTGACCCCAGCCAGGTCAGCAGCGGCGTACGCTCACCACGTACACAGAAATGCGATGATATGGGGCTCGAATTTCGTATCACTCAATGTTGTGTCTCCTCATTTTCTTTATAATTTAAGGGCCGTACTTTCGCCATAGGGCGAAAAGGTCGCGTTTCATAAAATCGTGGAACATGATTTTTTCAGGCCACACAAATCTGGGCTAGTATTTGCTCGGGCTTATACCCGCCTAAAAGGGCACTGTGAGATGGACAGGCCGAGGCGCAATTGCCACATCCCTTGCATAGAATCTTGTTGATCGCACAGACCCCTTTTTGACTATTATACCCGATGGCCTCATAAGGACACAGGGGCTGACAGGTCAAACAGCCCACACACGAATCAGAGTCGATATGCGCCACAGTGCCGGATGTCATCACCGTGTCCTTTGACAGCAGCGTCAAAACTCGGCTGGCGGCGCCATATGCCTGGTTAATGGTTTCCGGCAAATGTTTGGGATAATGGGCGGTCCCACAGAGGTAGGCCCCGTCGGTGGCGAATTCCACCGGACGAAGCTTGACATGCGCCTCTTTAAAAAACTGGTCCGGGCTGAGGGCCACCTTGAACATACTGGCCAATTCCTGCGTGGCCGCAGCCGGGATCACAGCCGCTGCGAGAGAAACGATATCGGCATCCAATTCCAGCCTTTGACCCAATATGGGGTCCGGTACGTTTATACGCAGAACCGACTTGCCGCCTTCTTCTACCGCTTCAATTTGCGGCGGATCTTCAGGCGTGTAACGGATAAACATAACGCCGTTGTCCGCAGCTTCGCGATAATTGTCCTCCTTGAATCCATAGGTACGCATATCCCGGAAAAGAACATAGATATCCATGTCCGGGTTCTTCTTTTTAAGCTTGAGGGCATTTTTAACCGCATGCCCGCAGCAAACCCGTGAACAGTAATTTCGTTCCTCGCACCGGCTGCCGACGCATTGGATCATTACCAGGGTCTCGGCATTTACGACCGCTTCATTTCCTTTGGCTATTTCCTCCCCTATCTCCATATGGGTGAAGACATTGTCATGCTGACCGTAGAGGTACTCGCTGGGTTTGTATTCTTCGGCTCCGGTTGCCAGTACCGAGGCACCGTGTTTTATCTGCTTTATCCGCCCCTCTGTTTCAATTGTGGTGGTAAAGTTCCCGATATAGCCATTGATCTGCTTGATGGTGGCCTCATGGGATACGTGAATCAGGGGATTCTGATAAACTTTTTGGATCAAATCGTTCAGGTAGGCCTGCACATCCAAGCCTTCCAGGGTTGTATGTAACCGCCGGGCCATACCGCCGAGATCCTTGCCTTTTTCCACAATATGGACCTCGTGGCCCTGCTCGGCGATGGAGAGTGCACAGGTCATACCGGCAACACCGCCCCCCACCACCATTGCCGACTTTTTGACCGACAGGTCAAATTCCTGGAGGGGTTCCAGGCGAGTGGCGCGGGCCACAGACATTCTGACGATATCCAGAGCTTTTTGGGTGGCGTCTTCCTTTTGTTTGGCGTGAACCCAGGAGCAATGCTCACGGATATTGGCCATGTCCAGATAATATTGGTTCAAGCCCGCCTCTCTCAGCGTATCCTGAAACAAGGGTTCCAGAGTCCGGGGAGAACAAGCCCCGATGACAACGCGGTTAAAACCCTTTTCCTTGGCCAGTTCAGTGATATCTTTGGCGGAATTGGTGGCGCAGGAAAACAGTTGTTCCTGGGCATAGACAACGTTGGGGAGGGTCAGGGCATAATCCACCACCGCAGGCACATCCACAATACTGCCGATATTGGCCCCGCAATGGCACACAAATACTCCGACCTTGGCCTCTTCCTGCGAGACATCTTTTTCAGGTGGATAAATCCGTTCCTGGGCTAATTTACCCCGCCGGTAGTCCAGCAACTCACCCACCTGGGATCCGGCAGCACTGGCACTAAAAACCGATTCAGGTATATCGGTGGGGCCCTGAAAAGCACCGCTCACAAATATCCCCGGTTTGTTGGTTTGAACCGGATTGGAAGAGTCGGTTTGGGCAAAGCCGTGGTGGCTTAGGTCGATGCCAAATTTTTCCGATATCTCCTGGTTGGCGGCCGGCGGGTTTAAACCGACCGACAAGACCACCATATCGAATTCTTCTTCCTTGACGCCCTGATCCGGCGTGGAATAACGGACCACGACGCTATTGTTTTCCGGGTTCTCTCTTTCCACCGAAGCATAGCTGCGAATAAACCGTACATCCGGTAGTTGCTCCGCCCGCTGATAGTAGCGTTCAAAATCCTTGCCATGCGAGCGTATATCGTTATGGAAAATGGTGCAGCTTGTCTCGGGATCATGATCCTTGGTCAGAATGACCTGCTTCTGAGTATAGGTGCAGCAAACTCCGGAACAATAGCTGTTCTCACCCTCGATCACGCGTCTGGAGCCCACACATTGAAGCCAGGCGATCTTTTTAGGATGCTTCAGGTCGGAATTACGTAGGACTTCGCCTTCGTAGGGCCCGGTGGAAGAAAGCAATCTCTCGTAATCCATACTGGTAACCACGTTCGGCAGCTTGCCATAGCCATATTCGTCTTTCACCGACGGATCAAATGGTTTGATACCGGAAGACAGGATGACGGCTCCTACATTGATTTCGGTCCGCTCCGCTTTCATCTGAAAATCAATGGCACCGGCCTGACAAACACTGCGGCAAATGTCACATTTTTTCTCCTTGAGAAACAGGCAGCTGTCGTCAATGTAGGTAATCAGCGGAATAGCTTGTGAAAAATATACGTGTACGGCTTTATTTTGGGATATCTCCTGATTAAATTGATCCGGGTATTCCACCGGGCAGTATTCAACACAGGTGGTACACCCGGTGCATTTATCTTCAATGATATAGCGGGGTTTCTTGGTCAGGGTTACCCGAAAGTCTCCGGACTCCCCTTCCACGCGATCCACTTCTGTCAGTGTTAGTACCTCAATATTCGGATGCCGGCCGACCTCGACCAGTTTGGGTGACAGAATTCACATGGAACAGTCATTGGTGGGAAATGTCTTATCCAACTGGGCCATGTGTCCGCCAATGCTTGGTCCCTTTTCCACCAAAAAGACCTTGAAACCGGCTGAGGCCAGATCCAGGGATGCTTGAATACCGCTGACGCCTCCGCCAACGACCATGACATCGCCAAATTGATTCCGACCAAATTCTGCGGTCATTTGTTCTACAATTTCTTCGGGCAATACTTGCTTATCCACTTTTTATCCCCATTTGTTATGATGCCATTGTTATAATCGGTTTTTATTTCCCAAGTTGATCTTTTCAACTAAGGGATCACAGACATCAGTCAATTGCTGCGCGCACTATTTCGGAGATATCCTTAACCTCCAGGATGTCATCATACTCCAGGTTTAACCTGCTTTCTTCAAAATTGGTAATACAATACGGGCATGACGTCACCAGCACATCGGCCTCGATCTCTTTGGCCTGTTTCAATCTGATATCTGAAAACCGCTCCTGCATGGGTGTATCCATCCAGATGCGACCGCCGCCGCCGCCGCAACACAGGCTGTTCTTGCCGGTATCCGGTAATTCGACCAGATCTAAGCCGGGCACGGCATTCAGAACCTGCCTGGGTTCGTCATAGATTTGATTGTGACGCCCCATATAACAAGGATCGTGGTAGGTTATCTTCTTGGCGTATCCATTGCTGAGCTCGAGCCTGCCCGCGTCTATGAGTTCCTTTAGAAACTGAGAAATATGAACGATCTCGAAATCCACCATGAACTCGGGGTATTCATTTTTAAAGGTATGATAACAGTGCGGGGAAGACACCAGGATTTTTTTAACGCCGTTGTCGATAAAGGCTTTGATATTATCCTTGGCAAGACGTTTGAAGACTTCCTCGCTACCGGTTTTACGGATACTTTCACCGCAGCAGTTTTCCTGGGTACCCAAAATCCCAAAATCGATACCGGCTTTGTTGAGGAGTTCGGCCGTGGCAACCGCTACTTTTTTCATGCGCGGATCATAACTGAGATAGCAACCGACAAAATACAGCAGTTCCATACCCTCTTCGAAGGTTTTAACGGGAAGATCTTGGGCCCAGTCGGCACGTTTTTCCCGCACGCCCTGCAAGGGATTACCCTCTGAGATGATGCTGGCCCGGGCTGACCGGGCCGATTTTACCGAGGCCGGAAAGACTTCATATTCAGATGCAACCCGCCTTAAAGACACACCCACATCAATCTGCTTGACACCCCGGGGACAACGATCCGGACATCTGCCGCAGGTGGTGCAGCGCCATATATCTTCACCGTCGATTTCGGTCAGACCAAACGTGGCCTCACGAATAATTTTGCGTATGCTGAATTGCCGAACCCGATTCCAGGGACAAACCACATCGCACAATCCGCATTGAAAGCAGTATTTGTATGCCTCGCCGCCCGCAGCTCTGATTTCTTCCACAACCTCTTTAAAAGGGGCTATTGTCTCCACAATCCTTAGTTCCCCCTATTCTTCTTTAGTTGTCATGCGTGTCAGCGTTTCGCGCAGTTTTTGCATGCCATGTTTGTCTATCAGCGATTCCAGTCCGATTTCCAATTCTTCCTGTTCTACGGCTTCATCCACCTCTTCTTCTCTTGCTTCATAGATCAAGGCATCTGCCAAACACCACTTTACACACAGGGGCTCATCTTCCCCCTCGCACATGTCGCATTTCAACGGCAGTCCGGAATCCGGCTCCTTGAACTCCGGTCTGGATGGACACGAAGCCCTGCAAAAAGCACACTCATCGTATTCCTTGCCGTCAATGGTGTACTTATCCCTTCCGGCGCATTCAGCCGGTGTATACTCACCGGCATAGACCGGAACATATATATCCGTATACGGTTCACGGATTACGCGGATTCGGGCCCGGGCCGGGTTGTTGCTGCTGTATTTGGGTGCTGCGTGGAAAGCGGAGCAGATCACCTCGCATGCCCGGCATCCATTGCACTTATCCACATCAACTCGAATGGTTTTGACTGTTTTGGTTTTTTTCTCGGCGTTCACGTTAGATACCCTCCAGGTATCCCCGCAAGTGGAATCGCCCACTCGGGGGCCTTGTGCTGACTTTTATCAAACCACAGCTTCTTGCGGTGACTCGGTTTTATCGGCTTCTAAAATACCCCGTTTGGCAAAATCTTCCCAAACATAGTCCAGGCCTAGCTCCTGCAAGGATTCCTTGGTTGGAATACCTTCCTTGTTCCAGCCTTTCATTTTGTAGTAGCTGTCCAGGAGTTCTTCTTCGAGTTCGGGAAACCGCTTTTTCCAATGATCGTCGGGCGGACGCTCGTCTTTGCGACGCATGCCGCGACGGATATTAATGGCACGCACCAGGGTGCGATAACGTTTGGTCGCCAGGGTTAGTTTGTCCTCATCCATATCGATACCGGCGCCGGCGGATATAAAATGGGGGTAATTATGAATGTGATACGGTGCTTTGAGATGAAACGACGACAAGCCGGCACACATGCCCAGCGCATCGTCGATGTAGTGCATGCGCTCCATCCAATCCACAATTTCGCACGTCATCTCAACCGTAGGATAGAAAGGCATGGAGTTTTCGCCGCGCGGTTCCCAATCCAGTAAATATTGCTTAAATTTTTCATTCGGCGCCTGGATCCAGTCCTCGACGAACTTTTCGCGGTGCTCCCTTTTAAAAAAGGGCGCCTGGGGCCAAGAACCTTCGATCTGGGTGATATTCATCTTTTCGCCGGTACAGTACATCAGGAAATAGATGGGATTCAGCATACCCAGTTTGAGTGGCAGTTGCTCATGCTTCTTGATATTGTTGTGGGCATAGGCATCAGCCCCGTTACCGATCTTTTCGGCAGCCCAATGGGTTCCGTCCGCCAGGATATCACCGATACCTTCCCGGTGTACGATTTTATCCAGCAGATAATAGAATCGCCCTTCACTGTCCTCGGGCATATCGGGAAAATCATCGTCCGTCAGGATGCCGTTTTCTAGGAGTTCCAGCGCAAACGCCATCACCTGCGGAGCCGAGTAGCCATCCAGGCCGTACTCGGTGGCGCGTTGGGCAATGGTCAGCCCAAAATCCAGGTCTGAAAAGGATGCCATGGTATAGGTCAGCTTCGTGAAGCATTTCATCATATACGTGGTTGCGCCCGGCATGTTAAGCGTAGCCCCGCATTTCATGGGACAGTTGTAGCAACTGATCTGGCGTGTGCGCGCATCGTCCAGGGTCTTTTCCCAGGCTTCGGCCACTTCATCGGTCCAGAAATCCTTGCGGCGCACGCGGGCGTTACCCCAGGAAAAGTTCTCCGTGTGCCATTTCTCATCATGAATGGCCATTTCCTGCGGAGATCCCAATACTTGCAGAATGGGTATCTGATACGGGATGGGATTATCTTCGCGCCATTTGATATATTCCAGGACTTCGTTGCAGAGCTCCAGGTATTCCATTGGTTTGGCGACATTTATGTCCTTGGTACCCCGTACCACGATGGCTTTTACGCCCTTATCGCCCATGACCGCTCCAATACCACCGCGACTGGCGCTGGAACGCCCCTGCTCGATGGAGGCATAAAATACCCGGTTTTCCCCGGCCAAACCGATGGCCGAAATCTGGGCCTTGGGTTCGTTCAGTTCATTACGGAGCAGTATGGCGGTCTCATTGGAGCCTTTCCCGGCCAGATGAGACGCATCCCGAATCTCCACCTTGTCATTGTTGATATAAAGATAGACCAGATTGGGTGATTTGCCGCGTAATATCACCTTGTCATAACCGGCATATTTCAATTCCGGCGCCCAAAAGCCGCCCATCATGGAAAAGGCCAATAGTTTGGTCTGCGGCGAAATCGTGGTGACGATGGTGCGGTTGCACCCGGTGGCTGGAGTACCGCACAACATGCCGGCGCCAAATATAAGCAAGTTGTCCGCTGAAAAAGCGTCTGTTTCAGGCGGCACCCGGTCCCACATGATTTTGGCATTGGTTCCCAATCCACCCAGGTAAAGCTCCGTATCTTTCGGGTCGGTCGCGACCCGCTCGATATTTCCCCGGGTTAGGTCAACCTCTAAGTTAAAGCCCGTCTCTGCGTACCTCATTTTATACCCCTCTTAAAATTTGAATTCCTCGCTACTACTCGACACAAATACTATTGTATGCCTTAGTCGAACGCCTTGTTGAGGTTTAAAACACATGATTAATTCAAATTGTGGTTTAAGATCCTTTTGTTTACGACAATATAGCGCCGAACTTCTGGGAATTTCAGCAAAATTCTCTAAATCCCGTGTAACCTGCTTTTGGCATATTGTCTCTATAAACTATCTCTTTAAAGCGACGAAGTCGCGTTTCATAAAATCGTGTAACGATTTTATTGCTGCGTGATGATTAGATGCCAAAATCATCACGGGTTGATTACATTTTAGCTACATTGTGGCTATTAGAATTTCGCGGAAATGTCAAGGAAAAATAAAATCGCGTCGCGATTTTATTTTTTGGTAAGGCGGGTTGAACGCAACTTAGATAACATATTGGTGTTTATGCGGAAATGAGTTAATCGCGCGGAGAATGTATTGGATCCTTTTAGAGTTATTATCTGTATTTAAAGACTATTTCCTTTTCTACGCATATAAAAATGCCATTGGCAGAACAGGTCAGGCGGGTGTTCATCCGGCGGGGCAAATTGGCATTTAACTTGGATATCCGGATCTATTTCCCGCGCAAAACCCTCAAATTCGGCGCGGTGCATCTCTTTACAGTCATACTCCGCCAGTCCCCGTCGTATTCTGGCTTCCTGTGTGGGGCACGCTGGTACCCGGATAACGACTTCATCGTCCTTTTCTTCGATCCGGTACCCCACGAGGATACACCAGGGGAACAGTTTCAAGGCCTTAACAAATCCTTTCAAACCCTTTTCTTTGATCTGAAATCGTTTCAGCAGATCTTTGGATGCCATCGCGGACACCTGCCCCCAGACATCCTCATTCAGGTGATCCGCGGTCGCCTGATCGAACTTTTCAGTAATCTTTATGTACCAAAACGCATCCACAACCCGGTAATGCCACAGGAGAAATTCCGCGTATTTTAGCAGCTCATCCCGTGGCAAACTTTCAATATTCGTCAAATCCATAATAATCCTTGCTATAGCTCAGGCATCATAGTTCTGCCAGCATATGTTCACGATTCAACATGAATTCTTTATATAATTTATAGTAATCCGTGTCCTCATAAGTTATGGGTTCAATTCTATGCTGGTCAAAAGTCAATATGTCAGCCCCCGGGCATGCCAGTAAAATGGGTGAATGCGTGGCAATAATAAACTGGGCATGACCCTTGGCGCTCATGTTTTTAAGCACGGAAATCAATTCCAATTGACTACGCGGCGAAAGCGCACTTTCGGGCTCATCCAGGAGATAAAGGCCTTTGATGCGGTACCGCGCCCGAAACAGGGTCATTAATGACTGGCCATGTGATTGGGACATGAGCGATTTCCCGCCAAAATAAGACAGCATGGCCGGATCCATGGACGCCCACTCATCCAGATTCCGGGCAAAATTCCGATATATATCGGCCGCAAAGAACGATCCGGGTACCCGGCCGTTTGACCAATCCAGAGATATATAACGATAAAAGGTTTTTTCCAAAGGATTGGTGTCATAACGCGTACGGCTATGGCCGCGCCAAATATGAAATCCGCATTTTTTTGATATGGCTTCCAGCAGAGTTGATTTTCCCGAGCCGTTCTCGCCCACAAAGAAGGTCAGGTTTTTACGGAATTGAATGCCTTCCGAAAGACGGAATAACTCTAAATTGAAAGGATAAGCTTCTTGAGTTGGGTAAGTTTCACTCAAAAAAGTAAGTTTTTTCAGGTGCATAAAGACCTCAAGGATAACATTTTGAAATAAAATATTAATATTCGTTGTTCGAATAGGAATTAAATTTTTAGGTCTTCTCCAATTTAGTTGGAGGAAAGTGCTCCAAAATTCGGGTCGATGAAAATACCGCCCGGGTCTAGATCTTATCGAAATCGCTATCGGCAAGGCTTCCACCAACAGCATAAATAATTTCGCGCAGCGAAATTATTTATGCTTTACATTCCTAGTTTTTTCAACCATTAATAAAACCGCTACGCGATTTTATGTGACGTGACTCCGTCACGCTAAATATATTTCAAATCAAAACAGCTTTACCGAATCGGATGAACAATCTTTCGGATTCGGTAAAAATTTGGAGGAAAAACTCAATGGCAGGACAAACCATATTGCCTTGGAATGAAACGCGTGATGCGGTCAAACTTATGGAAGTGGCTCTCGGCAAACGTCATGCCGATTTGGTCATAATCCAAGCCAACCTGCTGAATGTGTACACGGGTGAACTGATACCGGATCAATCCATCCGTATCGTCGACAAATGGATTGCCTACGTGGGACCGGAATCCGACAGTGCCATTGGATCCGACACCCTAATTATCGACGCCAGTAAACGAACCGTTATACCGGGCCTGATAGATGGCCATACCCACCTGGCCTGGATGTGCCCCATACATGAGTATTTAGAATATATTGTTCCCGGCGGCACCACTACGATTGTATCTGAATCCCTGGAGCCGTATCCGGTGGGCGGCCTGTCGGCAGTGCGTGATTTTCTTGATTCGCTCAAAGACCAGCCCATCAAATTGTTAGCCACGGCACCGGCCATGGTATCCATCAGTCCGGATGCAAATGAGATGCCTGCCGATGAATTAACTTGGCTCCTAGCCCACCCCAATGTCATCGGCCTGGGAGAGTCATATTGGCAGGGGGTGTTGCAGCAACCGCAAACCTACTTACCCCGCCTGAGCCAAGCTCTAAGATCCGGCAAAATGCTGGAGGGCCATACTGCCGGCGCCAGCCATGCGAAACTGAATGCCTATATAGCCTGCGGCATTTCATCATGTCACGAACCCATCCGGACAGATGAAGTCTTGCAGCTCCTGCGGCTGGGCCTGCATGTTATGGCACGCGAAGGCAGTATTCGCAGGGACCTCGAAGATATCGTCAAAATTAAAGATTCCGGTGCAGATTTGAGAAGACTGATACTGGCGACCGATGGAATTCATCCCAACGATTTGGTGGAAAACGGTTATATGGAAACTGTGGTTCAAAAAGCCATAGATGTGGGCTTTGATCCAATCGCAGCTGTACAGATGGCCACATTGAATGTAGCCGAGCATTTTAACCTCGCGCACCTGGTGGGCGGTATTGCGCCGGGGCGTTTTGCTGATTTGCTTGTCATCCCCGATATCACTACCATAAAACCCGACACCGTTATCAGTAATGGTTGCATTTTATACACGGACGGCGCTCTAACCTGTTCACCGCGGGTCCATAACTACGCCAGTCAAAGCCGGCAAAGCATCCGGTTTCCGCGTCAATTCTCTGCAGAAGATTTTTCACTTGCCGTTGAAAATTCGGAAGGTGTTGTTACCATGCGAGCCATTGAAATGGTAACTGATCTGGTGACCAAAGAAGTTCAACTGGATCTGCCCCTTGACCAAAAAACCGTATCGATTGCTCCGGATATGGATGTTCTCAAGGTCGCAGCCATTGATCGACGCCAAGGCCAAAGTAAGGCTTTCCTAGGATTCCTAAAGGGTTTCGGCCTTAAATCAGGCGCTTTTGCAAGCAGCGCTGCCTGGGATGTTTCCGACATCATCGTCATTGGGAATGACGATGCCGATTTGGCTTTTGCTGTTAACCGATTACATGCTTTGCAGGGCGGTTATGTTCTGTGCGAAAACAATATGATTATAGCCGAGGTCCCCTTACCAATATGGGGTTTGACGTCACAAAAACCGATGCCCGAACTGGTGACAAGCATATCGGATTTGAAAAAAGCGCTGGCAGATCGCGGGGTAATGTTTCCGGACCCCTTGTTGAGCCTTATCACCCTGACAGGAGCCGCGATACCCTTTTTACGTATTTGCGAAGCAGGCTATGTGGATCTCAAGAACGGAACCACCCTCGGGTTGATGCCTGAATAAAATCGTGTTCCACGATTTTTTGAAACGCGACTACGTCGCTCTTATGTGAGAATCTAAAATCCAAATTATGAAATCGAGCAGACAGCGTGCGTGTCCTAACCATATCAGATAAAATTGAACCGATATTGTATGATGACTTTGACGCCGATCGGTTTGAGGGAATCGATCTTATCCTTTCCTGTGGCGACCTGCCGCCGGAATACCTCACATTTTTAACGGCGCGCTTACAAGTGCCCCTCTTTTTTGTTAAAGGCAATCATGATATCCGCTATGAACAAAAACCGCCGAATGGTTGTATGAATATCCACGGCAAATTGGTTCGCTTTCATGATCTTAAGATCGTTGGCCTGGAAGGCTCCCGATGGTATAACGGCGGCCCCAATCAATATACCGATAGACAGATGAAGCAGATGGTTCGACGGTTGAGGCCGCGTTTGTGGTGGAAAGGCGGGATTGATGTGGTGGTATCGCATGCGCCTCCCAGGCATGTACGTGACGCCGAGGACCGTTGTCACAAGGGCTTTAACAGCTTTCATACCCTCATAAACCGTTATCGGCCCAAATATTTTATCCATGGACACATTCACGCCCATTTCAACCGATATGAAGAACGGGTCACAAAAATTAACCATACAAAAGTGATCAACTCTTATGGTCATACAATTCTTGAAATCGCTCTTACGTAGTCGCAAAGGTCGCCCCAAGGACGATTACCTATCGGGTGCTCGATCCGAAGAAGCCAAAAACTTCAGGCAAGACCAGCTTGATGAAGAAGCGTTTGATACGGTAAAACGCGGGAGCTGCAGTGTACCCCTTGATCAGATTACCGGCAGCGTGGGGCGTTATCACGATTTTGACGACCAATTCAGGATAAAAAAACATATTCCTTCCGAACGTTTGGAGAATATAAAAAAGGCCATGCGCGAAGGCAAGCGCATGCCACCGGTTAAGTTATACCAGATTAAGGATGAATATTATGTTCTGGACGGCAATCATCGCGTCGCGGCAGCTAAAGCATTCAAGCATGACACCATTATAGCCGATATCGTTGAGTTCATCCCCTCCAAAAACACGCTTGAAAATATCCTCTATAGGGAGCGATCCGATTTTATTGAAAAAACAGGTCTGCCCCAGGCCTTTGCCCTCACGGAAATCGGCCAATACGACTATCTACTGAACCAGATTAAGCAGCATCAGGATTATTTGTGGCGCGTTACCGGGCAAAAAATAACCATCCAAAAGGCGGCATTGGATTGGTACCAAACAATTTATCAGCCGCTGCTAATCATTATCGAAAAAGGAAAACTTTTAGAAAATTTTCAAAATCGGACCCAGACCGATCTGTACGTCTATATTACCCTGCACCAATGGGAACAGAGTCGCGGACGCAAGTATGGCATCGGTATCGATAAATTGATTCCCAAGGACATGGAGGCATTTAGAAAAAAAATGGCAGATACCAAAGAGCATGAGTACCCGGATATGCACCGCAATATCACTGCTTTTGTGCTCATTAACGTCAAGGCCAAAAGCGAATTTAAGATTATGGACAAATTGTTTGTTCATAAAGAGATCAAGGAACTCCATTCGGTGCACGGCGACGTGGACATCCTGGCCAAAGTCGTTCTCACCCGGGATTTACTATCTTCGGATGCCGAAATCATCGGACAATTCGTACATGACAATATAAGGGGAATTTCCGGTGTGAACAGTACGCAGACGCTTATTCCTGGACACTCAAAAATCAAATCATGACGACTTTGTAAAAAGCGCAACTCCTGTGTTGTGTTAAATTTCGGAAACAATCGACGTACAGTAAGTTCGCCTCATGATCCCAAAATTTGCACGCCTTGGATTTGAACTTTTTACAAAGCCGTCTATTTAGGGGATCAATAAGTTCGTTACTTAATCTTGAATTTGAAAATCAAACGGAAATAAATGAAACAAGATTCAATTAAAAACGTCGTTTCTGGAGCTCAGCGAATGGAGCGCACCGGATTACACTGGGCCTGGGTTATTTTGGGGCTCTGTTTTTTGAATGTGTTCACCAACTATTCCATTCGCCTGGGATACGGTGTCGTGCTGCCGGAAATGATTCGGGATCTTCAATTTGGTAGAGCCGCCGGCGGAACCATCTACAATGTCTACTTATTGACCTACATCTTACTGACCCCGCTGGCGGGCATCTGTACGGATCGATTCGGGGCGCGTCGCGTCATCACCGTCTGCGGTCTGTTTCTGGGAACGGGTATTGTGCTAATGGGCTTGGTCCAGAATCTGTGGACTGCCTGTCTCGCTTACGCCATTTCCGGCGTCGGATCCACGGGTATGTGGGCGCCGGTGATTACCCTGGCCCAGCGCTGGTTTGCACCTAAGCGGCGCGGTCTGGCCCTGGGTCTCATGTCAACCGGGTATGGTTTAGGGTTTGCGGTGGTCGGCCTTATATTTCCCTGGATTGTTTCAAATTTAAACTGGCGCTATACCTGGTTCATACTCGGCGGCATGGCATTTTTTATGGTTGTTCTGAACGGCTTGCTGACCCGCAGCGATCCCCAAAAAGCCGGATACAGCCCCTGGGGAGCAGGATCGAATGACGATGCCACCCTAAATTCACCCCAGGACAATCACGGGACCATGTCCAGGCACATGCTGCTTAAAGATGCCAATTTCTGGCGCATCGGCATATCCTACTTCGCCATTGCCTACAGCCTGTACGGGATTACGACCTTCATGGTGGATTATGCCAGCAACCAGTTGGGCATTCCCCTGGAAACCGCCAGTATGCTGGCCACGGTGCATGGCATCGCCCAGGTTATCGGGGTACTGGTCATTCTGCCCCTGTCAGACCATACCGGGCGCAAGAAAATGATAATCATTTCCAATGCTGTGATAGCCGCCGCCATGCTGGGCATCATTCTGGTGGGGCCGTCCTGGATCCTGCTGTGCGTGTTTGTAGCGGTATTCGCCGTTTTTTACGGGGCCACCTTCCCCATGTACGGGGCCCTGGCGGGCGACTACTTCCCCAAGGAAATCATGGGCACCGTTATTGGACTCTGGACGCCGTTTTACGGACTGGGGGCCATTTTAACCCATTGGATCACCGGCTTGATTCGGGATATTTCAGGGGTGTATGGGGTGGGATTTATGCTGCATACGGGCTTGGCAGTACTAGCGCTGATGTTCATTGTGCTGGTTAAACCAAAATGAAATAGCCTTGGATTGGATATCAAAAAACGAAAAGGGGTTACGCAACATCGTAACCCTTTTATTTGTTTTTATGGAGGCGGCAACCAGATTCGAACTGGTGAATAGCGGTTTTGCAGACCTTGTTTTTTAAGTTCCTATCTTGCGGTTTTTCTTAGCTTTTTCAAGATCGATAATTTCTGCTGTGGCTGTTTTTGCGTCTAGTTTGCAGACCGCAGACAACTTATGATCGGGTGCTGGATGCTGATAATGCATGGCCACCTTCGTGGTTTTATGGCCCATAATCTCCATAATTGTTTTTAGGTCAGTGCCGTTCATACCCAGGCGGGATCCGAAGGTATGCCGGCAGTCATGAAACCGAAAGCGGATTTTTCTTCCATTCTCTTCCTTAACCAGGCCGGCCTTTTTAACGGCAGTCCAATAAGCATTGGTCAGGACCGTCAGCCGGGTCCCCAGGCTGTTGGTAAAAACATACTCGGTCCCCAGGCGCTTGCGTCGCTTTAAAACGTCCATCACGGTTTGATTGATAGGTACGTTCCGGTCCTCATGGGTTTTGGTGTCGGTTACACGGATATAACTGGCTTTGGTGAATACTTTTGACCACCTGAGGCTAAAAATCTCCTCCTGGCGCATACCGGTATTGAGCGCAAACAGAACCAGGTCCTTGAGGTACTTCTTTTTACGGCGCTGCGGGCGTTTGTCGCAGGCCTCAAGCAGCTGCTGTTCCTCATCCATGGTCAAAGCCCACATGCAGCCCTCGTTATCCTCTTTGAGGGTATCGATACCCTTTAGAGGGTTTCTCTGCAGGTAACCCCACTCGACCGCTTTTTTCATCATATTTGTTAAAGTCCTCAGATCCCGGTTAAGTGTCCCGGGTTTAAGTTCTTTACCATCGTGCTCATCGATGAACCAGGCCTTGCGCCGGCGTTTGTACCGTTCAACGTCAGCCGGCGCGATTTTGCCAATCAGCATATTGCTAAAATGCTTTTTAAGCATCTCGATTGATGTTTTATAGCGCCTGACTGTGTTAGGCTTTAGGTGGAGTTCGATGTGCTTGATATATTTTTTTGCAAAAACCCTAAACAGGATCCGCCGCTTCTTTTCATGATAACGGCCGTCATAGACTTCAGCCTTAAATTGGGCGTCTTTCCGAAGCGCTGCTTTTTTACTAATCATTCCAAAGGACTTGCGATACCGGACACCTTGATGCCAGAAGTCCGAATACCATCGACCTCCGCGTTCATACATCATGATCCATCACCTCCTTCAGCATTCTCTGGATAAATTACGTTTTCTATACAGCGATAATTAGGTTTTTCTTTATCCTCAATAGCTCCATAATCCATAGTCAGCATATCAAGGCGTTCGCTAATTCTATCTAAATAATCATGCATTCGCTGGAATCTTATTTCATTGAAAGCATCTTCCAAAGCATGGGATGCCATATCTATACGTATTAATTCAGATCGCATCGCCTTCATTTTCTGATCGATTTCATCTGTCGGAATATCGGCATCGTTAACCTTCTTTAAAATTTGGGCCAAATTGTTTATCATGCCGTAAATACCAAAGCCTTCTTTCACTTGAATTAGGTTGCTCATCATTCACCCCCTTAAAATAAACGAAGCGCCTGGCAGGCTTAGGGCTACAACAGCCCCCCGGTCCTTACGGATACCGGCTACCAGGCGCACTTTATTTTTTTGAGGCACTAACAAAATTGGATCCATAACGGTGATCCTCCCGTGTTGTTTTTAAGCATAGATAGAATAGCAAAATGAAAATTATTTGTAAACAAATATTGGCTATGACTCAGCTGATTTTCTCAAGGGACGCTTCCACTATTATCGGAGGTGGATGCAATAGAGAATCGGCCACACTGTCTTCAAGTCCGATTATCTCACCGGCCTTGAATGTCACCTTTTGCATTATTTCATATACACCCTCATCAACTTTTTTAAGCAAAGTTGCCCGCTTTTTCGCCTGCCTTTCATCAAGGCCAATCAGGCCACATGCCAACGTAATTGGTTTGGTTGTTTTGTACTGTTTCATTGCGTTACCTCTTTTTAATCTTATTATGAGTCCATCATACTTTATCAGCCGCAACCCCCAGCCGTTCCTCCAGATCTATTATTTCAAGTTTCAGGTCTAATATCTCAAGAAGTAGCTTTTTTAAATTATCATAGCATTGCCCCGTGTAGCTATGTACTGCAGCCTCAAATCTTTTTAAGGAATCCTGTGAAATTTGGTCCCTCTCCTCATCAAAAGAAAACTGGAAACGATACTTTCCCTGTTTGAGCATCGAATACACTTGCTTTGCTGCTTCTTCTTTTTTTTGCGCAAGCTTTAATCCATGTAGCGCGGAGTGAAAGTTGATCTCTTTTCTTAACTTCCGTTCAAAACGATGCTTCTTAATATCTTCAGGAAATTCTAGGACTTTTTCCACGATTAGGTCAGATCCCCTGCATAAGTGCTGTAATTTATGGTTACGTTGCGGTCATCCTTTGCATCGTTTATTTTCTCAATTAAATCGTCGATGTATTGTTCATTCCCAATGACAGGACCGTTAATATTGACAGTTAGGGATCCTCGATTCTCATATGGATCGGTGACTGGAGGTGGTGTGACATCTGGATAATTCACGTTAGCGGACCCTCCGCCACCTCCGGATCCGCCCGCCCCACTACCTCCCCCACCGCCGGTTAGTGTGGTCGCCGCGATTGCTGCAACATTGGCGTATCCAACTGACCTTGCTAATGCCGCTAATGGCAAATTCGGTGTTGGTGGTGTAGCGGCCGCCATAGCAGCCGACATTTCAGTATAAACAATAGCCTGACCGATAGCTAAGGCTTTGCTTGCATAAAACAACGCTTTGTTGTTTTTGTCTGTCATCGACTGAAGATTGCTCGCCAGCTGTTGGCCCATCGACATAACCATTTGCGCAGATCGCAGCTTCATCATCACTATTTTTTTCGTAGACTCAATTTCGCCCGTCTCATAGTCCTGACGGAGCTTTTTCATCCTTTCGTCATGTTCCCACCGAGCAAGTTCCTGGGCACCGTAAGACTCTTGAAGAATCTGGCCCTGTTGGGTAAAATTATCCAGCATGTCCTGCTGTTGTTGAGAATATGCCGCACGATCCATCTGTTCGATCATTTCTAAAGCTCTTTGGTGTGCATCCTGCCGGCCCTGGTCGAAGCTAAGCCACATATCTGTGATCTGACTGGCGTCATACCAAAGAATCTTGTTAAGGTATGATGTGTCTGGAGATCCAATATCACCGCCACCACCAGATCCAGCACCACTGCTTGCACTATTAAACATCGCAGCTGCATTTACATATTGCTGCGCTGCCTGTTTAAGGTTAAAAATATCGGCTTCCATTCCCTGAAGCAAACCCGTATTCCAATGTCTTGCCCCAGATAACACCTCTCCTATCTTGTTAAAGGCAAATACAGCATCAGCATATTTTTCAGCAAGATTAACAACTGTAGCTTTATATAACCATTGTGCTGCATTTTTGGCACTGGCTTCCAACTGTGCAAACTTATCCGCAGTTGTAACGGTTTCGTTGCCGAGTTGACGCATAAGCTTGTTCCCGGCTTTAATTGTAGCATTTACAAAAGCCTGTTTTTTCTCGACGTCAGTCAGCTCTTTTACTGTTTTCCCTAACGCCCTTGCGTAATCTTGATTCGCTTCACCCTGCTTTACAATGATGCCAAGGTTATCCAGGATCATGCGACTCTGACGCCCTACAGCCAGCGAAATATCCTCAAATGCTTTAGTAACGGTCTGGCCGGTAAGTCTCGAAGTAGCCCTGGCAATTTCCATTAGTTTTACTAGCTCATCAGGCCTAATGCCCATCATCATAGCTGTACCGGCTTTTTCTATCATTGTTGTAGTGTCGATTGTGCCGTAAGACACTTCACGGAGTTTAGCAATTATGCGGTCACCACTAATACCAAAGCTATTCGCCATATTCTCAAACGCCATGGCTTGCTGTTCTGCTTTAGCTCCAAGTTTCAGCATATCCCATGCACGCATAGCTGCGTAAATCGATCCAGCAGCTTTCACCCATGCAGATGAAAGAAAACTAGTCGTGGTCTGCGTTGTCTGCTTCATATGCCGCATGGCGGCATCGTACTTGGAGGTCGAAAACGCCGCTTCCATATATGTGGTGCGAGTAGTCATGTTATCTCCTACAAATATTTAGGATGAGAGAGAGTGGCCGCCTTTCGGCGGCCCCGGGTGTGCCGTGACAGATCGTTGATATGAGTGCAAGCGGCACGACACAACCTCTCTCCTGGAAATTCCGCTTGCACAGTTTAATGTGCGGCCAAGAAGTACCGCACATAGGCTATGACTACGGAGGTAAACACAGCCTCTAAACACTTAACAGAATAAGTTATATCCGGTTTGCAGCTTTATGTCTGGCTATTTCTGCATCACGTATTTTGCGCATAGCCTCCCCAGTGGGCTGGTAGCTGGTCGAGCATAAAGAGCTGTTTTCTTCCCCATCTACCATTTGCATGCGCCGATCACTTGAAAAAACTCGTACACGTCCGGCAGCCATAGCTTTGCAATAAGCTTCGTACCGTGATATATCGCCACTAAATTCCGCTTGGATCTCGGCGCTACCCTTCCATGTACGCTCGACATACTGTTCAACTGTCTCTCCATTATTTTGATCCGGAAATCTTTTCATTTTAACCTCCTATTAATAAGGATCATGTGGCCTGAATTTGGCATCTTTATTTACAAAGTCAGAAATTCTTAGTTTTTTGTGAGCCTGCTGCTCTTTTGGATTGGACAACGAAAGAAGGAAACCGGTCGGACCGATCGGCCCATCGACTTGTCGTTGAAGTTTAATCCACCATTCAACTAACGCATCTCGGGCATCTGGACCAGCTCCCATCCTTCTATAATAGGAAGACTTCGGAAATATCTCTTCAAGATCAGCCTCCAACTTCGATATCCGGAGATTTAAATGACTAATAGTCACCTTCCGATCTTTTAGAGATAAGGAACGTCCATTATTTGGCATCGCTTTTATCGCGGACTCAATCTCTGACCAATCAATGCTTAATTGTAGGCTAAGCCCATTGAAATTGGACCGACAACGCGACAAAAAGAATGGATTTTTGTCACCGGCTTGAACAGAGCCGAAAACATCCTGGATGATCTCTTTTCTTTTGGCCTGATACTCGCTAAAAAAACCTTTTAACAATTTCAGCAGATCCCTTTTGGCCACAGGTAAAGCTTCTGTTTTTTTGCGATCTTCTACTAACTCCCGGAGTTCAGCTTGGATTGCTTTTGTTTTTCGGTATTCTTCAATCCAGTCATAATTACGGAGAAAATCTAATCCACCACCATGAAAAAAATCCTTATTCGGCATTATCATTGGTTTGATTGTGTTTTTTCGTCTTGAATTGAACATGGAATCCTCCTAATTTTTAAAACTATGATAAACTATGGCTTCAATAACTCAAAATACTGGTGTCACTCCCTGTCACAAGATGGCACAATTCCGTTATCCATTTGATATTTCTCCATGCGGGCCTGCTGATATTTTTCAAAACTTTCACGGGGGATCCTAACTGCGCCTTTGTCTCGGATTGCGAATGCCAAAAGCTCACCATCTTGGATTAGGCGATATACTGTTCGCTTTGAAACTCCGAGCTCCCAGGCAACCTCATCTGGCCTGAAAAAGTTTTTAGGCTTCTGCATTTCGGTCCCCCACCTATTTTCAATTCAAGGAAAAAGGTTCGAACGGTTGTCGAACCTTTCGAACGATTGTCGAACGATTTAAAATAATCGTACAATACTTTAACTCTCTATAATTATTCTCTTTTTATATACTATTCGAACCATCGAACCTTTTAAGGATATAAATTTATAATATTATTTTTAATATTGTTTGAGAGGTAGTTATAGGCAAAACACGACAATACGGCGCTGGCCGCATATAAATTTTTAAATTTTTCCATTAATTTTAATTTTTTAAGTATCATTTCATTAATTATTCAATCGTACGACAAATCAGTCTATCTGCAGCAATCCTATTCCAATATAGAAATATGCCTTACCGCGCTCACGTCTGAACCTTTTAGTCATCCAGGTGCCGAATGTTTTCTGTTTGGGTGGATATTTGCCAATATTGCTGGTATACCACTCGTCAAAAGCATTATAGAGATTAGATGCACCCACTGTTATCCCTTCCTGTACCAAACAGCATTCATCAATAAATTGCCCGATGATATCTTCGTCCTTTTGATACTCTGCCGTAGCTTCACGAACACATGCCGGAGGGTTTAATCCATCCCGTTGCCATAAAAGACACCCTTTCACCAACCAGGCCAGGATCCCGGAGGCCTCAGCTTTGAGTTTTTCGAACAGATACTTATCAACTTTGCGTTCGTTATCAGCGATGGGCCTTTCTACGAAACTTAATTTATGTGGAATTAAAAGCATTCGCTTCCAGAATGCATAATCACCGCCAGGAGCATGAGGTTTATTATTAGTAAGGAGAAATAGAGTATGGGTAGGTTCAAATTTGACTGGCAATTTATCATGAGGATATCGGCCAATGAGCTCATCATTTCCGGTTAACCACTTTACTTTTGATGCGCTAAATTTAGCACCATCATCAGTTTCGGAGGCAAACGCCATCCGCAGTCCACGAAGCGCCATAATATCTGGAGACGGCGCCGACGAAGATCTTAGCCTGCCCTGGGAAAGAAGTAGTTCACTTTGAATCGGCCCAACAAAATCTTTTAGAACGTATCCAATAACCCGAGTTTTAAGCGTCTTCCCATTCCATCCAGATCCATCAAGCACCACAAAGCAACGCTCAGGATTTCCTCCACTCATCGAATAGCCATAAAGCCGTTGCTCGAACTCAACCAACTCTATGTCTTCATCTGCAATCTCTAATAAAGTTTTTTCCCAGAGCGGACAGGGTTCATCAAGTCCCTGCCACTCAATATCTGTATGCTTCAACAAGTAATCTTCGGCCCGGCCGTGATTCACTCCACCTGTTTTCAGATCGATTACTCCATTACCACAAGCCAGCAGATATGGCTTACAGTCCACTTCATCACCTTTAATAGCTA
>CAYVMI010000040.1:0-59613 GCA_964452555.1 uncultured Desulfobacterales bacterium
CCGCAGCCCGAAACGGCGAGAGCCAGACATAGAACCAGCAGAACCGACACGATGTGCCCAATGCTATTTTTTTGCCAACTGCTTGTTTTCATCGTAAAGTTTCCTTGCATACGGGTGTATTGAGGCATCGATATCATTCTCAATTTTCACACCTGATAGGGTTTGATAAATACGCTGGGCACTTTGGCGAAAGCCGTAGTGTTTCAGAATACCGGCCAAATTCATTTTGGCACTGGTATGTTGCGGCGCCAGTTTCAAGGCCTGTTGGAAGGCATCTTTGGCTGCCGGGTCGTTTTTGCCGAACAGATAGGACACGCCCAGGAGATTATGGGCACTGGCCCGACTCGCTTTGTTTTCAGGCTTGGCGATTTCGATAACTTTTTTGGCGATCAGGGCCGCGTGATTGTAATCGCGGGCATCCACGTAAGCTTTGGCGAGTGTTAGCAGGGCCTCAGGATCATCCGGAGACTGCATCAACTTGACATGCAGCGCTCGTAGTGCCGGCACTTTAAGGAAATGCTCCCCGATCGCAGCCGTCCGGCTTGAATCTGAAAACGACCGGGACTGCTTCAGGTTGCCGGAGGTGTCGGGATCGTCAAACAAATAGACTGCCAGGGCAGGATCACAGGCTTGCCATTTTACCGCTCTGGCCACGCAGACCGATCGATATTGTTCAGCTTTGTCCCGATAGGATTGAACCTTTTTGGCAACCAGGGCCCGATACTGCTTCTTTTGTTGGGACGAGAGTTCCGGCAGGGGGGCATTTTTAAGAAATTCGGCGAATTCGTGGTTTATATTAAAGGCATGATGACAAGCAGCCAGGGCCCATTTGGGTGATTGGAACTGAATGACTTCATGGTAGCCCTGCTCCAATTTCTCCAGCAGCCTGGATTTGGCCTGCACCACGGCGTTGTCGATCTTTTTACCAAGCTTTATTTGCATGTATTGCCGGTAGCGGCGGTCCAGGGCATTGAAGACCATGCGTGCAACCGCCGTACGCATGGCATCGTCCTTGGCCGCCTTTTTGGCTGAATAAGCCTGGTAGGCTTTGCGGCGATACGTGGCCGCCTTTTTGGACTGGCCACTCGCAAGATACAGATCGGCAATGGTGGCATCGGCCCTTATCTGGCCTGATGCCGACAAATGTTTTCTGTGGCGAATCAGCAGCTGGATGGCCGCGTTGCGGTTTCCGGTGCTCTCATCATTGGCGGCCATGGAGAAGACGATGGCGTCCCGGGCCTTCCCATTTTTCCTGGTCATACGCAAATAGCCGGCATAATTTTCATTGGCTTGTTTGGGCTGACCCAGTACGTCCCGTATCTGACCGGCCTGATGAAGAAAGGCACCGCTGTTTTTATGCTTGGGGAATGCAATGGCATATTTTTCCAGATGGTCCGCAAGCAGCCTGAATTGACCCACGTTGACCATCGACTCGATCATGATGCCCAGGGTGGCTTCAAGCTGGTCGGACTGCGGATATTGCTCAATGAGCTGTTTGCCGGTGGTATAGACGGTTTCAATTTCCTGTCTTTCTTTGCCGGAAATAAGCAGGGCGTTGAGGGCCTGTTCGCCGAGCTGGGACTGTTTGTTTTTTTCGGCAAAGGACAGGAGGTCCGAACGTCCCTTTTCCCAGTCCGTTACCGCCGCCACGGTGAGGGAGTTGATTATCTTGGATTCAGAAGCACCGACAATCTGGGCGATTTCGGTTCTGAATTTCTTATTCTTGATGGGGGATTGCTTCAGGATGCCGTTGCCAAAAGCCACCAGCCCTTTGTAGTCCTCCCGGCGATGGTAGGCATTCAAGGTCAGATGTATGGCGGCTTCGGTGGCTTCTCCGGCGGGATAGCGCCGGATATAATCGGTGAACTCGGCGATGGCCCGGTCATAGTCGCCTTCATCATAGGCGATCCAGGCAACATTGAAACGAACATGGGCGACCTGATCTGCGTCCGGATAGAGGGAGGCGTACTGGGTGCCGGTTGTGCGGAGACCGTCACGGCTAAAGGCGGTCTGATAGTATGACAGATCGGATCCTTCCTTGAGGGCTTTGTAGTAGGATATTACGGCGCTGTAGAGTAGCTTTTTATCAGGTTTCGCATTGGGCGACTTCTTGTCAGCCAATTCTTCATACTGTTTACCGGCTTCGAAATATTGTCCCGAGGAGAACAAGGCCTCGGCATAGTTGACGGACATCTCCTGGTGCACGGGACTGTCATCAAAAAAATCGAGATATTGCGCATAGCCGTCTGCCGCGCGTTTGAAGCTTTGCGTTGATTTCTTTTTTCTGGCATTTTCGTGCAGTAGCGTTACGATGTTCCTAGCATACAACTCATAGTCGGTCTGATTTTTCTTTTTCTCTTCGTCGCCAACATGGATCGAGAATTTCTGAATTCTGAGCGCCTTGATGATATGGGCCATATCTTTATGGGCATCCGTAAAGCTGCCCAAATTCTGGACACACTCAAAGGTGTTGCGGGCATACTCGAGTAGTTTGCGGGCATCGGATTGAAGTTCGCATAGCTCACGGTAAACCACGGCGGCATGCTGCCAGCGTTTTTTGATGTAATACCGATAGGCCAGCTTTTCCAGTACGGTGGTATAAACGCTGCGTGACCAGGCAAAGTTTTTAAAATACCCGATGGCTTTTTCAGGCTTGGTATCCTTGTAGGATTCGGGGTAGCAGTAGGCGATGTCGATGAGGGCTTCCAGCTTGATGTCCACCCGTTTGTAGGTATCGATATCCAGCTCGTCGGTGGTTTCGCTCAGGACACATTGTTCGAAAAGCTTGATGGCATCCTTGAATCCTTTGTCATTGATGTGGCACCAAGCCAGTTTGTAGCGTGCGATGGTCACGGCCGGGCTTTGGGGATAATCGAGGACGGCCGTATAATGCCGCTTGGCCAGGGCGAGATCTCCCAGGTTATTGAAGTAATCGCCGATGAGAAGATAACATTCGGGCACATAGCGACTGTCTTTATGCTGTTTGATGATGGCACGGTAGTTCTTGATCATGTCATCCAGCATGCCAAGTTCACGGTATTCGTGGGCCATGAAGAAGAGGGCCTTATCACGGTATTTGAACCGGGGAAAATCATCCAAAATGAACTGATAAATCTCGATGGCACGCAATTTCAGCTGTTTGGACTCCAATTGCTTTAAAGCGTCCAGGTCGTCGCTTACCTGTTTTTTGCGCAGAAAGTAAACGATACGCGATTTTTCGATATACAATTCGGCCAGGCGCAGGTGCAGTTCGGCCAGGTAGGGGCGGCCCTTGGACTGATCGATGAGCGTTTTCGTGCTTTGAATGGCCAGGTCCACCTTGCGGTTGTCATCAGCAAGCTTGGCCAGATATTTTTCGCGCTCGGCTTTTTGATCCACCCGATCATAGGCGTACTCGGGCACACAATGGCCGGTTCCTAAAAAGAGCAGCAACGATGTGATGACACCGACCAGCAGCAGTGTTCCTTTTTTGATTTTATGTCTTGGTATCATTTGAAAAATACATCCCATTCTTCTGCACATTGGCATTTGTCCACCAGCGTAACCTGATAGTCATCCAGTTCATGCGACCAGAACTCTCCCTGAAATGGGTAGACAATGGTGCGGTCCCGGTTCGGGTGGGTTGGGTTGCCGTTTTGTTCACGATAATGGTACTGCTGAACGCGCTGAACCATGTCGAGCCCAATTTCATAGGCGACCAGATGTGATTCCTCCTCATACTTCAGCAGGTCGTCAGCCATTTCCTCATAAGCAATCCGTACCGATTTTTTGAAATCGGATTTGGTTTTCGTGATCTGCAGCATGTAGATCCGATCCAGGTAGTCGCGCATATCCGGGTCTGAGATGGCTGCCACCTGTTGATGTTCTTTTTCAAGGAGGGTCAAAAATTCCCAGGCGGCCTTGATGTGCTCCAGATTGATAATGACGCTTAGCAGGGTCGGGTTGTTATTGATTCGCGCACGCGTGTGGATGGCGGTGAGGGCCGTGCCGTAATGACGATCAAATTCTTGGATGACCTGCAGCGCCTTTTCATAGTGGCAAACGGATTTGTAGATAAACGATTTGAGGATGTAGTATTCCGGTGTAAAAAAGCTCTTATAGGCTGGGGCACGAAACGCATACAGATACCCCATGGCGGTTTCGGGCCGGCCCATCCGGTAGTGAACCCATGCCCGCTCGAGCAGATGACGCGCCTGGTCGATAATCGGGGTCTCAATTTCGCGATACAACCGATCAGCAACCGCGAACTCGCCGGTTTCATAATAGAGGCGGGCCAGGGTTTGACGCACATCGTCTCTGAGGGAACTGTCATTCATCGGTTGCGTCAGCAGGGACGCTAGAACTTTAATGGCGGTTTGGATTTCGCCTTTATAAACATGGTAACGAGCCTGGTGATAGCGGTAGCGATAGAAATAGTAGGTGCCGGGCTTAATGGTGTTAAAATGAATGTTGCCCCATTCAATAAATCCGTGCTGCCAGTCAAAAACACCCTGGTGATAGTTAATGAAGTTGCTCAGATGTTGATCCACAAAGCCATAAGACTGATCGCTCAAGGCTTGAAATATGATTTTTTCGCGATCGAAAGGCAGTGTGCGGGTGACTTCCTCCAGTAATTCCAGAGAATAAGAAACGATTTTCGGGTTGGGTTTGCGGGTTACCAGGTCGGCCAGCATATCCACGGATGCGTGCGAGAAGCCGGTGCGTTTCAGGCAGATGCCGAAAAAAAACCGGGCCCATGCGTAATCCGCGTCATCGGGGGTATGGCTGTTCAGGTAGCGGAAAAAGAACAATCCTGCCCGGGCGAATTTCTTTTTTTCATAGGCCGCATATCCCCGGTCAAAGTCAGCGCGATCGACAGGCGTGCCTTGACGAACCTCGCTGCCCTTGGTTTTGGACTGGTCTTGGCGGAGGACCGGCTGGGTTGCTCCGCAGCCAACAAAGATAATGATCCAACAAATGATTATATATGCTCTCATTTTGACACCCTAATCCAGATACTGACCGACCTTCTCAATGCTTTGGTCCTGCTCGGTTTTCCTGGCGGAAAGGTTGAATCGTAAGCCCATGGAAATTCCAAACCAGAAATTGTTTTCGATTTCGTCTTCCTTGAAGTTGATCCAGTTTTTCAGCTCAAAATTGACACACAACTTAGGGCCGATAAAAACCTTCTGGCCGATGCCCAGGCTGATGGACGACATCATTTGCGTTTCTATTTCACCATTGCTGGTTTCGGTCTCATAGGCCACGAAACCACCGCCTGCAGAGATGAAGGTCTCATGATTGATGACCCTGCTATTTCGAAAAACACTTTTGCCGTAGAGCGGCTTCAGGACGAGATTCGAGTGGAGGGCGTAAACTGTTTTGTCAAAGCTTTCCGGCGTGACGCCGAATTCCTCCTCAAGTTTTTCCTTGAGATCTTTTTCCTGGTCGAACATCCAGTGAAAATTGACGACATTCCAGGCCACGTGATCGGTGAAGTTGTAGGTGTAGCCCAGTTCTGCCGGGAACAACTCGTAGAAATCATCATCGGGGATGTATCCGAAACCTATATCGATTTCATGGTGACGGAAGAATACGCGGTCCTGTACGGCGGCCACGGTTTCGCCATCCAAGGTATCTTCAGCCAGGCTGAGGGCGGCATAACCATATACGAGCCAAAATATGAGGGTAAACATTATCAAACGCTTCATTGATATAATCTCCTTAAAAGCCGACGATATCGAACACAAACGGATAGGAAACGATAACTTCCGAATGCTGGGGTTTCTCAAACTGCCAGGTTTTGATGGCGGCCTGAATACAGTGATGAATCTGGCCGGACCGGATGGTGGAGGATTTGATCCGTACGGCGCCGACCTGGCCGGACATTAAAATTTTCCATTCAAAGACAATGTTGCCCATCAGGGACGGTGTGTCGATGAGGGCGTTCTCATAGCAGTAACTGATCTCATCCAGGTGCTGATCGATGACTCTTTTGACCGCCTCACGGCTCATCCCGCCCTGAACGCGAACCGATTTGTTCAGTTCAACCGACACCATGGCCATTACCTTGTTTTGACCGGTCTGGCCTTTTTTGAGAGCGGCCACTTCACCATCGCCTTTTATCCCGGCGCTTCGCAGTACCTGCTGGGTTCCCTTGGAGCGGACGACTTCACCGGTTACGAGTTCGAGTTTGGCGCCCGGAAGCTTGCCGGGAACACCGCCGACTTTGAAGTTGCTGTCGCTCGTTTTCGGTGATGTGACGACATCGAGGTTGGTTACCGAGGCCAGGGCTTCCTTGGGGGCCAGGCCGATGCCGTCTCCGATGAGCCCCAGCAGCCCGGTTTGTTTGATATTGCGGGTTTTTATATTGCCCTTGGTATCACTGCCGCCGCCGGCATTGGGCGAACTGGCAGGTTGCTTGCGAGGGGCTGGTTTTTTCTTGGCCATCTGGGTGGTTTTAGGCGGTGTTTTAGGGACTTTTACTTTTGACGGCGTTACCTTTTGAGGCGGTATAACCGGTTTGGGCTTGGGTGTCACCGGTTTGGGCTGGTACAACTGGCTCATATCAATTTTTACAAAGCGGGCTTCCGCTTCATTGGGATCCGGCTTTTGAGGCGGTGCCAGCAAAAGACTCAGCAGGAGTACAAGCACCACATGGATACCGCTTGATTGGATTAGATTTTTTAAAAATGGCCGCCTGGAACTGACCGGCAGGGATACTTTGGGACTTTCATGTCGCGGAATCAGGCGCAGCTGGTATCGATAACCGTCGTTTTCAATGGAAAATGTCTGCCCGGCAAGGAGCCGGATGGTGTAAATTTTTTTTCGATGGCTGTTTTCGGTGGTGCACAGATCGGCCAAAGGGCGGTCGGTGGCACCCAGCTGTTTCAGGTGCCCGATATGGGACGAACGAAAATAAACATGACATGATTCGACAGATTTATAGGCTGCCAGGCGAAAACGTTTGGTACCTGTTTGAATGGTATATTTTTCTTTGGGGGTGAGGCATTTAAAGTCGACAACAGCGTCGCCTTTATATTTAACAACCTCCAGGACTTGATCGGCATTTGGGCCCAATCCCTGTGCAAGCTCATTTTTTAGCAAGGCTGCTTTAAGAAACGGCGGAACATAAGCTTCTTCTTCGTACTCATCGTCATCCTCCAACTCCGGGGTAGACGGTGGGACATGCGGGGGCGAAAATGAAGGCTTTTTTTCAGGGACATCTTTGGTGGCGGTTTCTTTTTTGGCTTTAATTTCTGACGTCTCAGGGCTTTGGATTGCCTTGAGCGTTACCGCCTTTTCCTGGATTTTTGTTTTTGTGCTTGCCGTTTTCGATTGGGCTGCCGTCGTCTCAATGCTGCAGCGGACGTGACAGTGTGCACCAATATGATTAAGCGCCTTCCTGTATTTTTGGGCTGTCCGTCTGGAAAGGTTTCGCAGGACAAGGGCCTGGCGTTTTTTTATGGCTGCCCGAACCCTTATCCGCTCAATGGACAGCAACTTGCAGAGTTCGGCTTCGACCGCCTCCGGTGTAACGCCATCCACCAAATCACCGTTAAAGATCAAATGGAAACGGTTTGTACTTTGAGGTGCTGCGGCCGGTTCATGTTCGTCCACATATTTACGCCACTTTTCAACAACTTTCGGTTTTTCCGTATGGCGTAGTTCGCTTTTCGGTACGGCTTTTGGTGGCTGTTCATTTTTAATTTGGGGCAATTTGATCTTGAGGGTGTAAGGACCGATGGCAATATAATCCAGCGGGTTTAAAATTGCACTGGTAACCAGTTGATCGTTTACACTCAGATCCAATTCATGCGTTGTGGCGGACACAACAATTTTATCGCCTTTGATATAAACTTCGGCATGTTTGTCAGCAACGGCAGCATCCTTCAGACGGATATCCATGCCAGGATCCCAGCCAATCCGGATGGTCTGCTTATAGAAACAGTCCCATCCAAGGCAAGTCTCATCTTTGAAAATAAAGACCTGGGCAATGGGAGCCGGCTCGGTATCATAATCGGGACCGGCTTTTTTGGTGTTCAGACTCAAGCGCATGGCTTCTCCTGCATTCACTTTATTTTTTCTTTCTCGGTTTTATGGTGGTTGTTTCCTGGATGAGAAAGCCTTCCAGAATCTCTTTGCGATAGGATTCACGCGGTTTCAGCAGACTCTCAACCTCGCTTTTCTTTCGCTGCAGGAGATAAACCGCTCCGGATTGAATCGTCTGCCCGCGGATATAGGCGTTGCCAAAATCGATGCGCGTCAGTCGCTGGTCCCCCGAGTTAATCCCTTGCTGCGCTTCCGGGCGAACGGTGTTTCCAAAAGCCGGAGCACTCGGTAACAGCAGTATGGTTAAAAAAATGAGAACGATTCGTATCCAGAGTGTCATGGTGTTTCTCCAAAAATAAATTTAGGCGATATGATCCTTTACATTTCAAGCACGGCAAACTGGAAATTGGGAAAACCGGCCAGCGCCGCGGTCTTGGTGATCTGATTGATGGTCTTAAACGGCAGCCGACGATCACACAAAAGCAAAATCGGCCGCGGCCCCTCGTTCTCCGTGGCGCCTTCATTCAGGGTTTCGGATCGATGCGACAGCCTTATAAAAAGGCCGGAAGATTTAAGATTGTCGGGGTCCAGGCCGAGAATGACGTCGTTCTCGATCTGGGCCACAACCTCATCACCCATCTTCAGTGTCGACTGGGACAGAACCAGCTTGATGGTGTCTTGGAAATCGGTCTTGGACGTTGATTGCGGCAACTGCATATCCTGGTCCAAACCTGCCAGTTCCGGCTCGCTGGAAAATGAAAACAGTAGAAATATGAGAATGATGGTGAACATGTCCATCATGGATGTTATATTCAGCTTAGGCGGTTTAAATGACCGTGCTGATCGCTTGGTTCCAAAGTGTCGCATGCTGGGCTCCTATCCGACTTTTCCTGATATAACGACATTGGGAAAAAGTTTTGCCTCGGCCTCACCGTATCGCGCCACATCCATGATCTGAATGATGCTGTCGTAGATAACATCGCCATGGGGTACGATTATCAGCGTATCGCTGGCGGGATAAGCGCTTTTGACGCGTCTCAGTTGGTCTGTCATCATTGCCAAAGGAAAAGTGTCGTCCGCCAATTTCGGAAACTGCCGGCGCCATTTAGATGCTTCATGGGGTTTGAGTGCGTCGGCCTGCAGAGACAAGTCGATGCCCTTTTTACTCAGTTCGAGTATGACGGTGGTCTTAAGGCTGGGGTCCGCCTGCTGTTGCTTGGACGCCGCGGCCAGAACCGGTACCGAGGTGTTAATGGCTTTGATGTGTAAAAAAGATGCCGACATCAGCAGGAAAGGAACCAAGACCAGAAACATATTCATGATCGGCACCATATCCACTTCGACGTCCGGTTCATCCCGACGCCTTCTTTTATTTAAGCCTGGCATTGTGCTTCCCTTTCGCGTTTCATGGACGCAAGCATATTGAATAAGCGCAGCGCCTTTTCCTCGAATTGATCAATCAAATAGTCTCCGCGATTGTTCAGAATGTAAAAACCGGCCAGACAGGGGATTGCCACCATCAAACCAAAGGCGGTGGTAAACATGGCCACGGAAATACCGTGGGCCAGGATTTCCTGCTTCATGGCGGCATTGGCTTCGCTGACACCCTGAAAGGCGGAGATTAAGCCGATGATGGTACCGAGCAGACCCAATAGGGTGGATATGTTGGCGAGCAGCGTCAGGTAGTTGATTCTAGCCTTGACAACGGGGATCTCCTTAAGAATGGTTTCCTCGATGGTCATCTCTATTTCCCGGTCGCGTTTGTCTGATTTGAGCAGACCGGCTTTTAAAATACGCCCCAAGGGATGACCTTCAATGCGGGCACATTCGTCGAGCGCCCCTTTATAATTCGCATTCTCAAGGTGGGCCATGATTTTTTGAAATGCCTTGTCCATATTAAGCTTCAGGCGCAGATATAAAAATCCGGCCCGTTCACAAAATAGCGCCAAGCCCACAATCGAAACCGAAAGGATGACGTACATGAAGCCACCGCCGTTTTGAAAAAAAGAGAACATGTGCATTCCTCCTGATACGCTTGTTGGTTGTTTGTTCTTCGCCAGAGCGTGCTAGGCCCTGACCGCATTTACTCTGGTTTCGGCCATGAAAATGAGCAGGATTCATACCAACCGAGTGAAAAAAGCATCGGCGCAGCACTTCTCGGATGGGTGCTCTGCACAGGGAAGTATTGTTCGTGGGTTTCTGGAATCCAGTGGTTTATAAGGGAACGATATGGGGCAAGCGATTGAAAATATGAGGTTTTGTTTTAGGTGGTCTGTCCGGGGTTGAGCAGCATGAATTCTCTAGGAAAGTGATGATACGTTGAGACTGAAATAATTTGATGGATAACACCGGTGAGTGATCTGGATCAGGGAAAATCAGATTGAAACCTGTCTACAATAAGATAAACCGTATGAAAAAGTATACAGGCTAAATATGACTTATTCCAGTTGTCAGAAATATATTCCGATTCAAATCCACGGTGAAGGATACTCCTTCTTTCGTAATCGGAATATTATTTTGGCATTCCCCATACTCGTAAAAAGTCAAAATTTTTCAATTCCAGCTTTCTAACCTAATGAAATTACTGGGAGTGAAATTTGAATATGGTCAATCGTGGTTATCCGCAAAGCTCAAGTTCATTGGATCAGGTTCGCTGGTGTTCAGTTTTTAACCAGCCAGAACTCGTTCTTAAAGCACTGTAACGGTCGCCACTTGATCTTTATAGATAAGTGCATTGTCAATTTTCGGACTTTTTACGCGTAAATCAAATTTGGGATTTGAATAATTCCACCGATCGTATGGGAATATCCAACAATTCAGCGATCTTCAACTTGGCACGCATACCCTTGGGACTCCCGGCCACCGAGGTGACTGTGCCGATACCCAGGTCCTCCCGTAGGGGACGCATGACCTCTTCATCGGTGAGATCCAGCAGATCGACACCCAGCTTTTGGGCCACATATTCCTTGGCTTCATGGATTTTCATGCTGCGGGTCATTTGCATCCAGGCAACCAGATCTCCGGAAGTCCGAATGCCACCCATACATGAAGCCATAATGTGGGCCGTGTGCATCCCAAAGGGATCGCCGACACCAATCTACAAGCCATCGGCTTTGCCGATTTGAACCAATGCTTTGGAAACCCGGGTAACACTGTCGATGGGAGTCTGTTCCATCATGGGGATCCCACACACACCCATACCGACATTGGCATGCACCGGTATGGGCGCAGACGTGCTGGTGGCTTTGAGAAAGGTAACAGCCCGGGCCAGATTCCAGGCCACCGACCGGGTGGTATTGGTACCAATGGCCAGTCCGAAAATATCTGCACCGGCATCTGCCACCACCCGGGCCTGCTCATGGGGGTAAAGGCCTGCCAGAAGTTGGCCTTTAAATTCGATTTGCCCATGCATGCCAATGACAAATTCCCCGGAGGCTCCCATGAGAATCGGCATGTCCGGAACGGCTTCTTTTAGGGCCTGCACTGCGGACAGGGCCGCATAGAAATCGGCATCACCCGCGGAGCCGGAGGTGTCGAAATTGAGGCCTTCACACCCGACTTCAGCCATGCGCTTTCCCACGAAAACCAGATCGCGGGTCAGGTGCTGAGCCGCATTTTCCTGGGCCGCAAGGGCTTCATCGATTTTGCCGTGCGGCAAAAGCTCCGATGGATTGGGGCAGGGGCCGTCGGGTTGAAAGTAGAGGCCCATGTTGGGCTGAGCCCCATAAAATAAGGGGGCTGTCGATAGCATCGAAATGTTGTAATAATCGTTGGTTTCAAGATTGACGATGGGTTTGACCGGTTTAAAAGAGTAGTCGCTATGGCCGATGGAGGTGGTGTCTGCGGCACAGGCCCGCTCATACGCCAGAACGGCCTGCATGCGGCTCATGGGGATACCGACCCCGCCCCCATCCTGGCCGGAATAATAACTCATACTGCACCCATCGTCGGTGACGATGACTTCTTCACCGGGGTGAACGCTCACCACTTTGGCGGGATCGGCCATGATATCGAACAGCTGCTGTTTTTCATCATCGCTTATCTCGGATATCCTGCCCCTTTCCGCTGCTTCGGCGGAACCTTCGTCGATATCGGCTTTCAGTTCAGATTCGGCTATCCGGATTCTTTGGCCGTCTCCCATGCGGGTTAGTATCTTTTTGCTCATGGTATTCACCTTGAAAATCCCGGTGCTAATAGTTAAAACTTGCGGCAATCAATGATTGCGCCTATCAAAATTTTACAAATTCGTCGAAATCGCCATCGCTATCGGGACCGAAATCGTATGTGTTTGACGGTTTAGCATATTAGTTATATTTTTCGATACCGATACCGATACCGATACCGATACCGATACCGATTTCGAATCTATTTTAATCAATCTCTATATACCCCGATCCCTGAATTAAGATATTCCCAGTTCCCGTTCGGTATCCGTCACAATTTGACGGATCTTTTGAAGCACTTCATCCGGCAGTGGATCGGGTTGATGGTTTTCAAGGATGTGGCGCACCTGGTTGCGTGCCCGGGCATAACTATCCGTGCTGCCGTCCAGTTCCCAACTGCTGCGCGCTCGGCGATCAATCAGCCTGGCATCGGATTGCTCGCGCATGTGTGCAAATGTATGCGCGTGAGCGAGGAAGTCGCCAAAGGGGCCGATTTCCTGGATGATGTCTGTGGCTAAAGATTCCGAGTTAACGGGTATGCCCTGGGTCGTATGCTTAATCATACGCGCAAATTCGCAATCCAGAACCAATTGAGCCAGATCGAAGGTAATGCCGCTTTCAAGCATTCCCGGACCATATATCATATCGGCACCTGCCAATGCGGGTATCAGTCCGGTGAGGGTTTTTTCATGGCCCATTTGGCTGTCGGATATTTTGGCGTCGCCCTAGCCACCGGCCACATAACTCGGTAGTGCATAGTACCGGGCCAACCGTGCGACCGCTCCGCTGATCAGAGCGCATTCGGGTGTCCCCACCGATGCTTCCGCCAGTTTCAAATCCATGGCGGTGGTGGAACTGCCGTATATAACCGGCGCGCCCTTGCGGGTTAATTGGTTCAGGGTGATCCCGGCTAGAATTTCCGCATTATGCGTGACCAGCGTTCCCGCCAGCGTGGCTGGAGAAGTTGCCCCCGCCATGGCCATGGAGAGAATATTGCACACCACGTTATGCTGGGCGGAGACCATGATAATCTCACAACATTCTTTTATCAGCTTCAGTGGACTGACGGGGCAGGTGGTAAAAGAAACAATCGGCCGTTGTGCAAATTGCTTGATGCCGCCGACGATGACAGCGGCCATCTGGATAATTTTTTCCAGGAGCCGGCCATTACCAGGACCGAAGGCACAATGTTTGGTGGTATTGGTTAGGAACGCTTCGGCATTATGAAGGGGGACAGATTCCTCGGGAACATCATGGGCGCCAATGGCTTTTTCGCAGAAATCGATCTCATCCAGATAGTCGATGACCCGGGCGGCATCGGCAAGATCCTGTTTAAGGGGCGCCCGGTTTTCCGCGGTAACCGGATCGTTGACTTTAACGCCTTCACTAAAATTGGTAAAATGTACGCGCCCGCTGCCCAGGATAAGGTCGTGTTTGGAATCGCGTCCGGCTAAAAGCACTTTCTCTGGTGCGGATGTAATGGCTGCTTCCACCAGTTGCGGTGGAATTTTGACAATTTGTTCCTCTCGGTTGACTTGGGCCCCGGCATCCTGGAAGCGATCCAGCGCATTTTTATCTTCCATAAATATACCGGTTTGTTGCAGCACGGATAAAGTGCTTTGATGGATTTGGTCTAGTTCGGCATCGGTTAGAATATTAATTGTGATCACGATCTTGGCTCCCTTCCAATTGGTTGGCAGCAGGTGAGGCCGGCAATTCATTTTCCAGAATGCCGTATGCTCTGCCGAATGTACGAACGATATTCATAAAGGCGCCCGGCATGGGGGCGTCCCGCTCGGCAATCAGTATATTTTTTTGCTGTGCCCGCTTGAGAACAGAGGTGCTGTCGATGCCTTCATGGCTGTCGCACAGGAACTGGATTCGCAAGGCGTCAGTTATGGGTATTTTAAGATGATCCAGATCTGTGGCGACCAGTCCGGTTGCTGTCTCGAGGGCCTCTTGATTTTGTTGAGCAAAGTTTTCCACCACCTCACCCACAAGGCTCACACCAAATAAATGGTTGATTACGGCACCCGTCAGGAGATTGGCGTAATCGGGTGCCTGGTCCGGGTAGTGCGATTGCAGCAATGGTTTCAACTCACGAAACAAGACCATTTTTATTATATCGATACCCTCCCGCAGGGTGGGAACGATTTGGGGTTCGAAAGACATTGACGAATTACCTGAGTGCTTGATTGTGTATCTTACTTATTAGAAGCTATCTCAAAAAATCTTATTTTTGAGATAGCTTCTAATAAAGATTTCATTTCGGGACGAGCGGGGAAACAACGGTAGTGTATGACACGATTTGAACATTTGTATCATGTCAACCTTTGACTACAAGGTATTAGAATATCGGGCTCCAGTTGTTCCAAAGGTAAGCTTATCGAACCAAGCTCCGGCGACAAAACTCTACGACCGCTTTTTTCATGCCTCTTTGGGTTCCGATTTTTAATGTGCGATGTCGGATTATGCCATTAATAAAGGCAACCAAAAGGTTTACGGTCTCAGATACCGGTACCTTGTGGAATTCGCCGCTGGCGATCCCATCCTTGATGCATTTACGCAGATAGCTCGAAAGCCATTTAAACAATTTTTCGATATTTTGGGTGCAGACGTGTTGGGTGTCCTTGAGTTTTGCCGGGCAGGCGCTAATCACCAAATAGATTTCGTCCGGTCTCTCTTTGAGAAAGTCGAAATGCAGGTCAAACAGATTTTCTATCTTTTCAAATTGACTTGATGTATCTTTTTTCAAAGATTCCAGGCGGGTAAAATAGGCCTCGAAGCCGTCCCGGATGATATGGGTGAAGAGATCATCCTTGCCTTCAAAGTGATAGTAGATCAATGGTTCGGTTACTTTAGCCTCTCTGGCAATTTGGAGTGTGGTGGTTCCGTCAAACCCTTGGGTGGCAAAAAGCCGTGTTGCGGTGTTTATGATATCATACTTTTTCATTTTTACTCCCTGTGAATCCTTTCAAGTCAGATTTATCATTACAGCGTGGCATGATATTCCATTCGTCTTCTGCCGACGCAACAACATAGGATTGAAGGGATCGGTATGTCAAGGTGGAATTATAGTGGTCGTCAAAATTCTTAATTTGCCTTTTCGGCCCCAGCTTAATGTGAAACTTGTGCCGGCATAGTCCGAGTTCATGGCCTACTGCCATCTCGGTCTTGATTCCGATCCAGATACTGATCTCGATTTCGATAAGGATTCCACTAGCAGCATGACTACAAGCTATCTTAAAATAATCTAACGTGGTTATCCGTTAACCTTAAGTTAATTAAATTCGGCCCGATAGTGTTCAGTTTTTACCAGCCAAAACTCGTTCTTAAAGCACTGTAACAGCCGCCGCCGCTCGTTAATAAAAATGAATCGTTACAAATACCAAGTTTCACAACTGTTTAGGCATATTTCATTGCGGCGGCCTAACAGTGATTAAAGAACTCAAACAGTTGCCTGGATTAAAACTGAACACCAGCGAGCCTCTCTAGAGTACTACTTGAGTTTTATAGATAAGCGCATAATCTAATTCCTTATGGCGGCATAGCAAATCGTCTAAAATGCTCATAAATAGCGTGGATTCATTGCTTTCCATCGGTAAAGTCTCTTGCCAGAGGAATTCAATTTTATTTTGAGATCGGTTGTACAACAAATCGGGAGGTGATCCAGATTTTATTATTCGTAATACCCCAGATGCTCTCCACACTTATCCTCAAAATGGGACAAGGCCTCATGGGTGGTTTCAAAGATGATCCAATCACGGCGGATGGTCCGGGTTCCTTTTCTACGGATGCGTATGATTTCAGTGCGCCCCAGATACTCAAACGTATCGTTAAATTCAGGATAAAGTTCATGTTTACGCATATATGATTTCCTCCGATTTTAGATTATGATTACAAGTTGTCTCAAAATAATCTAACTCCTTCTGGCGGCACAGTAACGCGGCGTAAAATGCCAATATGTTTTGTGGCTGAACCGCTTTCTATCTGTACAGCCGATGTCAGAGGACCAAATCTTTACTTTGAGACAGGTTGTAGTCTGACATCTGTCATATCAAATGGAATTGACAGATCCGGTCACACTCTGCGCATGAAATTTTTGACAAATTGAGGTCTTTTGGCTAAAAACAAAACAAAGGAGATTTAAAATGATTGGAAAAACGTATGATCAAATCGAGGTGGGAGAAGTAGCCGAGTTTTCAAAGACATTTTCAGAGGCGGATATTTACCTGTATGCGGGGATTTCGGGTGACTTCAATCCGGCTCATATCAATGAGGCCTTTGCCAGCCAAACCTATTTCAAAACACGCATTGCGCATGGGATGCTTTCGGCCGGTTTGATATCGGCGGTTATCGGCACACAGCTACCAGGACCCGGGACCATTTACATGCAGCAGACGCTCAGTTTTTTAACTCCGGTATATGTGGGCGACACTATTCAAGCCCGCGTGGAGGTGGTTGAAAAACTGGAGAAAAAGAGGGTGCGATTGAAAACGACATGCCTCAATCAGGATGATGTGGTGGTTTTGGATGGGGAGGCATTGGTGAGTCCGCCTAGGCCACTTGAAGAGGCAAAATAGAAACCCGGTTCTTGAGGGCCAGGCCCTGATTCTATCTTAGTAGGTAATTACTTTGCACTTTCATGAAATCCGAATATCGAAATTCGAAACAAATACAAAATTCGAATGCCCAAATGCTCTAAACTTGTGACTTTCGTATGATGCCTATTTTTTTCGTTTTGATCATTTGAATTTAATTCATTGGATATTGTTTTGGATTTCGATATTCGTGCTTCGAATTTTATTGGTCATTTTCTGGCAGAGCCTAAAGCTTATGGCCTTGCCCAGAAAACCAGAACTTATAGGCTGGAACAATATCGTTTGGCGATTTTATTTTTTGGGTACCCATCTCCAGTCTTCATAGTAATCCCAACTCACCATGGAGTTAAGCTGACGCAGTTCCGCATCTTTGTCATGGATCACGCATTTCATGACATCCCCACCGGATACAATCCCGATAATCTGGCCATTTTCTTCGATTAACAGATGTCGAAGACGCAATCCCAGGAATTTATCCATAAGGTTATAAACAGTGTCCGTATGCGGGGCGGTCACGAGCTGGGTCGTCATGTAATCATCGATCAAAGCACTGTTCAGATCGAAATCCGCCTTGAGGATATTGCGCATAAGATCACGCTCAGTCCAAATTCCAATTATCTTTTCATCCCTGGTGATTAGAATCGCACCCACTTTTTTTTGGTTCATAATTTCAAGCGCTGTTATAATTTTGGTACCCAGCGGCACCGATACAATTTCATGATGTTTACCTGCCACCATATTTTTAGCTGTTTCCATAGTGACTTTCCTTTCCATAATTTGAATTCATCCTGGGCTGCAAGATTGTTACTATCCCCCGACTGAGGCTCACTCGAGATCTTAAAATCGAGCCGGAATGGGGGAATTCAAATTAAACTTGGAAATTCTTTTCCAACATAATCTTCAAAATGGTTCGATCGGTTTCAATCATGCCTTGACTACTCAAACGACCAACGTTCTGCATGGTTTCTTCGGCTGAATCTGCGACAATCCCGTCAGTTGATTTTACATGAACCCCTTGAAGCGCGAACAGTGCGGATTGTATCGCCGTTCCCGCTGCGGTTGCCAGTTTAAGTGAACAGCCGGCTTTGGCGCCGTCGCAAATTACACCGGCCAAATCCTCGGTGAGGTTGGTAATCGCGCCGGCGATATGTTGAAGTGTTCCACCCAGTAAATGGGTGACACCGGCGGTGGCCCCGGCTCCGGCAGCAACCGAGCAGCCGCATATGGCCGAAAGCCTGCCGGTATGCGCCTTGACATAGGCAGTTATGATATGGCTGAGGGCGATAGCCTGTAATATTGACTGGTGATCCGATTCGACATAATCTTTAACTGCCCAAATGGGTAAAATCGCGGTTAAGCCATGATTGCCACTTCCAGCCGAACTCATAGCGGGCATGGGGACTCCGGCCATGCGGGCATCTGACGCGGCTGCGGTGAGGATTCTGGCGCTAACAATCATATCTCGGGATATCATCCGCTGCCGGACCAGCCGGTCCATGGTTTTGCCGATGCCGAGGCCGGATCCATGTTTGAGACCATAATCGGCCAAACGCATGTTGAACTGGATACCCTCGTCTAAAAAGGCGTAATCATCCACATCCAAATCATCCAGGAGCGCCACCAAAACTGACAGCGGCAACTGTTTCAACCAGGCTTCCACCATCAGCAGTTTGGATTTGCCATCACCGGTTTCAGTGTCCGCAAGCAGATTGGAATCGCTGACTGGCTGGTCATCCAATTTCAGGGATACGATGTTATCATGAAGCCCTTCGATAATGGCTTCGGCAACCTGCGTCCTGCTCCGTATGACAGCTTTAACATATAGACTGGTTTGGTCCTGCAAAAGATTAACGCTGACTTTTTGCTGCTCCAACAATTTCAATGCGTTGGCGACAGTATCATCTCCCACACTGGCCAGTACTTCCAGACGCAGGGACGGATCCCCACCCAGAGCACCCAGCGCCGCAGCCAGATCCAGTCCATTTAGACCCGGCGTTCCGGGGATTGCGACCGCAATCCCATTTTTATAAATATTCGGATCAACCCAGATATCCAAGGTGTCGATGGTTGGGTCCGGGATGAGAGATGCGGCTGCGGCGGCGGCCAGGGCAATGGCCACCGGCTCCGTACAGCCCAGGGCCGGGGCAACTTCGGTTTTTAATATGTCTTTGACCCGAAATTCCTGCAAATTGTTTTGATTGGATTTGTCGATTGGTTTCATATGTATACGATATAGCCAAACTATTTTGAATGCAAGGGGCTGGACGACAGCATCCCACAGATAATTGCTCTAATCCGTACTTGGATTTGTCTGGGAACAAAAATATGGCATTGGGTCTAAGCAAAACTTAGCATCATTTTAACCCGATATCTGCTGCATATTGTTGCGTGTTTATGTATTGTATGCTATATGTTGCGGTATGAAAGGTTCGGCTCCCGTTTCTGGTTCCATGAAAAATAATAAAATTTTCGTCCTCGATACCAATGTCATTTTACATGACAGTACCTGCCTGTACCATTTTGACGAGCATGATGTCGTCGTGCCCATCGCCGTCATTGAAGAGCTCGATCGGTTTAAAAAAGGCAAGGACATTCTCAATTGCAATGCCAGAGAATTTTTACGCGCTCTGGATACCCTGACCGGCGATAATATCTTCAATGGCGGGGTGCCCATCGGGTCCGGCAGGGGAAATATATCCATTCGCCTCGGCAAGCCTTTTCATGAAAAACTGGTAACCAATTTTTCCAAAGACAAGGCAGATCATCACATATTAAATGCTGCCTATCATGAGGCTCGGGCGCATTCGTTCGAAGGCGTGGTTTTAGTAACCAAAGATGTCAATCTGCGGATGAAAGCCAAATCCGTGGGACTGTTGTCCGAAGATTATACCACCGATCATGTTAAAGATGTTTCCGAACTCTATCGTGGTAAAAGCATTATCGAAAGCGTACCTGAACGGATTATAGATATGCTGTATAACAGCCCCTTTGAGTTTGGGGCCAACGAGTTTGATTTTGATAGAGACCTGCTGGCCAATGAGTTTTTGATCATGCGTAACGGCAGCAAATCGGCCCTTGCGGTTTATGATCCGGTTTTGGATCGCATCAAGCGTATCGAAAATAAAACATGCTATGGCATTCGTCCCCGCAACGCCGAACAGTCATTCGCCTTAAATGCCCTGCTGGACAAAAATATCCCCCTGGTGACGCTGTCTGGTAAGGCCGGTACCGGAAAAACGCTTTTGGCGCTGGCAGCCTCCCTCGAAAGCAAACGGCATTACCGCCAGATTTTTTTGGCCCGGCCCATCGTGCCATTGAGCAATAAAGATATCGGTTACCTGCCCGGTGATATCAACTCCAAGCTCGATCCCTACATGCAACCGCTGTATGACAATTTGACTGTCATTCAAAATCAATTTTCAGGAAAAAACGGCGGTAACCGGGGAATCGAGGAGCTTTTAAGCCAGGAAAAAATAATCATCACCCCCTTGTCTTATATCCGTGGTCGCAGCATCGTGAAGGTGTTTTTTATCGTGGATGAAGCCCAGAATCTGACGCCGCATGAAGTAAAAACCATCATCACGCGGGCCGGCGAGGGCACCAAACTTATTTTTACCGGCGATGTATACCAGATCGACCATCCCTACCTGGACAGCCAATCAAACGGTCTCAGCTATCTCATCGAAAAGATGAAAGGCCAGAAGCTCTATGCTCACATTAATTTGGAGAAAGGCGAACGCTCCGAACTCTCGGATCTGGCCATTCAGCTTCTATAGACGACGATCACATCCTCAACTTGCATTCCTGTACAAAAGTCAATACAAGTAAACTATCCCAGCTTCATAAGGCGGGGATTGTTTAAATAGGAGGCAACATGAAAGAATACCAAGTCAGCGACCTGATGGTACCTTTGTTAGAATATGCCGTCGTATCCGAGGATGCCACGCTTTTTGAGGCAGTCATGGCGCTGGAAAAGGCCCAGGAAGATTTTGATCATACCCGCTACCGCCACCGAGCGATTCTGATAGCGAATCATGAAGGTGAAATTATAGGCAAACTGAGCCAGTTGGATGCCCTCAAAGCATTGGAACCCAAATACCACGAAATGTTAACGCGTGAAAAGTCACAACAGTTCGGGTTTACAGAAAAATTTATGAAATCCATGCTAAAGGATTATCATTTATTTGAAAGTCCGCTCGAAGACATCTGCCTTAAGGCCGGCAAGCAAAACGTTAAGCAATATATGACCAAACCGCTTGAAGGTGAATACATCAATGAAACAGCGACCTTGGATGAGGCCATTCACCAACTGGTTATCGGATACCATCAGTCTTTGCTGGTAACCCACGAAGGCAAAATTACCGGGGTGTTGCGGTTGACGGACGTATTTGCGGGCATTTTTCACACCATGCGAAAATGCTTCATGGAATAAAATCGCGCAGCGATTTTATAGGATGCGACTGCGTCGCTATGAAAAAATATCTGAACCGCTTTTTGCACGAAACGGAACCTTATTCTAACAACAACTATAATTAAAAAAATATATGACATCTGCATGGGGCAATAATAAAACAACCATTAGCACCGTCATCAGTTTCATCGTCTGGTGACTAAAGGAGGTTCTGCTTGTGGGCGAGGTAGCAGCTGATCTGCAGGGAAAAACACAGGTAGATTGGAAAAAGACAGGCTTTCTACTATTGGGAGTGGCCCTTTTTTGTGTGGTGTATTACTCGCCGGCCTGGCCGGATGCCGTTGATCCCATGGGCAAGCATTTTGAACTGACACGTGCCGGTAAAGGCGCCATTGCCATATTCATGCTCGCGGCCATCTGGTGGGTATTTGAAGTGGTACCCATCGGCGTGACCAGCCTGGCCATCGGGGTATTACAGTCATTGTTCCTGATTCGGCCGGCCAGAGATGCCTTCACCGATTTTATGGTGCCCTCGGTCATGTTTATTTTTGCCTCCATCATGATCGGCTTGGTTTTTACGAAAACAGGGTTAACCCGACGGTTGGCCTATAAAATGCTGGTGATCGTGGGCGAAAAAACCAGTATGATATATCTGGGATGTTTTATCGTGACTTCGGCCCTGGCCCATATCATGGCGCATACCGCGGTGGCCGCAACTATTTATCCCTTGCTGGTTTCCATTTATGCACTCTATGGCGAGGGTGACAAGAAAACCAGGTTCGGCAAAGGGCTTTTTATGGGCATGGCGTATGTGGCCGGCGCCGGAAGTATCGTCACCCTGCTGGGGGCCGCCAGAGGAGCGGTGGCAATCGGTTTTTATAAAGATATCATGAATGTGGATATCTCATTTTTCCAATTGACCTGGTATATGTTCCCGGTGGGCTGGATCATGACATTTATCCTGTGGGGATTTTTCATGGTTTTTTTTAAGCCGGAAAAAGACAGCATACCCGGGTTGCGGGAAAAAGCCAGGCAGCTTAATGCCGAATTAGGGCCCATGACACGCAATGAGGTCAAAGCGATCATAATTGTGGGGGCTTGTATTCTGGTTATGGCGGCCAAGCAATTTTTGCCGGCACTGGCGCCCATCGATAAAACAGCCATTATCCTGATTTCTACGATTCTGTTTTTTGTCACCGGTATTATGGGGCTGGACGAACTGGAAGCCATACCCTGGAACATCATCTTATTATTTGCCGGGGCCATGAGCATCGGCAATTGCCTCTGGCAAACCGGCTCAGCCAATTGGATGGCGGTCAACTGGCTGGCCATGTTTCAGGAGGCCAACTGGTTTGTATTTGTAATGAGTATCGCTTTTTTTGTCATGATCATGACCAACGTCATCATGAATGTGGCCGCCATCGCCATATCCTTGCCGGTTGCCCTGGTGATCGCTCCCTATCTGGGCGTGGCCGGGGATGTCATTCTATTCTCGGCCCTGGTAACGGCCGGCATGCCTTTTTTGTTATTGGTGGGTGCGGCGCCCAATGCGATCGCCTACGATTCGAGGCAATTTACCACGGCGGAGTTCTTTCTTTACGGCATACCGGCCAGTGTTATTTTGATGGTGATAACCGGTTTGGCGGTGTTTGTGCTCTGGCCGCTAATGGGAATGCCGGTGACGATTCCCACCGGCTGAAATTGAACACATGCGGGCCCCGTCGGGTACGACTTGAGCTTATGGATTAGCGTTTTTAGGCGCCTGTCAGAATAACTTACCAAAATATTGAGAAGGATCACCCCTATTTTTTTGAATGGACATATCAATCCAATTCTCGATTTGTGCCCCCGGATTGGTCGGGTCACATTTCATAAAATCGCGGAACCCGATTTTATTGGCCAAATGATTCCCGGCGTTTCTTTTTGAGCAGCTTTTGATAGTGGCGGGTTAGCTGAATAAATACTTCCTGGGAACCACCTTGATCGGGATGGAGCTTGAGGGCCTGCTGGCGGTATAAACGGGTAAAAGATTTGATGTCCATCTGTTTCAGTTTTTCCCAGGGGGTTTCAAATAGGCGACTGGCTTCCCGTATGTTGAGACGCACCTTTTTCGGTGGCTGATAGGTGCGGTGCCGGTTGATAAAATCGTGCAAATAGTTTGGTGCCGTATGGGTCCAGTTACCGGCATGATCAAAATAAAGGATCACATATCGACGTAAATATTCTTCTATGCCGCTATTTGAAGGCATCCCACACCAAAACCCTTGATCCTCATACAACTCACAAACGCGTTCTTGAAAGAAGATGTCCATTTCACTCTGAACCTGCTTATGCGCATACGGATTTGTATACCCTTGTGTGATGCAAGCCTGAAGGTTGAAAATCGTCGTCAGGTAACGGATCAATTCTCGCGGCCGGAGAATCCGCTCTGCCAAAATAAAATACTGCTCGAGTTCATCACGCGATTTCCCTTCCAACATCCTGTAAAATTTGGCCGGCATCTGTTGAAGCCGCTTTTGATTCATGGTTCCAAATTTAAGAAAATGGACCCGCCGCATGTCAAATAGGTGATGGTTTTTATCATGGTCGTGCCGGGGGGATGGCCGTTTAGTGGTTGTGCGTTCAAAGCCTCGAATAACCCGCTGAATTTCAGGGTCCAGAAACTCAAAAAAAATGGGGTCCAAGTCATCCTGGGTTGGATTCAGGCCCTTCTTTTTAAGGGCGGTTTCCACCAGATCATTAAAGTAATATCCGTTGCCGCCGGGATAAATAATATATTGAGATGGGTTGGTGCCCAGATTGAAAAGATGCCTGCTTTTGAGGTCGTCACCATCCCTATATGTTTCACGGATGCTGTAATGGGTTTGGCCACCGGTATAATTTCTAGATAGGTACATGATCAGTCGCTGAGAAATTGGACAGCGATCCTTGGGATGTTGATAGCTGTGCTGAATACGCCCGGTTTCACCGGCGATTTGATAGTTGACTATTTAGGAGAACTCTAGTACTCTTAGAGTTCCGTATTACGGTATTATGACACAAAATGGTATCTAGATACAAGGTTGATCGTGAAGCATACAATTACACCCGAAGATGTTTTTAAAACGACCGATGAAGTTACCTGGCGAGATGTTAACGGTGAGTTGGTAGTACTCAAACTGACGTCCGGGGAATATTTTTCATTTAACGCGGTTGGGCGCTTGACTTGGATGAATCTCAGCGAAGGAAAATCCATCGCAGATGCGATTGATGCCATCGCAGCAGAATATGATGTTACGCATGAACAGGCCAAATTGGATGTACATACGTTCGTTGAAGGTCTTTTATCGAACGATCTGCTTTACAAAGATTAAATCCCACTGAGAGGAGGTGAATAGATGAAAAAAGAGTACGAAGCTCCAATGTTTGTAAAACACGATCCGCTAGAGTCAGTTGCAGCCGTAACTTATTATTACTATTATTATTAAGCACCAAACTGTGGGCATCGACGTGGTGGACACCGATTTGTAGTGGTGAGGTGCCCCCTGTGTCGTTGATACCAACTGGACTGCCAAACTGATTGCGGTCGAATCAAATTCTAGAACCATTATGCTGATATAAGTCGGATGTTTGGTCAATCAAACATCCGACTTGTCTTTTGGGGCTAATTCGGACGCAAAATCAAACGAAATGCAAGATCATTCAATTGCCGGTATAGACATTCTTATCAGTGGTCCTCGCTCGCCCGTTACCGATGCTGTCTTGGAAATGTTCCGGTTGACCCGTTCCGCCGACCTGCCAGATAAGGTTCGTATATCTATCTTTGATTTGCAGGCCAGCGACAATCTGAAGGGCGTTCTGCCCACCTGGTTGTGTGAAAAGCTGACTAGGTTGACCCCATCCAGGAATGTTATCATGCTGTATGGGCCTGACAATGATCTCGCCGCTGTCATTAATGATGGATTGGCCTGGCAGTGTGGCTGGATGGAGGTTCAAGGCCAAGAAATCCGATATGTGTCCTGTAAAAAGACTGATGGCAGGACACCGCTGTCGGTATCCACCGTACTGGTGCCGCTTTTACGGGATATACTCGCGGCACGCAATAAACTGCTGCTGCACGCGGCAGCCGTGCGTTGCCCAAACGGTTGTGGCATCTTGATTCTAGCCGATAGCGGCGGAGGCAAAACCACAACAGCCCTCTCAATGCTCAGGCAGGGCAGCGCGTTTCTTGCAGATGATTTAGTGGTGTTGCAGGCGGCTGGCGAAGAGGTTCAGGTAACTGGATTTCCGGAACTATTGAATCTTACCGAACAAACAGTGCGATTCTTTCCAGAAATTCAAGAACATTTTGATTTAACGTCAAAAATGAACGCATCACAGAAAAAAATGATATCGGCTCAAGCGGTCTATGGCAACGCCAATATGGTGGATACCTGCCGCTTGGATGCAATCTTTTTTGTTCGGATTGAGTCTGAGGGCCCTCAAACGAGGCCGGCCAATCCCGGGCAAGCCTTAGGGAAACTGCTGCGGGGGCATACTTTCGCCCAATCCCAGCAGGTACCCAGGACGTCGGTATCCAACTTTTTTTCAATCTTGGATCGAATTCCAGCCTTTGAATTGCACACCGGTCCCGATCCGGTGAATCTGGGCCAATGGCTTATCGAATTCTGTCACGCTCACTTGAGCCGGGCAACAGGCGAACAATGTAAATGATGGAACCACCGCGACCACACAATCCCGTAAAGGATCTAGATGTTCTGGGCCAGATACTGGCCATCCAACGCTTGAAGCAATCCGGTTCTCCGGGAATATTACCTTTAATCAAGTATCTCTCCGATGAGCGTGAAGATCTGGCCGCAGCCGCGATCAGATCTCTACTCGGGTTGATTCCCATGGCCGCATTGCCGTTGAGATGGCGCTCTGATCAAATCTATCGCCAACCTGTCCAAGACTCAAACTTGCCGGAATGGTTAGAACATGCCAGCATGGGATGGGGCGGCAGGGATGATTTTGCGCATCAGTGTGTAAAGCACCTGGAAAGCCTGAACCAGGCGAGTCAACGCCAGCGGTATATTCAAAGATTAGCCGTATTCATGGGGGCCAGGCAGCGAATTGTGGCCTGCCTGATGGCAGCCGGTCACAAAAAAGCGGCCCGTGAATATTCACAAGCAGTCCACAGGCTGCAGCGAATGCAGTTTCCAAAACAGGTAACCCTGGCGCTAACCATGAATTGCCAGCTTAGCTGCCAGTATTGTATTTCAGGAACGGGCTCCCAATCAGATTTCCGTGAGACCCAGCCCCGGGAGATAGAGCAGTTGTTTAACTGGATGCAGGCTCAGGGCATCAAGCGTCTGGGACTGACTGGCGGCGAACCGACCCTACACAGCAACTTTGCAGGATTTTTGGGCCACATAAAAGATCGCGGGTTTGAACTCTATTTAGCCACCAACGGTTTGGGCTCCAGAGCAACTCTTGAGGCGATTAAACGTTCCAAACCATTATGCGTGACAATGCACCTCACACCAGAGGTTCTGGCTTCCAAGCGGCTGGCGGCCTATGTCCATAATGCCCGGGAATTGAAAGCGGCCGGTATATATATCATCATGCGCTGTAATTTTCTGAATAAATCCGACCGACCCACAACGTATTTGGAAGCAGCCATTCAAGCCGGTATCTCGGAAATCCGCACAGCTATACCCATGCCCAAAGCCAGCGGTGGCAATTGTTTTGTAGATTTTGCAGAGCTCAAACAATATGGCGGTTTGTTGGACCAATTGGCGGCGGCTGGAGAAAAGGCTGGCGTGTCTATTCGCTTGGCGAAACCCTTTCCGGTTTGTTTCATGGCCAAAGAGACAGCTAATCAGTTTTTAGAGAATGGTTCTTTGGCGGCCGCCTGCCCGGTTCATTTTTCCAATTATACCAACAATATTATTGTGAATGCCGATCTGAGATTCGCTGCTTGTCTGGGGCTGGACCAGCCATCTGACAGGCCGATCGTTGCTTACAGACGACTGGCCCTTGCTGCCGCAGCCCATCGCCATCGGGTCAAGGAGCTGATACGTCAACCTATTATGGCCAAGTGTAATGCATGTCCACTTTGGATCGGCGGACGCTGTGTGGGTGGTTGTCTGAGTTACCGTGAACCCCGTAAATCCACTAGAATATCAGCAGCTGAAAGTGACCGGTGATGAAAGGCGCATTTTTTTCAGGGACCAAATTAAAACAAGATTCTCCGGAGGGTAGGTCCGCCTGGCGAAATCTCAACCGGGAGTCCCTGTCATTTTTGAGATCCTATGCGCGACCTTACTGGTCCAGATTACTGATAGCGCTGCTGGTGTCGATTCCCCTGGCTTTCATGGGCGGTGTGCTGCCGTGGGCTCTTAAAAAAGTCGCCGATCAATTCACGGCGGGCGCCACCTTAAAAATAATCCTATTCTGGATGGGCATCGGCTTGGCGGCCGTAATGGCGCGCAGTGTACTGGAGTTGATTAACAAATTTATCCTAACCATTTTGCACGTGCAGCTCAGCAACGACATTCGCAATCGCTTGTTTGATCTGCTTCAGGAGGCGCCCGTCGGTTTCCATGCCCAAAATCGCAGTGGGGAAATGGCCAGCCTGGTGGCCAATGACGCCCAGGCTGCGGCAGCGGGTGTCATTGAGCTTTTCTCAGCCCTCTGGGAGAGTCCGGCGGCAACCTTTTGTCTATTGGCTGTCATGATCTATTTTAATCCACTCCTGTCACTGGTGGCGGTAATATCGATCCCGCTCCTGGCGGTTTGTGTGGCCATTACGGGTAAAAAGGCCCAAAAAGCGGAACGCCGGTTTCTGGAAAAGCAGGGCAGCATTTTGGGTTGGATGATTGAGTCCCTAACCAATGTACGCCAGGTAAAATCCTTCAGCCTTGAAAAGCAGGGCCGTGAACGTTTTGAAGGATATGGCCGCCAACTGATTTCATTTCGCAAGCGTGCCCTGTTGATGAAATCGTTGGTAACACCGGCGGCAGATATCAGCAATGGTCTGGTTTTAGTACTCATGGGTATCCTTGCCTATTATCAATTGAGTCAAGGCCAGACCACCACCGGTAATATTGTGGGATGCCTTACGGCCGCCTTTTCGCTTAAAAGGCCTGTTCGGCGTATCGCCGCATCCGTGGTGGAACTTCAAAAATCAGTGGCAGCCATTCAGCGCATAACCTGGGTTCAACGCAATACGTCTGATTCGCACGGGGAGGCCAAGCTGCACGCGCCGGTAAATGAGATCCATTTTGCGGATGTTTCTTTCTCCTATGATGGCCGTACATCTGTTTTGCAACATATTGATTTGAACCTGAAAAGGGGACAACGGGTCGGTGTGATCGGTGCCAGCGGAGCCGGAAAATCGACATTGGTTGACATTCTGTTGGGCTTTTTTCCTTGTTCCCAAGGTCGGGTTTCAATTGACGGCATGGATCTGCAGCAGATCGATCCGGACTCCTGGAGGCAGCAGATTGGAATTGTATCACAGGAACCTTTCCTGTTTGACGCCAGTATCAAGGAGAACATTTGTTATGGGAATCCCGATGCAGATACCGATCGGATTCAGGATGCCGTTAATTTGTCAGGTTGCAACGAGATTATTGAAAGGCTGTCCGACGGTATCGATACCCGGGTCGGGGAAAGGGGCAGCCTGCTTTCGGGCGGCGAACGTAAACGGGTAGCGCTGGCCCGCGCACTGATTCGGCCGATATCCATTCTCATTTTGGACGAAGCCACCAGTGAGCTTGATCCCCTCAATGAAAAAGCAATTCTCGGGGCCGTCGACAAGCTTGCCGATAATTTGGTCGTCCTGAATGTATCTCACCGTACCAGTGTTCTGAAACATTGCGACCGGGTCGTGCTGCTGGCCGACGGTCGATTGGATGAAATCGAAATTGCCGAAGCCTTGAAACGGGATTCAACCGCGGACGGGCAACCACGCCGCAAAAGGAGCTCGACGCTGCCATGACACAACTCCGTCAAGGTTGCCACAACGAGCTTGCCCGGTTTTTTACCCAGCGCCAAGACTGCACCACACTGCGCCAAGACGCCCACAAGCTATTGTTACGGGCTCACAACCAAGGGCCCAATCAGCAGGACTATTTCATCAAAATCTACCACTACCCTCAACTTTTCCATTCTCGGCTAAAAGATTGGAGATTTGTCGGCGGTGGCCAGGAATATAAAATCTGTAAAAAGCTAAATAAAATAGGCATCCCAACGCCCGTGCCCATCGGATTTGCATGGAAACGTAACTGGATCGGCATTCCAAAGCAATCGCTCTACGCAAGTCTATGGCTGGATGACATTCAAACCGTGGATGAAGTCTTCAGACGTCAGCAAAAACAAGGATATATGGATGGGCCCGCCTGGCAGCATTTCGTTCACGAACTGGGTCAATTTCTAGGACGGATCCATCTGCTGCTGGTTAATCCCAAAGATCTCAATACCAAAAACATTCTGGTTCAATGGCGGTCCCAAACCAAGCTCCGGTTTATACTGGTGGACTACGAACGGATTACCTTTTTAAATCAATATGATCTGACTAAATTCATGAACCCGCTCTCCCAAGTCGGTGCGAGCCTGTTGCCTGCTTTCGAGGGCGATATCATGCAGTTGTGTGAAGGCTATACCCGCCAAGTGGACCAAATTGATGCCAAAGATTTGAGTCAGAAATTAATCGTGGCATCCTGGGAAAAAAACCGCCAATGGCAGCGGGAAATCAATGGATTGTTTACTGCGATCGGTGAACGCTTGCAGGGAAATGACCAAACCGGATCACCATGATGCGCAAGCAGCGAAATAATGATTCCCAAACGGTTTTGACGCCATTCATCCTTGACGTTTTGGGGGCCTGGATAAAAGGCGAGACCGAACATATCGAAATTCCGGCCGCGATGAATTGGCAGCGTCTCAATCGCTGGGTTCGGGCGCATAATCTGGCGCCTTTATTTTTGCTGGCATTGAGAAATCAAAAAATACCAGGGGAGTACAGACAAGCGTGGCAACAGGCCGGTATGCCCATGTTGTTCGAGAATTTGCGTGCGTTGAAGGCGGCCACCTATTTGTTTTCAGTCCTGGAGTCTGCCGGTATTCCAGCCGCAGCCATGCGGGGATTACACCTGGTAAACCGGTTCTATCCTGATTCCGGTGTGCGCGCCATGCGTGATGTGGACCTTTTAATTGCCCCCGAGGACCGCTTACCTTTGCTGAATGCATTGAAAACTGAAAATCTTAAACCCGAGCAATATTTGCGCAGTCAATATGTCTTCAATATCAATGGTGTTACCTTTGAGATCCATTGGTCCCTATTGACGGCCAAAAGGTACCGGGAAACCATTGATAGCCGATCTTTGTTGGCTGAAAGACACCCGCTCGAGACACCGGACGGAAAGATTTACCGTTTAGCGGATAACCATGAGCTCATCGGTTTGATCACGCATGCATTTATCCATCATGAGCTGACGATCATGAAACAGCTCGTGGACATCGGCATGTTTGCACTCCAGGCATCTATCGATTGGGATCTGGTTTACCAATGGTGTCGTGATGCCAAACTCAGAAATATGTTCGGGCTGACACTGGGTTTGGCAACCCATATGTTCACACTTGAAGCAAAGTTGGACATGGGGCCGTTTAAAAAATACGCCGCGGCTCGCAAACCCAAAGATTTTGAGGCCTATATGGGACCCTTTTTCGGCCAAACCGGCTTGATGAGATATCTGCGGCTAAAAAAGAATTTAATATACGTGGCCGAGGATCCCTTTACCAAATTTAAACAATTCCTGCGTTTGATTACATTGACGGAGGCCAGGGATATTTATAATCGATACTTCACCACACCACCTAAAGGGGATTAGGCTATTAGACCATTAGGCTGTTAGGCGCCTACAGTCTATAGCCTTCAGCTTATAGACCTAATCAATGGAGAAGATGATTGCTGAAGTAGATGTGATGGAACATGACAGATAAATCAACAGAATTAGCCACAAAAAATTGGCAGCACCTTGACCTTACCCGCGATCCGGATGCATGGGAATCGCCGGATGACCGCACGCGGGTACTGCTGGTGGCCATCAATATGCCCGGACACTACAGTTTGCCGGTTCGGATTCTGGCCCTCATGGCTAACAAATCCCCGGATTTGTCAGCCAGATTCGATGTTCGCTATCTAGAATTTCTAAAAAGCGAGCAGCCAGACACCATTGCCAAAGCCATCGGTAATCAGCATCCGGCGCTGGTGGGCTTTTCGGTCAACATCTGGAATTGCGAGATCACGCTTTCGATTTTAGACCGGCTCAAGCAAATCCATCCGACGGTGAAAATTCTGGTAGGCGGCCAGGAAGTCAGCAATTCTATGGTGGATTACCTGGCTCATAATCCGGCGATTGACTATCTGATCGATGGGGAAGGTGAACTGCCTTTTACGCAGTTTTTGGAAACCTGGAGCCGAAGCGAAAATAGGCTTCAAGATCCCGACCACGTCAGCGGATTGCAGTATCGCCATGCCGGCAAGGTGGTTTTGACCAGACCGGCTGAGTTTGTGCCCTCGCTGGATGAAATCCCGTCACCGGTTTTGGCCGGGATGGTGGAAGCCCGCCGGGATTATCAGTTGGGCATCATGCTGGAAGGAGCCCGCGGATGTCCATTCAAATGTAGCTTTTGTTTTGAGGGCGGCCGCAAAATAAAAGTTCGGACGGCGTCCATCCAACGCCTGCAAGCAGAAGCCATCAAAATGGCCGAGCAGGGAGCTAGCTATTTTCATATAATGGATCCGATTTTAGGAAACAGCGATCCGACCCGATTAAAACGTTTGACCGCTATTTTTAACAAACTGACCCGTATCAATCCTAAAATTGTTTCCTCGGTGGAAGCCTATGCCCATCAGATTACACCTGAGCTGGCAGAGTTTTTCAGGTGCTTTACGATTGTGGATGTGGGGCTCCAGACAGCACATCCTGACACCGCCCGGGCGATTCATCGTCCCTGGAAACCGGAAAAATTTAAACAAGGATTGGCCCATCTGCGCCGGGCCCAAGTCCCGTTTAATCTCTATCTGATCTGCGGTTTGCCGCTTGAATCCCTATCCTCATACATTAAAGGGATCCGCGTTGTAATAGCCGAACAGCCCACCCGCATATTTTTGAACGAGCTGTGTATTTTAAATGGGACCGAATTACGGCGACGATCCCAAGAATATGAATATGTTTTTGACAGCCGGCCGCCCTATACACTGCGGGCCAGCAAATGGATGTCCAAACGTGAGTTGCAGTTCGCCGAGGTCCTGTCCAAAATTGTGGAGCGACACTACAATTTGTCTGCAAAGTCGGTGCACACCACGGCGCCCTGGCTGCCCAAAACAGCTCCCGATTATGGCCGGCATGCAAGCATCCGCCTGGATGCCCCGTGTGCCTGCCAATGCATTGGCTGCGTCGCGGCCACGCAGTCGCAAACCCATACACCCGACAACCTGGAGACAATCCTGGCGGGGGCCATGGATATGGATGTGGATATCATCACCGGAGACCAGGTTGATCTTACCCTGTTGCTGCGTCTTGTGGGCCAATTGACCCTGGCCGGTGCGGCGCGTATCCGGCTGGTGGGATCCATGTCCCTATTTGCGGACATCGAACTTCTGCAAAAACTGGTTAATCGGGGTGTGTGGCATTATTATACCTTCGATATCATGGATGAAAATGGGAGTGAGGCTGCGATAGCCCAAAGGAGACAATTGGTGATGACCAATTTTGCGGAAACCTTTTCGCTCATTGGACATGCGGACATCCAACCGGCGTTGGAGGTCCTTACGCTTTTCAAAAAAGACTCCGGTTACCCGCAGGGGATGCACCGGCAGCTTGAACAATTGTTTAAAATGCGACCCACAACTATTTGGACCCTGGCGCAAAGTGGTCCGGCCGGAAGGCCCGAAAATGATAACGAATTAAAGGCGCTTTTCTGGGCGGGTATCCGGTTCAAAAACTGGGTAAAACTACCGGCGGCTGCATTTCAATCGATGTTAACTGCCAGCGGATTGGACAGCGATATCGCGTCCCCGTGTGAGGCTTTCAACCTGATCAGCCGCGCACCGAATCGTCCTCCCTGCTTCCGGGCAGAGAAACCATAGAAAGGATAGACAGTGGCAAACCTGTTGATTACGAATCATTGTCCGCGACAATGCTCATTTTGTTTTGCCAAGATGAAGATTGGCAGAGATAAAAGCAGTCAATCGGCCACGAAAATGAGTTTGGATCAGATCCGAAACGTTATGGATTTCATGGAACGTTCCGAGGAGAAATGTTTGCGGCTACTGGGTGGAGAACCCACCGCCCACCCCCAGCTTAAGGAAATCGTGAATGAAGCCTTGGCACGCGGTTTTGAGCTGAGTCTGTTTTCCAATTGCATGATGTCCAAATCGACGGCCGATTTTTTGGCAACCGTACCACCCAAGCGTATTTCAATCCTGGCCAATGTATCACCCCAGAACAAGGATACGCCCAAACAAAAGGAGCTGGTTGCCTATGCATTACAGAAACTGGGACCTGTTGTTCAGTTGGGCATCACACTCACATCGCCGGAATTTGAATACGAGTTTTTGATTGAAACAATCGACCGTTATCATCTCAAACGACACATTCGCGTTGGTATTGCCCAGCCGATCGTGGGTACAGACAATGAGTACTTGGCACCAGCCGACTACAGGGAGACGGGCAGACAAATTACGAAAATGGCTCTTACCTGTTTCGAGCATGACATTTTGATTGGATTCGATTGTGGGCTGACTTTGTGTATGTTTTCTGAGGAAGAGATCGGCATATTGGCAAAAAGGAGCGAGGGATTCAAGTGTGTATGCAATCCCATAATCGATATTGGCCCCAATCTGGATGTTTGGCATTGTTTCCCTTTGTCGGAGGTGCTGAACACGCAGCTATCTCGGTTCAAGACCCGCAAACAGGCCCATCAATTTTATGACCAGCTTACCAGACCGTATCGAACTTTTGGCTGTATGCCCCAGTGTCATCGATGTGATTTTTTACGCCGGGGTCAATGCAATGGCGGTTGTCTGGCGCATGCCCTGAACGGGCTGAACAAACTGCCACCTAAAACCATTCCGCAATAAAATCCGATGAGCCAGGTACCAAACCAAAATACCAAGTCAGATAGTAACTCAGGATCAGGTCTCATTCTATGTTATGATGTGGGCGGGCTAAAAATCAAACCGATTAGCCGGGATGCGATCATTCTGCGTGACATCGAAAACGCCTTTAGCCTGGGACGTTGTTACACCGCTGATTATGATGTTACCCTGGAAGGCTTCATCCGATTAGATAATGATTATTACCTGAATATGCCTGACTTTGTTCACAAGCATGTGGACAGACTTGACGGTCAGAGCCCCTGGTGTATCAAAGGTCCCGAGGGGCAGATCGCTGTATTGGCCCGGGGAAAAGAGACCTCCTCTTACACCCTCAGCAGCCCTCCCTATAATCTTATTCAGCTAAACTGCCAGAAACTTACCCATAAGGCCGCACCGCTTCTGTATCAGACGGTCCTGCTGCCGATGATATCGGAGTTGATGGTTAAACGCGGCTGTTTGCTCATGCATGCCGGCTGTGTGGCCACGCCTGAGGGCGATGGCGTCCTTCTGATTGCAGACAGCGGTGGCGGCAAAACCACCACGACACTCACCATGACACGGCACGGCTTTCGATTTTTATCGGATGACCTGGTGGTGGCATCAGGTGAACCCGGCAGCATCGTATATGGTCCGGTACGCGAAAAAATGAATCTGACGCGTCAAACCATTGACTTTTTTCCACAAACCAAATATTTGCGGGCGGCACTCAAAAACAGCCCCGAAAGAAAACTGCCGGTGGCGCCTGCGGACGTATTTTCTGCGGATGGGATCGCGGATCAAGGGCGGGCGGTGTCGATTCTATTTTTAAAAGTCGGTCCCAATGGTCCCCGTCTAACTCCTTTGGCAGCTAATGCTGTGCTTCAATCCATGCTCAAACAGAGTAATTTTGCCCGGGGCGAGGCGCTTTCCCGTGAAAGGGTCGATCTGTTATGGCATTTGTTGGATCAGACCCAGTGTTTTCAGTTAGAGACAGGTTTAAAGCCGGACTATCTGGGTGACTGGCTCCGAAAAGAGGCGATCGCCGGAAAGTTCTGTCCGGGGTCGGCCAAATTAAAAAAGCTTCACCATGACATGCACCCAAAGTCGGTGCAACCCGGCTTCCGAAATGGGCGTGTTCGTAAAAAAATTTGGGCGCCTCAATCTCTGCTGATGTTCAGCCGAAGCCTCCTGGGTTATACGCTTGAAAATCGGCTCGAAAATGCCGGTTTCTTAAACCATTTCTATACCCATGTGACTCAGGCACGATTTCGGCGCTGGCTTAGTTACCATCGCCTTGAAAATCATGCGGCCGCTTATGCCGTGGCGCAATCGCTACCCATGGGTCAAGACAGTGCCGATGCGCTTTGGATGAAGGCTCAAGCACAGGCCCTGCAGTCGGCGACAGTGGCTGCCCGGGTCAGCCGGCTTTTGGCGGATCGGGACATTCCTTTCCTGATTCAACGCGGACCGGCCATGGCCAAAGCTTTTTTTCCGGAGCCGGCTTTACGATTTTGTCGAGACCTGGATGTCATTGTCCCGTCTGCGGAACTGGAAAAGGCCGAGTCCGGGCTACGGGCGCTTGGCTTTCAGGCTCGTGAAAATCGTTCTTATTGGCTGCAAAAAGGTGAAATTCCCATGACCGACGGCCGGTCGGTGGTTGAACTTCATTGGCAGGTTTATCCGGCCCTAACGCCCATGCCAAACGCCGAATCTACGGTTTGGGAGCATACGCGCCGCATCAATTTGGAGAGCACGCCGGTTCAAATGCCGGCACCTGAGCACCTTCTGCTTTCGGCCTGCATCCATCTGGCTTGCGAACACTGGATGGACCGTTTGGTTCGTCTGATTGATATTCGTCAAATCTTGCATCATACGGGTTCAGACTTTAATTGGGACTGGGTCCTTGAAAAGGCGCTGGAAAGTAATATGCGCCTGCCGCTGGCACACGCATTAACCCTGGCGCAGGAATTGGTGCAAGCGGCTGTTCCGCGCCAGGTGCTCAAAAATTTTTCAGCCGAATCTTTGACGGAGCGGGTGGCATTTCATTTAATTGGCCCCAATCGATTTCTAATGCAGCCCGGCAGTATCGGCAACTGGCGGCGTTCGCTCTATAGAAAGCTCCTCCGTCACCAGATAACGTAGCGAATTTCAAACGTGTTATTTGGCATTGTTTCAGGCTGGTTGAATGAAATCAAAAATAAACTCTGATAAGCGCTTAATGGGACTTTCCTATATTGCATTGTAACTTCAACCAAAATGGTATATTAAGGGTCCACATTTTTTGTCTAAGCATTGCATCGTGGCAGAGATGTTTTCCTGCATACTAACCCCGAGTAAAAAATTGAATTTTAAGGCAAAACGACGCGCTAGCTGTATGGAGGTCAGGGATCCATGAAATCGATTGAAGATGTCTTGACGAATGAAGTCAGGTTGCCCTCGCTGCCATCCATCGCCATGCGCATTCTGAATGCCGTCAAAACTGACGAGGCATCGCTTGGTGAGTTAGCCAAGATTGTTTCATCAGATCCGGCCTTGGCTGCCAGAGTGTTGAAAATATCCAACTCCTCCTTTTATTCCCTGTCGCAAAAGGTTGACAGCATCCAGAAAGCCCTGACCATTCTCGGAACGGAGACATTAAAAAACATAGCGCTTTCCTTTGTAATCGTCCGCTGTATGCAGACCAACGACGGCAGCGGATTTGACTTTGATTTTTTCTGGCGCAGAGCTGTAACCGCCGCCGTTGCATCCGATCTAATTTCCAATGCCATCGATCAGAAAAGCGATGATATCTTTATAACCGCCCTGCTTCAGGATATTGGCATCGTCATATTGTACCTTTGCATGTCGGAGGAGTATCTAAAGGTGCTGGATGAAAAACGGGCTTCCGGCATTCCCATTGTCGCGGCCGAAAAAAAGATCTTCAATTATGATCACCAGGCGGTTGGAACTCAGATATTGCAGAAATGGGGTTTGCCGGAAAGTATTTACCTGCCGATTCAATATCATCACAATAATACCAGCGTTCCTGCCGATTGTAGAGAAAAGGCCCAAATATTGTGGCTGGCCGATCGCATGTCATCGGCTTATCACGGTGCTCGATGTGCTGATAAAATCAATGATATCAACAACACGCTGGGGCAAGTTTATGGGTTCAATGATCAAGATATTTCCCGGATTATTGATGCTGTCGCCAATAAAAGTGTTGAGATATTGTCTTATTTTGAAATAGACGCGGGCGACATGAAGCCCTATTCACAGTTATTGCTGGAGGCGAATGAGGAGCTGGGCAGACTCAATATTTCCTATGATCAATTGATATTAGAGTTGAAACGATCCAAAGAACGCGCGGAAAGCCTGGCGGTGGAACTGCAGCAAGCCAATGAAAAACTTCGTGAACTGGCCACAAGGGACGGATTAACCGGACTGTATAACCACCGGCATTTTCAGGAAGTAATGGTAAAAGAAATCGGCCGCGCGGTACGGTACAAAAAACCGCTTACCTTGTTATTGCTTGATATTGACCGTTTTAAACGGGTTAACGACGATTACGGACATCCAGCCGGCGACAAAGTACTTGTGACGGTAAGTGACCTAATGCGTCAGGCTGTGAGAGAATCAGACTTGGTGGCGCGTTATGGCGGTGAAGAATTTTCTATCCTGCTGCCGGAAACCGATTTAAATGGCGGTACCATTCTGGCAGAGAGACTTAGAAGGGCCATTGAAAATACAGAGGTTAACGCCGATGGCCACATGCTTAAAGTCACCATCAGCATTGGTATCACTACCTATAATCTTGCCTCGGGCCATAGCGGTAAAGCCAAATTTATCCAATCTGCCGACCGAGGACTTTATCTATCCAAAGAAAGTGGCCGCAATCGAATCAGCATCGTCAAAATGCCGGCTTCATAATCCCTCTACGATCCAATTTTTTCAACGATCACATCAAAACCCCTTATTATAAATGTTCGATTAAGGATGTTGCAAACCAGGAATTGAAGGACTATCTTTCTTATCGGTATCGATACCGAACCCGAGTTGCATCGAATCATAAAAAATGGATAAAGTAAGGCTATCTTATGAACATCCTCGAAGCCAAAAATCTTAGAAAAGAATACAGCCTGGATCAACGCCGCCTGACGGTTCTAAATGATATCTCCCTCTCAATTGCAGCCGGTGAATTCGTGGTTATTTCCGGCAGCAGCGGCAGCGGCAAAACGACCCTTTTAACCTTGCTTTCAGGCCTGGATCAACCGACGTCCGGAAATGTCGTCCTTGATGGACACGAGATCACCGGTGCCAGTGAGGATGAGCTGGCCCCCTTACGCAACCGCATGATTGGGTTTGTTTTTCAATCTTTTCACCTGGTGCCGTCCATGACGGCCAAGGAAAACATCATGTTCCCGGCTGAAATAATGGGAAGCGCGGATGCCGAAGCACGCGCCATGCAGCTCTTAGAGCATGTGGGCCTGGCAAATCGGGCGGATAATATGCCCAGTCAGTTGTCCGGCGGTGAGAAGCAGCGGGTGTCCTTATGCCGGGCCATGATCAATTATCCCAAACTTTTGTTTGCCGATGAACCCACAGGTAACCTCGATTCAGAAAACGGCGCCATAGTCCTCTCTCAACTGATTGCGTTAAAATCCGAACAAGGCGCAACGCTCATTTTGGTGACGCACAATCCCGAAATCGCCAAGGCCGCCGATCGGGTGCTACAGCTTCGGGACGGCCGCCTGCTACAGTCCGACGGGCCGGCCGGCAGGTTTGATTATCATAAGGAAACTTCCCAGACGGACAGGCCGCGGTTATGATGATTTTTCCCGGCTATTTACGACGTGAAGTGACCCGATCTTCAACCCTGGCCATCGTCTTCATCCTATGTGTCGGTTTGTCCCTGGTCACGCTAACGGCGTTCACCGGCTTTTCAAAAAGCGTTAACGTTTCCTTGCTGAATGATGCTCGCAAACTGCAGGCCGCTGATATTATTATCCGATCCTATGAGCCCATATCGGAACCATTGGCGTTTGCAGTGGACCAGGAGGTTTCGGCAGGAGCCCTGCAAAGGACACGCTACCATGAATTTTACAGCGTCGTCCGAAACGATAATGCGGAGAATTCAGTTCTTTCACTGCTGAAGGTTGTTGAAAAAGGCTACCCCTTCTACGGGGCAGTACAGTTGGCGTCCGGCCGATCCTTGCACCGGGTATTGACACCCGGAAAGGCCGTGGTTGCCCAAACTCTTTTAGATCGGTTGGGACTTGATATAGGAGACCGTATTCAGGTGGGCCACACCACCCTGACCATCCAGGATGTGGTTCTGTCCGAGCCGGATCGTCCAATCCAAATGTTTGCCTTTGGTCCGCGTGTTTTTATTTCCCGAGCGGATCTGGAATCGTTGGGCCTGATCCAAACCGGCAGCCGGATTCGCTATGTATATTTGCTAAAGGTAGCTGAGCCGAATCAGATGGAAGCCATCTACCAGAAGCTGCAGGCAGCCGCCGACCTTGATCGAGAGCGGGTCGATACCTTTCAAACGGCCCAGTCACGGGTCAAACGATTTTTTGACAATTTTATATTCTTTTTAAAATTGGTGGGAATTTTTATTCTAACCCTTTCGGGGGTTGGTATTCAGAGCACGTTGACGGCCTTTCTGAAAGCTAAGCAGGAATCCATCGGCGTCATGAAAGCCCTGGGTGCCACGAATCGCCACATTCTGGTTCATTATACCCTGGTGGTCGTATTGTTCGGATGTATGGGTATGGGCATAGGGATCGTATCCGGTGTGTTGCTGCAATATGGTTTAGCTCAATTACTGGCTGGATTTTTCCCGGCCGACATGCCCTTTATCATTGCCTGGACAGGTTTGGTTGAAAGTGTGATTCTGGGAGTTACGGTGGTTCTGATTTTTTGCTTTGTTCCCCTATATCGCTTGAGCGGGCTGCGACCAGTCATGGTGCTGCGAAAGGATGTATCTGCAAAGGTCAAAGCTTGGCCGATTTGGTTGTCCTATGCCATATTCGCGCTCTTTTTTTTGGGGCTTGTATTCCGGCACATGCAGGATTTTCGTTTCGGCATCTATTTTGTGGGAGCGTTGGGGGGCCTCATCGCACTTACAGCGATTGCCAATTACTGGTTGTTAAAAGGTTTGCGGCGTCTTTCCATTCAAAGCCTGGCCGTCAGGCAGGCCATTCGGAGTTTGTTTCGAAAAGGAGCCGCTACCCAGATGATCATGGTGTCTTTGACCACATCGCTGTGCGTGATTTTTTCCATTTATCTGTTAGAAAAGAATCTTGATGCCACTTTTGTAAAGTCATTTCCCCAGGACAGCCCCAATCTATTCTTTCTGGACATTCAGCCCGGGCAGCAAAATGCATTTCAAGAAGCCATGGGCCAGGACTTGCAGCTATACCCCATAATACGGGCCCGGGTTACCCACATCAATGGCACTGCCATTGACCGTCAGGCCGAACGGGCAAAAAAAAGGGACAACCTGTCTCGCGTTTTCAATCTGACCTACAGGCACCATCTGCTGGCCGATGAGCTTATTCAATCGGGACAAACACTTTTTCGTGATGACTGGCAGGATGTCCAAGTATCCGTACTCGATATGGTGGTGGATATGCATCCCCTGAATATCGGTGATACGATTCAATTCAATATTCAGGGTGTTCCCTTGACCGCCAGAGTTGCCAGTATTCGGTCCCGTACGCAGGAATCGCTGCGACCGTTTTTTTATTTCATATTTGAAGAGAAGATCCTTAAAGACGCGCCCCAAACCCTGTTTGCGGCGTTACGGGTGGAACCGGGTAATGCCGGAAACCTCCAGACACGGATTGTGAAACAGTTCCCCAATATCAGTGTCATCGATATGTCTGAAACCATCCGCGTGTTTGCGGGCCTGATGGAGCAATTGTCCCGGGTCGTGCGGGCCTTTACCGGCCTCAGCATTTCAGCCGGCATTCTCATTTTGATAAGCGCGGTTTTTGCCACCCGGGCGGAGCGTATCAATGAATCCGTATATTACAAGATCCTGGGGGCCGGCAAATCCTTTGTATTAAGAGTATTTACTTTCGAGAATCTTTTGATGGGACTGTGCAGCAGTGTCCTGGCATTGATTCTTTCTCAATTGGGGGCCGGCGCTATCTGCCAGTATTTTTTAGATATAGATTATCGTCCGTTCTTGCCGGCTTGTATCCTAATGGTGACAATGGCAGTCTTGCTGGTCAATGTCGTCGGTTTGCTTTCGGCCAGATCAATATTGAGAAAAAAGCCCATTAGTTATTTACGCGAGCAGCAAGACGGATGACATGATTACCCGGGTACACGCATTTTTTTGTGATAAAATTTCAAGATTTTGTGGAGGTTATCATTTCAGATCTAATGCCAACATCGAACATCGAACATTGAACATTCAACGTCCAGGTTTTTAGGCATCGAGCGGATGGCCATTCGATGTTCAGTGTTGGATGTTGGGTGTTCGATGTTAATATAAACAAAAGAATTACTGGTTCGCAATCGTGCCGGATTTTAAAATTGAGTAACGTAAGATGAAGCATTGTAGAAATATCAGAAGGTTGTCGGTAACAACGATAGTTATAGTATTCTTTGTATTGATTGCATGCAGCAATGAAGCGGCCTCTCCGGCTGGGTCTTCTGGCTCTTCGACAGAAAAAACTGATGCCGGTTTTAGGACCATTGTGTCGGTGGGCGACAGCCTGACAGCCGGTTATGGCGTGGAAGAGAATCAGGCTTATCCGGCCCTTTTACAGGAACGCCTGCTCCAGGAAGGGTACTTTTTTCGGGTGGTCAACGCCGGCATCAGCGGAGAAACCAGCAGCGGAACCCGCTCACGCATCGCATGGGTGATGAGCTCACTCAATCCGGATATCATCATTCTGGAAACCGGTGCCAATGACGGATTGCGGGGAATTGATACCGCGGTCCTCGAACAAAATCTGAACGAGATTATTAGGGCCATTCAGGCGCAAGGTATTCACGTTATCCTGGCGGGTATGAAGATGCCCCCCAATTTCGGACGGACCTACACAAAACAGTTTGCCGAAGTTTATCCACGGGTGGCAACCCAAAAGGGAATTGCCCTGATTCCCTTCTTTCTGGAGGATGTGGCCGGGGACAGGCGTTATAATTTAGCTGATGGAATTCATCCCAATCCCGAAGGGTATCGACGCGTTATGGCGCACATTTATCCGTATGTAACCAAAGCGATCAAACAATTAAGCGACCAACAATAAGCCATAAACAGTTAGCTGCTAAATGCTAATAGCCAAGAGCTAACAGCTACACCCGGAGGGTGTCCCATGGGTCTTTTCAATTTTTTTAACCCCAAATCATTTGAAGATATCGAATCCAAAGCCGACCGCTTGGTACGGTCCAATGATTTAGGTCTGGCCAAATTGGAATATGAAAAATCACTGGAGCGGCTACTTTCGGCATCAACAGCGGATGCTGCCGAACATCAGGATAGAATTGAACGCAAAATTCGAGATACATGCGAAACCCTGGCGCAACAACATTTGGACATGGCCCAGGATCTTGTGGCGGCAAAATGTCCCGACGAGGCGGCTGAGTTGCTGGTATTGGCGCGTGAATTGTCAAACAATATGCAGTTGCATCAGGATATCGACAGCCTGGTCGAACAGATTGAAACCCAAAATGAAATTTTTGATATTTTGGCAATCGCACCGGAATCAGCCGATCCGGAAATGTTTAATCCTGAGGATGAAGACAGCTATTTTCAGATACTGCTGAGTACCGTACCCGAAGATGTTCAGGCGGATTACCTCGCCCTGGGTGAGCGGTTTCAATCCGGATATCTGGCCCTGAATCAGGGTGATTTTCCAAAAGCAGTGGAATTGCTCAGCCTGGTTGTCGCGGAACAAGGTGACCATATCACTTATGCACACCTGGAATTGGCGACTGCATTGCTTAACCTAGGCCGGACAGACCCAGCCACTGACTTATTGGAAGAATTTATCGAGGTATACCCGCTGTCTTTACAGGCATATGAAAGTCTTTGTGAAATTTATTGGGAACGCGGTGATACCGAACGTGCAGATAAACTGTTGCAGGCCTGCCCCGACGAGCTAAAACTTTCCGTCCCCATATTGCTCCTCATGGGTGAAACCCTGTCTCGCTCCGGAGATTTCAATGGCGCCACCGATTTTTACCTTAAAGGTATTGAATATCTGGGATGGCAGGAACCGATTGCAGTTGCGCTGGCACAGACACATGAAGCGGCCGACAGACCAGACGAGGCCCTCGCCATCTACCAGGATATCGTCAGCAATTGTAAAAGTTGTCACCAGCGCCTGGATCCATATGTCAGACATCGCTATGCAGAGCTGCTTTACGCCACCGGCGAGAGTTCCAGTGATCTTTTGGATAGTTATTTTGCGTTGTGCTCGGAAAACCCCAATGACCGGATTCTTTACTATCAGCGCATCAGCGACATTTATGAACGTCAGGGCTATCCGGAGGAGGCCAGGCGGTATCGGGCGATTGCCCGACAGATTGAAGGCGGCGCGATGGAAAATAGCTTATGAAAAAGCGCATGGCCATCATATCCAGTTATTTCAAAGGCGAAGCCTACGGCGTACTTGGGCCTCAAATGGCAGCCACCATCATTCAAGAAAACACACCCTATGAATGTATCACCATTGTCGTCGCCCGCGATGACAACCGGAAAATATTAAAAGATTCCCTGATAGATTATTTTGGAAAACAACGTCCCATCATCGGCTTTTCGACACTGAGCGGACGCGAAGATCTAAGTTCTTTGGCCAAGGAGCTAAAAAATGATGGCGCGATAACCATACTGGCAGGGCCACAAGCCGCGGCAGACTATCTGGGTGAAGTGGATTGGCAGAATAATCATCACAGGTTTAAAGGTCTTTCCGATCATTTCACCTGCGCACTGCACGGTCCGGCGGAACAGGCCATACCGTTGTTGTACAATTTAACCCATGGTCGTTTAGATGACACACCGGGAATCCTCCACTATAACAATCATGGTCTCCTCAGAAATAAGCCCAAGACCTGGCAAAACGAGTTTTTAAGATCGGTCAAATGGGACAATTTATACGGTGTAAACTCTCGGGGACTCGCGCCAATAAAAGTAAATACAGGACAGGTACTTCAACAAATAGGATGCCCGCATGCATCCAAAGCGAAAGCGATAGAAATTGATTATCCTGCGTCGATAAAGAACAGAGCCGGTGCGAAGATCAAGGTCAGCTTAAAGGGGTGCAGTTTCTGTGATGTGGCCATCGACAAAGGATTTTATGGAGAGCTCGATATTGATGCTGTCCTTGAACAGATGCAGTGTCTGCCTGAAGACGCCGACGGCCGTAAAATCCCCTTTGAATTGATCAATGAAAACCCCCTTTTCAATTTACATAAAATCCTGCATGCAGCCAAAGCCAAAGCCATAAACTTGTCACAAGTTAACCTCATATTAAGGGCCGACTGGTTTTTAAAGGGGGAAGAAAGGTTGCGGGCGTCCCTTGCTTATGCCCGAGAGAACAAAATACAGATCTTGCTTTCTTCCATGGGTTTCGAAGCCTTTGATGACAAACTCCTTAGAAATTTCCACAAGGGTATTGATGTTAAGACCAACCTGGCGGCTATAAGGTTGATGCGGCGGCTCAAGGAAGAATTTCCCGATGAATGGGGATATTCAAAGGCGGAAGGTGCCATGCATGGATTTATACATCCAACACCCTGGGATACAAATGAAACCGTAAGCCACACAAGGGAGAATATAGCTATTTACGGACTATCCCTGGACATTCTGCCTGCTAACAGCACGCCATTGATAATTCATCATGCATCCGCTTTGGGGGATTGGATACGGGCGCTAGAAGAGAGGGAGAAGATTCAATATCCCAGGTACGGTTCGATAATCGGGTGGTGGGACGATCAAGTCCGGATGCCATTAAAAAATGAAATTCATAGGGTCAAAGGACTGGCGGGTTATCAATAAAGGGATTGGAGGGTTGGAGGGGTGAAGGGTAGCAGATAAGTTTGGTCGAAAATATATCCCCATCAGCGAGTTGCACGAAGCTACCCGCCACCCCGACTACCCTTCAAACCTAAACCCTACCAAAGCAGGTTACTTCCGATGCAATATCCGAAAAATTCCATATGCCACGATACCCGAAAGCACGCCCTGCAACAAATTGGGAGGAATTTCCGCCAGGGCGGCCTTGGCATCGGTGACTCCGAAAAAAGGCATGGCAACCGCCATGGCCGGGTAAATAACAGCTTCGAATATATAGTAACCGGAAACCAGAATGACGATTCCCACCGCAATGGCCAGGATTGGCCAATGCTTTTCCTTGCGGCCACTCCATACGATCAGTCCCATGACCAAGCCTTCCAGACCTTTGACCACGGCAGTGGCCAGGATAAATTGGGGAAATCCGATGGCGTCGGCAGCAGCCGGTCCGATGGCTCCCACCAGGGCGCCTACCAGGGGGCCGTACAGTAACGCAGCGGCCATCACAAAAGTGTCTCCCAGATTGAAATAACCACCGGTAACCGGAATAGGAATCCGGATGAGCATGGTTCCCACAAAAGCCAGCGCGGCAAAAGCAGCCACGATGCCGACCTGAAACAGAAGCTTGGATTCAGAGTTTTGAGTCATGGACTGGTCCTTTACAAAATTAGGATATGAACTGTCAGGCTAAAGTCTTCAGCAGAAAGTTAGCATATAAATTACAGGTTAAGGCCGATTGTCAACCTAAAATTGAAGCGTCCCCTACAGCAAGACTAAAACGATGAGTTTGTTGGATCGGATTTTGAAACCGCTTTTAATCAGAATGGTGACCATTGTCTCGTTTGGTCGATGCGCGTGATCTCCGGCTGGGGAGGCGTGCGATCTCTTCGGCCCATAAAGGTATATGGCGCACTGAAGCACATATGCCCTCCACACCGACCTGGATCATATGGCGCACAAGAATAGATCCGCGTAATCGCAAGGAAAGTTTGGTTTCTCCGAGAGGTGTTTGCCGTCCCATAATCTGGTTCAGGATTCTTTCTTCGCGCAGAACCTCCAGAATGTCGGGTATAACAAAATATATAACGTGGATGCAAACCCGTGCAAACATGAGGGCGCATTTTTGCACGAGACTGACACCACCCGCTTGAGTCAGCAATCGATTTTCCAGGCGGTGGAACGGAATCACCGCCATGATCGAAAGCGCCAGCGGGATCACCGTAAGCATGGTGACGGCCAGGGATACATAATGGGAAGTGATCGTATATAGATCTGCTGTTGTCCAGCCTCGAAAAAACAGCCCAATCAGCGAGATTGCAGCACCCAGCAATACAACCGGGAGGGTAATGACCAGGCTGATGATCAGTGCCAGGCGATAAGGCGGCGGACCAAGCAACCCTATTGTGGCCACGTGCACCAAGGCGGCGTAGATTATCCATCCCACGGCAAGTCCCGGAAGCAGCGTTTTTTGGAAATAACCCAAAGGGTATCCCGTAAAGGCCGGTATCGCCAATAGGCAAAATAGTGTCAAACTGATCCGCCAGTTCATGATGGTCCTGGCTCCAATTCCAGTCGAATCGTAAAGACCGGGGTGGTCGATGGACGGTTAACGGCAGTTGCAGACCGCGTCACTCGCAGCGTGCTGCCAGATACGGCATGCCACCAAGGTTTGTGAGAAATGAGCATGACCGGCGTTTGCTGGCGGTGGGCAATGGTCAAAACCGCCGATACGAAAGCCACGGCACTGGCACGACTCATTCCCCAGTCCGGTTCATCTAAAATTATAGCCGCCGGTTTATCTGCCAAGCGGGCAGCCACCAGAATGGTTTTAATGTCAATCAGAGCGTGCTGACTGTCCGACCACTCACCGATAACAGCGGCCTGATCCGGAGATGTCTGCCTGAGTGCACTTGCATAGTGCTGTCGCAGTTCCTGGTAGCAATTATAAACGTGGTCAGCGTGGTTGTTAAATGGCCTGCGTGACAGTGCCCTAAACGAACGCAACATGGTTTGGCTGAGCACATCCTGAAATAAAAGACAAGCCGGAATCCGGGCATGAGGGCTTTCAAGGGCCACCTGCCCTTTGCTGGATACAGCCTGAGTGATGGTTCGGGCCAGCAGGCTTTTGCCCTGTCCGTTATCACCGACGATTAAACAAGGGGATTTTAGGTCCAAGGTGATGTTTTCAATAGCGGCATGAGCACCCCGGGCTGCCAGAGGGCGCAAGGAGACCATCAAAGGGATCCGAATATCGGTCATTTTCAGTCTAAAGGGAATCTTGGCCGGCGATGGCGGAATAAACGGGTCGGTTGAACCGATAGCATTCAGATTGGCCTCGCCATTCAGCGCCAGAATTGAAAGCTGTTTTCGACCCTGCTTGCATTCTTTATTTAAATATTCAAGCAGATGCCGATTTGTATTCGAAAGCCAGGTAAATGGACTGGCCACTACCAGATGCGAAAAGAGCGGCATACTGACAGCCGTTTTAGCCAGAGCCAGTTTAACGGTTTCACCACCGGACAAAGTTCGGATGGGTTGCGTCAACAGCCCGGCAATTTCAAACTGCCGGGCTGTATTTAAAATCCGGTCTTCGCTGATTTGACCGGTGCTGGCAGCCGACATATGACTGGCCATCAATACCTGGCGGGCAGTTCCAAAGGCTAGACAGTCCCTGGGATTACTGGGGATGTAAGCAACCGAGCCATTGTCTTTTGCCCGGGTTTCACCGCGGGCAATCCGATTAAAATCCTGCCAAAAAACTGATGGGCCGGCATGCCGCCTGGCCAAACTAAACCCAACCGCACGCCTGAAAGCAGCCTCCCTGTCTTCATAGGTGTTAAAATAGGTGCTGATATTATCCAGGGATGAGTTCATGAACCAATTTACAAACTCCACATTAATAAACAAGTGTGGGTTAAGGTGCCAACAAGCAAACATTTAGAATCAATCCAAACATCGAACATTGAACATCCAACACTGAACATCGAATGCTCGTCAATAGCCTACCGCCACCAATCTTTATCCTTCTGGGTTCGATGTTGGACGTTCGATGTTCGATGTTGCGTTATCTTAATTCCTCATTTCTCCATTTCAATAATGGAATCTGTCTGCGTTTATCCGAGCACCGAAAAGGTGCTTCCCTCAATAATCTCGCGGTTGCGGGAAAATATTCCCGTGTTCAGCTTAAAATCGATATGCTGCAGGGGAACTTGAACGGGATTGCCGTCATGGTCGTGACCATTTTCGCAGGCTTCGACTAAAGCCGCCATCAGACGTCCGATGGCGGGACCATTTTTGTACTGATTGCCGCTGGTGCCGATGGCCAGATAGAAGCCCGGGAGGTCGGATTTGTCATATATCGGAATCCAATCATCACTTACGTCATAAAGATCGGCGATACCTTTGGGGCTATTGGGAATTTGGAGATCGGGAATGCGCTTGGCCAATCGATATGTCTGGGCCTGATACTGGGCCTGGGTCACATCCTGATTAAATTTGTCAGGGTCATCGATCCATTCTCTTTCATCACAGGCCGGATCCTCACTGCCAACCAGGATCATGTTGCCGGTTTCCGGCCGATGATAGCCGCCTAGATCGCCGTCGCCCACCACCAAACCCTCTTTTTCATAGCTGAAAATTGTGGGCGAAGGGACAAAATGGACTTCGTGGCGCAAGGGACGGGTCTGAATGTTCATTTTATGGGCGACACCGGCCATCTGATTGATCATCGCGGAATGAGGCCCGGCTGCATTCACCAGGATAGGCGCGTCCAGGCGGGAGCCATCCGCCAGGGAAATCCCCCGGATGCCGCCGCTACCGCTATGAATGTCGGTTACCTGGGCCTGGAAAAGGAATTGCGCGCCATGGGACTCGGCGGCCTGCTGAATATTTTGAACCGATAATACCGGGTCGTTGATGTAGCCATCGTTGGGATAATAAAGAATGGTATCGCTTATTTTCTTTTGGGACGGCTCTGCAAACAGTGGATCTTCGGGCCGGCGCGGCGGAAAAAATGAGTCATCCACAAAGTGGGGCATGCGCGCTAGTAGCTTTTCCCGCGTCCAGATTTCGTAAGGGATGCCCAATTGATCATGCAGCCGTATGTGGGTGCCGGGATCATGTCCTTGGTCATAAATGTTTATCAAGCCGGTCTGGTGGAATATCGCCAGGTCCATGTCCTTGCCGATATAGTCTTCCCAGCGATGCCAGTCGAACCAGCTGTCATAAGCAATGGCCGTGCCTTCGAGGGTGGAGTAGTGCGTGCGAATAATGGCGCAGGTATTGCTGGTGGAACCTTGCCCGGCTGCCCCCAGTTTATCCACATTGAGTGTTTGAAAACCCTTGCGGGACAGCTCATAGGCAATGGCTGTACCGCAAATGCCGGCACCGATGATAATACAATCATAGGTTGATTTCACTTTTCCTAGCCTCCTAAAATGCAACGCTGCCGTGGAATGTTTAGTGTTGATGAAGCATTAAACCGTCTATGTTGAGGGACAATTGGCTTATTTAATAGGGTCTGTCAAGCCTAACCCGACTATTTCATGAAATCCAATGGTCATGACAGATTCGGACGGCTTGATTCACCCGATCTCGGGGAACCAGTAGCGAGATTCGAAATGAAGTGGTTGTTAATCCATTAATGCTGATACTATTTTCATGCATCAATTTAAGGGTTTGAAGCAATGTCCGGCTGTCTTGGTTCAGGCCTTCGCCAATGAGGGATATGGCGGCCAGGTGGGTATCGAAGGCGAGATCGGAACCAAATTCAGCTTGCAGGCTGGTTTTTATGTCTTGCCAGGCGTAGACATGGGCGGCAGGTACCACAAAGGATGCCTTGGCAAGATCGTTTTCAGACTTCACATGGGAGACATGAACCTCCTTGACGCCCACCTGTTCCGATTCTAAAAATGAGATCACTTCCTGAAAGCGCTCACGTACAGCTATGCCTGTCATTCGGACCCGCTCGATATGTTCTTCCCTGACAACCGCTTGAACACCCACGATGGATCCGGGTGATAGTTTGCGAATGACGGTTTCACGTCCTGGTTCAAAGGTGCTGCGCGCGTACAAGGCAATGTTTTTCTGCTTGGCAAATTGCACGGCACTGGCGTTGAGCACCTTGGCCCCGGCAGTGCTCATCTCCTGCATTACCGGGTAAGAGATTTCGGGTAAATGCCGGGCATCCGGCACCACACCCGGATCAGTGGAATACACGCCATCAACATCCGAATAAATTTCGCAGCGATCGGCATCCAGGGCCGCGGCCAAGGCCACAGCCGAGGTGTCCGATCCACCCCGGCCCAATGTGGTGATATCGCGTTTGTAGCTGACGCCCTGAAAACCGCCGATGATGACCACTTTGCCTTTGGCCAATTCATCCTGGACACGGAAGGGGCGGACTTCAATCACCTGGGCATCGTTGTGGCGGTCGTTGGTTATGATGCCGGCCTGGGAACCGGTTAAAGAAACCGCCTCAATCCCGGTTTCGTTCAAGGCCATGCAAAGCAGGGCCATGGTAATCCGTTCACCCGTGGAAAGAAGCATATCCATTTCGCGTCGTGGAGGCTTGGGTGACAACTCGCGGGCCATGGATAGCAGGTTGTCAGTGGTTTTGCCCATGGCCGAAACCACGACGGCTACCTGGGTTTCTTGGCGTCGAACAGAAGCGATCAATTGGGAAATTTGCCTAAGTTTGTCGATGTCGGCCACGCTGCTGCCACCATATTTTTGAACAATACATGTCATCTTCAACTTTCTCCTTAAGGGCTGGTAACTTTGGTTCTTCACCAATTTAGTTGGAGGAAAGGGCTCCAAAATCCGGGTCAAGGGAAATACTGCTCGGGCTATATCTTGTCGAAATCGGGATCGCTATCGGAATCGGGATCGAATTCAGTATATCCGTGCTTCCCGAACCCTTCCTTTAGGCTGTAACCCCTGCCGTCCAATCGACTAAGCATCTCAGCAATGCGGTCCAATTCAACTTTGCGCTGCCGGCTTTCTGCTATGATAGACCCATGCGACATAGTCTATTGAAAGGCGGTAAATGTCTAATTTTTCATGGCCTATTACCATCTGGTTCTCGACCCCGATCCCGATAGCGATCCCGATTTCGATATGGCTTCAAAAAGTATATACCTCAATGACCCATCATAAACAAGGGGGTGCCGTCACCTCGACGATTGTAAAAAATGTATTACATTGTGGCAGTCAGTTGGCTCGGTGAATCAATAATAATCGATTAAAAAGGAGGTTTCCATGAAAATATTCTTATCAATGCTATTAATATTGGGGTTGGCAACCCAGGGGGTTGCTGCAGAGGGTTCAGTAGTGCTGTACCAGGTCAATGGACAGTCATATGAGGGCTATTTTGTCAGCCCGTCTGATAAAGCGCCCCTGGTGGTTCTGATTCATGATTGGGATGGTCTGACCGGTTATGAGGTCAAACGTGCCCATATGCTGGCAGACGCAGGTTATGCGGTGTTTGCGGCGGATCTTTTTGGGGCCGGTGTGCGGCCCACCGAGGTAAAGGATAAACGTCAGCATACCGGAGAGCTTTATAAGGATCGCGAAAAAATGCGGGCATTGTTGAATGGAGCTCTTGAGGTCGCCAAAAGTAGAGGCGCCGCAGTCGAAAACGCCGTGGCCGCCGGATACTGTTTTGGTGGGGCGGCTGTTTTAGAATGGGCCCGATCGGGGGCATCTCTAAAAGGGTTTGCCACTTTCCACGGCGGCTTAAAGACACCGTCCGGCCAGGATTACAATCAAACAAAAGGCACCGTGTTGATCATGCACGGGACTGCCGACAAAGCCATAAGCATGGATCAGTTTGCCGCTTTGGCTACCGAGCTGGAATCGACAGGTGTAAAACATGAAATGATCACCTACGGCGGCGCCCAGCATGCTTTTACGGTTTTTGGCGGATCCCGCTATCAAGAGGCGGCCGATAAAAAATCGTGGAAGCGGTTTAAAGAGTTTCTTGAGGTAACATTAAACCAATAATTTGACATGAGAATCCAATTAATTCCGAAAGCTTGAGCAGTCTGTACTTAAAAATTTCTGCAGTTGAATGGTATCGGCTGGAAACCAGGGAAATTTACCTGGAACCACCCTTTGGAGACTTGGCCTCAGGCTTTTGGGTAAAGGCCATACAATCCTTCCCGGAACTTTCGAAGACTACCACGGCGGGCATCTTGCGGCTTTTGAAGTTCATGGCATGACAGCCATGGGGCGCCTTCTTGTCCCAGGTAATGAAGTAGTGTTGGCAGTGGCGGCAATTTATCATGGATATTATGACGGTTTCGTGAAAAGCTCAACTTTCCATCTTCGCTCCCTGAGCTACGACGGGACAAGCGGCGTTATGCTAAATTTCGTAAACATTCAACGCACAAAAGCACGCCTCATGATTACGAAATCAGCATGCCTTGAATTTGTACTTTTTTCAAAACCGTTCACTTTTGGTTGTGTCGTAATTTTAACCTGTGTCATAGTTTGAAATACGCGGCGCAATGGTTCTACTAGTACGATAATCTAACTAGTCTTGACAAGCGCTGGTTTAATTGAAACACACTAATTTGTTTCTTTTTAAACTTTATTGGCAAATATAGAGGATCCCATATGCTGAAGCGACAACAGATTATCGACAAAGCCCACGAACTATCATTTGAGGATATCGGTTTCACCAATGCCGAGCCGTTCGAGTCGCAGCAACAGATTTTGGACGAACGCAAGGAATCGTACGCCTGGGCCATGGCCAGCGGCCTTGATTTGTTTTCCGGAACAATCCCTCAAACCATCATGCCGGAGGCCAAGTCCATCATCGTACTCATGGAGGTTTATTTTCGGGAATCATACCCCCACAGCCTGGAACCATTTTTCGGACGCTGTTATCTGGATGATGACCGTATTACCCGCGATGGTCTGGCCACACGCATCAAGGCATTTCGTTCCTTTTTACGAGACAACGGCATCCAGTCCAAAGTCCCCTTCAACCTGCCCCATCGCTTGGCCGCCGGACGAGCCGGAATGGGTACTTTTGGGAAGAATTGTCTCTTCTATTCCAACAAAGTGGCCCGAAAGAGTTCCTGGGTGTTGCCCATTGCCGTGGTGATAGATGCTGCTTTGGAACCGAACGCCCCGACCCTGGAAACCGGCTGTCCCGACTGGTGTCGCAATACCTGTATGGTGGCCTGCCCAACCCGTGCTCTTAAAGGCCCCCGCCATCTGGATCCCAGATTATGTATTTCCTACCTGTCTTACTTCGGTGAGGGCTTGACGCCCCGTGATTTAAGGGGGCCCATGGGACTTTCTATTTATGGCTGCGACCGTTGCCAAAATGTCTGCCCCCGCAACCTGGCTTGGTTGGCAGCCGATTTGCCGGTCAATCAAAGGGCGGCCCGCAAGGCTGCCGATTTTGACCTGGCACGTCTATTACACATGGATCGGCCGTATTTTGAACAACGCATCTGGCCCCACATGTTTTACATGTCAGCCGATGATTTGTGGCGCTGGAAAATGAACACAGCCCGGGCCATGGGAAACACCCGGGACCCTCAATACGTACCGGAGCTAATAAAAGCTTTTGACGAATCAAATGATGTGCGAGTCCAGAGCATGTGTGCCTGGGCCATGGGCCGTATCGGAGGGCGGCAAGGGCGTCAAGCCCTGGATCGTATCCAAGCAGGTGTTCAGGATGTGCTTGCCGAAGAAGTCGCCTATGCCCGGGGATTGTGTGCATGATTACCAGGCATATTTCACAGGTTGGCGGTAGCGGGTTTACAGATTCAGCGGATGCCGCCGTCTACCTGATCCATATAAACGGTCATGCTGCTATTGTGGATGCCGGGTGCGGCGGATCCATAGATCGGCTGCTTCACAATATCCGTTCCTGTAATGTGTCGCCGGATAGCATCGAGTATTTGCTTTTGACCCACTGTCATTTCGATCACACCGGTGGGGCGGCACAGTTAAAAGCACAGATCGATTTGAAAATCGTGGCGCATGAACTGGATGCCCGCTATCTTGAAACCGGCAACCAGGAAGTAACGGCCGCATCGTGGTATGGTTCCACGCTCCAGCCGGTATCCATCGATATTAAACTGCGTAAACCAGAAGAAACCATTCGTTTGGGCCCGCATGAAATCGTCGCAACCCACTTGCCGGGGCATTCGCCGGGGTCGGTGGTTTATCGGGTTGAATCGGACGGACAGGTTGTTTTGTTCGGGCAGGACGTGCACGGTCCCATCCACCCGGACCTACTCTCAGACGCCGGAGATTACCAGGCATCGCTGCAAAAGATGCTGGACATGAATGCCGATATTCTGTGTGAAGGCCATTTTGGGGTCTATCGCGGCAAGGATAAGGTGCGCAAGTTCATCCGCTCTTTTATGACGGTTTCGTAAAAACACCAATTTCAACGTTGGGCTGCATGCCTTAGTCTCGAATGGTGAGTCATTCAGGATTAAGGCGGAACACATCCTACGCACTTAAACGTACGCCTCATGATTGCAACATTTCGACGCCTTGAATTTGGAGTTTTTACGAGCCCGACTATTTCCGGATCAGCTGGGAGATCAATAATTGTTGATAAACCGGGTTGTTCACCTGTGGCTGGTTTTCTCACTCGCTCAGCGGGACCAGCTCTGCCTGGGTGACTGTCAAAAGCGCTTGGGGTGTCAGACGCATCATGGTGTCGATATCCCCGCCGCCGCCATAGATTACATCCATTGCCGCAACAGCATTGTCCACAATCGTTCGCAGGGTTTGCTTGTGGCCGAACGGCGGCATGCTGCCGACCACATAACCGGTCAAGGTGAAGGCTGTGTCCGGGCTGGCAAATTTGACTTTTTTTCTACCCACGGCCAGATATGCCGCCAATTTCCGGCGATCCACCCGTGCCAGGCCATTGTTGATCACCAGCAACGGCTCTTTATTAACATGAAACACCAGGGATTTAATGATCTGGTCGGTTGAGACCGAGAGCGCTTTGGCTGCATCTCCCACGGTAAGGGTGTGTTTATCCAGCGGAATGATTCGGGCATCTACCTGATGTTCATCGATGAATTCTTGCAGATTATGACTGTCCATGGCAACATGTTGAGAAAAATGAATCTGTTTGTCAATGGTAATTTGAGTTCAATTCATCTTAGTCTAAGTGGACTCTATACATGTTGTTAAATAATGTAACGAAGGGCGACTTTAAAGGTCTCTTGAGAATTTCAGGTATAATGATCGTTCGTAAGCGTGATGTAAAAACAGAATTACCACTGGCGCACGGTCTGATCTGGGTGTGTTTGGGAATGTTGATGGTTGCTTGCGTCATGACACCCCCTGCTTTTGAGGAGGAAGCCTGGCAGCGGGCAGTGGCTGACCAAAACGTCGAGATGCTGTATGCGCCCCATGTCAAGGATGGCATCTATTTCAATCCCTGGATGCCCATGCAATCGAATCGATTTGCAGCCTTTCTGAAATGGCGATTCTCCCCAAAAGCCTCCTACACCGATGAAGAAGAGACTTATCTGCCCGCGGTACAACCGGATTTGCTCAAGCGGCTTGGGCAAATTGACGCAGAGAACAGTATCTCGTGGTTTGGTCATGCAACATTTTTAATCAAGACCGGCGAAGCCACCTGGCTGACGGATCCCATGCTTTCCCAGAGGGCACTATTGCCCAAACGGTTGACACCCCCGGGGCTGACCCTGGATGCGCTCCAAGAACTGAGCCGGCCCCTATATGTGCTGATATCCCATAACCACTATGATCACCTGGACAAGGCAACTTTGAAAGCATTGCCAAAATATGCCCGCATCTTTGTGCCGCCAGGTTTAAAAGATATCGTCCGATCATATTTCAAGGGCCGGATTCAAGAACTGGACTGGTGGCACAGTGTCGATCTGGAAACCAACAATAAACTGGTGTCATTGCCGACTCAGCATTGGTCGCGCCGTGTCGGCCAGGATGTCAATGCATCTCTGTGGTCCAGCTATCTGCTGCAAACACCCGCAGGGACTATCTATTATGGCGGGGATTCAGGTTATTTTACGGGCTACCGCGAGTTCGGTCGCCGATTTCCGGACATTGACTATGCCCTGATCCCTCTAACCGCTTACCACCCGAGATGGTTCATGCATTATGCCCATATGAATGCATCCGAGACCATCCAAGCATTTCAGGATCTGGGAGCCAGGTACTATATACCAACCCAATGGGGCACCTTTCGCTTGGGTGATAATCCACCGGGATTCCCGATTTTAGATCTAAAGCGAAAGATCCGGCAAAGGAAGCTGGATCCGGCCCCTTTCCGAATTATGGATATCGGGCAGATCGAAGTGATGAAGTAAACCCAAGGGCCAAAGATTCAAGAAAAACCAGGCTGTTAGGCTGAAGACGGTTAGGCTTTTAGCAGCCTAATAGTCTAACGGTCTAAAAGCCTATCACGCTAAATGGGGCGCGCAATGAAACTGAATCCGAGACAAACCAAATGGCTAATTTTCTTAATTTTTCATTTGTGGCTATTCACCATCCCGGCTTTGAGCGCCCTGGCCGATGATACCACCACCGACAAAGCAGGTACCTACCTGGAAATCGGTGGTCAAACCGATCCGGCAGCAGTAGGGGTTGGGCTAGGGGCCTTTAATTACAACTACCGCTTTCTATCCACGCGCCTGTCCATATATGTTCTTGGCTCAGAGAGCATTGATGATGTTTTCTTGGGTGCCGATACCGGTATCCGATTTGAACTGGGTACGGTTGTTTCGCCCTTTATCGGTTTGGGCGGCTACTATGGATACCATGTTGAAAATTCACCGGCCGACGATGACGAGCTGGACAACGATGGCGATGGACAGGTGGACGAAGACGGCGAAGAAGATGCCCGCATCGATCGAAGCGTGGCCACCATATACCCCGAGGCCGGGATTCACGTCTGGATAGACAAGTGGACCCGCTTCAGCCTTTCCGGCAAATACCATATTACCACGGAAGGACGCGATTCCGATTTTTGGCTTTTTTGTGTGGGCTTCTCGTTTGCCGTTCGATGAATCAAAAGAAGGCCGTAGAACCATCATCAGTCCGGCAGGGCGCACCGCTAGCCAGGCAGATTCATAATGATTTTTCCCTCTGATAAGATAAAGGGATGCCGGTAAGACAGTTTTGAATCAGAACATTTTTATGACAAGATGTATAAAACCTGCCCAAACAAAGAAATCAGCCAGAGATTTCTACGGCATACCTTCTTGAGCTCTCGGTAATATATTGGTCAGGTCCGCCTTTTCTTCTGCGAATTACACGAATTTTTTCACGATGGACAGGCGCGTCGGGCGATTTGGGTGAGTCTTGATCGGCAGCCTTCAAAAGCTGTCTTAATTGGTTTTCGTAACGTTGTTTTTTTGTCTCTTCCATTGGGTTTCTTTTTTTTCGATTGCGGCTATCGGGGCCAGCCGTATGCCCGTAATCTGATGTTTCATTTCTTATCTTATTGAATTACAGTGATTGATTTGGTCATTTTGGGATTAGGAAACAGTCGGTTTTTGATTGCTCCACATGATCACAAGCTTGACACAGTGAACTCTATAATATAGCAGAGCAGGTGTTTTGGCAAGCCAAATTACGACAGATTATTGGCAAAACCCTTTGTTTTTATAGTAAAAATCAATTATTAAATTGAAATGAGTTAAAAAATGAATGATCCTTATTTAATCTTGTTCGATTATGACGGTGTCATTGTCGATTCGCTGGATGTCTTTGCCAACGCTTTTTTGGCTTCCTGTAAAGCATGTGGATACGACGGTATTACCACCCAGGAACAATTCAAAGCGCTTTTGGATGGCAATTTTTATGAAAGTTTAAAGCAATATGGGCTTTCCAAGAATCTGATTGCGGCGATTTTGGGTGAACAATTTACCGGAGAAGTTCAGCGGCGCATTCATGAAATCGTAATTTTTGATGGTATGACCAATGCACTGAAAACACTATCAGACCGGAATGAATTGATGGTGGTCACCTCGAATGTTTCCAATGTGGTTCAACAGCTTTTTGATCGCGAAAGGATTAACTTCTTTAAATCAGTTCTGGGTGCTGAGGTTGAAAAGAGCAAAGTCAAGAAGATACAAAAAGCCATGTCTATTCATCATGGACGACCAGTTTTTTATGTGGGCGATACGCGTGGGGATATGATTGAAGGCAGGCAAGCCGGTGCGGCAACAGTTGCTGTGACCTGGGGATGGCATAGTGAAGATAAACTTCGCGACGCAAGCCCGGATTATGTTGTCCATACGCCGGCGGAGCTGACACAATTATTTGAAAAGATATAAGCACAGCCATACACTTCTTGGCATGGTAGCTAGGCGTCGACCAGGTCTTGACGAGGCCATGGGGTGCTGGAAAAGATTAGATGAATGCCGCGCTCAAAATACCGCCTGAATATCAAACACTGAATCGTGCAACCTGAATTAATCGATTAATTCAGGTTAGAAGAACTCAGCCCCAAAAGCATTATTATCCGACCACACAATACGGGCTCTTTTCGTATCGGTTTGATCGGCACTGGAGATGGTGATCACGACTTCCGAGTGTTGATCAAACTGGACGGGTTTTGGCGTCAGGATGAGGGTGCCTTCTTTGCTAATATTCTCGATGGTGCCCTCGAACTCAAGACCGTTAATGGAAAACGAGACTTGTCGGCTGCAGACTGTTCTTTCAATTTTCCGCTTGTCATACATATCATCACTATAAACGCAGTTGCTAAAAATCTCAACTGGATAATAGCGGTAGTCATAAATGTCCTGATTGAGATCAGTTTAAAGAACTACCGAGTTTGAAACGTTATCCTTAGAAACACTCTATTCTTATTGACAACGATAATATGATAAGTTGTTATGATCATTAATAGCTTACTCAATAATGAAGTTAAGTATTAATATTGATTCCGCCCAAATTGTTCGATTGACGAGGTTGCTGCAGGTGCAAGGAAGATGCTGTAGCGCTATAGTGTACTATGCGGTATGGTATCTGACGCCGCAGATGTCGTGAGATCGGTAATCGTCAAGATTGGGCGCAAAACAGGAGGTGTGATTATGGCCTTAATCAATATCGTCGATCCGGAGAAGGCAGAAGGGGATGTCAAGGAAATTTACGACGCCATGCAGCAAAACATCGGAATGATTCCGTCCCCCATGCAGTTGGCCAGCGCCAGCCCTCAGATGATGAAAATGATGTGGCAATCCATTCAGTATTATACCCAGCACCCCAATCTCGGGTTCGGTCTGCTTTCCACAATCCGGTATCTT
>CAYVMI010000041.1:0-58444 GCA_964452555.1 uncultured Desulfobacterales bacterium
ACCCGACTATAGTGACACTGGTACAGACTGAAAATTCTCTGATTGAATCTAATTAAATATTAAGAACCGGCAATTTTTTACATTGCCGTGTGAAGAGATGGTCGTGATTTATCCACAAAAGACGAGATGTAATTCAACAGAATCAAACCATATATTAATCAATATAATAGGGTATTACTTTAAGTCAATAGCTAATGATTTTACAGGTGTCCTACCGCATCGATTTCGATCTTAAGTCCAAAGGGCAGATTCTTAACGGCCATGGTGGTTCTGGCGGGCATGGGATCTTTAAAGAAGGTTCTGTATACATCATTAAAACGCCCGTATTCCCGAATATCAGCCAAATAAACACTGACCTGCAACACATTCTCCATGGATGATCCGGCAGCCTCCATGATAATTTTTATGTTTTGCAATGCCATTTGGGCTTCTTTTTCAATGGTGCCTGCCATAAGTCGATTGGTTTCCGGATCCACGGAACCCTGTCCGGATATATAAATCATATCTTTGTAAATTATCGCCTGGGAATAGGGACCACCCATTTGGGCGGCCAGGGGTGTGTTTAATCCCTTTTTTTCAGCCATACCGTTCTCCTCTGGTGCGCGATCAAGCTTGGTCCTCTTGCTTTTCACCCGTTAATAAATAATACGGCTTCCAATACATTCTGTGAATCCATCTAAGACTTCTGGAAGTTGCCAGGCTGGTGGTATGCACCAAAGCATACAGGGTAGGTACAACGACTAGCGTTAATATGGTGGCCAGAGCAAGGCCGAAGATTACAGCGCTGGCCATGGAACTCCACCATTGGTTCGATTCACTGATCCAGGAGATTTCCATCACATGAAAATCGTAAGCCACACCTGTAACCATGGGTAACAATCCCAGAATCGTTGTGATGGCAGTCAGCAGCACCGGTCTTAGCCGTGTACATCCAGCGGCAACGATAGCATCCCGAAATGGCATGCCGCGTTTGTTAAGACGATTGGTATAGTCGATGAGCACAATGGCATTGTTAACCACCACGCCGGCCAATGAAATAACACCCACGCCGGTCATTACAATACCAAATGGAAAGGACATAAAGGCCAAACCCAAAAAGACGCCTCCCAGCGACAAGATGATTGAGGTTAGGATAATGGCTGGCTGGGCGATTGAATTGAATTGAGTTACCAGAATCAACATGATCAGAAATAGAGCCGTTGCAAAAGCCTTGGTCAGGAAGGCCTCAGCCTTGGCCTGTTCTTCCTGTTCACCGGTAAAGCTGATTTTATATCCGGGTGGCAGGCTGATATCGGCAATAATTTTTTCGGCCTGTGCTCGCACCACGGGGCTGGGGATATGCATTTCATCCACATTGGCTTTGATGGTGACCACACGCTCATGATTGACGCGGTTGATTTGCCCCAAACCGCCTTTCACCTCAAAGCTGGCAATGGTACTCAATGGAATCAGCCCCTGGCCTGTTGGAATCAAAAGCTCGCGCAGAATGTCCGTGGAGCTTCTGTCGGCCTCCGATAACTGCACCGTTATATCGTAATCTTCATCCCCTTCCCGAAAAGTAGAAACTTTGGTACCATTGAAGGCAACTTTCAAGACGAAACCGATTACCTCCGTAGACAGGCCCAGCAAAGCTGCTTTTTGACGATCTACCCGTACGCTCACGGTGGGTGAGCCAGCCACATAATCATCGCGAATATCCTGCACAAAAGGAATTTTTTCCAGGATTTTAATGATCTCACCCGCAATTTGGCCCAGTACCGCGAAATTATCCCCGGCGACTTCGATATTGATGGGTGCGCCGGTGGGTGGACCTTCTTCCTGGACGGCTATGGTTATCTGGGCACCGGGAATATCCTTGATCCGTTCCCTGATATCTTCCATGGTGTCAAAAGAAGATCTGGGTCGCTCTTCCATTTCATGAAACTGCACGCCAATATGATTGGGGGAATTGCTTTCAAAATCTGAGCTGCCCCCGAGTACGGCCACGGTCCTGGAGTAGATGTCCTTTACATTGACCAAATCTGTCAGACCGATGAACTGGCTGCCATCCCGCAGGGTGTGATTCTTATTATCCACATCCGTATAGTAGCAGTCAGCCGGATCCACATGATTTGTTAATACATCTCGGCCATTTGCATTACAGATGGCGGCTTCCACCTGTTTGGCAATTCGATCAGAAAATTCAATATCGGCGCCTTCGGAAACGTCTAAGTTTATATAAATGCTGGTCGGTTCGATATTTGGAAAAAACTCCACCGGCTTCTCGATGCCGATCCGCAGCATCCAGACCATAAACATGGCCACAACCGCTGCAAAAGAGAGTAAAAGGACAGCTATCCGGTGATTGAGTGCACTAACTAATAATTTGCGATACACCCTGAGCATGGGACCTCTAATTGAAATCGGTGATTCACCGGCCTGCTCTATTTCTTCTGCGGTGACATTATTCTTCACCATCCTGTGGCCAAAAGGCAGTTTCAAAAATATAGCTGCCAGCGCAGGATTGATGACCATGGCCACGAATAGTGAAGATAAGAGCGTAACGATCACGGTTTTGGGCAGATAGGACATAAACTCACCCATGATGCCCGGCCAAAAAATTAGGGGGAAAAAAGCTGCCACGGTTGTCAGAGTGGATGCCGTAACGGGTTGGGCCACTTCTCTGGTTGCCCGAACTGCTGCTTGCAACCGGGGCACGCCCTGCTCCATAAACCGGAAAATATTTTCAATGATCACGATGGCGTTGTCCACTAACATTCCCAGGGCCAAAGTCAGTGAGAACAACACAACCATATTAAGGGTAATGCCCAATGCACCCAACACCACAAAAGATATAAACATGGAAAAAGGAATAGCCATACTTACCAGAATGGCGTTGCGAATCCCCAGGAAGAACAGCAGCACCACGATCACCAATATCAAACCGGTAATGATGTTGTTCTCCAGATCAGACACCATCATGCGGATATCCTTGGCCTGGTCCATGAGCTTGGTGATTTCCGTGTCAGTAGGCCAACCCTTTTTCTTTTCATTTATGATTTCAGTAGCCCTATCCGTTATCCTCAGGATATTTTCACCGGCGCGCTTTTTAATTTGGATATTGACCGCTTCTTGTCCATTCAAACGCGAACGGCCTTCCTCGTCTTTAAACCCATCCACAACCCGGGCAACATCTCTTAAATACACCGGCTGCCCGTTATGTACGCCCACGATGAGACCGTAAATCTCCTCCGGAGTACGGAACTCGCCGGGCACGCGCAACTGGAAACGTCCGTCGCCCATACGAATGGCTCCGCCGGAGACGTTCTGGTTTTCCTGTGATATGACATCCTGCAGCATGAGTATGGATAAACCGAAATAGGCCAACTTATCCGGATAGGGTTCCACCCGTACTTCTCTCTCAAGGCCACCGGTTACATCCGCTTCCAGAACGCCGGTGATCGATTCGAATTCCTCCTCCAGCTCTTCGGCTAAGTCCTTAAGGCATACCAATCCGCAGGTACCAGACAAAGAATAGACCACAATAGGCATTTCAGAAATGTTGATTTCCATCACTTCCGGATCGTCTTCCAGGTCCCGGGGTAACTCCTGTTTGGCCAAATCCACCTTGTCTTTAGTTTTTTGCAGCACATCATCGATGTCTGTTCCGGCTACGAACTCAATGACAATGGAACTCATCCCTTCGGTACTGGACGATTCAATCCGCTTGACACCCTCCAGCCCCTTTAGCTTTTTCTCAATCGGGATAGTGATGGCACTTTCAATATCTTCCGGTGCCACACCAGCGTAGTTGGTCATGATAAAAACAAAGGGAATGGTAATATCCGGAGCTGATTCCCTGGGCATGGAAAAATAGGATAGCGGTCCAAAAATCAGTATCATGAGCGCCAGCACCATGACGCTGGTTCGTTTTTTTACAGCCAGCTCAGAAACACTCATAGGGACAATATCTCCTGCACATCGCTTACATTCTTAATCACCTCGACGGTCTGGCCCTCGTTTAACAATCTGTGCCCCACGACGATGACCCTATCATTGGGTTTGAGTCCTGAGGTGATATGAACCTGCCAGTCCACCAGGAGACCCACGTCAACCTGGACTTTCTTAGCGGAACCACTGTTCTCAATATAAACAAATTGGTCTTCGCCCTGGTTGATGACGGCATATAGCGGCACGATCAAAGCCCGCTTGTGCGCTTTGCGTATGAGTTCAACACTGGCAAACATGCCCGGCAAAATATCGCCATCAGGGTTGGGTATTTCCAGCTCCAGATCATATAACCGGGCCAAATTCCTGGGTTGGCTGGACATAAACACCTTTTTTGCTGTCATTTCCCGGTCCCCTAGTGCCGCAATAATAACAGCGGCCTCTGACAAATTTAAAAATGAAGCCGCATCACTTTCGGGTATGCCCACGGCGATCTTTACTTCAGATACCCGCAAGATTTGAGCCACGGGATCGCCAATGCCATAAAAATCGCCCTGCTTGGCAACAATCTCGTTAACCTGGCCATCCATGGGAGCCAGGATGCGTGTCCGGCTTAGGGCTAATTTGGCTTCTTCCCTTTGAGCGGCCACATCGGCCAAACGAGCCTCTATTTCATCGAGCATATTGGCTGCCGTAATTTTCTTTTGATCCAGAGAAAAGATTCGATCATATTCCAATCTGGCCAATTTGTAATTCGCCTCAATCCGAGCCAAACGGGTACGATAGTCGCGATCATCGATCTGGGCCAGCACCTGTCCTTTGCGAATGGGCTGGCCTTCGGCTGCCAAAATTTGGATCACTTGCCCCGAAACCTCGGATTTGACCCATAAATCCTCGGCCGGCTCAACATAACCCGGCAAACGGATTTTATCCTCCAGTCGTCGGGGGACAGCTGTCAGGGTGATAACCCGGACCGGCGGTGTTTCCGTTTTGATGGCCTCTTGTTTGGCCTTTTCCGACTGGGTGCGCTCTACCTGGATTTTGCCCCACAGTTGGAAAATAAAAAAGACAACGGCGAGAACCATGGCCCAGGGAATTAAACCCCATATCAATCTGAGTAAATTTGCTTTAATGCTGGTCTTTTCCATTTTTTTCAAATCCGCTAATTTGGTTTTTATCGTGACCTAATCTTAGATGCCAGATCAAAGACAGTGACAACAGCTCTCCAGTTACGCCAATCGGCCAAGATAATATCTTTATATTCATTTTTCATTAAAATGTGCTTGCTCGAGTATCATATTAAAAGTATATGTTCAAACTTTCAATCAAGGCTTCAGTATGGTACACATGCTGGGTTGTCAAATAAAATCTGATAGTAAGCAGCGTTCAGCTCCGATTATCTAATTGTGATTAGATATCGATTCATCAATTTGGAAGCATATGAACATCAATGCCTTAAAAAAACAAGCAGAATGGGCAGTCGACATCAATGCGGTTACAAATCTTATTGCCCAAACCCAGCTAAAGTCTGGTGAGATCCCCTGGAGCCCAAACGAAAAAACCGATCCATGGGATCATGTTGAGGCCGCCATGGGTCTCTCTATTGGGGGGCATTTTGATAAGGCCCAAAAGGCATTTCAATGGTTGGCCAACATGCAGTTAGATGACGGCAGTTGGTATTCTGCCTTTCGCAATGGGATTCCTGATGACCTCACCAGGGAAAGCAATATGTCTTCCTACCTCGCCGTGGGTCTATTGCATTATTACTTTATTACCGGGGACGCCGATTATTTAAAATCCTTATGGGACCCACTTTGCGGGGGTATCGACTTTGCTTTGAGCCTGCAAACACCAAACGGTGAAATCTATTGGGCCATCAGCCCTGAAAAGCGAATTGACAAAATGGCTCTGCTTACAGGATGCAGCTCCATTTTCATGAGTTTAAAGTGTGCCCTGTATATCGCCAATATTTTGGGATATTCACGACCTGGCTGGCAATCGGCTCTCCTTAAATTGGGAAATGCCATCAAAAATAAAACCTATCTTTTTAATATGACCAAATCCCGGTTTTCAATGGATTGGTTTTACCCTATTCTCTCCGGCTGCATTTCAGAGGACATGGCCCATAAACGCATAGAAACCTACTGGAAGAAATATATCATCAGGGGACAAGGTGTGCGCTGCGTATCCGATGAACCCTGGGTTACGCTGGCGGAAACATCTGAGTTAGCCTTGGCATTGGCTGCCATAGATAATGCAGACTTAGCCGCCATTGTATTTAATTGGATCAGCGACCGCAAATTTGAAGACGGCACTTATTGGTGCGGATATACGGTACCCGATATCATTGTTTGGCCGGAAGAAAAAATTACCTGGAGCAATGCCGTTGTTTTAATGGCTGCCGATGCTTTGTATGAATTAACTCCGGCCAGCCACTTGTTTAGCCATCGGTTCTGGAAATCCATCCCATTTATCCAACTGTCCAAATGAGAAAAGATCACAGACCCTACTACATTAAAAAATTCTACACCCGATTACAGAATCTATATGTAAAGCACTTCATCAAACCCCAATTATCCTATCTCGGGCTTGGCTTCACGTTCATGAAACCCTGGCATGTTAAGATCTTTGGTGGTCCCATTTATATTGGTAAATATGCAACCCTGATTGCATCTTCGGACAATAAGGTCCGCCTTTCAGTTTGGTCTGATCGCAAAGCCAAGGGATATATTCGCATAGGTGATTACTGCATGATCTGCCCTGGCGTTCGCATTGGATCGGCCGACGACATCCATATTGGCGATAATTGTATGCTCGCCAGCAATGCCTACATTGCTGATTCAGATTGGCACGATATATACAACCGCATTGCGCTGGGAAATACAAAATCGGTTCACATCGCCGATAATGTCTGGGTGGGAGATGGTGCTGTAATTGGTAAAGGTGTTTCCATTGGCCAAAACAGTATCATCGGAGCAGGGGCCATTGTGGTTAAGGATATTCCCCCAAACTGTATCGCCGCCGGAAATCCGGCCAAAGTTATCAAACACCTGGATCCAGATAAAAAAATGGTAACGCGTGCTCAATTCTTTAAAAACCCGCAAAAGCTATTTAAAGATTTTGACAAGTTTGATCGTGCTATTTTGGGAAAAAACAGCCTGATGCATTGGTTAAGACATTTGTTAATGCCCCTAGACAACGAATAGCCCTTCAAATCATCAAAATTTAAATTCAGCATAAACAGTACCAAGCCCCAGTTATTGCATCACCCTGTTTTGGTCCAAACCTTCTTTACTTTACAAAAAAACAGATTACTGTTAATTTTATCACTTGATATTCATTCGTGAAGGCTTTCCATTGCAAACTGCAAACAGGAGTCGAAAATGGATTATATAAAAATTCGCTTTTGTAATGATATTGAAGAACTCCATTCGAAGATTGATCGTTCGATTCAAGACGTTTTTGGCTCCATCAATTCCGCATTTTCAATCGAAGAACGCACCTGGCGTCCCCAAGTTGATATTTATGAAACCGAAGAGGAAATCATTGTGCGTGCCGAAGTCGCCGGAGTGGATAAAGAAGATCTGGCTGTGGAGGTTAGTCGTCGGGCGATAAAATTGATGGGAAAGCGTTCCGAGCTTCCTCGCATCGACAACGCCACCTATAGATTGGCCGAAATTCAATATGGTAAATTCGAGCGCGTTCTTTATCTGCCGGTACCCATCGATACGGAAATCGTATCAACCGCATACTGCAACGGTTTTCTTGAAATACGCCTGGTCAAATTGGCCACGGACAGAACCTATAATATCCCCATATCCGAAGAATCATAATGCCGAACCAATCTGACTGTTCAATGAAACGGTTTTCCTTTCAGGAGAGGTGAATATGGATGAGCAAAAACCTAATGTTGAGTTTGACCTAAAGAATCTTCCCGAAACTTTACCGATTCTGCCCTTATTCGATACGGTTCTATTTCCAAAAATGGTTTTGCCCCTCGTGGTGATGCAAAAAGAATCGGTTCAACTGATTGACGAGGCCATGTCAAAAGACCGTATTATTGGCCTGTTGGTGTCACGGACTCCGTCCGGAGAAGAAACAGCGGGGACAGAAGACCTTTATGACATTGGGACCAGTGCGCTGATTTTAAAAATGGCCAAAACTGAAGACGAAAAATCCCAAATACTGGTTCAAGGACTGGGTCGCTTTAAAACCACCGCTTTTTTGAAGGACAAACCATATCTAGTCGGTAGTCTTCAGCATATACCTGAAAAGGAAACCAAGGATACCCAAACCGAAGCACTGATGACCAATATTGTTCATCTGTTTTCCAAGGTAGTTGACCTTTCCCCGGTTTTGCCGCCGGAAATCAGTTCCATGGCCAAATCAATCCAAGAGCCGGGTATTTTATCCAACATGGTGGCTTCCAGCATCAATGCCTCGGTGGAAGAAAAACAAAAAGTGCTCGAAATCGGTAACGTTAAAACCCGCCTCAAAGAAGTAACCCGGTTGGTCAACCATCAGCTGGAAATACTTGAGCTTGGCAATAAGATTCAGACACAGGTCAAAGGCGATATGGATAAAAGCCAAAAAGAATATTATCTGCGCCAACAGCTCAAGGCCATCAAGGAAGAATTGGGGGAAAAGGACGATTCAAATGTTGAGGTGGAAGAATATCAAACCAAAATATTGGAAAAAGGCCTTCCAGATGAGGCCAAAAAAGAAGCCGAGAGGGAGCTCAGCCGTTTGGCGAAAATGCACCCATCTTCAGCCGAATATACCGTGGCATCCACGTACCTGGACTGGATGACCTCCTTACCGTGGCACGAAAGCACTGAGGATAATTTGGATATTAAAACCGCCCGCAAGATCCTGGATGAAGATCATTTTGGTCTGGAAAAAGCTAAAAACCGTATCATCGAGTATCTGGCCGTGCGCAAATTAAAACCGGATTCCAAGGGTCCCATCCTTTGCTTTGCGGGTCCTCCCGGCACGGGCAAGACTTCATTGGGAAGCTCCATTGCCAGGGCTTTGGGACGAAAGTTTATCCGACTCTCACTCGGTGGAGTTCGTGATGAAGCTGAAATACGAGGACATCGCCGGACTTACATCGGTGCCTTACCCGGGCGCATCATTCAGGGTATCCGTAGGGCCGGTTCCAACAATCCCGTTTTCATGTTAGATGAGATCGACAAGGTCGGCAGTGATTTCCGCGGTGATCCTTCATCTGCTTTGTTGGAAGTACTGGATCCAGAGCAAAATTTTTCATTTTCAGATCACTATCTGGATGTTCCTTTTGATCTTTCGGGTGTGATGTTCATCACCACGGCAAACATTCTAGATACGATTCCACCACCCTTACGGGACAGGATGGAAGTACTACAACTCCTGGGATACACCCTGGATGAAAAAATTAAAATCGCCAACCGGTACTTGATTCCGCGCCAACGTAAAGCCCATGGATTAAAATCCGACCAAATTTCATTCACCGCCGGAGCTGTAAAACGCATTATCACCGGATATACCCGCGAGGCGGGCTTACGAAACCTGGAACGTGAAATAGCCACCGTCTGCCGGGGGATTGCCAGTCGTATTGCCGAAGGTAAATTAAAGACGGCTTCGGTGAAGGTGGTTAATATTTCTAAATTCCTGGGCCCGATTCGGTTTACGTCGGAGGTAAAATCCAGAATTACCACCCCGGGAATCGCCATGGGACTTGCCTGGACGCCTACTGGCGGCGAGCTCCTTTTCATTGAGGCCACAACCATGAAAGGCGGCAAGGGGCTCACCTTAACCGGCCAATTAGGTGATGTCATGAAAGAATCGGCAACCACTGCACTCAGTTTTATACGGGCCAACGCCAAGGCATTGGGTGTTCCTGAAGATTTTTTCCAAACGCGGGACATCCATATCCATGTGCCGGCCGGCGCAATACCCAAGGATGGACCCTCAGCCGGCGTCACCATGCTCACCGCCTTAACATCTTTATTGACCGATAAGCGCATTCATAAAGACCTCGCCATGACAGGTGAAATTACGCTTAGGGGGCAAGTATTGCCGGTTGGTGGTATTAAAGAAAAAGTATTGGCTGCTCACAGAGCTGGTATCCGGCGGATCATTTTACCGCTAGCCAATGAAAAGGATCTGGACGATATCCCCAAAAAAGTTAAAAAAGAGATCGAGTTTCATCCTGTTGGAAAAATGAAAGAGGTATTAACCCTAGCGTTGGACTAAACCTTTGTGGGCAATATATTGCGCTCTATGGTACGGAAAAACACACACTACCATTTCTGGTTAAGCTGCCTGGTTCTAGGGTTTTTAATCAATTGTGCTACACCGCCCCCCGCACCGCCGCAAAAGCCCGGCAAACTTAAACCTTATCGCGTTGGCAAAACATGGTATCAACCCGTATCTGATGCCCATGGCTTCAAGCAAAAAGGCATTGCATCCTGGTACGGCAAGAAGTTTCACGGTCGAAAAACCTCCAGTGGTGAAACATACAACATGTACGCCATGACAGCAGCTCACAAAACACTTCCGCTTGGGACTATTGTCCACGTCAAAAGCCTTGACAATGGCAAGGAGATCACAGTCAGAATCAATGATCGTGGCCCCTTTGTGCGGGGCCGCATCATTGACTTGTCTTTTTCTGCCGCAAAAAAAATTGACATGATAACCACTGGCACCGCCCAGGTAAAAATTGTCGCCCTGGAACCAGATAACCGCGAGAGAAAAGTAAAAAGAACTACCCAAAAAAATCCAATCGATTACCACCACGGCAACTTTACGTTTCAAATTGGGGCCTTCAGCGACAAGCAAAATGCCCACCGCTTAAAAGACAAATTGGACCAGACCTATAAAAACGCCCATGTCTCCGAGTATGACAATGGCCAGGAAATCTTGTATCGGGTGCGCGTTGGCAAAGCGACGTCGTTAGAACAAGCCGTCGAATACGAAGAAATTCTTATTAAACACGGTTTTAAAGATGTCTTCATTGTTGCCGAATAGCAGCAGACAAAATGTAGTCTTTATTGATAGAGATGGTGTGATCAATCAGGACTCAAGCGCTTATATCAAGAGTTGGGATGAATTCCATTTCCTGCCGCGAAGTCTTCAGGCGCTGAAATTCCTGACCCAACATCATTTCCGGTCCTACCTGATCACGAACCAGTCGGCCATCAATCGTAAACTGATCAGCACGGACACACTCACACACATTCATAACAATATGGTGGCCCAAATCATCGCCTCAGGCGGCCGGATTGATGACATCTTTTTTTGCCCGCACTTACCCCAAGACGGCTGCAAATGTCGGAAACCCAAGCCAGGACTCATCGTTGCCGCCCAAAAAAAATATGATATTAATCTGGCCGGTGCTTATATGATTGGAGACAGTGCCAAGGATATTCTCTGCGCACGCCAAGCCGGCTGCGGTTTTGCCCTTCTGGTAAAAACGGGGAACTACGCCGACGCAGTTACAGAGTTAGGAGCCGCCGGCATCTCCCCGGACTATGAAGCCACCGATCTCTATGATGCCGCAAATTGGATCATTACCCACGCCGGGCAATAAACGAATATCCAGTTTGTAGCATTTTCTATGATCTTCTTGACAGTCCTTTACTATCATCTTATTTTACTCGTACCACAATGTCGCCATCTGCCAGTGGTAAAAAGCTGTCACGCACTAATAGAATCAGATAAAAATTTCAACAAGTTATTGAGATCGACACCCAGGTATTAAAAATTTGGAACAACCCGCCACACTAAAAGCACCTGCCAAAATTCGCTGGGTTTCCGTAATCGTCGGCAAACCCATAGGAATTACAGCTTTCCTCGTGATGATGCTGGTTGGTAGCATAAGTGCCGGCGAATCCATGGGTTTACCTACAAATGTTTGCTGGGGTGATTTTTGTGGGCCTGATCAACAGGAAATTTGGGATCGATTTCAGGCTGCCGATGGGCTCAATCTAAACCTGATTCCGAGAGTTTACTCGGGTGTCTGTTATCATCACAGCCGTTCCCTGGACCCTCATGTACCTCAATTTGGAGGCGTGTTGATCGACAAAATAGATGAAATGCTATTCTTCTACGGTAGATTCAGTTTTCATATCAGGACGAATCCTTTCAATGGACTCGATGTAGATACGGCCAGAAGTGAGTTCCTTAAAAGTTTTAAGATTGCCTTGTACGATCGTTTTGCCTATGCCGAAGCGGCGGACTCTTTTGCGCCGTTTCGTTACTGGTTTCGGCAAGAAAATGGAACTGAAGATCTACTGATGGTCGGCTTTTTCGGATTTGACCATACCATCCTATGCAGCCTTGAATAGATATATATAAGTGGCAGGCTAGGAGCCTTCGGGCTCTGAATCGGCGGAAACGGGCACAGGCACTTTAAAGAAATGAATACCCTCTTTTGTTAACACTTTCTCTTCTTCTTTGGTGCTGACACCGCGAATATTTCGGGGCTCGGTTACCCCATAATGCATCTTCAACGCTTCTTTGGCAAAATCACATCCCACATTATCAAAGTTATTATTCACATACTCGACGATCTCATTGTTCATCTGCTTGAGATCGATCTGCTTGTCGAGCGGATTTACTGAAGTTTGGGATCCTTTTATTGCAAAAGTTGATGGTAGTTTGGATATGGCCGTACTGTTACAGGATGGACAAGTAATCAAGCCCTTCTTTTTCTGGGCATTATATGCCTTGCTGTCTTCAAACCAACCTTCGAAAACATGACCTTTATTACATTGTAGGTCAAATGCTATCATAACTCATTTCGTCCTTTGCGGATACCGATTTTACCGAAATCCAACTCCGTAACATATGAAATTATCATATGTTTTGTTGGAATAAAAGAATTTATTGACAGATCAAGTCGTTCAACACAGAATATGGTGGTTTCTAAATTAAGATCGAAATTGGATGATGCAAGCCAGTGATTGACTCTTGGGTGTCATCATCGACTCATTTTGGAGAAAAGGTATCATGAAACATCTGACTTTTGGCCTATTTACCTTAGGCATTTCCCTCATCCTCATGACGAATTTGGTATATGCAGAAGACCGTTATGTGATCGATAACTTGCAGATTACATTCCGGACCGGACCCGGCAATGACCGCAAAATTATCTCCCTCCTTAACAGCGATCAAAAGGTGGAAATTTTAGAACCCAGCGGAGATTGGGTTAAAGTTCGGCTTCAGAATGGTAAGGAGGGATGGGTATTGCAACGCTATTTAACCAGTGAAACGCCATGTCGTACCCGTATAACAATGGCCAATCAGTCCATTATCCAACTTGAAAATGAGCTGGATGCCGCCCAAAAAACAAACCAGCAGATACTTGCTGATAAGGAAAAAATAAATCAGGAATTGAAGCGCACTCAGCAAGAACTCACTAAAAAAACCACGGCCTATGCAACCCTGAAAAAGGGCGCCGCAGGATATCTAGAGTTAAAAGACCGACACCAGAAATCAAACGCACGCCTTACAGAACAAACCCAAAAAGCAAATGAACTTTATCTCGAGCTTAACACAATTCGCAAAAAAAAGTATGTCCGCTGGTTCTTGGGCGGGGCGGGAGTTCTGTTGCTCGGATTCATTCTGGGTTTCAGCTCCAAAAAACAGAAACGTCGCTCGTCTTTGGTATAATTCCGGTGATAAACTGATGAACTGTCAGATTCATTCAATAATCGGCCTGAAACTGATCACCCGCCGCCGACTTTTTCGGTGGCTTACCATGTTCGTTCAATGAACCCCCCCTAAAAAATCAGAAGTAGAGAATGTCTATGAAAAACAACTATGATTTCCTCGTCATAGGAAGTGGGATTGCCGGCCTATCATTTGCTCTTAAAGTTGCCAATGCCGGCACTGTGGCCATCATAACCAAAGAAAAAGTGACCGATAGTAGTACCAGTCAGGCCCAGGGGGGCATTGCATCGGTTTTCGATGAGCTCGATTCTTTTGATCTGCATATTAAAGACACCTTGGCCTCTGGCGACGGTTTATGCCACCCGGATGTCGTGGAAACGGTGGTAAAAAACGGTCCCGACCGCATTCATGAGCTAATTGATCTGGGTGTAAAATTTAACCTTCGCAAAAATGCCAAGGATACTGAAAAGACCAATCAGCTTGATCTTGGACGGGAAGGTGGCCATTCCCAGAATAGAATTGTCCATGCTGAAGATATGACCGGCCGCGAAATCGAACGGGTTTTGGTTTCCCATATCCATCAAAATGACAATATTGAACTGTTGGAAGATCATATCGCCATAGATCTGATCACGGTTTCAACAAGCACGAAAAGGGGTCTCATCACCACCACCCATGAGGATTATTGTTGCGGTGCCTATGTTCTCGATAAGCAAACGAGTCGTGTGGTTACATTTTGTGCCAAGAACACCTTGGTCGCCACCGGTGGTGCCGGTAAGGTATACCTTTACACCAGTAATCCCGATATCGCTACCGGAGATGGTATTGCCATGGGATATCGAGCAGGTGCTACGCTGATTAACCTGGAGTTTGTCCAATTTCACCCTACTTGTCTTTATCATCCCGATGCTAAAAACTTTCTTATTTCCGAAGCGGTTCGGGGAGAGGGGGGTATTCTAATCGATGAGCGTGGGAATCCGTTTATGCAAAAATACGACCCCATGAAGGACCTTGCCTGCCGAGACGTGGTCGCCAGAGCCATCGATACAGAACTAAAAAAGAGTGGAGATGATGCCGTTTTTCTGGACATTTCTCAAAAAAACGCCCAATTCATTATAGAGCGCTTCCCCAATATATATCAAAAATGTCTGGGTTTCGGATATGACATGACCAAGGAACCCATCCCCGTAGTGCCGGCCGCGCACTATATGTGTGGCGGGATCGCCACTGACCTCCATGCCAGAACCGACATCCAAAACTTGTATGCGGTAGGTGAGGCGGCTTGTACCGGGCTGCATGGTGCCAATCGACTTGCCAGCAACTCTTTAATTGAAGCTGTGGTATATGCCCATGCGGCATCCCAAGCGGCCATAGCGTCGCTCCAAAAAGGAGAATTTAAAGCGCTACCTGAGTTTCCAGATTGGGATGATACTGGAACCACTGACAGCGATGAGGTCATTATGGTCTCCCATAATTGGGACGAAATCCGCAGACTCATGTGGAATTATGTCGGCATTGTACGCTCCAACAAGCGACTCGCCAGAGCCCAGCGACGCATCGATATTATTCAGAAGGAAATTCAGGAATATTATTGGAATTTTAAGGTCGAGCCCGGCTTAATTGAACTCAGAAATATAGCCACGGTCGCCGAGCTGATTATCAAATGCGCCGCCTATCGCAAAGAAAGTCGCGGTTTGCATTACAACCTCGAGTACCCCGATCGGGATGATGTCAAATGGCACAAAGATTCGCGTGTCAGACGGTCCTTCCTTGTTTGAAACCCGGTCCTTAATCCTGAACACCGCGTAGATGGTTTCCCCATTATGATCCAATTTATGAGACGTGTCAGGATAACTTTCAGAAACCCAGTTACGACGGACCGCTATTTTTTTTGGGAATGGACATATCATAATGAATCTGTCTTGCTAGCGAAGTGCCCTGCCGGATTGGTGATGGTTCCCCAGCTTTTCTTTGATACCAGCCGGCATAATTTCATCGCCAATCCGGGGGCACAAGACCTGAACGGGCTTGATATGTCATTTCAAAAAAAATAACGGTCCGTCGACACCTTTGATTTGTAGTGGAGCCTATTCATTGCAACTAGTAAAACTATATTACCCACACGCCAAATTTCATTGACAATACAACAAGCTGCATTATTTTTGTGGATTAATAGATCGTATATATAGGTATAATTTAACAGGGTATTCATGCAAAATAAGCGAGACTACTACGAAGTTTTGGGCGTCAGCCAGAACGCGTCAGCACCAGACATTAAGACGGCCTACCGAAAAAAAGCAATCAAGTTCCATCCAGATAAAAATCCTGGCGACAAAGAAGCAGAGGAAAAGTTCAAGGAAGCTGCAGAAGCCTACGAAGTCCTCAGAGATGATCAAAAGCGTCGGATATACGATCAGTATGGTCATCAAGGTTTGGAGGGTTCCGGATTCTCCGGTTTTGGTGGTTTCGACGATATCTTTTCAAGCTTTGGCGACATCTTTGAAGATTTTTTCGGTTTTGGTTCAGGACGCCGTTCGGGACGTAGTCGTTCACAGCGTGGATCGGACCTCCGCTACGATTTAAGCCTGTCATTTATGGAGGCCGCTTTTGGTACCGAAACGACCGTTGATGTCGAAAAATTGGAAGTGTGCCCGGTTTGTGATGGCAGTGCTATGGAGCCTGGTACGCATGCCGAAACCTGCGGCCAATGTAATGGTTTGGGCCAGGTTTCCCGAAGTCAGGGTTTTTTTACGGTCCGTACAACCTGTTCACAGTGCCGAGGCAGCGGTCAAATTATCACATCTCCCTGTAATAACTGCAGCGGCAGAGGACAGTTACAGATCTCCAAAACCGTATCGGTTAAAATTCCGGGCGGTGTTGACACCGGCAGCCGCCTACGCTTGACCGGCGAAGGGGAAGCTGGCAGGCTGGGTGGACAACCCGGAGATCTGTATATCTTTATTCATGTGGAATCACATGACTTTTTTGCCAGAAACAATTCAGACGTCCTGTGTGAAATTCCCATATCATTTATACAAGCTGCGCTGGGAGACGAAATTGAGATACCCACGTTAGTGGGCAAAAAGAATCTAAAGATACCAAAGGGAACCCAGCCGGGAGATATGTTTAGATTCACGGGAGAAGGCATTGCTTCCTTGAGAAATGGTCGCCGGGGTGATCAGATCGTTCAGGTAGCGATAAAAACACCTACGAACTTAAACAAAAAGCAGGAAAAGCTTCTAAAAGAGTTTGCGAAGCTGGAAAATAATAAAATTTCAAATAAGATTAAGAACCTTTTCAAAGGTGAAGCCGAAAGCGCGGCGCCTTAAAACTTCATAAATTGATTCTGTTTTATTTCGTACTCAAATAAAAGGCCAAAATCCATGTTCGAATTAAAAGTCGTTACCCATTTTGCTGCTGCCCACCAACTCACCATGGTTGCCAAAAAATGTGAAAACCTCCATGGACATAACTGGAAGGTCGAAGTCTATATCGCTGGCGATAAATTGAATGACGCTGGGGTTGTAATGGATTTTGGTGAAATAAAAAGGCACTTAGCGGAGATCAAGACATCCCTGGACCATCGGTTTCTAAACGAACTGGAATGCTTTCAGAACGGCAATCCGTCCTCTGAAAACATTGCCCGATTTATCGCCGTAACCATGCAGGAGAAAATTTCGGAACCCGGAATCCGTGTATCCAGAGTCAGTGCCTGGGAATCCGAGGATGCCTGCGCCACTTATATTCCCTAAATTGAATCTTAATATTAGACTAAGAGGCCTCCAGGCCAAGCTCCTTCCAGCGCTGAATCAATTCATCCCGCAGGATGATGCTGGACACATCCGGTACATGCTGACGAATATTATCAACGCCGCCTTCTTGCCTGTCCACCAGAATCACAACCTTGACTACCTGCAAACCCTCTGAAACAGCCCGCTCAACGGCTTTAATAGTGGATCCGCCTGTGGTGGCCACATCATCGATAATCACCACCCGATCTCCCGGATTCAGATCGCCTTCCACCCAGCGTATCATCCCGTGATCCTTCTGGTTTTTCCGAATCGAAAATGCCTTTATCGGTTTTCCTTCCAACTCCGATGTGTATGCCGTGGCTAAGGCGATGGGATCGGCACCAAAGGTTAAGCCGCCAACGCCTTCAATCTCGAGGTTCTTTACGACCTCAAAAACCATATGCCCCACCAGAAGCAAACCGCGCGGATCTAGGGTCACTGGTTTGCAATTGACATAAAATTGACTCAACCGTCCGGATACCAATTTGAAAATCGGTTTTTCGGAAAACTTAAAAGCCTTTTGACATAATTGATCGATTAGTTCCTTTTTCATTATATGGTCCTCCGGAAGATCTTAAATGCCTCATCGCAAAGCAGTGCCATCTGGTAATCAGCACAAGAAACAGTTGATTTTATATCATTATTCAGGTAATAAAAAGCCTCCACCAAAACGGAAGAAGCGAGTTATTTGGGTTTCAGCGGAGGCCCGGATAAAGGAAAACTGGAGACAGCACTCCTTTATCTTATGCTTCTTTTAACAAGGTTTTGGTAGTGGGTCAAATCATAATATTTGCTTCACAAGGGAGGCCCCTTCAATGATATCGGTAAAGCCAATTCTCATACTCAGTATTTTTGCGCTCATGGTGACCACGCTATGGTTGCCAGTCCAAGTTAATGCATCTGACACAGACAACTCACCCCTGGCCTTGAATCAGATCATTCTAATTGCTCTAGATGCCAATCTGGATATTAAAGCCGCCAGCAAAGAGACCGAAGCCGCCGCGTTCGCCAAAAAGAGCAGCCGGGCAAACTTCTACCCAACGCTTAACACCACCTACCAATATAAATATAATGAAGAGGAAGTTGAGTCCGCTTTTGGCACGGTTGTTACGCCTTGGAATGAATACACGTTTACTTTTTCCGCCACCCAGCCACTTTTCAGCGGTTTCGCGATTACAAACCAATACAAAATGGCCGAATTAAGCCTGGACATGGCCAAGGCCAATAAGAAACTGGTTCGTCAGGATGTGGTGCTGGATGCCACCCGGGCCTATTTTGAGATTCTAAAAGCGGAAAAACTGCTCAGCGTCTCCAAAGAAACCGTCCGGCAGGTGAGCGCCCAAACCGATGTAGTCCAAAACTTTTATGATGTGGGCATGTCGCCTTTAAACGATCTGCTGGAATCCCAGGTTTTATTGGCCGAGGCCAAACAACAGGTGGTATTTGCCAAAAATAATCTCGAGATTGCACGTTCCAACATGAACCGGCTTTTGCGCAGACCCACCCATCAACCCATAACTGTCGTCGATATGCTTGATGTTGCTCCCCTGGCCTATGATCTGAATGCAAGCATCCAAACGGCTTTGGACAACCGCATCGAAATAGGCATGTCTGATCTTGAGGTGGCCCTGGCCGAAAAAGATATTGATTTAGCCAAGCGGTCTTACTATCCCACTGTCAACTTGCAGTATAATTATTACCGCTTTGGTGATGATGATGAATGGCATGTCAATCTTGCCGAAGACGGCTTTGACCCTGACGATTTATCGGTATGGGATGTCCGCGCCATCGCCTCATGGAATATTTGGGATTGGGGTAAAACTTCCAATGGTACCCGTGAAAAAAAGAGCCGCTTATCCCAGGCCAGATTAAACCGTGAAAAGCTCAGAGATGGCATCCGCTTGAGCGTGACCCAAGCTTTTCTGACCATGCAAACGGCCGAGAAAAATATCGCCACTATCGAAACGGCCATCGAGCAAGCCCGGGAAAATGTACGTATCAATGAAGAACGTTTTAAAGAACAGGTGGCAACATCAACGGATGTATTAACAGCCCAAACACTTCTGGCACGGACCATGAACAGCTATTATAGCGCACTTTACGATTTTAACATCGCCAAGGCTGCTTTATACCGCGAGATGGGTCAGGATTATTCGGAATGAAAACCGATGACAATGCGCTGATTCGGATGTTTCGGGTCAGTAAACATTATGCATCCAAGCCCGCACTCATCAACATTACCCTGGATATTTTCAAAAACGAGTTTGTCTTTTTCTCTGGTCCCAGCGGTGCAGGCAAATCCACCCTTTTAAAAATACTTTACCTCGGGGAAGACATCACCGAAGGGCAGGTGCTGATCGATGGCATGAACCTAGCCCGCATTCCCCGACATCGAGCTCATGTGCTCAGAAGAAAAATCGGTATCATCTTTCAGGATTACAAACTGATTCCGGGCAAGACCGTATACCAAAATATTGCCCTTGTTTTAGAGGCCAAAGGCCTTGGTCAACGATTTATCCAAAAGAAGGTCCACAGTGTACTTCGAACTGTCGGTATGGAAGACCGCAAAAAATCATTTCCCTTGAGTCTATCCGGTGGAGAACAGCAAAAAATAGCTATTGCCCGGGCCATGGTCGGCGAGCCCAAAATCATTTTGGCAGATGAACCCACCGGCAGTCTCGATGTCGATGCCGCCGAAAATGTGTTTGAATTGCTCAAGGCATACCATAGGCGTGGTGCCACCATCTTGTTTGCTACCCATGACAAGGATCTGATTCGCAACACCAAGCATCGTGTTATCTTTCTGAATCATGGTCGTATGCAGTCCTAGGTCGTATTCTGCTTGAACGGAAACTCATGATAACACTCTTTATTAAAAATGCCTTACAAGATATATCCGACAATCGGTTTCTAAATGTCATTACCGTAGTAACCATTGGGCTTTCGATACTCATCATCAGTTCCTTTTCACTGTTTTTCATCAACACCAATGCATTATTAAATTCGTGGAAACAAGGGATTCGCGTACTCGTCTATCTAAAGTCGGAAGCTTCCGAAGCCAATCGTCTGGACTTACGCTATCAGCTGCAGCAATTGAAAGAAATTCAAGAGCTTGAGTTTATATCCAAGGACGTGGCCCTAAAACGATTGAAAACCCAAATGCAGAATCAATCCGCTTTGCTTGAAAACCTTAAGAAGAATCCCCTACCGGATGCTTTTGAAATCCGTGTTGTGGATGCATCCCGAGAGCTCAGTCAGGTGGCAGCTCTCGCCGACAAAATCAAACGATTTCCACAGGTCGCCGAAGTGGAATACGGTCAGCACTTCATCGCACGGTTTTCTCATATCATCAATATTTTCAAATTTGTGGGCTATGCCCTTGGCGGTCTATTTTTTGTGGCCACCCTTTTTATTATCGCCAATACCATTCGGCTGGTGCTCTACTCCAGAAGGGAAGAAATTGAAATTATGCGACTGGTGGGAGCCACCGATCGTTTTATCACAGCCCCCTTTTATATCGAGGGGCTTATTTTGAGTGCCCTGGGCGCTATGCTGGGATTGATTTCGTTGTTTGTAGCCTATCTGTTTTTACTATCAAAGTTTCAATCCAGCCTTTCTTTGACAACCATTGATGTCCAATTTCTCACATTCATACAGATCTTAGTATTTATAGGTTTAAGTATGCTGGTGGGGCTGATGGGATGTTTTTTGTCTTTAAAACAATTTTTAAAAAGCTAATGGTTGCACATCACCACAAGCGATTCCACACTGGTTCTTCAACTCCGAATTTATTCGTACGCATATTTATTATTTGCCTGTGGCCTGCTATCGCTGTGCTTTCCTCGCCTATGTATTTACCTGCTGAAAGTACCGGCGATCCTAAAAACGAGATCGTGTCCATTACTAAAAAAGAAGCTCAAGTCATCTCGGAATTGGAAAATCTGAACCGTACGCTCAATGATGCTCGACAGCAAAAATCCATGATTCAAAAAAAAATTCGGTCATTGGATAAAAAAATATCGGAAAACCAACAGCGCTCTAAACAACTGATTGAAGAGATAAATAAAAATGAAGCCTATGCACAGGTGAGAATTGTGGCTTTGTATAAACTTTACCAACGTGGCAAACTCAATATTTTGGCATCTGCGGATAGCCTCTACGACTTTTTTCAGAGAAAACTGGCCATAGAAACTATTCTACAACAGGATAATCAGATCATGGCCTCTTTAATAAAAAATCAAACCGAACTTGAGCAAATCCGTCGAAGGCTGCTTGAGCAAAAGTCTGAAATGAGCGGCTTTGAAAAAAAACTAAACGTTCAAATAGTGAACATTTCAAGCAAACAAAAAAAGCGCAGCTCAATGCTGCGAACAATCCGCAACCAAAAAAAATTGACCCTTGCAGCAATTGAATCCCTAAAAAATTCCGCCAAAGATCTGGATACGACCATCAGTGGATTTAAAAAGGAAAACCCTGGGAATATTCCCTATGCTGGATCAGCGGCCCAGGTCTTCTCCGATCTAAAGGGCTTGCTAATCATGCCCGTTAAAGGTAAGATAGTTGCGTTCTTCGGCCCTTATACCAATGCCCGCTTCAAAATCGTCAATTTTCGTAGCGGCATTAATATTCGGGCAGAAAGGGGCGAACCCATCCAAGCAGTTTACAAAGGTAAAACCCTTTATGCTGACTGGTTTAAGGGTTACGGCAACATGATTATTATCGATCATGGGGATCACTACTATACCCTATACGCTCATGCCGAAGAACTTTTTAAGAAAAAAGGTGATTTTGTGGAAGCGGGGGAGGTAATCGCCACAGTTGGCGATACCGGTTCCATGGATGATCCCGGACTTCATTTTGAAGTGCGTCATCATGGACAACCGATTGACCCCGTCCCTTGGATCAACCAGGGATAAAGGAGCTACAATGCGCAGTAATCGATACAGCCATACAAAATTATGGCTCGTTTTCTTGGTCTCCGTGATTATTTCCGTTGCTGGGGCCGGATTCTATCATAAGCTGTCAGCCGGCAATGACGAAACCTACAAAGGATTAAAAATATTTTCGGATGTTCTTGAAATCGTTCAAAAAAATTACGTGGACCCCGTTGAATCCGAGGATCTTATCGAAAAAGCCATTCAAGGGATGGTTAGCAGCTTGGACCCGCACTCCGCTTTACTGCCACCTGAAGCCTACCAAGAATTGCGCATCGATACCGAAGGGAAATTTACCGGTATCGGAATTCATGTGACCATGCGTGATGGTTTTGTGACCGTTGTATCACCCATCGAAGGTACCCCTGCTTTTCGGGCCGGCGTCAAAGCCCGAGATAAAATCGTCAAAGTTGATGGTGTGGCCACGTCTGAACTGAGGGACGCTGTCAAAAGAATGCGTGGTCCCAAAGGAACCACTGTGGTTATTACCGTGCTCCGTGAAAACGAGAAAGAGCCCATCGATTTTACGCTTGTTAGAGATATCATACCCATCCGCAGCGTCAAATCAACCACACTGGAACCCGGATATGGATATATACGTATAACCAATTTCAGGGATAGTACCACGGATGATGTGGTCGCTGCCTTGGAGAAACTGGAACAAGACGACTTAGGCCTCAAAGGTTTAGTTTTGGACCTCAGAGACAATCCCGGCGGTATCCTCTCACAGGCCATATCCGTCTCTGATCTTTTTATTGACCAAGGAACTATTCTGACCATAAAAGGGCGACTTGATAAGCACAATAATGTGTATAAAGCCCGCCGTAACGACGTTCCCCGTGAATATCCCCTTATTGTTCTCGTAAACAGCGGCAGTGCCAGCGCTTCTGAGATCGTTGCCGGTGCACTTAAAGATCACAATCGTGCACTCCTTCTGGGTACCCAAACCTTTGGCAAAGGCTCGGTTCAAACCGTTGAATCCCTTAGAGACGGCTATGGGTTAAAATTTACCATTGCCAGGTATTACACCCCCAGTGGACAGTCTATCCAGGCTACTGGTATTAAACCAGATATTACCGTGCAAAGGGAAGAACAAAACAATCAAGAAAAATCCGAATCTTCGGAAGGCCTACTCAAGGAAAAAGACCTCAAAAATCATCTAAAATCCAAACCCCTTCAAGAGACGCCTCAAACCGATCAGAATCCTAAGGGAGATGTTTCAGAAGCCGAGATGATGCTTCAGAAAAATATCCGCCAAGACAATCAGGTTACGCGCGCTCTTGAACTTCTAATCAGTTACGACATATTCAAAGACATCTCGAATGCCAAGTAAGCGAACTAAGAGAAAAACCTCAACCCCAAAAAGAAAAAAGACAAAAAAAAATAATCGGTCCCGGCAGCTTTTAAAAATTCCTGTCGGGCTGATTATTTTAACGGTCCTCGTCCTAATTGCCGGAGTTCTAACCCATCATATGTTGGTTAAGCGGAGACCAATGCATCTTTTGGGTAATGAGGGAGGTAATGCTCGGGCATATATACCCACGCCGCAGTTTGAAATATATCCCCAAAAAGACGTCCCCCGTCCGAAGCCGGAAGCACCGTCTGCCTACCTGCCAGGAAACGGCCTGCCCCGGGTTGCTATTATTCTGGATGATATCGGATACGATCGCGAAATCGTTGCCAAGTTTCTTTCACTGGACTTACCACTTACCCTTTCGATGCTGCCCCAAAGCCCATACAAAAGTAGCATCCTGGCAGAAGCCCAAAAACACAACATCGAAATAATGTTGCATCAACCCATGGAACCCTTTGAATATCCGCGCGCTAATCCAGGACCTGGCGCTCTGCTGTCCAGCATGTCTCCCGATGAACGGGTTCAGCAATTTATTCAGAATCTTGATGAAATGCCGTTCGTATCCGGGGTCAACAACCACATGGGCTCAAAAATGACAGCCGATGCCGCCCAAATGCGCCAGCTATTTACGGTGATGAAACAAAGGGATCTTTATTTTATTGATAGCCGCACAACCGAAAAAACCATTTGCCGAAGCTCCGCAGGTCTATTGCAGCTGCCTTTTGGAGAGCGGGATATTTTTATCGATCATTTCCAGGATAATGAATTTATAGAAAAACAACTTTCAGAGCTTGTTCGAATTGCAGAAAAGCACGGCCTTGCCATCGGAATTGCCCATCCATACCGACGAACCTATAAGATCCTGCGAAATATGATGACCGATATGAAGGAGAAAGTGCAGTTTGTGCCGGTATCTGAAGTGGCCCAAATTTCCGGATAAGCAGTAAGCGCGCTTGTCAGCCTATCTTTCCGAAATCCTGCAAAGGCATGCCCCTCCCCCTCTATCGCCACTGCCCGAGATGTCTCGAGCAACCATGTTTAAACCTGGGATTTATTTTGCTTACACGCGATGGCCACCCATTCATCTTTAACTTGGGTTTTAATCGGCCTTAATCCCTTTGATAGCATCTTTGCTACCACGACGTCCTGGTTGTCCTGATAAATGCCGGAACAAATGAATACAGCGTTCGGGGTCATATACTGGCCAATGTAGTCTAGGAGGCGAAGAATCGGTCCCGATAATATATTGGCCACAACGAGATCGAACATTCCTTCCACACCTTCCACCAAATCTCCAACCTTTACATCGAAGCGGCTGCGGCTGATGTGATTCTGTTTTAAATTAGATGTGGCAATATCCACCGCCAAGGCATCATTATCGATACCCACCAGTTTACCGGCACCCAGTTTGGCCGCCGCAATCATCAAGATACCCGAACCGGTGCCAATGTCTAAAAAGTGGCCCCCTTTGGAAACGTATTTTTCCATTAGGCCGATACACAATGCCGTTGTCGGATGCGTGCCGGTTCCGAAAGCCATGCCCGGATCAATTTCCAAGATGATTTCATTGAGTTTAGCGGTATATTCCCGCCAGGTGGGCTTAACTGTGATGTGTGCTGTAATCGATTCAGGCCAGAAAAAGGCCTTCCAGGATTCGGCCCAATCGTTCTCCTCCATACGCCGATAGCTTATAGTGCATTGGAATTTCTGTGTTTTTTCAAGAAACGCAATCCGGCTTTGAAGATTCTTCAGATTTTGGCTTGCCTGGTGAGTGTCCGGAAAAAAGCCAATCACAGCATCTTGCAGAGGCTTAGGTACCGCGTCAGGGCCCCAACCTTCCTCCGGATCAAGACTTGGATCCTCAATTTGAACGCCTTTCACCCCGAGATCGTAGAATATATCTGTAATCAGCTCGATTGCATGGAACTTGTTGTCTGATTGAATCACAACTTTAGCCGCAATCCATTCCATTACCAAAGTTCCTTGGGCGGATTAAAATAACCATAAGACAGCTCCGGAAATTCTTTGTGAATCTGCTTAAGTAAGTTTCGGATTCCCATGGGTTCACCGCAAGCTGCCGCCATTTGCATAGCAGACCAGTATCGAGCCGGATCGTAGTTTAAATTGCGCCATTGAATGCGTTGAATCGGGTACTGCCTTAAAAATGCTACCAGGCGTTCAAACTCTTCAGGGGTGTCGGTTACACCCGGCATATTCAGGTAATTAATAGAAACGTACAAACCATTGTCCAAAGAGATTCGGATGGTTTCGATGACATCTTTAACTTCATATCCCTTGGGTCGAAAATAGGCCTGATAACAACTTTTCCTAAAGCTGTTAATGCTGATTCGAACACTATCAAGGCCTGCAGCGACCAACTGTTTCATCACCTCGGGCAAACTGCCATTTGTGTTCAAATTAATCGTTCCCTTGCTTGTTTCTTTGCGGATCAATCGAATCGCGGGCGTGACAACGTCAGCCGCCAGGAGTGGATCCCCTTCGCAGCCCTGACCAAAACTAACAATGGCTTTTGGGACCGCTTGAATATGAAAAAGGGCCACAGCGGCAATCTCCTCCGCTGTTGGTGTAAAGGCTATCCGTTCCTGGCTGCATGAAATCCTGTCATGTCTCTGGAGCGATAAGCATCCCATGCAGTCGGCGTTACAGATTCTTGCCGTTGGCAAGGGGGCTTCATAACGGCCGAGAAAAAAATTTTTTCCTGCCGGACAACCGTACCTCAAAGCACATCCTTCAAGATGTTTGCGAAGTCTGTTGTCGGGTAGTTTTTTACGTATTCTTTTGATACCGGCCTCAACTTTTTCAGGCGGCATTAACCGCAAATCCTGCCTTCTCTCCTGATCTACCTGCAGCACCGCCGAGCGAAAACCTCCGGGTGACCACCCCACCGCTCCATAGGAAAAAAGCGGTAAGGGTGATGCCTCTGGATTATCCTTGTAGGCACTGGTATGCGTTATGATGTAACCTGGAGAATTAAATGCTGCGACGGGAAAGATCTTCTCGGAAACTTCGTATGGATTATGGCTAAGGGATACAAATTTTTCATTCCGTATATCATATAAAAGAGGTGTCCGATGAGGTAAAAACATCAGCTCACTGCCATAAGGAAGGGAGACACCCTGGTCTTTATATAACGGCGTTAATTGCTCCCCGGACATGCCCACTGCGGCGTATCCGGCCAACTCGAAAATTTCCCCGTTTTCATTGGCCACCACCGCCTGCAGCCAGTTCGGGTCTATGGTTGAGTACTGATCAGGTTTCATCTCAACCCGTAAAGACGTGCTTCAAAATATGGCCCAGCTCAGGAAAAATAAGTTGGCGGCAAGCGAGTTTGCAGGCTTTGAGACTACCGGGCATGCAAAACACCACCGCATCTTTAACGATACCGGCCGTCGCCCGGGACATGATCGCTGCGGAATCGATCTGCTCGAAACTTAAATAGGTAAATAAAGCACCAAAGGCCGTTAACTCTTTATCAAACAAAGGTGAGATAGCTTCGATGGTAACATCCTGCATACTGATACCCGTTCCGCCTGTCACCAGTATAGCCTGGGCACCTGAAGCTTCAAGAGCTTCTGAAACAGCTGCAACGATGCGTCGTTTGTCATCCGGAATAACCTGATGAAATACCACCCGGTGCCCTTCTTTTTCGGATCGTTTTTTAATCCAATTGCCACTGTCGTCGTTTTTAAGCATACGTGAACTTGATACCGTCACAACAGCAATTTTGCATGACTTTAGCGCACCTTTTTTATGTTCTTTGACCCCCATGTGATCTCCTGGATATAAATCCTGCTTAAATTAACATAATTGATTGTAAACTTTGTTATCAACTTTCAAACACTTTTCAGCTGACAGAAAGCCCCCATTTCCGTAGCAGATGTGAACCTGGATCATAACGTAGAAGGTCTCTAAATGACAATCATTAACCTGAAGTGAGTCCCTTTTTTTCTTGCTCTGCACTAAACAATCGTGAATCGCGGTTTAGTAAAAATGCTCTACAGGTCGTTCTGTCTGCCGATATTTTTTTGCGAACCCGCTTTCATCAATATCCCGGCACATCTCCACTGTAAAATTGATCAGCACAGGTCAATCACCCGAAATTGCCTTGATTTTAAGTTGCTTGTCTTTTAATGTGGTGTTTGGTTCAGGTATCACCTGTCCTAACCGTTCGCTAAATTTGACATGACTGAGACGTCCATATCCAAAATATGATTCATCCAAATTGTACCGGCATTTTACTAGCAGGAGGCGAAAGCAAACGATTCAGTGGTGCTGAAAAATCGAATCTGATAGTCGGCCGAGGCCGAATAATTGATAGATTAATGACGGTTTTTAAAACCCTTTTTACTGACATCATCATCGTATCCAACCAGCCACGAACGTTTCTTGAATGGGATGCGCTCATCGTCACGGATATTTATTCCCAAAGAAGCTCGTTAACGGGTATTCATACGGGCTTATTTTATACCCAAACCGAGCATGCCTTCATTGCCGCCTGTGACGCCCCTTTTTTAAACATTGATTTGATTGCCAAGCTTTATGGTTATATGGATCATCAATCAGATGTGGTAATTCCGAAAACAAAACTCGGCTATGAGCCGCTTTGTGCCATTTATTCCCGTCGAATCCTGCAACCGGTTCAAAATGCTTTGGATCGACATCAGCTTAAAATTAGCAGGCTGTTTAATAAATTGAATGTAAAGGAAATCCCGGAATCGGTTTTACGAAAAATAGATCCGGATCTCATATCGTTTTACAATATCAATACACCCGAAGACCTTGAATTGGCCGATAGGAAACTCGCGAATCATGGAAATTGAACGACTTATTCAGAAGATGAAAGCCCATCCGGATTATCCCCGTGCCGGTATGATCCTTTGCCACAATGGAGTTGTGCGCAGCACCTCACGTGACGGCAGAGCCGTGTCCGGTCTCAGCGTACAAGTGGATCAGGAAAGGTTACAAGCGATACTTGAAATCCGTAAAAAGGATCCGGGTATTATCGACATCCTGGTGAAAATCAATGCAGAGCAGAAACTATCAGTGGGTGATGATGTAATGTTCCTGGTTGTAGCTGGTGATATTCGCGAAAATGTACTGGCGACTCTCGAAAACACCCTTAATGCGATAAAAACAACTGTTACCCGTAAAACAGAATTTTTTAAAGATACCTAGAAGCTATCTCAAAAATAAGGTTTTTGCTTCAGATCAAGGCGTGCAAAAAAAATTACCACAGGCATATGCCAAATATTTCGAGGATTATTTTTTGAGCACAACACAGATATGGGACAAAAAGATATTTTTGAGATAGGTTCTAATAGAAAGGCTTATCAAATGTCGGACTTTTCGCATATGGATAAAAAGGGAAACGTCAGAATGGTGGATGTTACCCAGAAGAAGGCATCCTTACGCCAGGCCGAGGCCCAGGCAGTGGTCTGCATGCAACCTGAAACACTGGAGCGAGTTACCCAACATCAGGTCAAAAAAGGGAATGTACTTGAAACCGCCCGGATTGCCGGAATTATGGCCGCCAAGAACACAGCCTCACTAATACCCATGTGTCATCCCTTAAATATCACCCATGCACAAGTCGACTTTTTTCCGGATATGCAAACGAGCACAATCCGAATCAACTCCACCATAAGCCTCATGGGTCAAACCGGGGTGGAAATGGAAGCCCTAACAGCCGTCAGTATCGCCGCCTTGACCATTTATGATATGTGCAAATCACTTGATAAAAACATATCAATTTCAGATGTTTGGCTGGTAAAAAAATCCGGCGGCAAGAGCGGAGCGTTTATGCGTGAACATTCCCCTAAAGGGAGTCCCTCATGCAGCTGAGCTTGTCTCCTATTGAGCTTACCTTGTTTATCTCTGCCGGCATTGTTGTTGGCTGTATTTTTGGATGGTTGCTGACAAAGTATCGACTTATGCCGTCTCTTGTAAAAACCAAATCTGACCTCGAAGCCCACCTGGAAACCATTGGTCAACATCAAGAGACGATTAACGAACTAAAAACCCAGCTGGATGCATCCAAGGACGAGGTAAAGTCACTGACCCGGCAATTGCTATTGGTTTCAGAAGAACGCTCGGCCGCCCAGAGTAAATTGGAACAAATGGCGTCGCTCGAAACGTCACTGGAAAAGCGCAGTCAGGATGTGACCCTCTTGCGGAACACCAATGCCGACTTGAAAGAGCAGATTGCCACCCTCGAAACCAGTATCGAAAAAGAAACAAAGGCTTTTGAAGATAAAATTGCTCTGCTTCAAGAGGTTCGCGTTAGCCTCACGGAAACCTATCAGGCCCTTTCTGCCGATGCGTTGAGACAAAATAATCAAGTTTTTATGGATCTGGCCAAGTCAACCCTGTCAAAATATATCCAAACCGCCAAAACAGATTTTGATGCCAGGGGCAAGGCCGTTAAAGACAGTGTTCTGCCTCTGCAAGAAGCTCTCAAAAGTTATGAAGAGCATGTTCAGGCCATGGAACGCTCCCGCGAAAAAGCTTATGGCGGGTTATCGGTTCAGGTACAGTCGCTCATTCAGACCCAGGACGTGCTCCAAAAAGAAACCGGCAAGCTTGTCAATGCATTGCGGGTTCCTCATATTCGGGGCAGATGGGGTGAAATCACCTTGAGACGCGTGGCCGAGCTCAGTGGGATGCAGAACCATTGCGATTTCTATGAGCAAGCCTCAGCCCGATCCGAAGAGGGCCTCTTACGACCGGATATGGTGGTTCATTTACCGGGCCAGCGTCAGATCGTTATAGATGCCAAGGTGCCGCTGGTGGCCTATATCGATGCCTTGGAAACCAACTCCGAAGAACACCGGGAAGAATATCTCGCCACCCATGCCAGACATGTCAAAACCCATATTAATCAGCTTTCCCAAAAGGCGTATTGGACCCAATTTCAGCCCACCCCTGAATTCGTCATTTTATTTATACCGGGTGAAAACTTTTTCTCGGCTGCATTGGCCCAAGATCCCCAGCTGATTGAACTGGGAGTCCGAAAAAATGTCATTTTAGCGACCCCGACCACATTGATATCTTTATTAAAAACAGTTGCTTTTGGATGGCAGCAAGAACAATTAGCTGAAAACGCCAAAAAAATCAGTGAATTGGGTACGGAATTGTTCGAGCGTCTCGCAACCATGGGTCAGCATATTAACAACTTGGGACGGGATATCGATCGCACCACCCAAACCTATAATAAAGTTGTGGGCTCTTTGGAACGCCGAGTTTTTAGCTCTGCACGCAAATTTAAAGAATTGGGCATCACCCAAAAAGACGAAAACAAAGACCTTAAAATTACGACGGTCGAAACCACCACCCGAAAACTCAATATGGATGATTCTGAATGACGCGCCAATCCCTTACAAAAATATGCTACCGGTTCATTATAATTCTGATGCTGCTCTTTGTCTTTTCAGGCTGCGGTTACCTGCAACGGAAAGCTGAGATTTCGCCGCAAACAGTCTTAAAAAAACTGAGGCCCGCCCGTTATCCGGATTTTAAAGACCATCACAATTACCATGGTTTAATCCACAGCATTAATCAAAGTCTCGCCTATCTGAATAGAGTGCCCGGTGGCCGTACCTTTATATTTGGGGAAGACACCTACACGGCCGATCACCTCATTAACTCACTCAACAGTTTTGCTGACTTCATAGCAAAAAATCCACCAAGAAAGGAACTGAATCAGTTTATTAACCAAAACTGCTTTGTGTATCAATCCGTGGGCAGCAACTGGAAGCGCGAGATCTTGTTTACCGGATACTATGAACCCACAATTTCAGGCAGTCTAATTCCAGATGGTGAATATCCGCATCCGGTTTATGCCAAACCATCGGATTTGATCCGTATAGATCTTTCTCCCTTCTCAGAACGATATGCGGGGCAATCTATTGTCGGACGCTATACGGGTTCGACGGTGGTTCCGTATTATGATCGGTATCAAATTGAAGAAGCCAATTCGCCCGTGTCCCGGTCCAGCGAAATTCTGGCCTGGGTGAAAGATCCCATCGATTTGTTTTTTCTTCAAATACAAGGTTCCGGTCGTCTGTTACTCCCCAACGGCGATCATATTAATTTGCATTACCATGCCAGCAATGGACACCCGTATCGCAGCATTGGAAGATTATTGATTGACGAAGGTAAAATTGCCAAAGAGAACATGTCCATGCAGGCCATCCGGGCTTATCTGAAGGAAAATCCCGCAGAACGTGACCGAATATTTAATCATAATCCCAGCTATGTATTTTTTAAAACCGAACCGGATGGGCCCATCGGCTATTTGCAGGAACCGCTGACGCCTGAACGTTCGGTGGCGATGGATCGACGTATTTTTCCGCCGGGTGCTCTCGGATATATTGAAACGGTACGCCCGATTGTGGCCCCACCCGGTCAGATTGAATCCTGGAAAGCCTTTAATGCCTTTATACTCAACCAGGACACCGGCGGAGCCATTCGTGGTCCCGGGCGGGTCGACTTATTTTGGGGCAATGGCCCCTATGCTGAGTTGGCCGCAGGCCATATGCAGCACCCTGGTACGATTTATTTTATCGTCCTGAAACCAGATGATGCATAATAGTTGACACACTGACTGATAATAATATATCTCATGAAAAAAAAATTTTTCCCGAAAACATCCTCACAATGATCCAAGTGAAATAGATTCGTTTTCGGGTAGATAGGAGTTACCATGTTCGGTATTGGTATGCCGGAAATGCTGTTGATATGCGCCATTGCACTCATCGTTATCGGCCCTAAAAAACTGCCTGATCTGGCAAAATCACTCGGACGGGCCATGGGCGAGTTTAAGAAGGCCACCAATGATATCAAACAGTCCATCGGATCCGAAGCGGATTTTAAGGAGGTCAAAGATACATTCAATGATCTCCAGCAAGATATTAAAGGTACCGTAACCTTTGATAATATTGATGACTATCAACCCAAAACTGATCCCGCCATGCAAAGCGCCAATACGCCATCCTCTGAAAGCCCGGCCAACGATACGCTCGGCAGTGATGAAGCCATTGGAGATTTGAAACAAGCATTTGATGATATGAACCAGACAGAAACAGAGCCCCCTGCCGACGAATCAACGGAATCGGATGCATCCGAAACCACCCCGGATGCAAGCAAAGAGGATACCCCCAGTAATGATCGAGGATGATAAACTTCCATTTACGACCCATTTGGAAGAGCTACGTAACCGATTGATCAAATGTTTCATCGCCGTCGGTGTCGGTTTTGCGGCATCTTACGCATTCAAAGAACAGTTGTTCTATGTATTGACGGCACCCTTAATTAACGTAATGGGTGCTGGTGATACCATGATTTATACCAATCTGCCCGAAGCGTTCTTCACCTTTCTCAAGGCCGCGTTCCTGTCAGGTATTATGGTCGCATCTCCGGTAATCATCTACCAATTTTGGATGTTTACGGCACCCGGACTATACCAAAAAGAAAAACGTCTGCTGATGCCCATCATCTTTCTATCGTCCTTGTTCTTTATTGGTGGGGCTCTTTTTGGTTATTTCATTGTTTTTCCATGGGGATTTAAATTTTTCTTGGGCTTCTCAACGGAAACCATTAAGGCCATGCCCTCCATGAAAGAGTATCTCAGCTTCTCTTCGAAGCTGTTGTTGGCATTTGGTCTGGTATTTGAGCTGCCTCTGGTGATAACGTTCCTAGCCAAGCTGGGACTTGTATCCGTCCAATTTCTAAAGAAAAATAGAAAGTATGCCCTGTTGCTGTTTTTTGCAGGTGCCGCCATTTTAACCCCTCCGGATGTCGTCACCCAGATTATGATGGCCCTGCCGTTAATGGTCCTTTATGAAATCAGTATATTGGGCGCACGCATATTCGGAAAAAAGAAAGATGCTGTGGATGAAACCGCTCAAAACACCGCAGATGCTTAGTCATTGACAGCTTTAAGGATACTTGATAGCTAAAATATGCAAGGAAAGATAACGAGGAACCATGAAAGGAGGCAAGGGGAAGCAATGAAAAAAAAGGGATATCTAACTGCCATTGCCATCGGTATGATCATGCTGTTTGCATCTGTAGCACTATATGCCGGCACGACTGTCCCAGATGTCATCAGGATGGAAAACGACTATGAACACAAAAAGGCGATCGTTGATTTCACCCATAAAAAACACGCCGAAGACTATGCTGCTGCCAATCCGAAGCTCTACAAAAATAAATGTGGTGAGTGCCATCACGATGAAAACAACAAGCCCTTAAGTGACCTCAAAGAAGGGGACAATGTTCAAAAATGTATCGAGTGTCATAAAAAGCCCGGCGAAGTGCCCAAGAAAGTCAAGCAGCAGTGGAAAGCCAAAAAAATAAAGAAAAAAGAAAAAGACAAGCTGTCACGTGAGTGGCATGCGGAAGCCATTCATGACAATTGTCGCGTCTGCCATAAAAAATGGAATAAGGCCAATAAGTCCAAAGCAGCCCCGACCACCTGCGTTAAGTGTCATCCCAAAAAAGAAAAATAAAATAGCCTTACAAGCAAAAAGGGCCTACATATGTTTATGTAGGCCCTTTCTATTTTGAAAAGTATGTTACGCTTTACGATTACTCTAAAGGATAGGTAGAAATGGTAGGCCGTTTCGGAGGTTCGGTAAGCTTAAGCGTCTTTCGGATTCATAAATAATAGCCCATATTCTTCGCTGAAGATCTGTTTCAGGTATAATCATTGGGAATGATTCTTTTGGAAAGAACGGGCCTTTGCCACCACCTGCTGGGCCCATTGACGGGTCCCCAAGGCATGAATATGGGTATACGTTGCCAAGACATTTTTACGGCAGATGCCGTCGCGACCGTCGACAATCCCGGCACCCCGTTCAACTTGAAACGCCAGTTCTTCTGATAAATCCGGGTTTTCTATTACTTTGGAATAATGAAATTCATGGCCCCGAATCTGGGACCCGATGGGATAAAATGGATTCTCTTGATCAACATTGATGATGGTATAACCGTGTCCTTGGGGACGTTTGTGCAAATCAAAAACCAGTGGAAAAAAACCCACCATGTCATAAACATCATCTTTCAGCTGCAACTGTTTCCCCAAATACATCAAGCCCCCGCATTCAGCATAGATGGGCAAACCCTTTTCTGCTAAATCAAGAATACTTTGCCGATAGGTGACATTTGCAGCCAGTTCCCTGGCATGGGTTTCGGGGAAGCCGCCGCCGATGTATAGGGCGTCGATATCCGGAAGTGTCTCCTCGCTCAATGGGCTGGTAAAGACCAGTTCTCCACCGGCTGCGGTCAAAGATTCCAGATTTTCCGGATAGTAAAACTGGAAGGCGGAGTCCCGGATAATCCCAATTTTTGGCGCAGGCCCGTTTGTCTCGATCTTTTCAAAACAAACCGATGATTCAGTTAAATCTTGGTCTTTTTCCGGGCGTGTTAATTCAATTCGATTGCCAGGATTGGCATCATCGGTTTTAGATTTCTGATTGGCGCTATAACCGGCAAGTCTTATAATTTTATCCAGATCGATGTGCTTTGAAATGATATCAGAGATTGTCTGTATCGATGTGCTGGCCCAACTATGCTCCGGGGTTGGCACCAATCCCATATGCCTTTCCGGAAAGGCTTGTTCGCGTAACTTGGGAACGGCTCCCAGAACCGGAAGTCCGCAATAGTGTTCGATACAGGTCCGCAGATTGTTCTCATGTCGCGGCCCGGCAATCCGATTGAGGATAACACCCTTGATTTTGACTTCCGGATCAAAGTGCTGGCAGCCCATCACAACCGCGGCCATGGTGCGAGTTGTTTTGGTGCCGTCGATACACAGAATGACCGGAAGATCTAAATACTTGGCGAGCTCGGCCGTACTGGTTTGACCGGTTCGTTCGATGCTATCGTACAAACCACGATTACCTTCGACAATGGCCATATCCGAATTTTTTACATAACAGTCAAAGGAGGTGCTAAGGGTTTCTTTGGGAATCAGATAGGTGTCCAGATTATAACAGGGGCGATCTGCGGCCAGGGCCAGCCAGCCGGCGTCGATATAGTCGGGACCTTTTTTGAATGGCGCGATTTTATAGCCGCGGTGGGTTAGGGCGGCAATGATGCCGACGGAAAAAATGGTTTTCCCGGATCCTCCGCGTAAAGCGGATATTACGATTCCGGGAAATCCAGTTTTTTCTCTGTGTGGTTGTATGGGTTTCAATAAAACGTCATTACAGAGATACAGTCGAAACTGAACGCAAATTAGTCTTCGTGTTCAGCCCCGGCCTGTTTACCTGTCCCTGGCAGGCCATAGAGCGAGGTGCTGCCGCTGGACCAGTATTCGAGTACACCTTCTACGATCATTTGATTGACAAACTTCTTGGCCGCGCGCGGTTTTTCGCCGAGTATTTTTGCCAGGTCGTTGAAATAGAACTTGGATTTTGATTTCTGCTTTTTCATTAGCCCGGCGACTAATTTTTCTTTGGCCTCTTCGTAATCCATTTTGTACCTCTTTATTTGTTGGCGGGGGACCCTTTTTAAAGGGTCTCCCGCCCTGTTTTAGCTCTCTTAGAACTTGAATTGGGTCGTCTGACGCCATGTTGAATAAGCTGGATCACGGAAGTCATCGATGAGGTGATGCGTAAATTCGAGTTCACATTTCTCGAAGAAACGCTCCCAGCCGATCCGTTCCGCCCATTCGCCCACACGCTCATATTTATTGGCGCCGGCCGCATAGGCTTCCACGATCTTCTTGATGCATTCAGTGGTAGATTCCCAGCGCGGTGCCTCGTTGGGCAGGAAGGCCACAACGACCTTGGAGAACTTAGGCGCCGTAATACGGTTGCTTACCTTACCGCCGGCCATGATAACGATACCGTCGCCGACATCATCGGCCAACGGCATGGCGGGGCACATGGTATAGCAGTTACCGCAGAACATACAACGTTCATTCTTTACGGCGACACTCTTCAATGTCTTGCCGTCAACTTCAACCTTGGCCGGTTTGACGGCCGCGGTCGGGCAGGCTGCGATGGCCAACGGGATCTCACACATTTTGTCCACATACTCATGATCCAACATTGGCGGTTTACGGTGATACCCCAGAATGGCGATGTCGGAACAGTGTACGGCACCGCACATGTTCAGGCAGCAGGCCAAGGATACGCGCAGCTGGGCCGGCAGGCGATGATCCTTAAAATCATCAAAAAGCACATCCATGGTGGCCTTGACCGGGCCGGAAGCATCCGTTGCCGGTGTATGGCAGTGAATCCAGCCCTGGGTATGCACGATATTGGTTACGCCGGCGCCGGTTCCGCCTACGGGGAATTTGAAGCTACCGCCGTCGAACTTACGGCTTTCCAGGTCTTGAACCAAGGGATCCACCTTGTCTTCACTGTCCACCATAAATTCGATATTGTTACGGGTGGTAAACCGCAGGTAGCCGTCGCAATGTTTATCGGCAATATCGCAGATCTCACGAATGTGGGTCACGCTCATGATACGAGCGCCGCCGCAGCGTACGGTAAAAACCTTGTCGCCGGATTCGGCCACGTGAACCAGCACGCCGGGTTTCAAAATTTCATGATAAAGCCATTTACCCTTGTTGGCAGCAATGACCGGAGGGTAAAACTCATCATATTTTCTCGGACCGATGTCGGAAATCCTGTTTTCCATCGGTTTGTCCGGATTGTATCCTGAAGAAATAAATGCCATGGTTTTCCCCTCCTATCTCTGATGATGTTTTCTGAATTCATTGATGTCACGATCCCAGCCGCCTTCAACTTCGTCTTCATTCCAGAAGATATACGGATTGGTTCGCGGCTCTTGCACGTGACGTGGATCTGGGTCGATGCCGGTGGCCTCAAGCAGTTTCTGGAAGCCTTGCCGTTTCATCAATTCACCGACGCGCTCACGGTTTTTGCCTTCTTCCATCCACCAGTCCCAAATGCCTTCAATGACTTCTTTGATCTCATCATACGGTTCTTCCGCTTTGACGAAGGGTACCAACAGGGAGCCCATCTGGGCGCCATCCAGGATCGGTGCTTTGGCGCCGATCAGCATGGAAAGGCCTCGATCGTCTCCGATTCTCAGGGCCCTGGGCATGACGTTGATGCAGTGCATGCAGCGCGTACATTCCTTGGAGTCTATTTTGAGATCCTTGCCTTCCATCCACATACAATTGGTGGGACACAGATCGATGACTTCTTTGTTTATGTCAAAGGCACCCCAATCCCGTCCGCTATGGGCGTTGCCGTTGGGTGCTATTTCACCGCCCACATAGGCCTGAACAGCTTCCTGATCAATCTTGATATCGTCGCGCCAGGTTCCGACAAAAGCAATGTCTGCCCGGGCAATGGATGCCACGCAGCAGTTGGGGCAACCGTCGAACTTGAATTTAAACTTGTAGGGAAATGCCGGCCGGTGCAGCTCGTCCTGGTATTCCTGGGTCAAATCGTAACAGAGCGCCTGGGTATCAAAGCAGGAATATTCACAACGCGCCTGACCAATACAGTCGGACGGGGTCCGCAGGTTGGAGCCGGAACCGCCCAGGTCCTGGTCCATATTATGGGTCATTTCATAGAAAATTTCTTCTATTTGGGGGGTCGTGGTTCCCAGGAAGATGATATCACCGGTGGAGCCATGCATATTGGTGATACCGCTGCCACGGAAATCCCACAGATCGCAGAGCTTTCTCAAGAAGTCTGCCGTGTAGAACTTACCGCCCGGCTGGGCCACACGCATGGTATGAAAGTGGGCCACGCCCGGAAAGTTTTCAGGCTGGTCACAATACCGGCCGATAACACCGCCGCCGTATCCGAAAACACCCACGATACCGCCATGTTTCCAGTGGCAGCGACCCTGTTTGTAAGAAAGCTCGAGAATACCCAGAAGATCCTCAACAACATCCGGGTTTATCTGATACTCGAGGTTTTTCTCGTTCTTTGCCCTTGCTGCGGCCTCTTGCTTCAGATCCGAAACAAAACTTGGCCACGGGCCAGACTCTAACTGGTCCAACAAAGGGGTTTCATGCTTCGCCATCTTAGTACCTCCATTTTAATTAATATTAAGCTTCCGAAAACAACAAAATTTATACCCCTAAAGGTTTAAACCTGTCACCTCCTCTCAATCCAATTTCTCTTTCCTGCCTTATAGTTATTCATTACTGAATTTTTTTTACCAAGGGGCAGATATAAAATGGATCTGGGTTCTTGTCAATAAAAATCCATTGATTCCTGGCACTAATGAAAGGTAGAAATTCAAGCCCTTGACCCAACACGACATGATGTGGTTGCTTCGCGGTATGTTGGACTATATTGTGATTTTTAGATGGAGAGTATCAGAGCGTACCAAGCTGGCGAAGTCCGTTAATGACAGAGGCAATATGAACATCTAAATTTTGGCGCACCACCGGCAGATCCGGACTCTGGGGTTCGATCCGACCGACGATATCTGTGCAAATTTCTTGAACGTCTTTGTCAGGAAGGTTGAAAAAGAATATTTTAATCGCATCAATCAACTCAGAGGAAATGCGATGGCATTCGGCCTGAAATTCGAGTCCTTTGAAAAAACCGGCAATGATACCCGGAACCACATCCAAGGAGTTCCAGGCCATATCACCCACACCATCCAGCCGATCGATACGCAGTTTCAAACACGTGTTCAAAAAGTATATCAAGACTGTATTGAGTATGGTTTCCAGCGAGACATCAGATTGGTCGATGTTAAAAAGGGGCTCATAGACCCTGGCTGTAATCAGCTTTACCGCAAGGCCTTCGGCATTGACACAAACCACAAAATCACCGGCGGCATGATGCCACCAAGCGATCTGTTCGGTTGTGTCGATGCGATAATGTGCCGTTAATATCATGGCAGCCTGCTCAAAAATCTTCCGGGCTTGATTTTCTGATAAATAGTGGTTCGGGTTTTTAGGATCCCATACTCGGATGGCAGGGTTTTCAGAGTTTTCTGCCATGGAAAGATGAAATTCATGAAAATCTTCAAACCATTCGCCCAGGAGCATATGAACATCTTGTTGGCCATCAATGCCAACCGATTGACAATCATAAACCTGCGGCAGCCAATTGCTTGTATAGCGCCTAGACAGCCGTTTTAAATGATGAAACTCTTTGATTATGGTTGCTTGACCCAATTTTGAGACGGCTACATTAAGCACACAGGCGATCCGTCTCGCATTCACATGCAGAATGAGTCTGGCCGGGTGATAAAAAGCACCATGTTTTTCAAGATGAATGTCCAGTTTGGATATGGCCCCGGGATTAATGGAACGTTCAGCAATTTGGGATGCGATCTTTGCAAGACGGGTAAGCCCAATTTTACCAATATAGTCGGAAATGGCCTTAAAATAGGCCCCATAGGTCAACGAAGCATACTGGTGATTTTTATTCGTCCGGTAATCCATGGGTATTGCGTTTTCCCACAAAGGATTACCGGACCGAATTGGATCTTGTTGGTTATAAACGAAATATCGCGTCGGCAGAGTATCCGGCATTAAGGCTGCCAAATTATGGGGTAGGGGTTGAGTTCATGGATTTTCATTCTTGCTTCCCAATCGACGCGTAAGGCATTAATATATTTTGATGTTTTCTAAACATCCTGTTGTCGGTGTTGCTTCAGCTCTTCAAGAACCTCGGGTGCCACATCATAGCCCAGCTCAATGGCCTTGTCGATGTTTTCGATGGCGTGTCCGAATTCTTTGTTTTCCATATGGGCGATGGCCAAATTATTATAGGCCACGGCAAAATCTGGTGCCAATTCAATCACTTTGTGGTTGGTCTCAATACTTTCTTTGATTTTCCCCGTAGCAAGATAGGCATTGGCCAGAGTCGTATAGGCCTGTAAAAATTTCTGATTCCAGCGAACCGCCTTTTCAAGTGCCGGAATAGCTTCTTCCACATTACCCAACTGCATGTGCACGAAGCCAATATTGCCCCATCCTTCTGCAAATCCAGCCCGTGCTTTGACAGCTTTTTGGTTATATTCCAGGCAGCCTTCAAGGTCGCCTCGCTGCAAGCGGATGCCACCGAGCTGAACGTAAGCTTCAGCCAAACTGGGGCTGCAGCCAATGGCCTCATGCAGCTCGTTTTCGGCTTCTTGATATCTTTTTTGTCCCAGATAGGCTACTGCCAGATTGTAATGGGAGTTGCCGCAATCCGGATTTGAAGCAATAGCGGCTTTTTGTTGATTGATGTATTCTTCTACATTTTTAGCGTGTGGCATATGATTCCCTCATTTTTTTGTTTTACTTGCTTCTGTCTAATGGAACGACAATCTCACAGATCAGTTAAAATAACGCACCATTGAATGTTTGGCAACTCGCTTTTTTCTTGACATACGCCTTGGTATTATTCATAAAAATGTCCTTACGTTGTATGCTCGACATCCAATGGTACAATTCAGGAGAATATCACCTTTGAACATACGGAGTAAATACAGGGTTTCAGCTCTAACATGCATGCCGCCTGCTGAGCACAGAAACCCGTCCAGCAAGCAGGGCGTTCAGTTTCCGAACCGAGTGTGAATGCATATCGGTTCGAGTCTTTATTTTATTATTTCCAACAAAATCCAGAATAAAATCAGAATGACAATTATCCGCTCAGATGTTTACGTACAAACAGCGGTTGGATAAGGAGGCAGCATGAATCCAGGATGTTATACAGCACTTGTGACCCCGTTTTCAGAGAATGGGGAAACAGTCGACTATGAGGCTTTGAACCGCCTCGTCACATTTCAGATTGAAAATGGCATTACGGGTATATTAGCCGTCGGCACCACCGGAGAGAGTCCTACTTTGGCCTGGGAAGAACATCATCAAGTCACCGAAGCCGTCGCCAAGGAAACCCAGGGAAAATGCATTTGTATTGCCGGCACCGGCAGCAACAACACCAGGGAATCTATTGCTGCCACCGAACACGCAGTGGGTACGGGAGTGGATGCGGTCCTTTTAGTAGATCCATATTACAATGGTCCCAGCTCATTGGAAATACGCCAGGAATACATCACGCCGGTGGCGGCTAAGTTTCCAAATACAACCATCATCCCCTATGTCATTCCCGGTCGAACCGGTGCCCAGCTTTTTCCCGAGGATCTGGCGCGTCTTTTTAACGAGTATCCTAATGTCAATACTGTCAAAGAGGCCACCGCCAACATTGACAACATGCGGCGAACCCGCGAATGTTGTGGCGGCGATTTCACCATCTTATCCGGTGACGACGGTATGACGTTTCAAATGATGACCGATCCTTTGGTAAACGCGTCCGGCGTCATCTCTGTCATCACCAATATCACACCGCGTGCCATAGGCGACATGGTCAGGCATCTCCTTGATGGCAACGTGGTTGAAGCCGAGAAGTTGCAAACCGCTCTGGATCCTCTGTTTGGGCTGGTAACCGTAACCACAAAGGAAGAAACAGAATTTGGCCCCGTCACCTGTCGGGCCAGAAATCCGGTGGGCATTAAAACCCTCATGGCGATCTTGGGTTTACCCGTGGGACCCTGTAGGCAGCCTTTGGGCAAAATGTCTCAGAACGGTACTCAGAAGGTGCTTGCAGCTGCCAAATCAGTTCAGCAAAACAACCCCGAAATCTGGCAGCCTCTGGCGGACTTTTTTAATATCGATATGGACGAACGTTTGAATAATCCGGCTTATTGTGATGGATTATTCTATCCAGAATACTAAAAACAAAAAGCCCCCTTTTATCTTAAAAAGGGGGCTTTTTGTTTTATGATTATGTTTTCTTGGAAACGGTCGCCGCCTGTTCTTCCGGGCTTTTTTGCTGGAACAGTATATCTTTCAGCCAATCAATGCCAAAATTGAGCAGGGCCACATCATCATCCTTGATCTTGGCCTGCATCTCTTCATCTACTTGAAATCGTTCCAAAAAAGTGCTTTGGAACACAAACTCTCTAAACTTATCGATATTGTAGCTGACCATAAAAAACAATTCTTTGGCTTTATCTGTCAATTTGATATTGGGCGGGAACGAACGTTTGCGTACGACCAGATCTGTCCATTTTCGATTGATCTCGTCGTGTATATCAACCCCTTGATCCTTACGCCATTCATTAACAGTCCAATTTTTATCCTCTTCGAAACCGAGGCAGTGGGGTTCATTGACAAAAAAGTAGAATCCTTCATCATCAGCCCCTTCCTTGTGGCTGAGCGTAGCCACACCCAGGGGATAATAACGGCAGGTTGTGGGGCGGTCTTCATATAGAATACACCCGTCTTCTCTTAAAAACGGGCAGGCCTCCTTCTCATCATCCACCATTTTGAGTGTCACCACCGGCAAATTGGTTTTTTCCAATAAATGCGGCTCGGTGTAAATGGCCAGGAATTCTTCCGAAGAAAGCTGAAGCCGTTTTTTCAACCGAATAATATCATACGGTGTCAGGGTGATACGAATACCACTGCAGCATTTTGTAAAACACTTGACGCCTTTGTGACATTCAAATTTGAAGTTGCTATTCGGGCCGAGTCGAACAGGATCGATGGCCGCCATTTTATCTTTTTGGGTCATTCTTTTTCCTTTCAAACAGGTCTTTTGCTGCTCCTCCCATAAACCGATGTTCATTACTTGTCAATTTAATCCTTGCACAAAATCACTCACTTAGAGCCTTGCCTTTTATAAGGCTTATATGCCATAATGCGTTTTCTGCATACGCTTAACCTTATAACATAATCAATATGCAAACCATTACAACCCAAGTACTGATTATCGGAGGGGGCGTCACCGGGGCCGGTATTGCCCGAGACCTGGCCTTGCGCGGTGTTAACTGCGTACTCGCCGAAAAACATGATATAAATGCGGGCGCCTCCGGTGCCAACCATGGCCTGCTGCACAGTGGCGCAAGGTATGTCTCCAGTGATGCTCACTCTGCTGAAGAATGCCGCAAAGAGAGTGACTTGTTAAAAAAACTCGCCCCGGACTGTATCGAAGATACCGGTGGCCTGTTTATCGCTGTTGAAGGGGATGACGAATCCTATATTGCCGACTTTCCCCTTCTGTGCGCCCAAAGCCAAATACCTGTAACTGCGCTTGATGTCAAAGATGCGCTCGAAATGGAGCCGGCACTCTCCGACAAAACGATTGCGGCCTATCAAGTCAATGATGCATCTGTCGGACCCTTCAAGCTCTCCATGGAAAATATTCATCAGGCACTATCGATCGGCTGCCGGCTGCTGCGTCATTCCAAAGTTGTTGGGTTTCAAATACGCGATCAAAAAATCCAGGCAACCTTATTGAAAAATATGCTCACGCAAGAATCCTTCCAAGTCGTAGCCGACCAGGTAGTCAATGCGACGGGAGCGTGGGCCAAGGAAATCGCCGCATTGGCTGATTGCCCCATCGACTTGCTGTATTCCAAAGGTAGCTTGTTGGTGACACATAGTCGTGTAACCCAAAGGGTTATAAACCGTCTGCGTCCGTCTGCCAATGCCGACATCCTGGTTCCCGGGGGAACCGTGTCCATTCTGGGCACCACCTCCATTCGCATTGACAATTTAGAAGCCATTTTCCCAACAGTTAAAGAAATCGATGCCATCGTGGGTGAAGGCGCCCACATGATTCCAGAATTAGAGACCATACGCTATATCCGGGCCTATACTGGTGTGCGTCCCCTCGTTGGCATGGCCACGGAGGGCGGCGACCGATCCGTCAGCCGTAGTTTCGCCTTGCTCGATCATGAGGTTGACGGTTTGAAAAACTTTGCCACCATCACCGGCGGCAAACTAACCACCTATCGCTTAATGGCCGAAAAGACAGCCGACCTCGTCTGTGACCGGCTCGGCATAAACCAGCCCTGCAGAACCCATGTCGAACCCTTGCCCACAGCCCAAGCCACCCGGTGGACCCAACCCGGCATTGCACCCAAAGTGTGGATCCAGCACAACGATCCGGACGACCTCTTACTATGCGAGTGCGAAATGGTACCCAAAAGCGTTGTCGACAATCTATCCCGGTCCATCCACGAACAGGATGGCAAACCTGATTTAGTATCGTTGGGATTGCGCAGTCGCATTGGCAAAGGTGCTTGCCAAGGGACGTTTTGTGCCCAACGCGTTGCCGCCTATCTGTATGAAATTGAAGAAATGACCGGGCGGGAAGGTTTAGAAAGCATCCGCGCCTTTGTTACCGAACGATGGCGCGGCGAAAGACCGCTCTTGTGGGATACTTCGTTGATGCAGGCCGAACTTAAAGAAGCCCTTTATTGTGGGCTGTTTGGTGTGGAATGCCATGAATCAGACCTATGACACCCAATGCGATCTGTTGATCATTGGTGCCGGCATGACAGGCATGTCAGCCGCCGTATTCGCTGCCAACCGCAAGATTAAGACTGTCTTGGTCGGTGTCACCAGCGAAATGATTTTTGCCAGTGGTCTTCTGGACCTTCTGGGTGTCTATCCCATTGAAAAAGGCAAGTCCATTCAGGATCCCTGGAAGGGCATCACCAACCTAACTCAGGATAATCCCAAGCATCCCTATGCCCAGATACCGGCAGCCACGATTAAAAACGCCTTCGAGGAATTGATTGCCTATCTGAACGCCACGGGACTGACGTACACTTGCCACAATGATCGCAACGCCCCTATTTTGACACCAGCCGGTACCCTTAAACCATCATATTACATTCCCCAAACCATGTGGGGCGGTGTTCAAGCCCATAGATCCAAAGCGCCTTGTCTGATTGTCGATATCAAGGGCCTCAAGGGATTTAACGCCCGCCAAATAACGGCTCCCTTTAAAGACACCTGGCCCGAAATGGACCAGGCATCCATATCGTTTCCGGGTATGGACCAGGCTGGCGAAATCTATCTGGAACCATTGGCTCGCTCCATGGTGCTGCCCCAGAATCGCAAAGCATTGGCCGATGCCCTGCGACCCTTGATTAATGGTTTTGAATATGTCGGCCTGCCGGCGATGTTCGGCATCCAAAATCCAGATGATATCCGATCGGATCTGGAAAAACTGTTAGGGGTTACCCTATTTGAAATCCCCACCATGCCGCCGTCCATACCCGGCCTGCGTTTAAAGGAAACCTTTGAAACCGCATTGCCCCAAAATGGCATTCGCTGTTTGGTCCCCAAACAGGTTCTTGCAGTAGAAAAAAGAGGCCAGGAGTTCTTTGTTCAGATTGGAGACTCATCACCGGATCAAGTTATCAAAACCCGCGGTATTATATTGGCCAGCGGTCGTTTTGTGGGCCGGGGACTCCACGCCGATCGCATGAAAATTCGAGAGTCAATATTCGATCTACCGGTGCATCAACCTGAAAAAAGGAGAGAGTGGCATCGGTTTGAATTTCTGCACCCTTCCGGACACCCCATCAACCGCGCCGGACTTGAAATTGACGATCAGTTTCGCCCCTTGGATGCATCCGGTCGGGCGGCCTACGAAACGCTCTTTGCGGCCGGATCCATTTTAGCGCACCAGGACTGGGTACGCAGCAAATGCGGCTCCGGTCTTGCCATCGCCACGGCATTTGCGGCGGTAAACGCCTTTATCAATGCTGGCTCATCTTAGGATTTAAATTATCTGTAGAAAGCCATTACTGATTGCTTTTATCATCAGGAAAGTCTGAACTTGTTCAGTGCGTCTTTCCTTTTGCGCCAATCAGGAAGACATCTTGTCAAAAGTGAGTAAAAACCCTTCGAATGATCATGCTGCTTTAAATGGCAAAGTTCATGCATTATGACATATTCAATACAGTGAACGGGCACTTTCACCAGATTCAAATTAAGTGTGATACGCCCTTTTGGGCTGCAGCTTCCCCACCGTCTACGCATGCTTCGAATCGTCATTTGAGGTTCTAGGATACCATGCCGGGCTGCAATCTGATAGCATTTCTCCATATACCGTCTAAGGATATCATCTGCTCTATTTCGATACCATGTTTCCATGGATTTCTTGATGCTCAGCGTATCGGATTTATCTTCTACCCAAATCCGTAAAAAAGGTCCCAATAGCTTGGCAGGTTGTTTGGTGCCGTTTTCCACCTTCAAGCGATATTGTCGTCCCAGATATACCAGAGTTTCTCCGCTTATATACCGTCTGGGTGAAGGCAGGGGATGATAGCTTTCAATTTTTTCAAATGTCTTGATTATCCAATGGGTTTTCTTTTTAATCCCTTCTTGAATATGTTTATCTGTGGCGGATTTGGGGGCAAAGACATCCACCTTTAAATCGGGTGATACCACGATGCGCAAATGCTTTCGCTCCTCCCGATGAAGACTGAACTGGATTTTCCGGGAGCCAATTTCAATGGTTTGTTGTTCGGACTTAATCTTCATTGGCGATAGCCACCTCGATACACCGGTCGATGATCGCATCGATATCCGCTATGGAAAGGTCAAGTCCGTATTCCCCAGCCACTTCGAATAGGATATCGTCTATTTCCCCCCGCATCCTGTTTATGGCATCCTGATTATCCCGCCAATCCCGGATTTTGTGATTCGAAATTCTCTTTGCAATTAAAAGCGCCATGTCGGTTTCAACGTTACTATCCTTATTGCCATATTCAGCTATCTGCTCTCTGACACAGCCATAATACCTCCGGGCCATATCATTTCCCTTCAGTTCATACGGAACCTCATCGTCTGTATGGGTAACGACTTTCGTGGAAATGTCTTTAATTTTATCCAGTGCATCGATGGCTTGCAGTCTTCCCTGATGATAGGCTTCGATCACATCTTCCAACAACTTGGAAAATTTCCTGTAAAATTCCGGGTCTTTGGCCATTTCCTGTTCGATCACGTGACGGGTGGCGGAAGCAATTAAATCGGCTTTGGCGCCTGCACTTTTACCACGGTCTTCGAGAATCTGATGTCTTTCATTTGCATCAAAGAGATTGATGGGGTCGCATAGCTGCTCAACCTCAGAGGCCCCCACATGGCTGTCGATCAGTTTTTTTATTTTAGGTTCATACTCTGAGAAATGTATGGTTTCCTGGTAGCGTTGCGTAACCGCAGCCCTCAAATTCTGGAAAAATTTAAGATCTGTTTTGTATTTCCTGATTGTCTTTTGAGATGTCTTCTCAAGAAAACCGGTAGAAGATAAGGCCAGCGAAAGCGTTCGGGCAAAGAGGCTGAATCGTTCGTAAAACCTGTTTCTAAGATCACTGTCCCGAAGATGAACTTCGTAGACTTCAGGATCTTTGGCGCCCTTTACCGGCTCGAATAATTCCCAGAGATTGGAATGGAACTGGGGCAGCTCGGCGGCTCTGTCAGCAACATAGGCAACGGTGTTTTCCAGATCCATCCGGTCATAATCGGCAAGCTGACTATAAAAATCAATCGCCTCATCCAGCTCCTCAATCACCCCGCTGTAATCGAGAATCTGTCCGTATTCCTTGCCTTCATACAATCGATTCACCCGGGCAATCGCCTGAAGAAGTGTATGCTCTTTTAGCTTTCGAGCCAGGTATAAGACCGCATTGGAGGGCGCATCAAATCCGGTCAGCAGTTTATCGACAACAATGATTATCTCCGGATCATCACCATGTTTAAACGCATTGATAAGCTGGGTGTTATATTTTTTTTCAGAGCCGTAGCGATCCATCATTTTCTGCCAGAAATCTTTTTGTCGCTCAGACGGTTCCGTACCGTCTCCCTCGCCCTCATGCGTTGATGGGGCCGAAATCAGAACTTCTGTAGAAAGCAAACCGAATTCATCCAAAAATGCTTTATATTGAAGGGCGGTTTCCTTGCCGGGGGTAACCAGTTGCCCTTTTAGTCCGGTTCCCTGATATGCTGTCGTGTAATGAAGGCTTACATCCCATGCAATCATACGGACTTTTTGAACTGCTTTATTGAGTTGGCGTTCCGTAGAAAACTTTCGCTTTAAGTCTGCTTTTTGATCTTTGGTAAGCCCTAAAGTGATTTTCTCGAACCAGCCATCGATTGCAGATTTGTCCACTTTTTGAGGTACATGCCGGGCCTCATATAAAAGCGGGACGACGGCCTTGTCTTTTTCCGCTCTTGAAATGGTATATGCCGGCTTGAAAAGATCGCCGAACTGGGCGAAGGTATTTTTTTGGGCCGATTTGGCCAGAGGCGTGCCCGTGAAGGCAATAAAACAGGCGCCTTTCAGGGCAAGGCTCATGCGGGCATGCTGTTCGTGATACTGACTGCGGTGTCCCTCATCTACAAGAACAAACGTATTCCGGTCAACCTTTTTCAGTTTCCGGCCGCCTGCGGCCGTGGCAAACTTATGAATAAGCGTGGTTACCACATGGGATCGATGATCCAACAAAAGCTCGCTTAAATGCTTTCCCGTATTGGCCTGCTCCGGTTCTAGGCCGCAGGCCCGGAAGGTTCCCATAATCTGATCGTCCAGGTCGATACGATCAGTAACCAGAATTATCTTGGGATTGAAGATGGCGGGATGCAATGCCAATGATTTTGCCAGCATGACCATGGTCAGTGACTTGCCGCTTCCCTGGGTGTGCCAGACCACACCACCTTTCCTGGATTCGCTTTCCGGAGCTTGCTGCACCCGTTTCATGATGTCCTGAACCGTAAAATACTGCTGGTATCGGGCGATCTTTTTGGTTCCGTTATCAAAAAGAATGAATTTATGGGCCAATTCGAGAAGCCTTTCCGGGCGGCAAAGGCTGAACAGCAATCGATCCTGCTCGTAAATCTCACGTCCGTTTTCCAGGATGGAAGCATAGTCACTTTTCACATCTTGAAACGGACCGGACAATAGGTGCTCGACAATGCTTGAATCCATGGACCGGTGGAGTACTTGCCGGATTCTATTATCCGAATTCTCCTCCCGCCATACCGTCCAAAATGGTTTTGGCGTTCCGGTCGTCCCATACTGAGCTTTATCCCGGGCCAGGGCCAGAAGCATCTGGCAGTATAGAAATAATTGGGGCACTCCGTCCTTTGCCTGGTAATCGGCCAGCTGGTCGATGGCAAGATCAATGGGCTGTTTTTTTATCTGGGTATATGCTGAGCGTTTGCACTCAATTACAACCAGCGGTATGCCGTTCACAAACAGGACGATGTCCGGCACATAATGCTTCTGAAATCCAATACGCTCAACTTTGTACTCGGCCGTGCAATGGAATGTATTTCTTCCGGGGTTTTGCCAGTCAATGTAATTGATGGTAAAGCTTTTGGTGTCCCCTTCCACCGTCTGGGGCACACTGGTCCCGAGGCACAAGAGATCGTAAGCCTGTTCATTCTGATGGATGGCGCCCGTGGCCCTGAAAACTTTGAGAGATTGGACGGCATTCTGGATAGCATTTTCAGTAAATGGCCGAACAGCACCTTTGAAATCGTAGGAACAATGGGTTCGGATGTGATCTAATAAGATCGGTTCAAGAATGGCAGATCCCATTCGCCCGCCACGGAGATTGGTAGTCTCCTCCGGCGTCAGGTACTCCCAGCCCATCTGAATCAATAGTTGCAGTGCCGGAAGTTGGGATTGCACCTTTTCCAGATAACTGGGTACTTCGTGTTCCGGTAAGCCGTATGGTGTTTGTTTTTCCATAGCCTTATTGTTTTATTCGGACTATCTACCATTTAAAGGATAATACCATTTATCCCCCTCCCTTTATCCCTCCCACCAGGGGAGGGAAGTCACCAACCACCGACCCTTTCGGTGGCTTAGTATTCGAGTTAAGCCTCTCTCCCTTGGCAGAGGCATACGGGTGGGAGTGGGATAAAATGGATGAAATCCTTCATCCTTATTTGCCTGTTTTCTTGATTTTGACCTGATAGTCCTTTCCAATATTCGTAAGGCGGTATTTCTGCAGCCTGCTTTTTGGTTTTTCAGGAATCGTCATTTCAACAAGTCCTGCCTTTATTGCCGGTAAAAGGTACATTTTTCGAAAGTGCTCATTGTCTTTTAAGCCTATAATTTCTTGAAGCTCCCGCCGGGATTGGGTTCCTGTCAAGATGCGAATGAGCTTTTCGACTTCCGGGGTGACTTCCGGGGTGACTTCGGGGGTGACTTCCGGGGTGACTTCGGGGGTGACTTCCGGGGTGACTTCGGGGATGGCTTTCAAATCTTCAGCAAAAGCGGGATGAATGGGGAATTCAACCAGGAAAAAGGTCCGATCATCATCTGTGTGAAATATGGGATTAGGGGATGCGTTTTTTTGGATCTCACGCAGGATTTTCGGGATACCGGTACCGCGCCCCTCAGTCATTTCCAGTTCTTTTAAGAACTCACCCACCCGACGGTTGCGGTATCGTCGGGAGACAAAACGAAATTCCCGGATGTCTTGATCACGGATTGAACGGTCCGGACCGGGAAAACTGCCAACCGTTAGTGCGTCAGGCTGAATTCGCACCTCAATGGGTTCCCGAATTTCATAGGACCGGTGATACACGGCGTTGCAAAGGGCTTCTTCAATGGCGGAAAACGGATAATTAAAAAACCGGTCCGCCTCGGGCCGGTCAGGATGTTTGATAACTTTTTCTTCGATGATCAGGGAGCGGATATAGGACAGCGCATCCTGCAACATGATATGCAGTGGTCCTTTGAATATCTTTTCCGTAAATGCATCCGCACCCGGACCCTCAGGGAAATGGACCACATCGATCTGGGCTTGTGGAAAATATCGGGATGGATCTTCATTGAAAAACATCAGCCCCACATTTTTCGGCCACAAAGACTCATCCGGTCCATCAACAATATTCATCTGCCTGCATAGGACGCTGAAATCCATTTTCACAGATTCCTGAAAAAGCTCGCTTTTCACCTGCTGCAGATAGGCACGCATCAAACCCAGGTCCAGATCGTCCAGCAAGGTTCTTTGATGAATATCCGAGTGGCTGCTAAATTATGAAATCTGGCTTGCATGCGGCAAATGGTGCGGCGGTGGCGAGCACCCACCTATAGAAGATTCCACATGAATCTGAAAACTGGTAATACTATCCGTGTCAATATAGCCATAACATTGCTTCCCTAATAATTATAATGTCATACAAAACATGTAAATCTCTACAAGAAGGGAAACCTTGGGCACTTCTGAAACTTATTATTAACTATCTTTTTTGCTGAAATATAGATTGGCCAAGGCCGCCAGAGAAGTGCCTACGATCAATAGGAAGGAGATGGCATTGATGACCGGTGTGCTGCCGTCACGCACCTGCAGATAAAGATTGATGGGCAGCGTGGCTTCCGAACCCACCAGAAATAAGGTTGTATTGAAGTTTTCGAAAGACATTAAAAACGCGACCGCCCCGGAGCCGATAATCGCCGGACGTAAAAATTTAAGCGTAATATGCCAAATCACTTCAAAGCGATTGGCACCGAGGTTCATGGCCGCCTCTTCCAAAGTCCGGTCAAACTTTTTTAGCCGGGCGGATACAATCAGGGTGACCAGTGTCGCAATAAATGAAAACTGCCCCAATACCACCAGCCAGAATCCCGGTCGGAAGATACCCACGTCCAGTCCCCAGCGATCTTCAAAAAACATGCCCAGGGTGTTGCTGAACAAAAGCAGGGATATGCCTAAAATCACACCCGGTATCACCAGTGGTGAAAGCATTAGGAAATAGAGTGCTGATTTAAATCTAAAATCTTCCTGTTCGAAAAGAAATGCTGCACAGGTTCCAACGGTCACGGAAAGAATGGTCACAAAAAAGGCCACTCTTGCGCTCACCCATATGCTGGTCAGATTGATGCTGTCATGGAAAATACCGACGCGGTCCGGCAAATTACCCGTAAACCACTCGACGGTAAACCCTTTCCAGGGGAGGGAAGGAAACTGAGAGTCATTGAATGCCAGCACACAGGTCACAAACAACGGTGCAAACAGAAACACGAAATACAACAACATATACAATCGAAAGCCGGCCGCGTAGGTTTTGGATGTGGGTAAGGTTCGAATCATGTGACCACCTTGCTAAGCCGTTGCCGGGTGAGTTTTAAGCCTATCCATATAACCATCGATGAAAGGACCAATAAGAGAAAACCGAAAGCCGATCCCTGGTTCCAGTTGAAGCTGGCGATGAATTGATTGTAGATCTGCTCGGTAAACCAGAGAGAGTTTTTACCGCCCATCAGATTGGGCGTAAGATAGTTGCCCAAGGTCAGCATAAAGACAACTATCGATCCGGACACAATCCCCGGCATTGAATGCGGAATGATTATGCGCATGACGATGGAACCCATGTTGGCCCCCAAATCATAGGCGGCTTCAATTATGCTGTCATCCAGACTGTCCAGTACTGAGATAATGGGCACTACCATGAAAAGCATCGATGTATAGACCAGGCCCATCACCATGGTCACATCATGATAGAGCATTTCGATGGGCTTTTGCAGAATTCCTAATTTTAGTAAAAAATGGTTTATAACCCCGCTTTCGCGTAAAAGGATCATCCAGCCATAAACACGGACCAGTTCGCTGACCCAAAACGGTAGCAGCAACAGCATGGTCAAAAACCCTTTGTAACGAATGTTCACCACCTTGGTGATGAAAAAAGCAACCGGGAGCGCCACCAGGAAAGTAATTGCGGTCACCAGAATGGAGTAGACGGCGGTACGTGCAAATGTTAGCCAATAAATGGGTTCTTTGAAAAAGTTGGTATAGTTGGATATACTCCAGGTGGGATTCCCAAAATCATCTTCAATCCGAAATGACATTAAAAGCAAGTCAATATGCGGCAACACGATCATCAGCACCAGCCACAGCAATACCGGCGTCAGAAAAATAATCATGCCCCATCGGATGCCTTTTTTCATATCTACCCGCTTTTTCTACATGTGACGGCTTCGTAAAATGATCAACATCTTTGATGTGCCGCACGCACTTGAATTTTTACTTTTTACGAAACCGTCCTTTTCTCGTTCGTAGTTAATGCAATGGGTTTACACAAATTGATTAACGTCATTCATCGGGAAAACAGATACCGGAACCCGGATCCCAGCCGATTTCAATGCGATCATCCACTTTGATATGATCATACTGCCGGTTCTGGGGAAGGGCTATTAAGATTTCTTTTTCCGATTCTAACGGGTTGGCCAGTAAACGGCTGTTGGCGCCGTCAAAGAGAATTGCACGAACCACAACCTCAAACCGATTCAGTTGGGTCAAGGCAGCATCTGGTTGGATCAGCATGGCCTCGGGCCGTAAAAACAAGTTAATGTTCCGGCCCCCCTCCATATCTGATGTTACCTCGACCTGGAACTGATGCCCCTCCTCGGTCTCCACCTTCACCGCGCGACCTTTTGCATCGGTTACGCGTCCGGACCAGGCGTTATTCTCGCCCACAAACCGGGCCACAAAAGGGGTAAGTGGAGAACCATACAAATTTTGGGGCGTATCGATCTGTTCAAAGCGGCCGGCATTCATAACGGCCACAAAATCAGACATCACCAATGCCTCGGATTGATCGTGCGTGATATATATGAAGGTTGTGCCAACCTGGACCTGTAGCTTTTTGAGCTCTACTTTCATTTGCTCCCGCAGCTTAAGGTCCAGTGCTCCCAGCGGTTCATCCAGCAAAAGAACTGTCGGATCCATCACCAATGATCGTGCAATGGCCACACGCTGTTGTTGTCCGCCGCTTAATTGATCGATTTGCTTTTCCCCAAAACCGGGCAAACCAACGCGCTCCAATATCACCGCCACTTTGCGGGTGATTTCATTTTTTTTTTCGCCGCGTCGCTGCAGGCCGAAAGCAATATTCTGAGCCACATTCATCATGGGAAAAAGGGCTAAATGCTGGAAAATCAGATTAACCGGCCGTTTGTTGGGAGGCGTTCCCACCACATTCCTGCCGCGAATTTCAATTTTGCCCTGGGTGGGTTCCGTAAAGCCGGCGATCATCCGTAGAAGGGTTGTTTTTCCGCAGCCGGATGGGCCCAGTATGGAAAAAAAACGTCCTTGTTGGACCTCAAACGATACATCGTCCACGGCCACAAACTCTTTGAATTTCTTGGTAACGTTTTCGACCGTTAAATCAACTTGCATAAAGACCTGTATTTGTTAATTTTTATGTCTTATCATCACAAACCTTAAACGGGATCCATGTACATTTCCCATCTGACTTCAAGTGATTGTCGTCCCTAAGGCGGTTGTGTGATCCATTTTTCGATCAGGAAACTGTTTGTGTTTCTTAGAGACCGTTAGGCCGGGTAGTCAGGCTATGTAACGACATAAAAATAGGCTTAACCCTGTCCGGCCATACGGACTCTTAGAAACGAGTTTTTGCTGTTCGTAAAAAAGGGCTATACAACCGCTAAGAGAACTGCTTTTCTCAATACACTTAGTTTGCGGCCTTGACCTTATCCAATATTTTACCTTCCATGGATTCCAATGCGGCCGGAACCGGCGGATACCACTTAATGTTGTCAATGTCTTTCATGGGAAAGGTGCGTTCAAAATTACCACGCACAGAGGCATCCAGCAGCTTCGTGGCGCCTGCTGAAGCGGTGCCGTATTTCTCCATATTGGTAAATGCCGCCGCATTTTCGGGTCGCAGCATAAAGTTGATCCATTTATACGCACCCGCCACATTTTTGGCCTTGGCAGGAAGTGCGAATGTATCGATCCAGCCCAATGCGCCGCTAGCCGGGGCCACAAAATCGATGTCCGGATTTTCATCGTGCAGTTTCCAGCCAGCACCATCCCAGGCCATGGCCACATGGACCTCACCCGAACGCATGGACTGTAACAAAGCATCCCCATTGGTCCAGTAGTTTTTCACGAAGGGCTTGCCGGCCATCATGGCCTCTCCGACCTTATCCATGAGCATCTGATAGGCGGAAGGATTCCCATATTTTTTAAAGGGATCGTCACCCATGGCGAATGCCAGGGCTATCAGGGTCGGTCTTTTCAGTCGATAGCTTACCCTGCCGTTGTACATGGCGTTGAGCAAATCCGAATAGTCTTTAGCGTTGGGAGCGATCTTCTTGTTTACAACCAATCCGGAGGTGCCCCAGCAAAAGGGTACAGCATGTGGCTTGCCGTTCACCGTGGTATTCATTTTCACGGCGTCGAGCATGGATGTGATGATCTGACCGGTTTTAATTTGGGAAAGGTCAATGGGTTGGTAGATCTTGTATTTTGCCTGGACCGATGAAATCCGATCCTGGCTCGGCTGGGCCAGATCAAAACCAGCGCCCCGTGTGGCCCGCAATTTGGCAATCATCTCCTCGTTGTTGGTATAGGTGACTTTCACCGTAATACCGGTTTCCTTTTGGAACTTGTCCACCAAATTCTTGGGTGCGTATCCTTTCCAGGTAAGCAGTTCGAGCGTTTCAGCCGCGGCCGTCCCGACTACGCCAAAAATAAACAGCATGCCAACGATCAGGATTAATGTTTTTCTAGCCATGACAATCCTCCTTTTGTTATAGGTATTCAATGGTTTCGCCTTACATTTCAATTCAGCACCATTATATTTAGCCGATCTGTGCTTTGATGGTCTGATACCCCCCGGCGATAAAAGCTGCCGCCACTTTTTCCTGGGTTTCTTCATCCGGCATGATGGAGGACATGTACCCACCGCGGCCACCGCCGGTAACCTTGGCGCCCAAGGCGCCCAGGGACAAGGCCTGTTCGCAGAGATCCACCAGAATTTCATGCGAAAGATCCATGTCGATCAGGATTTGATGATTAGCCGTCATGATCTGGCCTACGGTTTCAAGATCGTAGGCTTCCAAGGCAGCTTTCATCTCTTCTCCCTGGCGCCGAATGGTGTCCAATCGTGAATAAAACAGATCCGGATCCAGTTCCAATTGTCGATCGGTATAGATGTCCAGCTTGGACGTATCCGCGGTGATACCGCTGTTGCCCAAAACCACCCTGATCGGTTCCTTGATCTTAATCTGCTCGAAATTCTTTTGTTCGTCCTTGATCCAATATTTGATCAGTCCGCCGTAGGTAGAAGCGGTGTTATCAACCCCGCTGGGGATGCCGTGATATGCAAATTCGCCTTCCCAACCCACATGGTTGATCTGTTCGATGGAGTACCCCATATCGAATTCATCATTGAGTGCGCGGGCCAGCGATACGCAACTGGCTGCGCTGGCGCCCACACCGCTGCCGGCCAACAAATCGCCGCCATAGGTTATTTTAATGGGGGTTTTTTTGACATCGATTTCCATGACCTCCAGAATATGATTGATGGAATCCACCTGCTGGTGCTTCTTTTTATCCTTATATCCCGGAACCTCCATGCGATTGTCTTCCAGGGTCCACCCCTCGCCATCGGTTTGTTCCACCACGGCTTCGGTTACATAGGGTAGTGCCGCCACGATGGCGGGTACTTCCCGCAACACGAACTGATCTCCAATGAGTATCGTTTTTCCAAATGCTGTGCCTCTTCCCATGTTCATCTCCTTGATAATAGTATTAGGTGTTAGGTTTTAAGTGTTAACTTGCAGATTGTTAACTGCTAATAGTCTAACAGCCACCAACCTACATTTATTGGTTTAATTCCTTGGTTAGAATTTTTTCCATTTCTGTGATCAATGCCGCCTCTTTACCGATTGCCAAGGTCGTCGCTGCGGTTAAGCTGTGACAGGCATCTGAAAAGCCTCCAAGTATACCGGTCGCCTCCGGCAAAAAGGTGTCCAACCCCGGCATGCGGCCGGCCCGAATTTCTTCCTCCACCTTAACCGGCGCACGCATGCTTACCTTGACCTCATCAAAAGTAATCGCGCCAAACCCGGGTATTTTATTCGGAATAACCTGAAAACCGGCGATGTATCTATTCGGATCAAATCCTTCTGTTTCTTTATAGGCGTCGCAAAAAGCGCCGATCATCTTGACCCCCATGGGATCAAAGCGCTCCTGCACATGGAACCATTGAATGTGTGTGGTGTGCTTAATTTCACCCTGCCTGATTTTATGAATCTGATCCTCGAAAATCTTATTTTGAATATCACGCAGATCCTGCAACATCTGATCCGACTCAGGGCTTGTCCCCTCCAGGCACACCTTGATTCCCATGTCAGGACCATCCTGGTAATAGCCGGCAGCTCCCAGGGTGTCCAGGTAGAAACCCAGTTCTAGACAAGGCACTGGGCCTTTAGGCGTAATCAAATAATAATCCTCGCCTTGATCATGCTCGTGAATCTCGAAAAGACCCTGGTTCTGGGTCTCCAAAGCAATTTCACGGTTGACTGTTGCCAGGCGACCGTCCAGCAAGAATTGATCGCCCACAGCGCCAATGGCGGCAATATAGGCCTGGTCTTTGTTTGCCGGATCCCAGGTTATCGCAAAAAGATAGCACGTTACGGATGCCGTGATATCCAAATCACCTTTGAGTCCGAACAGTTCCGGATCCAAGTTGTGCACCATGTCATCAGTAGATGGGTTGGCTTTGTGATGGTCCAGAATCAGGGTCAGGTTTCGACCTTGGTTCAGTTCCGAGATAAGTGGTGCTATGCGGCCGGCAAAGTCGGTAAAAACAATCAACTTTCCTGTTTGTTCAAAAACCTTGCTTAGAACCGCCGGGTAAGGTTTTTCCAGGCAGTAACGTTTGACTTCAAAGCCTTTTCGTTCAAATGTCCGGGTTAGAATGGCTCCTGATGTAAGTCCATCTGAATCGTTGTGATGGAATAGTTGCACCTTTTTTTCCGGCCACTGTTCCACCTTCTCAATAGCTTTTTGCATGGCCGCGATCAGTTCCGCTCGCATAATAACTCCTTTGTCTCAACCGTCTTTTCTCATTAGGAATGGTTTCAAAATCCCAGCTCGCGCCCTGGCGGGATAATTGGGGGTTATATGGGATTTTGAAACCACTTCTAGTGTAACGTCCCACAAATAACTTTAAAAACAACTAGATTTTTATTGTAATC
>CAYVMI010000042.1:0-57911 GCA_964452555.1 uncultured Desulfobacterales bacterium
CGGTATATTATCATGATACGGATAAAAGACAAGGCTCTACTCACCCTAAGCCAGATGTCGAATTGTAATCACGTCATAGTTTCGTAAGCGCTTTGTTGAATGAATCTTTTATCCCTAATCTGTTAGGCTGTAGGCTGAAGACCTTAATCGGTTTTAAGTTTTAGGTGTTAGGTTTTAGGTGGCGTTCAGCTTTAAACATTTAGCACCTAAAAGTCTTCAGCCTACAGTCTACAGCCTGGTCTATTCGAGTTTATACGAACATATCGTCTGTTCCATCCGATCCCAAATCATCACAAATCCGTGATCAACAGCCCCGCAGGTAACAATACCGGGCACGATATCGTCAAGCTTTTGAACCTTACCTGGTATGAACCTTTTGCTGACAATGGTTTTGTTGCCTGATCGGATCAATTCGGGCAGATGGCTGTGCCCCCGCATCAGAATTTTACGCGGATATAATCGGAAAAAAAGGGCGGCTTCATTTTCCCCCAGAGGACCGACCATGCTGGATAAGCCCCTTTGCTTGATAAAGGGCAGGGAATGGGCCAGGACCACATTTTCGGCTTCTATGGTCAATGGGAGCTTTTTGAGAAATTCGATGGATGTCACAGATATATAGTCGCTGGGGCTGTCCACATGATTCACTACCACCTGATGGTCATTGTTGCCTTTAATCGCAAGAACGTGCTGCTGCCGGAGTAGCTGAATACATGTGTCAGCGGTTTCTGGATGAGCAGAGTCGCAAATATCCCCTAGATGATATATTTGCTTGCAATCGTGTTGCTCGAAAAATTTCAAGGCATCCTGTAAGCAGGCTGCCTGCCCGTGGCTGTCAGCCATTATGCCGATAATTTTTTTTTTATGGGATCTTGAAGCGTGCATGCACCAGTATACAACTCTAATCCACAGATTGTCGAACAATAAAATCGTCACACGATTTTATTATCGGCGACTGCGTTGTTCTGGAACGAAAAGTAACATTCATTTCTTGATGAGGGAACAGATCAACCTTAACAAGATACATATCAATTGATCGCTTTGGGGCGTTATTTCGAGGCTACAGCATGAAACTTCGAAGTCAACACCATAAACAATCGTTTCTTGTGTTATGATTTGGCCTGAGCTTTCTACTATATGGGAAACCAGATATAATCATATCAGTTTAACTGGGAGACCTTCTCCCAAATTGATGTAATCTATATACGGGCAATCGATTACTCAGGTACTACATGCAATTGTAGCCTACAATTTTGTAATGATTTCTTCGAACCCAAAATATAGAATCTACAATCTTCTAAAACCAGCGATGGCCTCGGTACATTTTTTTGTGCAATATTCCAGTTTCACATATATCTATCCGATCAAATCGACGTAAAAATGCAAGTTCTTGACCCATCCTGCCAAATCCTGTAAAATGAGCATAACATTGTTAAATAACAACTGATATGGATTTTGCCATTACGTTCGATTGTGAAATCATTTCTAAAATATTGGTTTTTAGATGAACATGGTGAGAGTGTTTTCCCGAATAAGTGTTTATGATCAGATCAGTAATGCAAATTAGGTAGACTAGCGGAGTCTTTCACTACAATAATTGCCAACTCATCTTTGCATTTAAGGTAATAGCATGCGTGTAAAAGATACTTCTCTTAAAAGTCGATGGAAAAGATCATTGGCTGTCAAACAACTGACCTATATCTTTCTTTTCAGCTCTATAATTACACTTCTTGGAGCTGCAATTCAGTTATACATGGAATACCGGTCGGATATCGATTTTGTCGAATCCCAAATAGAGCAAATCGAAAATATCCATCTTAAAAGCCTATCGACCAGCTTATGGAGTCTTGATGAAAATTTGATCCAGGTGCAGCTCAATAGCATCATAACGTTGCAGGATATTTTATATTTGGAGATTGCTGACAATGACAATGTCGTAATGTCCGCAGGCCAATTCAATAATTCAGAAGGCAATATTATCCGAGATTTTATTTTAAGCTATCCTATCGACGGGAATATTTATAAACTTGGAATCCTTCGCGCTGTTGCCACAATGGAGGGTGTATATTCTCGCCTAAAAAGTAGGTTTATTATTATTCTTGCTACCCAGGGTATACGGACTTTTTTTGTGTCTATGTTTATCCTTTTTATCATCCATTGGTTGGTAACCCGGCATGTGATTGCGCTTGTTGATTATACAAAAAGAATGGAGTTGGACCATTCGGGTAAAAATATAAAATTAGATAAAAAGCCCACAATTGAGTCTGGGCAGGACGAAATCGACCAGCTGGCAACAGCTTTAAATAATTTGCGCCAAAGACTCAGCGATACGCTGGCAAGAGAAAGAAAGATTGCCTCTGATCTACGAGAGAGCGAAGAAAGATATCGTTCCCTGTTTTCTTCTGTGAATGAAGGTGTTTGTCTCCATGAAGTTGTCTATGATGAGGAAGGGCGGGCGGTCGATTATAGAATCCTTGATGCAAATAAAGCCTATGAGGTTATTCTTGATATAAATTTGCAGGAAGCTGTGGGTAATTTAGCCTCTCAACTATATGGAACAGGTAGACCGCCTCCATATTTGGATAGATTTTCAAATGTGGCAGAAACTAGAGACCCTGCTTCTTTCGACACCTATTTTGTTCCAATGAATAAGCATTTCAAAATCTCTGTTTTTTCTCCCAGGAAGGGGATGTTTGCGACACTTTTTGCCGATGTGACCGAACAAAAGGAGGCGGAAACACAGATAAAAACTTCTCTTAAAGAAAAGGAAATGCTTCTAAGTGAAATCCATCATCGTGTAAAGAACAATATGCAGGTCATTACCAGCCTGCTTAGACTTCAATCTGAAAATATTCAAGATAAGCAGTTTTCTGATATGTTAAAAGAAAGTCATGACCGTATCAGAGCGATGGCCCTAGTTCATGAAAAACTTTATCAAAATAAGAGTTTTGCCGATATTGATTTTGAGGGGTATGTTAATAGCCTGGTCACAAGTCTGTTTAGATCCTATGGTATTAGACCTGATAAAATAGTGTTGGATATAAAGGCTGAAGACGTTTCTTTGGGGCTTGAAATTGCAATTCCATGCGGGCTGATCATCAATGAACTAGTTTCAAATTCACTTAAATACGCATTTCCTGAAGAAGTTGCCGGATACATACACATAGGGCTTTATACATCTAATGATAATCAAATGTTATTGGAAATAAGCGATGATGGGGTTGGATTGCCAGAAGATTTAGATATTGGAAACTCAGGGTCAATGGGTTTGCACCTTGTAAACATATTGGCGGAACAGCTAGAGGGGCGAATTAAGGTTGATAGGATCGGTGGAACAAAATATCAAATTAGTTTTATGAATCCGGCAAGAAATAAAAGGGCGTAAAAGTGGCTAATACGAAAATATTGATTGTTGAAGATGACAGGATCGTTGCTGAAGATATAAAAATCAGTTTGGAGAAATTAGGCTATTCAATTTGTGGCATACAGGCATACGCAGAAAGGGTAAGCGAAAATGTAAAAAAGGATAAACCGGATCTGGTGTTAATGGATATTATGCTGAAAGGTGAAATGAATGGGACAGAAGCCGCAGGTCATATTCAAAAACACTTCGACATTCCGGTGGTTTATCTTACCGCACATACAGATGAAACAGTGCTGAACCGTGCAAAATCTACAGAGCCGTATGGATATGTAATCAAACCATTTGAAGACCGGGAGCTTAAAACGGCCATAGAGATTGCTCTGTATAAACATAAGATGGAATTAAAATTAAAAAAGAGAGAAGCATGGCTTCACACAACGTTGCGGAGTATAGGCGACGCGGTAATTGCCACAGACCCTAATGGCAATGTGAACTTTATGAATCCGGTTGCACAGACACTAACAGGATGGAATGAAGACGATGCCATCGGCGTAGATTTGGCCAGAGTATTCAATATTATCAACGAGAACACAAGAGAGCAGGTCGAGAATCCTGTGGACAAAGTGATACGTATCGGCAATATCGTTGGTATGGCCAACCATACGATACTTATATCTAAAGATGGAAGGGAAGTTCCTATAGATGACAGCGGCGCACCCATAAGAGATGAGAAAGGCAGTCTCATCGGTATTGTTTTGGTATTTCGAGATATTACCGAACGTAGGAATGCCGAGGTCGCATTAAATGAAAGCGTAGAAGCTCTTAGCTCCGTACTTAGCAATGCGGTAGATCCCATATATAAATATAATCTTATTACCTCGGCTTATGAATACTTTAGCCCTTCTATTATCAACACGCACGGTTTTACCCCGGATGAAATGATAGCAGGTGGGGTTGTAATGGGATTTTCCCGAATCCATCCAGAGGATTTAATCAAAGTAAAAGAACAATTCGATGAGCTGATATCGGGCGTCGAAAAAAGTTTTCAATCCATGTTGGAATATCGTTTTCTTCATAAAACAGAAGGATATCGTTGGATCAGCGAAAGTCGTTCCGTTCAATATGATGCAAATGGGATTCCAATAGCCATCTATGGGAGTTATCGGGATATTACCGGAAATAAGCGAGTGGAAGAAGAAAAACGAAAAGCACTGGACTTTGCTGCAGAACAAAGCAGACACGCATTAATTGGCCAGGTAGCCGGAAAGATGGCTCACGATTTTAATAACGTGCTAATGGGAATCATGGGAAGTGCCCAACTCGCCATCATGGACTGTGAAGATGAAGCAATAAAAGAAATGCTCGAAAATATTAATGAGTATGCTACCAGGGGTAGAGACATTACCAAAAATTTGATTGCGTATTCAAAGGATCAGGATCCAAAACAAATTTATTTTAAGATTGAAGACAAGATTGAACTCGTCTTGAAGATGTTAGAAAAGGATTTGAAAGGAATAGAAGTTGGCAGAAACTACAATTTAGGGACGACAGAAATATTGGGTGATCCGGGGATGATTCAGGATGCAATAGCGAATCTGATCCAGAATTCGATTCATGCAATGAGTAAAGTGGATGAGCCTAAACTCAGTTTAAAAGTCTATTCTCAGGATGACGAGATATATTTGGATATAGAGGACAATGGATGTGGCATACCCGAGGAACATTTAGATTCCATCTATACCCCAACTTTCACATTAAAAGGAAGCCAGGACAAAAGCGAATCCTACAAAAACGGCATCACCGGAACAGGCTATGGTATGTCAAATGTGAGAAAATATATTATTGAGAAGCATAAAGGAAATATTTTTATTGAAAGTAAAGTTGGAAAAGGAACAACAGTTAGGCTCGTTCTAAAAATTATCAAAGATTATTTAACTAAAAATGAGAAAGAAGAAATAACAAAAAATCAGATTTTCGATAAAAAAAGAGTATTGCTGGTCGAAGATGAAGCTGCAATAGCCGATGTGCAGTATCGAATTTTAACCAAAGCGCCATTTAACCACATGGTTTCTATAGCGGCAAACGGGGAAATGGCTGTTGATCTATTTAATCGAAATGAGTTTGATGTTGTAAGCCTAGATTATTTATTGCCTGGAAATATTAACGGATTAGATGTTTACAAATATATTCGAAAATTGAATAAAAATATTCCTATACTATTCATTTCTGGCAATATCGAATTCTTAGAATCGATGGAAGGGCTGAAAAAGAATGACCCCAAAGTTGACCACTTATCAAAACCGATTGATAACTTAACTTATGTAAATAAAATTAATGAGTTAGTTGGAATCTAAAAATAACAAGAAGGGTTGGGACCAATGGCTAAAATAAGGAAAGTTGTTTATGCTGGTTTGATCGCAAATATTTTTCTATTTATTAGTCTATCGGCAGGACACGCTGATTCTTTTGAAGAGCAATTTGATTCAATAAGCTGGGATGGAATTGTAAATGTAGCACAGGGTCAAACCGTTAATTGGCATATGTGGGGGGGGAATAAGGCAATTACAAGGTGGGTGAGCGGATATTTGTCCGACCGCTTGAAAACCGAATATGGTGTAAACCTAAAAATGGTCCCTTTAAAAGAGATTAAAACTGCAGTGGATGGGATACGTGAGGAGAGACGAAAAGGAAATTATCGAAATGGTTCCATAGATTTGATCTGGATCAATGGTGAAAATTTCCGCATGCTCAAACAAGGAAGAATGTTGTTTCGTTTTGCGCATAAAATACCGAATCGAAAATATGTTGATACAGAAAACCCATCTATAAAATTAGATTTTGGGTATCCTGTCGATAACTATGAGTCACCATACGGTGGAGCACAATTTGTATTTAATTACGACAGTGCCAAAGTTCCCCAGCCGCCAGAATCCATGGGGGCTTTGATTAATTGGATTAATAGCAATCCCGGCAAATTTACATATCCGGAACCTCCCAATTTTACCGGTTCTGTTTTTATCCGTCATGTTTTCTATCATGCAGCCGGAGGTTACAAAAATCTTTTGGGGCCATTTGATGAAGAGGTATTTGATACGTACGCGCCAAAATTGTGGAAAATTTTGAATGAAATCAAACCCAACCTCTGGAAACAGGGGAAAGTATATCCCAAAAGTAAAGAAGATTTAGATCAATTGGTTAAGAGAGGCGAAGTGTATTTTGGAATGGGATATGCGCCAATTCGATCTGCGCATTTAATCACAATTGGTGTTTATCCCGAAACGATGAAAACCTTTGTTTTTAATGAAGGAACAATTGGCAACACCCATTATGTCGCCATTCCCTTTAATGCCAAAAGCAAGGCTGGTGCCATGGTATTGGCGAATCTTATTCTAGATCCCGCCACCCAATATAACAAAATGCGACCAGATGTATGGGGGGATCAAACAATTATGGACATAACAAAACTCCCTGAAGACTGGAGACGAAAGTTTGAAAATTTTCCGCGTCATCCATCCACCCTTTCTAGAGAAGACCTGGGATCTCATCAACTCCCGGAGCTTCAATCATCTTGGCTTCTCCATATTGAAGAAGGTTGGAAAAAAAATATTAAATATTGATACTTTTAAAATTCATGGCGTATTTGAAAAAAATAATATTGATACTATTTATAGTTTCTAATTTCACCACGCTGGCCCATGGGCAATGTGTCCAAAAATTTAGAGTGGGATGGCGAAATTGGATGCCATATTCTTTTAGTTGGGATGATACATCAAAAGATGCTACCGGCCTTGATGTGGAAATTTTGAAATCTGTCATGGAAGCTGCAGGATGCCAGTTCTTTTTCTCTGTTAGCGAGGTTCCATGGAAACGTCAGTTAATTCAGATCAAAGACGGCGAGCTAGATCTGGTTTTTGGCGTATCTAAAAACGCTCAAAGGGAAGCATATGGAAGATTCACAGATCAATATCGTACCAGATCGGTTGGGCTTTTCGTAAGAAGAGGACAAGTTAAGAAGTGGCAAAATATTGCTACGATAGAAGATCTTGCTAATACCGAGATTTCTATTGGGGTGGTTCGAGGGTATTCTTATGGATCTTCAATTGATAAAATACTTAAGACGATGGGGCAGAAAATCTATTTTGTAGGTAAACCCAAACAAATGCGATTGATGCTTACTAAACGAAGAATTGATGGGTACTTGGCCTATTTGCCGGATGAAACGATCTTATTAAATGATATTGATCTTGACCATAAAATTCGGATCCATCCCATGAAAACTGTTTACTCGGGAGGGATACATTTTCTGCTTAGCAAGAAAAGCACAAGTAGTGTAACAACGGAAATGATTAATAATGCTCTGAGGTCAATAAAGTCAAATGGTCAATATGATAAAATAACTAATAAATATAAAATGTTATACGGGATAAATCAGTGGTAAATTACTATGTATATTCACACTTTCCTTCCATAATTTAAAGTTGAACTTTTTGTCTAAGTTGTTTTTTAATTTAATATTTATGGATTAGTTGTATGGATTCCAAATTAGGAATAGCGAATGAAGCCTCCGAAATATGAGCTATATGTAATTTTGGAGGCTTCATCTTTTATGGGGAGATCTCATAAGTTAAGACTTTGTAACAGAGCTACGGGCGTCATCAGTCTTCAGCCAGTTGACATAATCTGAAAAATCCTTCCTCATGGCACTTACCGAATTGCATTGATGACTTTCCAACCTTTCAAAATAGCGATTTGGGCTATAAGCATGGGCTAAAAGAAAGTGCTTGACAAAAAGATGAGTGAGGTTTACTTATCTTGTTAATCCATTGAATTATTAAATATAATTATAATTTATATCTTCATTGGGTTAATGTCACTAACCTACACTCGCACATCGATCACCAGTAGCGTTGCATGAAGGAGCGTTGTTATGGGCAAAGCCATTAAAAATCCAGATCAGCTATATTTTAACAAGGACCACGACATGGTCCGCCGAGCTGTGCGTGATTTCGTCAATAAGGAGATCAATCCGCACGTGGATGAATGGGAAGAGGCCGGCATAGCGCCTTTGAATTCGTTGTTTAAGAAAATGGGGGAACTGGGTTTTCTGGGAATTCGCTACGACCCCAAATATGGTGGTCAGGGGCTTGATTACTGGTACGAGACGGCATTTCTAGAAGAGCTCGGTCATATCAAAGCACTGGGACTGGCCGTGGCTATTACGGTCCAAACCAACATGGCCACGCCCGCCATCGATGAGTTCGGGAGTGAATTTCTCAAGGAAAAATATTTGAAACCAGCCATTTTGGGTCAGAAGGTGGGTGCCATTGCCGTAACCGAACCGGGGGCCGGCTCGGATGTGGCGGCCCTGGCCACAACAGCCGAGCTTAGGGATGATCACTATGCAATCAACGGCTCTAAAATGTATATCACCAACGGCACCCAGGCCGATTTTTACACCCTCCTGGCCAGAACAAGTCCGGATCCAGGATACCACGCCTTCAGCCTGTTTGTGGTCCCGGCTGATCTGCCCGGTGTCCAGGTGAGTCGCAAGTTGGAAAAACTGGGGGTCTGGATAAGCGACACGGCCGAGCTGTTTTTTGATGAAGTCAAGGTGCCGGTGGATCATTTGATCGGCAATGAAGGCGAGGGCTTTATTTATCAGATGCAGCAGTTCCAGCATGAGCGCTTTTCTTTGTTGCCGTTTGCCTGCACGGCTGCCAGGGATATCATCGATATAACCCTGGATTATATCCGCGAGCGAATCGTGTTCGGCAAGCCCTTGATTCGCAGGCAGGTGCTGCAGCATCGCCTGGCCCACTGGGTGACCGAAATTGAAAGCCTAAAACAGCTGATATACCATATCGTAAGAATGAAACAGGCCGGTTTAGACGCCACCCGCGAGATATCCATGGGTAAATTGATCGCCGGTGAAGTGTTGAACAAGGTGGCTGACGGCTGTTTGCAAATGCATGGCGGCATGGGCTACATGAAAGAGTCGATTATTTCCAGATACTACCGCGACGCCAGGGGACTCTCCATCGGCGGCGGGGCCGACGAGGTTATGTTGGGCGTCATCGCCAAATTGGAAAATTTTAGTTAATGAACCAAGCCGACATGCAAATAAGCCTGGCGACCGGATTGCCGGCAAAGAAATTTCCACCCGGGCGGGTTAAGATTGCCGATGCATTGCGATCTCTGCTGGAGCAAAAGGAATTCAATGCCATTACCACGGCCGAGATTTCCAGACAGGCGGGTGTCACTGAAGCGTTGATATACAAGTACTTCAAAGATAAACGCGATTTACTGCACCAGGTATTAAGCGAATACCTGGAACAATACTCGTTACGGGTCCAGGACGATCTAAGGGGTATCAAAGGTGCCTTGAACAAACTGCGTAAACTAATCTGGTCACACATCAATGTATATGCAACCAATCGCGTCTTTGCCAGGATTCTGTTGATTGAGGCCCGCAACCACAGCGACTACTACCACAGTGATACCTACGAACTTGTGCGTTCATATAGCGATGCGGTACTGGCCATCCTGGCGGAAGGTGTGAGCGGCGGAGAGATTCGGGGCGACATTTCCATCAAATTGATCCGCCAGATCATCCTGGGAAGTATCGAACAGGTCTGTCTGACCGGCATTACCTTTGAACGCGATATTGATCCGGATCAGCTTACTGAGGAGATTTGTGAGATTGTATTCAGGGGTATTGTTCCATAAAGATTCGGCTGAAGACTATTAGGCTATTAGACTGTTAGGGCTGACCAGAAGTCAGAATTCAGAATATCGTTTTAAGTTTTAAGTGTTAGGTTTTAGGTGCCTTGAGCCAATAGCTGTTGGCACCTAATAGTCTAACAGTCTACAGCCTAACAGCCTTTAGGGTATTGAAAACGAGACACACATACTCAAGATAGAAGAACATACGCGAAAGTAATAGGGGGTACCGACAGAATGGGCGAATGGATGGACGGATACATGCAACAGCTTGCCACGGTCCGGCAAAGGAACCAGGAGGGCGGTGGCCAGGATCGGATTGATCTGATTCACAAATTGGGTAAGCTCACAGCCAGAGAGCGCATTGATCAGATTCTTGATGCGGGATCTTTTGAGGAGATTGGTTCCGTGGTCAGAGACACACGGCCGCCTTTAGACGGCAAAAAACGACCGGATCCTGCGGATGGAATCATAATGGGGTTCGGCAATGTGGCCGGCCGGCCTGTGGCCTTATATGTCATGGATTTTTCAGTCATGTCAGGCTCCCTGGGAGATCAGGCCGCCTGGAAGCTGGCTGATTTAACCGCTATGGCCGGGGATCGTGGTATGCCCCTGATCGGAATTGTAGATTCAGCCGGGGAACGTCTCAGTTTTTCAGGTGGTAATTCAGGATTAAACGGTTTGGGTCGGTTTTTACGGAACTATAGCTGGTATTCCGGTGTTATTCCGAGGCTCATGCTGCTTTTGGGTCCGTGCACGGGAGTTCTTTCGGTGGTGCCGGCTTTGTCGGATTTTCTAATCATCAACCAAGCGTCCGGTTTTTTGTGGCTGGGAGGCGAGATTTCAACCGAGGATGCCGGCAGGGCCGAGTTTCATATGGAAACTTCCGGCCAGTGTGATCTGCTGGCTGATGATGACGTCGACGCTATTCAGAAATTGAAGGACCTCCTGCATTACCTGCCGCAAAATTGCTGGGAAAAACCAGCCTTCGAAGATACGGGTGACGATCCCCTGCGCACCGAAGAGGGCCTGCTGACAGTTATGCCGGATAATCCCAAGTTTACGTATGACATGCATGACGTAATCGACTTGGTTGTTGATAATGGTGATTTTCTGGAATTAAAGGAAGATTACGCCAGCCACTTGATTATCGGTTTCTGCCGTTTTGGCGGGCATGTGGCCGGGGTGGTGGCCAACAACCCGGATGAGTTGAGCGGCATTCTGGAGCCCGATTCTTCCGATAAATACGATCGGTTCATGCGCTTTTTGGATGCCTTCAATATCCCGCTGGTGACTTTAGTGGATACAACGGCCTTCCCGCCCGGTGATCGCTGGGAACGGATGGGTATCATCCGACACGGGGCCAAACTACTGCACACTTATTCCCATCTTACCTGTCCGAAGGTGACCATGGTCTTGCGGCGATCCTATGGCGGAGCCAACATCGTTCTGGGCTGCTCCAAGATGTTTCCGGACTACGTGTATGCCTGGCCCACGGTGGAGTTTGCGCCTACGGGTCCGGAGACGGTGATGCATGCCGTTTTTCACAAAGAACTCGCCAAGGCCAAGGAAGAGGGGAATTATGATGAGGTCCATGATTTCCTGCTCAGTATCCTCAAGAAAGAGTTTTCGGTCATGACGTTGGCCAAACAATGGACAACTTATTACACGGCGCATGAGGTGATCGATCCCCGCAATACGCGACCGCGGATCGTCAAGGCCATTGAGTCACTCAGGCATAAAAAAGAATCCTTTCCGGAAAAGAAGGGGTTTGTGAAGCCGGCCTAACGGATAGTGATAAGCAGTATGCAGTAAGGAGTAAGCAGAAGTACTATGGGTTTAAGGGTTGGAGGATCGAGGGGTTGCAGGGTTGGTGTAAGCTTAATGCTTTAAGCGGCCTAAAAGTCTACAGCCTGCAGCCTAAAAAGCTTAGAAATTTTTCGTGGGTATAAAGGTCATGAACAAAGTGGATTACAAATATAAAGAGATGCAGATAGAGGCATAAAAATGGGAGAAAAAATGGACGCCGCCTTAAAGCGGCTGGAAGAGATTCGGGAAAAGAACCTTGTGGGCGGCGGGCAGAAGCATGTCGATCGCCAGCACAGCCGCGGCAAGATGACGGCTCGCGAGCGGGTGGATCAATTGCTGGATCCGGGAACGTTCAGCGAATTGGGATCCAGCGTCAATACAACCGGTGCCAGGATTGACGGCCGCGAAACCGATGCGCCCTGCGACGGCGCCGTTATTGGTACCGGAAAGGTCGACGGTCGTTTGATAGCGGTCTATGCCAGCGACTTTACCGTTCTGGGGGGGTCGGTTGGATGCCAGCATGCCACCAAATTTATTAAACTGATCGATCTGGCGGCCACCTGGCAGATACCCATGGTCTGGTTGCTGGATTCATCCGGCGGACGGCTCGGTTACCGTGATGTACCCATGGCTGGATTGGACTGGTGGTTTGCGCTGGAGTCCCGCTATTCCGGACTGATACCGCAGATCAATGTCCTCATGGGGCCCTGCATCGCCGGCCAGGCTTATTGTCCGGTGTTGTGTGATTTTTTACTGATGAGCCGGGAAACCGGGCACCTGTGGCTGGGCGGGCCGCGAATGACCCAGGCGGCCACCTCCGAAAAGATTGGTGACAATGTGGGCGGGGCCGACTACCACATGGAATACAGTGGAACCTGCGATGTGGTCGGTGCGGATGATAAAGAGACCATTGGAAGGGCCCGGGAACTCCTGAGTTATTTGCCTGCCAATTTTCGTGAAAAGCCGCCCCTAAAAGAAACACAGGATGCGCGCGATCGCCGGGTGGATGCCCTGACGGATATTGTCCCCGACACTTTTGACAGATCCTATGATATGCATGCGGTGATTGAAGCCATTGCGGATGATGGCCAATATTATGAGGTTAAAGATAATTACGCCACCCAGTTGATAACCTGTTTCTGCCGGTTCAACGGCCAGGTTGCCGGCCTGGTGGCCAGTAATCCCTCCCAAGCGGGGACCATACTGGATATAAATGCCTGCGATAAGTATTACCGTTTTTTACAGGTACTGGATGCGTACAACATACCGTTGGTAACGCTAATGGATACGCCGCCGGTTGTACCCGGTGAAGACCAGGAAAAACAGGGTTTGCTGCGGCATTTCGGCAAGATCCTGGATACTTATGCTGTCGCTACCATACCCAAGATCAGCGTCATTATTCGTGAGGCCTATGGGGATGCCGGCGGCATGATCATGGGCATGGCCAAAGGTTTGGGCTGCGACCTGGCCTATGCCTGGCCGGTGGCCAGAATGGCGGTGGAAGCCAGCCAGTTGGACTATCGCGAGGTTTATGGCAGGGGCATCGAAGACGATGCTTACGAAGGCTATCTCAATCGATCCCGTGAGAAGGTGGATGTGTTTGAAGCGGCACGGAGCTGGTCGGCCCAGGTGGTGGATGAAATCATCGAGCCCCGGGATACCCGATTAAAGATTATCGAAGCTTTGGAGATTACCCAAAACAAATTTGAAAAATTGCCCAAAAGGGCTAAGCGGCATGCTCGCACGGGACCTACTTAAAAAAAAGGGTTCAAGGGATAGGGGGTCGCGAGTTACGAGTTGCAAGCATCCAGCATCCAGCATCCAGAATCCGGTATCAGGAATCCGGCATCATGCATCAAGAATCGCGTGGCAATATGCAAGTGGAAACCTACAGCCTACAGTCTAAAGGGCTACAGCCTGTAAAGCTTGGGGTAGTGAAAGTGAATAGAAGTGGACGAATATTTAAGATCATTTATAATACTATGTAGAGGAGAACGTGAGAATGGCAGAGACGAAAAAACTCATGCAGGTAAAAGCACCCATGTCCGGCGTATTTTATAGGCGGCCGGCACCGGATGATGCACCCTACGTGGAAGTGGGTGATAGTGTTAAAAAGAAACAGGTCCTGGGATTGCTGGAAACCATGAAAGTGTTCCAGAAGGTGAAATCGCCTGTCAACGGAACCATCCTTGAGATCGTTGCCGAAGAGGAGACGCCTCTCAAGGACGAAGATCTTATGTTCATCATTGAGGTAAGCTAATGTTTTCCAAAGTGCTGGTTGCCAACCGGGGAGAAATCGCGTTGCGCGTTATTCGGGCCTGTCATGATCTGGGTATCGAAGCCGTGGCAGTCTATTCCGAAGCAGATGCCACATCGATGCACGTGACCGAGGCCGATGAAGCGGTCTGTGTCGGTCCGCCCATGAGCGCCAAGAGTTATTTGAATATTGAGGCCATCATCGCTGCCGCTGAAAAAAGCGGGGTTGAAGCCATTCATCCAGGTTATGGTTATCTTTCAGAGAAAGCCGAGTTTGCCCAGGCTTGTGAGGCGGCCGGATTGGTTTTTGTCGGTCCGACGCCTGAAAATCTGCGACTGGCCGGAGACAAGATTGCCGCCAAAACCATTATGCAGAAGGCCGGAGTGCCGGTGATACCGAGTAGTGACGGCGGCGTCGCCAGCCTGGAAGAGGCCCTGACCCTAGGTGAAGAAATCGGCTATCCCATCATGGTTAAAGCCTCAGGCGGCGGTGGTGGTCGCGGCATTCGCATCTGTGCAGACGCTTCTCAGCTGGCAGAGGAGTTTTCGGTTGCCAAGATGGAAGCCCGGGCGGCCTTTAGCAATGATGAGGTCTATTTAGAGAAAGTGATTCAGAATCCGCGTCATATTGAGTTTCAGGTTATGGCCGATACGCAAGGCCATACGGTTCATCTGGGTGAGCGCGAGTGCACCATTCAAAGGCGCTACCAGAAGCTCATCGAAGAAGCCCCCTCACCCTTTTTGACGCCGGAATTGAGAGCAGCCATGGGCAAAGCGGCTGTGGCCGCCGCCCAGGCAGTCGCATACGTCAATGCCGGTACAATTGAATTTCTCGTTAATCCCGCAGGGCAGTTTTTCTTCATGGAGGTGAATTCCCGCATTCAGGTGGAACATCCGATAACCGAGTTAACCACCGGAATCGACCTGGTTCGCGAGCAAATACTAGTGGCCGGCGGCAAACCTTTGTCCTTTGATGAGAATGATATTCAAACGCAAGGTTGGGCCATTGAATGCCGCATCAATGCGGAAGATCCGGAGAAGAATTTTTTCCCTTCTCCCGGTACAGTCGAAAACTTCAAGGTCCCGGGCGGATACGGCGTCCGTCTCGATACCCACCTGTACAAAGGGTATGAACTGCCCATATTTTATGACTCCTTGGTGGCCAAGCTGGTGGCTTATGATCGCAGCCGGCAGGGAGCCATCAATGTCATGAAGCGCGCATTGCGGGAGTTTACCATCGGCCCCATCAAAACCACGATTCCCTTTCATCTGACCATCATGGATGATCCTGATTTTATCGCGGGCGAATTTGATACCGGTTTTGTGGAGCGTTATTTGCCGGAGGAGGAAGACGATTAGCGGGTAGCGAGGTACGCGGTACGCGATACGAGTTGCGCGTTGCGAGTATCAAATATCAAGCATCCAGTATCCAGCATCCAGTATCCAGCATCGAGATACTCTATAACAAAGCGCCTAACAGTCTTCAGCCTAATAGCCTAAGAATATTTTTGATCTGAAATGCCATATTTTATAACAAGAGCTGCAATCCAAAAGAGGTGTTTATCATGTACCAAACTTTAACATTCGACCAACCCGAGCCGGGTCTGGGCATCGTTACCCTGAACAGACCCGAGTGCCTGAATGCCATTAATTTTCAGATGTTGGATGATCTGTATGCATTGTATGGCGCCCTTGAAAAAGATGAACAGGTACGTGTGCTGATCCTCACCGGCAAAGGGCGCGGATTCTGTTCCGGAGCCGATCTCAAGGACAAACAGCTCATGAGCGAAGAATCCCTGAAACTGTTCGCATCCGCAGCCTTGCATTTGGAGCACATTCAGCAACGCTATTCGGGTGTGGTTGTGGGCATGCGCCGACTGCCCCAGCCTGTTATTGCCGCGGTTAATGGTGTCGCGGCTGGCGGTGGCATGTGTTTGGCCCTGGCGGCGGATATTATCATTGCCGGCCAGACTGCCAAGTTCATCCCGTCCTTTATCAATATCGGACTATCAGGGGGTGAATTGGGAACCACCTATTTTTTACCCAAATTGGTGGGCAGTGCCAAGGCATCCGAGATCCTGATGACAGGCAGGGCCGTGGAGGCGGAAGAGGCGGATCGGATCGGCTTGGCCAGCAGTTTGGCCGGTGAAGATGAGCTCATGGACAAAGCCATGGCAACGGCACATCAATTGCTGTCTAAAACAACCTTTGGTTTGCGCATGACCAAGGCGGCCATACGCCAGAACCTGGACGCCACTTCCCTGGAAACGGCCATTGCCTTTGAAAACCGCAACCAGAGTATCGGTTGCACCACGGCCGAATTCTTCGAAGCAGTGGCGGCATTTGCAAATAAAGAGTAAGGGTCCGAGGATTCATGGATTTCAGGCTGTCGGCGATAAGCTTTTATCCGCCTAACAGTCTAATAGCCTAACAAGCTAACAGTCTAAAAAGGAGTTAAAAATGTTTAAAACACGAATTACCGATATGCTGGGTATTGAATATCCAATTTTGTGTGGTGGTATGCAGTGGCTCAGCCGGGCAGCCTTTGTGGCCGAAATCAGCAATGCAGGGGCCATGGGCTTCCTCACAGCCGAATCTTTGGAAACACCCGAAGACCTGCGTGAGGAGATTCGGCTGACCAGTTCCCTCACCGACAAGCCCTTCGGGGTCAATATCTCCATGGTGCCCGAATTCGGCATTTCCGAGCGCACTCAGCAGTTCTGCGATGTGGTGGTAGAAGAGGGTATTGGTGTGGTCGAAACAGCCGGTCAAAGCCCCAAACCCCTGATGCCCAAGCTCAAAGAAGCCGGCGTCAAGGTCATCCACAAACTGACTTCGGTGCGGCATGCCCAAAGCGCTCAAAAATATGGGGTCGATGCCGTAACCTTGGTGGGGTATGGCTCCGGCGGTCATATCGGTATGGACAGCGTGGCTAACTTCATAATGATTCCAAAGGCCGTATCGGAGCTGGATATACCGATTATTGCCGGTGGCGGCATATGTGACGGCAAAGGCTTTTTGGGTGCCATGGCCATGGGTGCCGAAGCCGTATTGATGGGTACGGCCTTTTTTGCCACCGAGGAATGTCCGGTTCACGACGCCATCAAAGGGCGCCTGGTGGAAACCAAGGAAACCGAGACCTGCCTTTTGCTGAATTCTTTGAGTAATCCCGTCCGATGTGTTAAGAACAAGCTTGCCGACGAATGCTTGGCCCTGGAAGCGCAAAATGCTTCTTTCGAGGAAATCATCCATACGGTTGCCGGCGGCAAGGGCAAACTGGCCTACGATTCCGGTGATCCGGAGATCAGCCCGATTTCCTGCGGCCAGGTGGTTGGATCGATCAATGAGATTAAAACGGTCAAAGGAGTGGTGGATGGCATCGTAGCCGAGGCTGGGCAGCTTCTGGATCGTTTGAACCAAATGAAAGGGTAAGTAGATGGAACACGTGTACGAAAAATTACGCGAACGCCTGGACGACATGGCGGTGGGGTTCCCTGCCACTGAGAGCGGCGTGGAGATGCGCATTCTCAAGAAAATTTTTACCGAAGCTCAGGCCGAACTGTTTGTGAAACTGAGACCGCTGCCGGAATCTCCCCGGGATATCGCCAAGCGCCTCGATCTGGATGCAGATCCCCTGGCGGATCAGTTGGAGGAAATGGCCAGGAAGGGTTTAATCTTCCGCGTGCGCAAAAACGACAATGTTCGCTATGCCGCAGTACCCTACGTGGTCGGGATCTATGAATTCCAGCTCAATCACATGGATGCAGAATTTGCACGGGATCACGAGGAGTATTTTGAAACCATTTTTCGCAATAGCATCCAGGGTTTTGAAACCCCGGTATTGCGAACGGTTCCCATCGATCGAAGCCTGGTGGCTGAATACCCGGTGGCCCCTTTTGAAGATGTTCTCGAAATCATCGAGAATCAGGAAACCATTGCGATTGCACCCTGCGTGTGCCGCACCACGAAGGAATTGGTGGGCGAACGCTGCGACAAGCCCATGGAAAATTGTTTTTCATTCGGATCGCATGCCGCCTACTATGTTGACAATGGTATGGGACGATATATCACCAAGGAAGAGGCCAAGGAGATCGTAATCGTCAATGAAAAAGCAGGTTTGGTGATGCAGCCTTTCAATTCACAGAAAGCCGGGGGCATGTGCAGTTGCTGTGGATGCTGTTGCGGTGTTTTACGTGGTATCAAAGCCCAGCCTTCGCCGGCCGAAGCGGTCAAGAGTAATTATTTCGCCGTTGTGGACCCGGATGAGTGTACCGGCTGCGAAACCTGTCTGGAACGCTGCCAGATGGAAGCCATCGATATGGTTGACGGCATTGCCGAAGTAATACCGAAACGCTGTATTGGCTGCGGTCTTTGTGTGACCACCTGCCCAACCGAAGCCATTGCTTTGCAGGCCAAGGCCGAAGATCAACAGTACGAGCCCCCCAAAACAGGCGGGGAAACCTATATCCGCATCGCTTCAGAGCGCGGAAAATTAGAAAAGTTGATGCAGTAATCTGGAAACGGCCCGCCACCAAGCGCGGGCCGTTTCCCGATGGGGCGCGGTTTCACCGCGCAATATCGCACAGTAAGAATTCCATTCTTTTAGTTCAAATATTTGCTCCAAACTAACATAGACCTGAAACAACAAAGTTTCGGCCAAAAAAGATTTGGGATACGCTTCCACTCCCTGTTTTGGTCCTGTCCTGAACAGGCAAGATATCCGAATTGTGGGCATCGAATTGCCGGTTTATTACGGAAAGGACTGCTCAAACAGGGACTGTATGCAGACCAAATCCAGCAGGGAGGTTATGATGGAAGAAAAACTGTGGCACAAATCTTATGTACCTGGCGTTCAAAAGTCCCTCGATTATGAAAAGCTGACCATCTCCGAAGCATTGACGCGTTCAGCCCAGAAGTACCCCAACCACACGGCCCTCAACTACATGGGCAAGCGTATTACCTACTCAGAGCTCAACGATCTGGTTAATCAATTTGCCAAAGTGCTGCTGTCTTTCGGCATCGAGCCCGGAGATAAAGTCGGGGTTTGCCTGCCCAATATACCTCAGGTCATCATAGCCGATCTGGCCATTTTCCGGGTGGGGGGCGTTGTGGTTCAGAACAACCCCCTCTATACCGAACGGGAGCTGGCCTATCAACTGGACGACTCCGATGCAAGGATGGTGATTACCTTGACTCTGTTGGTTCCCCGCATGGAAAAAATAAAGCCCCAAACCAAACTGGAAAAGATCATCGGATGTCACATCCATTCCTACCTGCCGTTTCCCAAAAAGCAGCTGTTTCCCTTTGTCAAAAAGGATATGGTCCGCAAGATCACACCCACGGATGATGTCAAGGTGTTTTGTGATATCATCAACCAATATTCACCTGAACCAGTGGAGGATAAAAGCGACTGGGATGCCATGGGCGCGATCCTATATACCGGCGGTACCACCGGCGTCAGCAAGGGGGTTATGCAGAGCCATTCCCACCTGAGTTCCAATGCCCAGCAGGCCACGGCCTGGTTTCCGGATCTGAAGCCGGGTGAAGAGCGCCTGGTGGGAAATTTCCCTGTATTTCATACGGCCGGATTTGCCGCCATCCAAAACTTTATTACCTGGCAGGCCTGGGAAGACATCATGGTGCCCCGGCCGGAACCGCAGATCAACATCGATATCATTAAGAAGTACAAACCCACCTTTTTGCCGGGAGTTCCCACCATATTTGTGGGCCTCTTGGCTGAGTCCACCTTTCGCAACATGGACTTGTCTTCCATTAAAGGATTTTTTTCGGGTGCCGCACCCCTTGCGGCCGATACCATCAAAGACCTCAAAGATCTCACCGGTGCCATGATGTGCGAGGTGTATGGATCCACCGAAGCCGGTCCGTTTGTCACCATCACACCCTGGGGTGGTGAGATCAAACCCGGAACCGTGGGCATTCCGGTGGCGGATACCGATGTCAAAATCGTCGATATAGAAACCGGCGAAAACGAGCTGCCAATGGGTGAAGATGGTGAGATCATCATCAAGGGGCCCCAGGTCATGATGGGGTACTACAAGAAACCCGAGGCCACTGCCGAAGTGCTCAAGGACGGCTGGTTCTATACCGGTGACATCGGCCGCTTTGACGAGGACGGTTACCTGAAAATAACCGATCGCAAAAAGGACATGATCATTGCCGGCGGATACAATATCTATCCGGTGGAACTGGACGGCGTATTATTCGATCACCCCAAGATCCTGGAGGCGTGTACCGTAGGAGTCAAAGACGAATACCGCGGCGAGACCGTCAAGGCCTTTGTAGTGGTCAAGGAGGGTGAGAGCCTGACGCAAGAAGACGTCACCGAATTTTGCCGTGAAAAACTGGCAGCTTACAAAGTGCCCAAGATCATCGAGTTCATCGATGAGCTGCCCAAATCCGCTGTGGGCAAGGTGCTGCGGAGGAAGCTAAAAGAGCGTGACGCGTAAGCAGTAAGCGGTATGCTCTAAGCTATCAGCTTTTTACGATTCCAGTAGCAGGACATAAAGTGGGAGGCACACCCTATGCAGTCGGGCGAAAGTAGCCAATCACAAGCAGTTTCTTTCCACAGAAAGCTTACCTCGCAAGGTGTCGAATGGGAAGCCTATATAAACCGGATTTATGAAGGCGACGGTGTCAAATTCTTCCGCGCCTGCTGCGACCTGGTCTTTGGTAAAATGGGGGTCCTCCGGGAGCGTACCTGGAATTCCATGTCCAATGATCATCTCAAGGTTGAGCTGCAGACCACGGATGACGGCAAAACTCGGGTGGCAATTGATAGCTCCCATATGGATGTGGGGTATCTGGTCTTCAGTGCTTTCTGGTTTCCCATTGCTTATACCGGTATTTGGTTTGTCGCCCTCTGGATGCTGGAGGTTTATACGGGCAGGGGTTCGGGAGCCATGATAACGGTTGCGCTGTATTTCAGAGGAAGCGCCCCGCTGTTTGGGGCTGCATTGATTTTTTTGGGTTATAAAAGGCATTGCGCCTTTGTGGAAAACGGCCTCAAGAAACTGCTTGCGGCCCTGCAGAAGTATCCGGCTGAAATGAATCTGGAAGAAAAAGATTACAATTACATGCTAAAGGCCCTGCCAGAGCCTGAAAGAGCACTGGGTATTTTTAGAAGCTATGCTACCGATACGGCAGATGTTCGCATTAAAATGGACACCCCCATGCACGAAATATTCCTAAGTTCGAAAGGGTACCTGTTTCGAGATTATGAAGACGATGTGGAAATCAATATTGTGCCGCGACCCGCGGACACTCTGCTCGTATTACGGGCCAGACCCACTTATCCGCTGGGAATCCTGATCGGCATTTTTACCGCCTTGTGGATATCCTGGACCTATTTTGTGGGTTATAGATATGTGTTTAAATTCGGTGCCAGCTCCGGGGCGACCAATCTGGCTGTCACCGGAATGTTTGCGGCCTTTATACTCATGCTGCTGACTGGTCTCGGCATCCTGTTATTCCGTAAAATTAGAAACGACAAAGCAATGCCGGAGGCTATTTCTAAAATGAAATATAGGCTGGAATCGAATCAGCAGGGGATTTTTAAATAACATGACAGGTGGGAAACTAAAAGTCATTAATCCTGTAATGACCCGTCATTTCAAACTCAAATAAAAGATCCTCTTCCTGGGTTCCCGAGCCGATATTGTGAATTACCAGCGGAACCTTGTTTCGGCTGACCCGGTCGCTGACAATCATAATATGCGGCAAATGTGGCGGCACGATGCAGGTAACGATGTCTCCGGCCTGATAGTCCGAAACTTGCCGTGACAACGGCAGGGACCATCCTTGCCGTTTAAAAAAGGTCTGTAAATTGGGCACCCGCCGGTGATCGATGTTTTTATCCGGGCCGCTCAATCCCCAAATTTTAGGATATTTCGAAAAATTTCGTTTCATATCTTCATGGACGAACTTCTGCAGATCGTAAGTATATGCGTCCCTCAATGCCCTAATAATTACATCCGTGCAAACACCCCGATCCATAGGCACATCACCATTGGGGTAGGCCAAAGCCCGATAGCTGGGATCATATGTCAGCGTCCTTCCTACCTGACTGCGGGCGGCTTCCACAAATCTAATTGGCTCAAAAGGGGCCGCTGCACCAACAAAAAGTGCCAATATCAAGAAAAGCGACAACAAGAGAGGTTTTTTCATGGCATACCAATTTCAGAAATGTCATTTACATTATTAAGTCGAATTAGCATAAATATTTGGCATGGATATATCAAATTTAATTTACACTAATTTTGCCCACGTCATCTGAAATCTGTCCAAGTAAAAAATTTTCTGCCTTTAAATCAAAGAAAGATTCGGCCCAGAAAGCAACAGCCCCTCCCTCAAATTATTTAATCAACAATTCTATATGTTTAATGGTAATACCAATATGCATACAAGCTTATATGGCTAAGTTTAAAGTATGGATTCGCCTTGGTCACACTACGATATGATTTATAACTATCTATAAATAAACAATAATATATAGATAAAAATACTTGACAAGATAAAATGATTATTGGTATGACCAAAATAAAAATTACACCTTGTATTAGAACAAGAGCCTTATTGGTATGCCATTTGGGAGGCCACATGATCAATATCACCACCTGTATTAAACAAGTGCCCGGCACCACCAAGGTGGCGGTCGACCCGGACACCGGTGTTCTGATTCGGGACGGCATTGAATCCAAAATGAATCCCTATGATCTGTACGCCCTGGAGACAGCACTTCAAATTAAAGAGTCCAAAGGTGCCGCAATCACGGTAATCAGTATGGGCCCGCCCCAGGCCACAGATGTCATCAAAGAGGCCTATATGATGGGGGCGGATGACGGACTGCTCCTCAGTGATCGCAAATTTGCCGGTGCAGACGTACTGTCGACTGCCTACACCCTTTCCCAGGGCATTATCACCCAAGGCATGCCGGATCTGATCATCTGCGGCAAACAGACCACCGATGGGGATACAGCCCAAGTGGGCCCGGAAATGGCGGAGTTTCTATGCATCCCGCATGTGGCCAATGTAATCCGCATACACGAAATCAAGTCGAACGGCATTGTCGTGGACATGGACATGCCCAATTCGGTTGAGACAGTAGAAGTGGCTTTTCCCTGCCTGATCACGGTTGAAAAGGGCATCCACCAGCCCCGGCTGCCGTCATTCCGACGCAAGCAGGAAACCAAAGATCGGCCTGTCACCCGCCTGGCCCTGAAGCACTTTCCGGATCAGGACGAAGGGCGCTATGGCCTCACGGGATCCCCCACACGGGTAATACGTATTTTTCCACCCAACACTGAGCGCGAAAAAGAAGCCTGGCATGGCTCGGGTCCTGAACTGGCTCAAAAACTACATGACAAATTGATCAGGGGAAAATTTATATAGGAGGGCATCATGGATAGCCTCATCATTCATCAGGAAAAAATAAAGAACCATGAAACACTGCTGGAATTGTGCCCTTTTAACGCCCTGGAGTGGGATGGAAAAGAGCTGGCGGCCAATGCATCCTGCAAAATGTGCAAACTCTGCATCAAGAACGGACCGCCTGGGATTTTTGAGCTGCATGAGGAACCCATAGCCGTGGTTGACAAGAGCCTCTGGAAGGGAATTGCGGTGTATGTGGATCATGACAACGGCAAGATCCATCCGGTAACCCATGAACTCATCGGCAAGGCCAGGGAATTGGCTGCCAAGATTGACCATCCGGTTTATGGCGTTTTTATTGGATGTGGTATCACGGACCCGGCCGATGATCTGCTTAATTACGGCGTGGACGAAATTTTCGTTTACGATCATGAGGACCTGACCCATTTCAGAATCGAGCCCTACACGGCAGTCATGGAAGATTTTATCAACCGGCATAAGCCCAGCATCGTGCTTGTGGGCGGCACCACCATTGGGCGCTCTTTGGCACCCCGGACAGCGGCCCGGTTCAAGTCGGGGCTTACAGCGGACTGTACCGTTCTGGATGTCCAGGAGAATACAGATCTGGATCAGATCCGGCCGGCGTTTGGCGGCAACATTATGGCCCACATTCAGACCCCGGCCCATCGGCCGCAGTTTGCAACGGTAAGATATAAGATTTTTTCCGCCCCGGAATGTGTCGTACCCAACGGGGCGGTAACAATTTGCGAGGTGACGGAGGACATGCTGGTATCGGGTATTCGTGTCCTTGATGTAACTGAAAAGCAGGTCTCGGAAAATATCGAAGATGCCGAAGTGATCGTGGTGGCCGGTCGCGGTGTGAAGCAAGAAAAAGACATGGCCATGCTGCAGAAACTGGCTGATCTGCTCGGCGGGCGGCTGGCGGCAACACGTCCCCTGATCGAAGCAGGATGGGGTGATCCCAGGACCCAGATCGGCCTTTCCGGCCGGACTGTCAAACCCAAGCTGATCATCACCTGCGGGGTTTCCGGTTCGGTTCAGTTTGCTGCCGGTATGAATAACTCCGACTTGATCATGGCCATCAACAATGATCCCTCGGCTTCCATTTTCAACATCGCCCACATCGGTATCCACGGGGACCTCTATGAAATTCTGCCGCAACTGATAGGTCGTATTGAGGCCCAAGAGGAAAGTACCTGTGTTGCCCAGACCGTTTATAAATAAGGTGTCTCAAGAATAAGATTTTGGTTCTATATCAAGGCGGGCGAACATTTCAACCCGCAGGAATACATTGGAAATGGTATCGACCATTTCAAGTATTATTGAGAAATTGAAATATGAGCCCAACAAAGAGATAGGGCCAAAAGATATTTTTGAGTTAGCTTAAAGGAGGATCCCATGCACTATAAAAAAGTAGATCTCCAAGATGTACACAATCTGATATCCATCACATCGAATGACCGCGTCTTTTTCGACACTGCCATCAACGAAGATTACAGCCACGACGAATTATCCGGGGATCAGCAGTATCCAGAGGTGCTGGTGAAGGCCAACACCACTGCTGAAGTCTCACGCATCATGACCTACGCTTTCCAAAACAACATTCCGGTAACACCGCGCGGCCAGGGAACCGGTCTTGTGGGCGGCGCCGTGGCCCTCCACGGGGGCATCATGATTGACCTGAACAACATGAACCGGATTCTGGAACTGGATGAGGAGAATCTGACTTTGACGGTACAGCCCGGTGTCATGCTCATGGAAATCATTAAATACGTGGAAGAAAAAGACCTGTTTTATCCCCCGGATCCCGGAGAAAAGAGCGCCTCCATCGGCGGGAATATCAATACCAACGCCGGCGGCATGCGGGCTGTGAAATACGGTGTGACCCGGGATTACATCCGCAGCCTGGAAGTGGTCATGCCCAACGGCGAGGTGATGCAGTTTGGCGGTAAGGTGGTCAAAAATTCATCCGGCTACAGCATCAAGGATTTGATCGTGGGCTCCGAAGGCACCCTGGGTATCGTCACCAAGGCGGTTCTGCGTCTGCTGCCGCTACCCAAGACCGCCATCAGCTTATTGATTCCCTTCTCTAATTTATTTGCCGCTATCGAAACGGTTCCTAAAATCATCAAATCCAAGGCCATTCCCACAGCGGTGGAATTCATGGAACGGGATGTGATTCTGGCCGCCGAAAAATACTTGGGCACACAGTTCCCGGATTCCTCGGCCGACGCCTATTTGTTGCTTAATTTTGACGGCAATTCCAAAGGGGAGATCGAAAGCATCTATGAAAACGTGGCCCATATCTGCCTGGATGCCGGGGCGGAGGATGTGTTAATTGCCGATACTCAGGAGCGTAAAGAAGCCATCTGGAAAGCCCGGGGCGCTTTCCTGGAAGCCATCAAAGCTTCCACGTCCGCCATGGATGAGTGTGATGTGGTGGTTCCCCGCAACAAGATCGCGGAGTTCGTGCGATTTGCCGATGGCCTCAAAGAGGAGTATGATGTGAGGATTATGGGTTTCGGCCATGCCGGCGACGGCAACCTGCATCTGTATGTCCTCCAAGACCAATTGAACGGCGCTGAGTTTTCAAATAAGCTTTCCGAGGTCTTTGATCGCATGTACACCAAGGCCAAGGAATTGGGTGGCGCCGTATCCGGCGAGCACGGCATCGGCTATGCCAAAAAGCCCTTTCTGGAAGATTCCATCGGAACATCGGGGATGAACCTGCTGGGTGCCATCAAACAGGCGTTCGATCCTAAAATGATCCTGAATCCCGGGAAGGTTTGTTCCTGACTCCGGTTTGATGCCAGTGAAGAGTAGCCTTGATTCCTTTATGCTAGGGATGGGAGTTGAGAGATTAATACAAGCTATCTCAAAATAATTGAGCCCTCGGGGAATTTTTTTATGTCTGGCTTGGAAATGCTATCAGCGACTTCAGCGCCCAAACTCATGCATAAGGCATCCTAAAGCAAGAACAGATTTTATTGTATAAAAACGAAAAGTTACATTTAAAATCTTTTGATAGAGATTAAGAACCGGTCTTGGTTATAAGCTGTTCTTTCTTAACGATGCCTAATACATTCAGACAGTGTCCGCTTCCGTTGCCGATAGCATTTCCAAGCCAGACAAGAATTTGATTGAAAAACACCCCGACCCCTGAAATAATTTAATTCCTTATGGCGGCATCGCAAAGCGTCTCAAAATGCTGATATATCGCGCGGATTCTCTGCTTTCTATCGGTAAAGTTTCTTGCCGGAGGCATTAATTTTGAGATAGCTTGTAATTTAATGGGCGTTCCAGTGGTACCATTTGACCATTTTGGAAGTTAGACCATCTTTAGGGCGCGCGATATGGCTTCATTGAGTTCGTGAATTGAAAACGGCTTGGCGAGACGCCCCGAAAAACCATATCTGGTATAATCGGCCAGGACCGGATCGGAAGAGTAGCCGCTAGAAACGATCACCTTGGCAGCGGCATCGAGCGCCAGCAGCTCTCCAATTGCTTCTTTCCCGCCCATTCCTCCCGGGATTGTCAAGTCCATGATCGTCAAGTCGAACGGTCTCTTCCGTTCCAATGCCGCTGTGAATTTGTTGATGGCCTCGCTGCCGCTGACGGCGGTTTCCACTCTACAACCCAACATCTCGAGCATATGGGATGCAGTTTCACGAATCACGGCTTCATCATCCACGATCAGGATATATTTGGAAAGTTTGGGGGGCGCTTGTGGAATCGATGATTCGTCGCTTGCCGTTGGTGAACGCTCCTTGGTATCGGCAGGAAGAAAGACGGTAAATATAGTCCCGGCACCCGGTTCGGAGTCGACGCTTATATGTCCCTTGTGCCTGGTGATGATGCCGTAGACAATGGCCAGGCCAAGACCACTGCCCGACTGTTTGGTGGAGAAATAAGGGTTAAAAATTCTAGCGGTAATGTCCGCGGGAATTCCGACCCCTTCGTCATTGAAGGTCAGTTTGACACAATCGCCGCGAAGTGCCGGAGCGACAGTTTCATGAATATCGGAAATGTTCCGGGCATGTACGTAAAGTGTGCCACCCCCAGGCATGGCTTCCTTGGCGTTGATGGTCAGGTTTGAAATGACCTCGGCAATCTGTCCCTTATCCGCCCTGGCCGGCCATAGGTCTTCTGGAATATCGTAATGCCCCGCTACATTGCTGCCGGTTAGGTGGAACTGCACCGTTTCCTTAATGCGCTCCCGAAGGTCGACTGTTTCCAGCACGGGGTTGCCGCCCTTGGCGAAAGTCAACAGCCGGTTGGTGAGGTGCCGGGCGCTCTCCAGGGCCTGATGGGCGGTCTGCAGGGAAGTTATAGCCGGATGGCCGGGTGATAAGTTTGATCTCGCGAGTTCGATGTTGCCGAACACACCCATCAGCAGGTTGTTGAAATCATGAGCGATGCCGCCGGCTACGGTTCCGAGGCTTTCGAGTGCATGAACCCGCTGCAGCGTCTCTTCAGCCCGTTTGCGCTCGGTGATATCACGCTCGATGGCAAGGAGGCAGTCTTTTCCCGCGATAGTCCCACGTTTGAGACTGACTTCGGTCCAGAAAAGATGGCCGTCCTTATGTCTGGTGTGCCACTCGAAGATCTGGGGCTCACCGGCAGCCGCTTTTTTCAACAGCTTCAAGGCCGTATTTTGTGTGAAAGGATGAATACAAGAGCTAATGTCCTCCACGCTCAAATCAAGAGCTTCCTTGACTGAGTATCCAAACATCTCCGTTACCTTGCTATTAACATCGATGAACTGAAAGGTTTTAACATCGTGGATCCAAATGGTATCGTTGACGGTGTTGAATATCTCGCGATATGTTGCCTCCGACAGTGACAAAGCCTCCTCGGCCTGTCTCCGCTCAGTGATGTCGGTATGAATACCAACCAGGCCAATGATGTTCGATTGTTCGTCCTTGATTGCATAAGCCCTCAAAAGAATAGTCAGAATGCGTCGATCCTTGGCATACATAGCCACTTCACCGGTCCAGGATCCGCCGGCCATAATCGTCCGGAACACTTCCGTGCCGATCTTCTCATCGCAATACAATGTTGCGGGTGGATTCTCCCCGATGATACCGAACAGATCGGTAAAAGCTTTGTTTTGATAGTAATGACGGCCTTGCGGCGTAGACATCCCGATGGCATCCGTGGCGTTTTCAAGAGCTTCCTTGAATACACCCAGCGTCATCTCTTGCAACCCCTGCGTGTCGTTCTTTTTTTGACTTTCTTTCATAATCGACTTTCTTTTTAATACCGCATTCAGGCATGTTAAGATTCGTGAACGTATAGCGGCGGCGTGCTCTATCAACACGCGTAAATATCCCCGACGATGTATGCAGGTCAGTGCGCGTAAAGATTTGAAGGGTGAACAGCTGTTGACAATGTTAGGGCGAGTCGGGGATACCCTAAATTAGTAACTACTTTAAATGTCTGTTATAATATCAAAAATTTGAGCTGGCGGCAAGAACGGAATCGATGAGGGAGCCTCATTCTAGACACGGCTCTTGGCATACGCCAATATGAGTAAAGCTTAGATCCCAAAAAATAGTTTGAAGAATATTCTTAATTTTGGTGTAGGGGTGAGCATTGCCTTGATGCGATCTTCATTTCGGCAATTTTCCTAGGGGCGCAAAATTTTTCTATAAATTTGATTTCACCCCATGTCACGAAATGGACTGATTTTGGGATACAAGTGGTCTGTAATCTATCTATTCGTGGCATTCGAAAAGGGCGTCTTTGATACTGCCGGTTTTGGGGCAATTGTTTAACACCGATTTGAGAGTTTTAGAAACACCTCGCAGCTCCTCGATTCTGCGCTGAATATCCTCGATTTTCTGTTCTATGATATTCTCAATCATTTGGAAATTTAAGTTGTTTTCAAAAACCTCGTCTAACTGGGTGTGTATCTCCTTTAGGGTAAAGCCCAGGCCTTTGCATACCCGAATAAAATGAATAACATGGATGGTGTTGTCAGCGTATATTTTATAATTATTATCATATCTTGCTGTTGAGCGGATAAGTCCCAGCTTCTCATAATATCGAATGGTGTCGCGGCTGACGCCCGATTTTGATGAAAGTTCCCCGATTAACATAAATCTCTCCATTTAGGTGTTGACCATGGACTATACTCCATTGTTTATAGTGAATCCCGGTGTACTTGGCAAGGGGTTATCATTGTTAATATTAAATAAAAATAAATATGTTATGGAGAAGGCATGCAACTAAAAGAAGCGATTCGACAAAGACGCAGTATTCGGCGATTCCTTTCTAAACCCATACCCAGAGAAATATTGGCGGAAATTATTTCAGAAGCCAGGTGGGCGCCGTCCTGGGGAAACACGCAGCCCTGGGAAATAGTGGTCGCAATCGGCGAGCCTTTGGCGAGATTCAAAAAAGAGAATCATCAGGGCGTTGTGTCGGGTAAAAAGGTTACCCAGGAAATATCAATGCCTGATTCCTGGCCTGATAAATTAAACACCCGGTATAAGAATATCGGAAAATCAGTCCTGAAATCACTGTCCATCCCCAGAGATGACTTGGAGGGCAGAACCCGGTATTATACGGAAATGTTTTCCCTGTTTGACGCCAGCGGACTTGTTTTATTAACCCTCGACAAGTCAGTTTCGCTGGAATATGCCATGCTGGATTGCGGGTTGATTCTCCAGAATATACTGCTGCTTGCTCATGAAAAGGGCCTTGGTTCCTGTGTTTTGGCAGCCTCTATCATCTACACCGATATCGCCCGCAAGCTCTTTTCCATACCGGACAACAAACAGATCGTAATCGGAGCCGCCATTGGCTGGCCCGACATTGAGGCCCCGGTCAATAATTTTAAAAGAGACAGGGCTGATCTAGGGGATATTGTAACCTGGATTGAGTAAGGTCAAAGAACCGGAATAGAACCAGATCGACATAATCGGAGAAATCTGAATCACATGGCTAACTTTTTCAAGAGCCAGACTGTTGCAAAATACGCCATAATAAATTCATCATCAGGGCTTTTATCACACTTGTGCAGGATTTCCTCAACCTCCGGTTTTAAAGAATCTAGCCATTGGACGTATGATTTTTTCCTGATGTTATGATGATAAAAATCATCAAACCCGCTGCATGTGTCCTCAATACGAATTTCTTTTTGCTTGAATAGGATAAATTTATCATTGATAAGAGACACTACAGCATTTCGGGCAGCATATCTTGCTTCCTTTTCATCATGGTAAAGGCATTCGATCTTCTCTAATGAACCTTTCTGGTAAATGGGCTCAATAATAAGCAGCTGACCATGGTCTTTCATTACGCGCCATGCTTCATCAAGGGCTTTTGATTGATGTCCAGGGGGTACATGGTGAAGTGACTGGCAAAAAACTACCGTATCAAATGAATTTGAGGAAAAACCGAGAGATTCACCCCGACCTACCTGAAGAAATATATTACTAGATACAAATTCCTGGCTTGCCGAATCGATTCGTTTTTCATCGGGATCAATTCCGACTACGCGTTTGAACTTTTGAGATAGGACCGACGTAAATTCAGCATTACCGCAGCCGACATCAAGAACAACCCCTGAATCCTGCGTTTCCAGATTTAACAACTCGTTTTTTAAACTGCCGGTATAATCTGTTTTCATTTCTCTCCATCATTCCGGATTTCTTGCCAGGGAGGGCCGCACACCGGCTTGATGCCGGTGATGTTGCGGGTTATACTTTTTGTTTCATGGTTTTAATGATAAGCCGTTCAAAAAAGTCACGCTTGTTAAAATCTAAATTCCTATAAGCCACCTGGAAGGTATGATAGTGCACCAGTATCACTTATTGCGGACCTGGAGAAGGCCTGTTCCCATGTTTTCCGAAATTAGCATAATATTGTTCAGCTTTGAGAAGATAAGACGGGTGCTCCAGTCCGGTGGGCTCGTAGAATTCGTCGTGGGTATAGTTAAAACCGAGTTTAAGAAGCAGTTTGCTGGAAACCGAATTTTTGGGATTGTGTCCGGCAAAGAGACCCTTAACCTTCAGGACGGTAAACGCGTATTGCATAACCGCCCGTGAGGCCTCCGTGGCATAGCCTTTTCGCCAGTGGCTGGATCGGATGTGAAAACCGATTTCGAAAACGCTTTTAGCCGTATCGTAAGGTCTTAGTCCCGCGCATCCGAGGTGTTCGCCGGATTCAAGCCGAAAAAACGGCCAGTATTGAATCCCATGCGCGGATTGCGCGGCCACTTCCTGCAGCAGTTTAGCTTTTACCTGCTCCCTGGAGAGGGGTCCCCGGCCGTCAAACAGTTTGGTGACCTCAAAATCGCCCCAGAGGCCATATGCGAGATCGAGATCGTCCAAAGACCAGGTTCGAAAGCCCAGGCGTTTTGATTTTAGAAAGTAGTCTGAATTCATGGGGAGACGTATGGCCCCTCTTGGACCGGCTTTTTTTCGGTCTTGGCAATATGCTCAAGTCGTTTCAGGGGAAGACAAGCCTTGTCAAACCTGGCCCGCGGATTGCTGGGGCCTGCACTCGGCGGCAGGTTCGATTTTTCCCAGGTCTCAAGTTTGAAAGATTCATTGCCGGCGTTGGTGATCGTCAGATGGATTCGCGTCTCGTCCGGTACGCCAATCCGGTCTTCAAGCTGGATCGTGATGACATCAATATCAATCATTTCCTTATAAATTTTATCAAGCTGATCACGCGAAATATCGAATATGTATCGTTGCTCCCACAATTTTTTTTGTTCGTTATGGTGGGATACAGTCAGCACCATCGCATTGCCAGTCCCGGTTACAACAACAATTCTGCCGCCATGCAGACCATTCATATCATTAAACTGTATGACAACCTTTTCCCTTTGATCCGGAGCGGCCAGAAATGCTTCGGTTTTATTTTTTGGCGAAAAAATTGGATTAGAAGTCGCGGATATTGCGGGCGCTGCTTTTTTATGGCAGGTGTCCACGAAGGATTCCAGGGATTCAATCAAGAGATCAAGGTGATAGCCGCCCTTATTTTCTGAAAATTCATGGTGGAGGTCTTTGTCGTCAAATGAAAAATCGATCGTGACCGTGGCTTCACGTGTTGAAAAGTTATCGACCTTTTTTTGAATCGATTGTATTAATTCAACCCAACGCTTGAGAAACACGGACAACTGCCTGGTATAAACCTTGATTTCAAAAGAGGGGATCGGATTAGAATTTTTATCATAAAACCACCTGCCTGAATTATCCAGTCGAACCATAGCCGTGTCCTTGCCTGATGGCGAGAAAGTAATACTCGCTTCGGCAAATACCTCGCAGCCGCCGCTGATTTTGATTTGACTGGTATTTTTAAGCATGAATTCGGCTCCTTTAACACTATTTGGCAAAATCATCAAAATGGGCACGACAAGAAAAGCTAACAGCGGTCTTTTGTGGGTCAACATTTTACAAGCCCTTGGTCCTTAATTCAGACATGAGAGACTCAGTGGCTCTGCGGACACGAACCACCGGGTCATTTTTTCGGTAATCTTCCAAAACACTCATAAAGACAGCGTGCGGGGGGGGATTGATTAAGGGCTTATATTGGTGACCATCCGGTGCTTTGGGAGTGGTAATACAAAAACCCAAGGCATCCAGTGCCACCAGACTGAGGGGTCGGCCCAAATATAGCCATCTTTGAAAATGCTCCCAATCAAATTGAGACCGGGCTGCTAAGGTACCCCAAGTCACATCAATGGGCGTCGTAATATGCTCTTCAATCCATTTAAGCGCCAATGGACTTTCAAACCACCCCAATACGAATTTGCAGATCAGGCGATCCTGCGGGTTCATTCGGTCTAATTTGCCGGTAACCATTCCAAAGCCTTCCGCCGAAGGAAGGCAGTGAACTGCTGCAAAAGTTAAGCCCTTGAATGTTTCCTGGGACCAGAGGTCCCAATACCCGCGGATCAAATCTGCCCCGTTGCCTTTCAGCAAATACCCTGCCAAATGAAAGAGTGTATTTAAATGGTCGTTATGTTGTAGTATCGATAGGCGTTTTTTAAATATCGGCAGCCAGATCTCACCAGAATATTCCCGCAATTGATTGATCAGCTCATCCTGAATAAACCACCTTTTGACCGGCCCTTTCTCATGGAAGTGATCCTGCTCCAAAATATTCGTCAGTAACTCGTCCGGAGATACCAGATCGTTTGATTGGTCAAGCGGGGTCATTTTTATCCTTAAATGGTATCACGAATTTATTAGCGGCCCGGTCTTTCATTTCCTGCCCGATATTCGTGCCGCGATCTTCCTGGAGATGGGTGATATTGCCTCTCCGAACATGTAATTTCCGGGATTTCAAGTCCATTATAATCGTGGCGACAGATCCAACTTCTCGCAGTTCATTGTCGGATTGATAGGCTCTTAATATGGGATACTCGGGATCGGATCGATCTGACAAGATTGCTTTCATCTCATCAATGCTGAATTCCTTTAAGGTCGATGCTTTTTGATTGGCAACCCGCAATCGGGTATATGAATTCATAAAAGATTCATCAGAAGGATTAATCGATTTCCCTATAAAATGGTTTGTGTGAACCATGAAAGGGATTTGGGTAGGTAGATTAAATTTATCGTCACCTGCGAATTCAATGTCACAGAAGTTTCCGCTTGCGTCGCCGCAAAGTATATTGCTGGCTTTCCCATAACCTGATTTCTGAATGGCAAGTTTGGCATTTTCAAGTGTTTGCGATTCCAGTATTGATCGAAGTACAATGTGAATGGGTACCCCATTTAGGGGTTGATTGATTCTAAGAATATTTAGGCAAGTGCCGATACCATGTGAATTCAATCCGATCTTGCCGATAATTCCCGGTTCGGTAAGCATTTGGATTGTATGATTTTCCGAAGTCTTTATTTGCATTAAAACCACCAGGTCTTCCAGCGGACGTCCCCAATCCCAATTTTGACCTAATAAGGCAGTCGGCTGAAAATACAAGGCAGTGCACTCGTTCACATTCACGGGTGAATCAAGTGCCAGAATTTCACTGCGGGCGTTCAAGGCATAGATCCATAGAGGCTCTTTGAACTTGGCACCGGCTGCAATCGCCTCGATCTCATCACAGAACGCGGGATTATAGTCAAAGATGACTTTCCGAAAATGCTTGGCGCGATCGATTATCTCTACAGATGATTTTCCGAAAATCGTGGCATAAAAGTCGATGGTAGACTCAATTTCAGAAGATAATGCTGTTCCATGGGCAAAGCCAAGCTCATCTGGAGTCCCAGATATGGTGGTTTCGGGAAATTTCATTTTTCGATCATCTGCTGTATATTCTTCAGTTCCTCAGCGGAAAGCTCGAAGTCAAAGACCGTTAGATCTTCCTGCATATGCTGCTCGGAGCTGGTTCCGGTAAGCGGGACTATACCGGATTGATTCAGATACCGAAAGAAAGTTTGGGCTTCGGTTTTTTTATACTTTTGGGCAAGGTCTTTAATGGTGTTGCTGCCTAAAACATGAGGATTGGCCGTGAGGGTCCAAAAACTTTGGTAGATGACACCGTAATTGGAACACCAATTGCGCAAATCTTTATCATAGGCCGTTTGCGGATAAAAGCGGTTCTGTATAACTGCCGGCTTCACATCGGCATCCGCGTAGAGCTGCGCCAGGACTTCAACACTGTAGCAGTTACTGATACCCAACTGACGCGCGCCGCCATTCTTTTGAATCGCCTCCATTGCGGTCCATGCCCGCATCAAAAAACTGTGGGGTGACAATGGTGAATGCAGGACCAGAGAATCTACATAGGGTGTTTGCAGATTCTGCGTCGAAACCTCAAAAGACCGGGCTATTTGCGACTCAATCGAAGCGTACATATCATAAGGCACATTACTTGGATCTTGACCATCTACGGGGGTAAATTTCGTCTGTAAAAAAAGGGCTTCGCGTTTGATCCCAGAGCTTTTTAGCCGTTGAAGCGCCGCTCCTACCATTGATTCGTTGTAGTGTTTAGGCTGGCAGGCTGTATCAATGCCCCTGAATCCTGTTTGGACGGCTTTCACAACCAAAGCCAGGGTCCGTTCCTTTTTCCAGGCCGTACCGTAAATAATCCACGGCATTTTCACGCCAGCTGCAGTTGTCACAAACGCCTGGTCTGTCATTTTTTTAAGTTCCAGCAAATAGGTATAAGTCGGGTCAGCGGCGACGATAGTCGTCCGCTACGGGCTTTGGTCGGTTGAGTTAAGCCCATATTTAATACGCCTTCTCGATTTTAATAATCCTCTCAATATGTCTTTCACCCTCAAATTTTGCATGCAACCATGCGTCAACCATTCGGATGGCAACTTCTTCGGAGACCATTCTTTGGCCGATTGATATAAGGTTCGCATTATTGTGTTCTTTAGCGAGGATGGCGGATTTAACGTTCCAGCAGACAGCACACCTGATACCTTTCACCTTGTTTGCGGCAATTGCCTCACCATTGCCACTGCCACCAAGGACAATGCCAACTTCTACCTGTTGCTTTGATACGGCAACCGCTGCGGGTTTGATAAAATCAGGATAATCAACGGATTTTTCTGAGTCGGTACCGAAATCGATGATTTCATGTCCCTTGGATTGAAGATATTGAGAAATTAATGTTTTGTATTTGAATCCAGCATGGTCGCTTGCAATTGATATTTTCATTTAACAAGTGTCCCTTTTTAAAACTTAACGATCGTGGATTTTTAATGAAGATAATAATGATTCAAGGGTAGTCTGGGCCTGTAACAGCGCCCTTTGTGAATCTTTGGACTGGGCAATCCATATGGACGCCTCATCCATTGCCCCGGACAATAAATGCGCAAGGGCATCAAGGGGCAGCCTCTTGATAACCCCGGCATCTATCAAGTCACTTAAACATTTTTTCAGTAACGAGAGACTGCCTTGCTCGAGTGAAAGATCAATTTGACGAACGGCTTCCCATTTTAAGACAGCCGGGCCGTCAATGACAACAATCTGCTGCAAAGCGGGATCGCTGCTTGCCTCTAAAAAGCCTCTGCAACCCAGGATAAGCTGTTCCCACAAATCATCTGATGTATCTGCCCGGGCTTCAACGCGGCGTCCGATTTCCTCCTGGGCGGCCTCAAATACGGCAGTGAACAATCCGGCTTTATTTTTAAAGTGATGATAAAGTGCGCCGCGTGTGAGGCCAGCGCACTGGACTATATATTCCGTAGAGGCGCCCGCGTAGCCTTTCGTGGCAAATTCATCGGTTGCGATCTTAATCAGTTTCTTTATTGTGGCTTTACGTTGTTCGGCCTTGGTAACTTTTTTGGGACGTGACACTTTTCCACCATTGACATACATACAGTATGTATTAATTTAATTTTTAACATACATGCTGTATGTATAATACCAAGGCGACCTAAAATCAATGAGAAAGGATGGCAATATGAAAATAAATAGCTTATATCCCGTAATCACGACGAAAAAGCTCGACGCGTCGAAAGCGTTTTATACGAATCATCTGAATCTTGAAATCACTTTCGATTCTGATTGGTACATCAGTATGAAAACCAGTAAAGGCCGCACCTTTGAATTGGCGTTGCTTGATTATACGCATCCAAGCCTGCCGCCTGCCTTTCAACATGCAACCCAGGGGATGCTGCTCAACCTGGAAGTGGAAGATGTAGATGCAGAATACAATCGGCTAAAGTCTTCAGGGCTGGATATGGTGCTGGATATAAAATCGGAAGACTGGGGCCAGCGTCATTTCATCATTCAGGATCCCAACGGCATCTTAATCGATCTGATCCAAAACATCGAAGCCAAGGAAGAATTCAAGGAACAGTACCAATAATTGTCGAAAGGATGAATTGGCCTGAAACTTAATTCATGGTTTCAGGCCAATTGATTAAATTGGAGAAATTCTAGCTTAATTCACGTAAAACAGTAGCAAGCGTCATACCTGACATCATTACGTCAGCAGCCTGCCCGATCACGGTACATGTTCATAATTGCTGCTGGTGGTATTGTTACAGCCCCCGCTGACACCGCTGCGATCGCAGGCATTCAGGCAAAAAGAGAGGCTGACGATCAGAATAACGATAAAGATTTGCAATCGTGACCAGCTATTAATCAGAAAATGCAGTTTCCGATTAGCAGAGCACAGGTGATCCTTGAGGTGCCGGTAATCCGCACCCGGGAGCGATTTTATGCGTGTTCTTTTTCCTTAATATTGATCTCGCCCATGAGAAGTATAGGCGTTTGAGTTGAGCGGCATGCAATATGCAAAATGCCGCTTGTGTGTCAACAAACTATTGAAAACAACATATTGTATGATTTAGGTTCGAGCCGTATCCGCTGTAATCATTTGGAATTATTTAAGCGCAAGGCCCAGGCGGCCTTATCTATGTTCGGCGGACGATAGGTTTCAAATTTTTCAAGCAATGATCGGGGATCGTCATCAACTAACAATACTTCGCGATGCCCTTTTTCGATAAAGCCCTGATCACAGACAGTATCTATAAATTCCGAAAACTTGTCATAATACTGACAAACATTCAGCAGGCCGCACGGTTTTTGATGTAGGCCCAACTGCGCCCAGGTTAGCACCTCCACAAACTCCTCTATGGTTCCCAGCCCACCGGGCAGTGCAATAAATCCGTCGGAAAGCTCAGCCATCAAAGCTTTGCGTTCGTGCATCGTGCCGACTATCCGCAGATCATCCAGCCCGGTAAATGCCACTTCCTTTTCCGCCAATGCCTTGGGAATGACCCCCACAACGTTACCGCCTCTCGCAACCACAGCTTTGGCAATTTGCCCCATCAGGCCGACATTTCCGCCACCATAGACAAGTCCGATATTTTTATCTGCAAGTGCATGGCCTAATTCTATGGCAGCTTCAGAATATTCCGGTTTCACTCCAGGGCTCGAACCACAAAACACACAAATTCTCTTCATTTAAATCCTCATAATTCGAAACAGCAGAACCTTTTGGCACAACCAGCATCTACATTCCATCGGCTCAACAAGTTTTTCGTTTTGAGCCTATTTCTACTGTACTGTCCTATAAATAAGTTAAAAAAGTATTGTCACTACCGCGAAAGCGGGAGTCCAGAGAAAATCCAACGTAATTACACATTTCTGCCGGGCATTAAAAAATTTTTAAAGTAACATATAGGGCATGACAATAGCATGCTCATATTCAAATAACTTTAACTCCCTTTTCAATCTATCTCAGCTATACATTCAATTTCTACCAGTGCGTCCAATGGATTTTGCTTGACTGAGACAGTTGTACGGCTTGGCTTATGCCCTGCAAACATTTCTTCATAGACTTTGTTCATACCTTTAAAATCTTCCATATTTTTAAGGTAAACAGTCGTCTTAACCACGTTGTTGAGGGATAAACCGATTCCGGATAAAACAATTGAAAGATTGGTGAGAACTCTTTCAGTCTGTTCCTCAATAGTGACACCCGTTAATTCCATTGTTTCGGGATCCAATGGAGTCTGCCCGGAGCAAAAGACCCAATTTCCGGATTTGACTGCGTGACTGTATGGTCCAATGGCGTCCGGTGCTTCTTGAACATTTATCGATTTCATCAACTCTCCTAGGGTTCTTGCGAATAAAGTTAAATTAATGATGAGCCTCAGCTGATCCGAGCGAAGTGGAGCCCGGCGCGCTCTACCGCCTGGTTATGGATTAATTATTTTTTCATATTGGAAAAGAGTGAATTCGCTATTTACAATCGGCTTTATTTCACCGACCTTCTCATAGCCCAATTTTTCATAGAAATAATGGTTTTTAAAATCTTTATATGGCGTTAGAAGAAACCAGTTTGTTATTTCTTTATATTTATTTTCAATCAAGGCCAAAACTGTGGAACCAATTTTATTCCCTTGAAATTCCGGATCAAGGAATAAATACTCTATTTTCATTTGGTTGCCGGGGTACAAAATCATGAACAAGCCACCAGCTATTTCCTTCTTAAATCGTATTGTATAATAAATACCATTTTTTATTTTTTCTTTATGCCAATTTACCGATTCTAACCCCGGTGGATAATGTCCATACTTTTTATAGTTTTCTTCAAAGGCATTTATTGCATGAGATTTAAGAATTTCGGCTTCATCAAGTCTGGCTACCTGAATTTCTATTTTAGGCATAAAATTTTCCATTCAATCAACTGGATTAACATAACGCACGCGGTACTTCAGGAGATTAGGGACGTATATCAGATGAGAAAAAAGATTGGCAATTTATTATTTAAAAATTAGGTCCCGCAATGAATTTTGGCCTTATGCTATCTTAATATCGTGCTTGGCCAATAATCCGAAGACACCGGGTAGATCGAAGGTTGCCTGCTTTATGCGATTTATTTCCGGGTCGATTACATAGTTATACGAAGTCGTAAAATCTGATTTTTGAAGGTTTGTGTTGCCAAATGTGGAATTTTTCAAATCACACTTACTAAAAACGGATTTTGATAAATCAGAACTTGTAAAGTCGACATCCTGTAATTGTGAGTTTTCGAAAATGGTGTTTTTCAAGTCAACGCCACTGAACGAAGAATGGTTCAAGACGCAATCATAAAAGCCGACGGTCAGCAGCAGATCGTTGCAGGTCTCAAACTGCAGCCCCAGCATTTTGCAGCCAAAGAACTGTGCATTATTAAATATGGTGTTGTTCAGGCTTACCATACTCAGATTGCAGGTCCTGAAAACACAATCAATGAAATTGAACTCTGAAATATCCGAGTTTGAAAAATCACAGTTTAAAAAGGTGCAATTTTCATATTCACCGGTTTTTATACGTTCTTTGGAGAAATCGATTTGCTCGAATGTTTCTTCTTCGAAGTACATGGTCCCTTTCAAATTTGCATTTCATTGATGTGGGTCAGTGGTTTCCTAGTGGCGCCGCTTGCTCGGCAATTTCTATCATAATCCGGTTATACACCCACATTTCAGGCAAGTCTCGAAATGTCCAATGCAGTTGCATACAACATCAAACCAATCAATGCGACCCAACCCGCTAAGGTCAAGGGTAATTCAAGTCGTCTCAGCGGGGCGCAGATCCTTTCAACAATTCCCATGATGATTTTGCCGCCATCCAAAGGTGGTATGGGAAGTAGATTAAGAATGGCGAGATTGAGGTTCAAGATGGCACCGAGGTGCAGTAGCCGATAGATACTCGTTCCCACATGTTCTCCGCCTACGGCCACTATGCCGACAATTCCGGACAGATGATCCGGTTGGCTAAACAGCATGGGAATTGCGGCACAGATTTGGACAGCCATCCGCCAGGTTTCCCGCAGGGGATTAATAACGATGGCATTTAGAGAAACGCCCTGATCCACGAGGTTGATCAGGGCCAGGCAGAAAATAGTGCCAAGGATATTTGCGGCAGGGCCGCCCAAGGCAAACGCGATGCGCTTCTGAAGCGGCAAGGCATAATAGGCTTGCATGTCCTCTATTACCGGCAGCACATAACCGCCACAGGGTATCCATGACACCCGGTACTCTGTATGGTTGCGCCTGAATCCCCACAGGCGCCGCCCGAAGCCAACTGAAAAGCGGCTTATGGGAATACCTACCCATTTTGCCGCCGCGAAATGACCGATTTCATGCAGGAGGATGAGCATACTGATCATGAAGAATACAAGGATGTAACTCATATTGGTATTCCTTTCTGGTGACCCGTTTCCGTTACTACAGCCGATTTCTTTCCAGACATACAAGCCCAGAAGGGCACTTTCCAGGCTACCCTTTGGGATCTGGAAGAAGTATGGGGTCTGAGGGGGTGGGACGTATATCAGATGATAAGATAAAGTTAACAAATTATGATCTGGTTTAGGTCCCTAAATTCAAAGGTCGCCAGTGTAAACGCTTATTAGTTCCCGATTACTCCTGGTTCTTATACTCCAAAATATCACCAGGTTGGCATTCAAGATGTTTACATATGGCGTCCAGAGTGGAAAGTCGAATAGCTTTAGCTTTCCCCGTCTTAAGAATCGACAAATTTTGTTCGGTGATTCCAACCAACTTGGCCAGTTCTACGGATTTCATTTTGCGCTTAGCCAGAACCACGTCCAAATTAACAATTATTGACATAGCATCTCCGGCTAAACGGTTAATTCTTGTTCTTCAGATAATATCCTGCCTTCATCCATTAAGCCCAATAAAAATGAATAGTGTGAGAAAAACACCTTTCCAAAAGCCGTTCATTTCAATCTCCTTTGTTATTTATAACGGCCGAGCTGAGACGCGCGCGGTCTTTTGCGCGTCGCATCTCAATCTACTATTAGAGCTCACTTTGAATATCTCTCCAACCTTTGTTTGAGTGTGCCGGTATGGAGCTCAAATAAATGATTATCGAAATCGTAAAAATAAATGGATTGTCCCTCACCATCGGCTCGATTTCGTGAGGGTATTATCTCAACTCCAATCGACTTGAGCCTGGTCTCATATTCTCTGATATCTTTTTCCTCTATTTTAAAGGCAAGATGTCGATAAGAACGTTCTTTCAACGATTTACCCTGCATTGCGGCTATCCAAACGCCGCCAAGAACGAAAAACTTTTCTCTTGATATTGAAAAATTTTTAACCTTACTATCATAAACTTCTTCTGCACCAAGTCCTTTGCACAAAAACATTGCCATGCGCTCGAGGTCCTCAACTACGAATGTGACGTGACTAAGACTGTCTATTTTCATCATGAGCTCGGTTGAGCATAAGTGGCGGGCGATTCAAGCCTAAGAAATTGCAAGAGACATCTATGTGCGCATCAAATAAGATCACTCTGAACGACAGGAAATAGCCCGTCCATCTACATGCCTTTGTTATCTTCTATTTAAAAACCAGTTCAAGTTGATTGGCCGCAGATTTAAGCCTTTTATCTGCTGTCCACAGCGGTACTCCTGTCAACTGAGCAGATGCCAAGAGATGGATATCGACAAAACCAATACCCTTCCCCATTAATTGGTTTATTTCGATATAAATAAGGAATTCATCAAACTCAATCGTCGAGGCCATTGGCAGGGATTGGAGTAAAGAGATGATTTCGCTCCGGTTTTTCAGATTTCCACAGGCAAGTTCGCCAATGATGAATGGATGGCACATAACTTCAGCATCCATTAACAGCTTTTCCAGCTTTCGGCTTCCCTGGCGAAGATGGGTAACCCAAATTGAAGTGTCAACAAGAACCATAGCTGTATTTAGGTAGATCTCCGTCTTGGAATAGGTCGCAGATTATCCTCGGTACCTCCGAGTTTAGCCAGTCGCCTGCTGCTTTCACGGGCAATCAAAGCTTCTAATCCAAGCCGGACCAAGGAGGTTTTTTCCTTGACACCCGTCAATCGCGATGCCTTTTCCAAAATTTTATCATCTATGTTCAGTGTTGTTCTCATATGCATTAATATGTATGATTGATGCATATGTGTCAAGTAATAATATTGACCTTAGATAACCGTGTTGATATGGGGTAAAATTTCTACATATTACCCTTATAGTACATATAAATTTCTACCAATGTATGGATAGTGATTTAATAGCTAGGAAATCAGTATTGTTTTTTCTGCTTATTGCTTTTATTCCCAAATAGCATGGAAATCAACCCTAAGTTTAAAGCAGACATTAAATAAGGCGGATGGGTGTTTAGGCTGTTAAGCTATTAGGTGTTCAGCGATAATTTTAATATTAGATGCCTGTAGCCGACTATCCGATTATGGCAGTCTGTCTGGGCGTAGAAGAAGCTGGCCGGCATCGCCGAAACAGCGGCGGCGCATCAGGTAGATGACCAGGAAAGTGCCCAGGGCGGTGGCGCCGACAATCATGACCATGACGACGATCTGGTAACGGATGGCCACCAGGGGGTCGCTGCCGGCCAGGATCTGTCCGGTCATCATGCCGGGGATAAACACCAGGCCCACGGCCATCATGGAGTTGATGGAGGGAATCATGCCGGCCTTGATGGCGATTTGAACCATGTCGTGGCTGGCCTCGCGATAATCCGCACCCAGGCAGAGCATGGTTTCGATTTCATTGCGGCGTTTATTAAACTCGCCCATAAGCCGGTCCAATGAAACGGCGATGGCATTCATGGCATTGCCGATGATCATGCCGCTCAAGGGGATAAAGTATTGGGGCTGCCACCAGGGCTTGGCGCCAACGATGACGGCTGTTACCAGATAGGAAACCAGAAAATAGCTCAGCAGCATGGAAAAGAAGATGGGCATGAAAAAGGCGATCTGCTTTTCCTTGATGCGCCCGCGAATGGTCCAGGCGGCGAACAGCGTCATAAACAGGAATAGCAGCAGCACCCACCAGGGGCTGTCCAGCGTAAAGATGATTTTAAGCAGGTAACCCAGGGCAAACAATTGCACAAAGGTGCGCACGGTCCCGATCAGCAGGTCTTTTTCCAGCCGCAGGGCATGCAGCAAAGACAGGATGCCGGCGGTCAGGATGAAGATCAGGCCGAATATTAGCTGCCAATTACTTATTTGGATTACCGAGTTGGTCATTTTCCCATCTATGATAAGCCTTTTAGCGGTTTAGGCTGTTAGACTATTAGGCGCTTACCGGTGGGCGGCCTAATAGCCTAACCGTCTTCAGCCTAATAGCCTGTCAGTTATAGTCTTCTAGGAGTTTAGGCTGTTAGACTTTTAGGACGTTCAACAGATGACAGCCTAATGGCCTATCAGCCTTCAGCCTAACAGCCTACTGGCTCTTGGGTGATGTCTCCATTTTTCAGATTGAGTACAAGATAATTGTCCATATTGAAGTTAACCGGCCGATGGCTAACCATCACAACCGTAACCTTCAATTCCGCGCACAGCGACTGCACCCGGCTTTCGAGAATATCGGCGCTCTCCTGATCCAGGGCACTGACGGGTTCATCCAGGAGCAGGACATCGGGCGACAGCAATAAACCCCGGACAAAGCAGAGGCGTTGGAGCTGACCAACCGAAAGGGTCTGCACATGGTCGTTCAGGCGAATATCTTCGAGTTGAAATTCCATCAATCTGTTTTTTAGCCCTTGGTCCTCCGGTACGCTAAGATCCTGGTTGGCCTTAAAGGCAAAAGGCTGAACCAGAAAATCCTTAACCGAACTATCCGTGGCCACCGGCGTTTGGGGGAGATATAAAATCGCCCGGCGAAGATGGGGCGGATAGAATTCAGTTAAGGGTTTGCCTTTAAAAGATATACGGCCCTGCGTGGGTTCTTCCAGGCGGATTAGAAGCCGCAGGAGACTTGATTTTCCTGATCCGGACGGACCCTTGAGATGATAAAATCGTCCCGCCGCCATATCCAGGGCGACCCGCTCCAGTATTGTTTTGCCACCAGGGTAAACAAAACTGAGGTTTTGAAATTGAATAATGGGATCTACTTTAGATGCCAATTTGTCTACTCTCATCATAAGCCGCCGACAAGGTCGCACCGAGAAAGTCGGTAGGGTTTGGCTACTTCCGTAGCTGCCCTCTGAATAGCGAAAAAGCAATGCCGACAACACACATGGCCGCGAAAATACCAAAGGCCATTTTGGCACAACGTAAGAATTGATCATAATTCTCCGGCGCGATCTCCACATGGCCGATTACGATCGTAAATATGACCATGACAATGGCCATACTGGCCATCTGTCCGATCAGCCGCATGGTGGCCACGGTGCCGGATGCAATTCCCAGATAGCGCTTTTCAACAGCCCCCATAATGGCATTCATGTTGGGGGATGAAAACATGGCAAATCCGAAGCCGAGAATAATTAGAATGGCGGCGACATACAACGGATTGGTTTCATTGCCGATCCAAATGAACAGAAAAAGGCCCAAGGCAGTTAAGCCCATGCCAAGGGAGGCGATTTTGCTGGGTTCGATCCGATCCGACCATTTGCCGGCCATGGGCGAAAATAGAGCCATCATTATCGGCTGGGCTATGATAATCGTACCGGCTGCCTGGGGAGTCAGTCCCTTGATGTATTGCAGATACAGGCTGATGAGAAATGTGATCGCAAAGGTGGCGGCGTAATGAATCATGGCCGCCAGGCTGGAGAAGGTAAAAAGCTTGTTCTGGGTAAAGAGTCTGACTTCGACTACGGGATAGCGCACCCGCAGTTCCTGCCAAACAAATGCCGCCAAACAAAAGACACCGGCCGTCATTAGATATATGGCCGACATCCTGGGCAGCAGAGAGGATCCGTAGACGATGGCCAGGATCGCGATACCATAAAGTAGGCTGCCCACAAGGTCCAGAGGTTCACCCTTGGCATCGGCCCATTCACCCTTTAGATTCTTGAGAGTCACCCATATGGATAGAAGGCCCAGCGGCACGACGATGAGAAACAGGCTGCGCCAGCCGATATTCTGGGTCATGATACCGCCCACAAAGGGACCCATGGAAAGACCGATATAAACGGCTGAAACATAGATGCCGATGGCCCGTCCCCGTTTTTGGGGCGGAAATATGGAAGTGATAATGGCCATGCCCGTGGTGAGGAACATGGCTGAGCCAACACCTTGAAAGATGCGGAAGAAGATCAGCATTTGAACCGAAGTTGAGAATGCCGCCAAAAAAGACACCAACGTATAAATGATCAGACCCAGCGTAAAAATCTTCTTGCGGCCATGAATGTCGGCGATGCGACCAGCCGGCACCAGGGTAACGGCCACCGCCAGGAGCAGGGCCGTGGCGATCCAACTTAGCTGGACGGCATTGGCATTGAATTCCCTTTGAATTGCCGGCAGGGCCACATTGACGGAAGAAATTACAAACGGCCCGGTAAAGGAGGTAATGGTAGCCACCAAAAGGGCTGATCTTTCCTGGGGTGTGTAGTCGCTCACGACGGTCACCTAATTATTGTATTTTACCATTGAATTGAAGATTATGTTTCATCAATGAATAATATGTTATTTTGAGCATAGTATTCAGATAATTTTAGATACGGCGCACTTTATGTTTAACATACCCGATAAGGATGAACAATCGACAAATGATGGCCAATGATCTATAGTATGGGATATTAAATACAGAAGATTGAGGTTCCCCGCTCGATCTATTTTGGCATCATTGTTTTTAAGTTTTAGGTGTTCGGTGTTCGGTAGGCTCCAGGGCTCTAAAGCAAATGGTGCAATTGATTATGCCTGCAAGGCAAATTACAGCTGAAGGCGAAATGTCGCACCAAGTATAACATCATCAAATAGAGGTAGATAATGAATACAGAAAATAAACCTAGCGACAACGATTTAAAGGATCTCGTCTGTCCGGATTGCCGGGCAGGCCTCACGCGCAGACGCACGCGCAACCCGGATGCATGTGAGATGCTGTGCGGCGGCTGCGGCCAGATATTTGATGTATGTGATCTGGAGACCGTAGATAAGTTGAAGCAATCATGAACGCCGGCAAGAATCTGCAACGCTGGCTGGGTATCGGCGCTATCGTGTTTGTGATCATTTACATCGGTGCCGTGGTTTTGACGGTTCAATCGCGCATGCGTGATCATGAGCGGCCCACGGCAATCGAATCCACTCAGGTGAGGGAGCAGGAACGGCATTTGATGCTGCCGGAATTGCTGTTGCCCATGGCCATTTTGCTGGCCTTGGCCGGCAGCTATTTAGTGGTCCGCCGCCGCAATCAGCGGATTTATGAACGATTGGATGACGATATCGACGAGGCTAACGAGGAACATCCAGATAATGAGCAAAGCTCTGAGCCCTAAACTGTTAGCTGCTGGCAGCTGATCTCTTATGGCTTACAGCTGCTCTTTCAAGGAGCTTACATGTTTCCCGATTTCAGCATGTCCCAGGAGTATAAGGCCCGGTACCCCGGTGTGGGATTCGGTCTGACCATGATCAGCGGATGTCAACCGGATCAGCAAATCCCATCAGAATTGAAACTCTTTAAACGCAAGCTTCTACGCAAAATGCGCAAGCGCGAAACCCTGGCCCAGATCACCAAACGTATCGAAACCTACGCGCACTTCTTCCAATCATTCGGATACGAATGCCCCTTGGTGGGGCATCTTAAACGGACGGTGAACAGTGGCTTTCCGCAATACTCACTGCCTGTGGACGCTCATTTCATGGCGGAAATGTGCGCCGGCATCCTGGTGGCGGTGACCGACTTTGACCGCTTTGACGGCAAGTTAACCCTGGATGTGGCTTCCGAAGGCGAGACCTGTGATGGCATGGGCGGACGTGAATTTACGCTTAAAGAAAAGGAAATCGTACTCCGCGATGAGGCCGATATTGTCTGTGTGTTGGCCCAGGGGGCTGATGATAAAACCCGGGTGAGTGAAAAGTCCGCCAATGTGTTGTTCTATGCGTATGCAGTTCCCGGAATTGACAGTTCGTATTTAAAGGATGGCTTGGCGGTTGCCGCCGAGGCCATGGTGGCCTTTGGCAAAGGTCATCTCGAGGGTATTAAGATCTTCCTGCCATAATTTGATGGCTTCGTAAAAAGCCCGATTTCTGTGTTGCACTGCTTCCAGCGATGATATCAACGTACCAAAGGTGCGCCTCATCATGCCGGACTCGCGACGCCTTGAACATAAACTTTAGCCACTTCCTGCCATGTAATGCTTTTTAGGGGAAGACAGCCATTGTTAAAACTAGGATAATGTCTTGCCTAATGAAATCGCGAAGTGATCTTGCTTAGAGTTGGTTGCGGCTTTTGAAGAAGTCGAGGACAAAGTTGATATGCCGTTCCATGCATTGGCGAGCGGCTTCGGGATCGCGGGATTCAATGGCCTTGTAAATTTCAGTATGCTGTTGAATGATGAGGTCGATGTTGTTGGGATCTTCGTAAAGTGCGGCCAAATTCTCCTTGATCCCCACGAACAGAATATCAAACAGCTCCTTCATAATATAAACTTGCAGGGGATTTTTGCTGGCATAAGCAATGGCCATATGAAAGGAAACATCGGCTTCAGTGCCCAGGCGGCCTGATTCCACCTCGACGGTCATATCCCGGATACTTTTTTCAAGAAAATGAATATCGTTTTCAGTGGCGCGGCCGGCAGCTAAATATGCCGCGGTACACTCCATACCCATGCGGACCTCCAGCAAATCTTCCAGAGAAGCGTCCTGGGTTTCCATGGCCACGGCCAGCGGATTTTTTTTCAAGGAATCCGGCGATCGCACAAAGGTCCCTTGTCCCTGGCGCTGTTCCAGAAGCCCCATTACAACCAGTTTGCTGATGGCATCTCTGACACTGGTGCGGCTGACTTTAAAGGCCTCGGATAATTCCCGTTCTGGCATGATCTGCTCGCCGGGTTTCATTTCGCCCCTAAAAATGAGTTCGCGCAGTTGTTCGAAGACCTGATCGGAGATCCTTTTGGGTTTTATGGGTTTAAGGGATGCAGGCATGGATTTTCCTAATATTGTTCCCGTTTTTGGGTGCCGATCTTAGATGATATCGTCAGATATTGCAAATCAAAACTGCCGGACTGTCCATGGAACCAACGGAGAGATATCCATTTTAATGAACGAAAACCGGGACGTGCCAAGATTAACTTTAGGGATTCTGTGTCCTTGCTGATATGAAAATAAACAGCTATTATAAATTCACGATGCCGCGCTATCGAGGCCGAATTGGTCTGGAAAAATCGCCGGATGTAATAATGGTATGACCAATATAGGACGACCCTTTTTCAGTTCCCATAAAATCCGGCACCATTAAAAATTATTATTATCTATCAAATAGTTAATAATATTTCAAGGTTTATGATCCGCTTTTTTGTTTGACAAAACACTGGGTGTTGAAATACTAATGGTAATACCAATATAAAAATCGTGAAGCGATTTTATATATAAATTCTTCGAATTTACTGAATAGTTGTCGCAATTCGGCAAATAACCCGGAGCTAACAATTCGCTGTCGGGATTACATGTTTATAATTGATAGTCCTTTTACAAAACGATGCGTAAACCATTTAAATTGAAGCGACGATTCCTTTCGCCCATGGCGAAAGGGTCGCGTGTGGAGCGCTCATGACCCCGGAACAACTCATCAAGCAAATGCAGGAAAAAGCCGAGTCGGTACAGGCCGTCGTGGCAGAAACCACCAGTTTGAATAATACATTCGACTATGCGATTGAGTTGACCCGGCAAAAGGGCGGCAGCAATCTAGCCGCAGCCGGATTTACACCCGATCAACGGGATATTTTAGACACCCTGTGCAGAGATGCCGGCATGACCCTGCTGAAACCACCACTACGCGATCACGGCGACGCCATTCATACTGCCGTCACCCCGGTTTCCTGGGGTCTGGCTGAAACCGGAACACTGGTGTTGCCGTCTGCCGACGAGGATATGCGTCTGGCAACCATGCTGGCCGATACCCATGTTGCCTGCCTGCCGGCATCGCAAATAAAACCGGATGCCGAGAGCATCCAAGCGGAATTGGATCAAATTCTCAAAACAGAGCCGGCAACGTATGTGGCTTTTATTACCGGTCCCAGCCGGACGGCGGACATCGAACGGGTTTTGGCCATCGGTGTACACGGCCCCCAGGAACTGCATATACTTATCAGGAAAGATCGATGATCAAAACAGCTCAAGACATCAAATCATATAAGAAGCAGCTCAAGCAGGCCCTGCAGGATAAATTTTTACGCAAGGCCCTGGGTAATTTCAATGCAAGCTATCGAGCAAACCGGGCCGGTGTTTATGCCGATACGGACTTTGATACCATCAAACAGGAAATTGCCGCCGAAAAAGATGCGGCCATGCCGCGTCTGCAGTCATTGATGCGAGCGTTCAAGGAGCATGCCGAGGCAGCCGGTACCCACGTCCATGTGGCCAAGGATGCTGTTGAGGCCAATCAGCTTATCTCCCGGATTGCCCGCGACAATGCCGTTGAGCACATCATCAAATCCAAATCCATGACGGCCGAGGAAACCTATCTGAACGATCACCTGGAAAAAGAAGGCTTTAAGGTTACCGAAACCGATTTGGGGGAATGGATCATCCAGTTGCGGCATGAAGGACCCTCGCACATGGTTATGCCGGCCATCCATCTGTCCCGTTATCAGGTGGGCGAGTTATTTAACGATGTCACCAATCAAAAGCTGGACCCCGAAAATATCGATATGCTGGTAAAAGTAGCGCGCAGGGAATTGAGACCCGCTTTTCTTGAGGCGGACATGGGAATTAGCGGGGCCAATTTTGCCCTGGCCGATTCAGGCACCCTCGGTCTGGTGACCAATGAAGGCAATATGCGCCTGGTTACAACGCTGCCGCGGGTTCATGTGGCCCTGGTCGGTTTTGACAAACTCCTGCCGGATCTGAAATCGGCCTTGAAAATTCTGAAGCTGCTGCCCCGCAATGCCACGGGTCAGGCGCTGACCTCTTATGTAACCTGGATCAAAGGGGCCAATCAGTGCCGCAGCGCGCCGGACCATACAAAAGTAATGCATGTAATCTTTCTGGATAACGGCCGTCTCGAACTGGCGAAAGATCCGATCTTTTCCGAAGCACTCCGGTGCATCCGCTGTGGCGCCTGTGCCAATGTCTGCCCCATTTACAGCAAAGTGGGGGGACATAAATTCGGGCATGTTTACATCGGCGCCATCGGCTTGATTCTGACGCTTTTTTATCATGGCCGCGAAAATGACCGGGCCATTGTCAAAAATTGCCTCAACTGCCAGGCCTGCAAGGCCGTATGTGCAGCCGATATCGACCTGCCGTATCTGATCAAAAAAACCCTGCGTATGGTGTTGGATACAGACGGCCGCAAATCAATTAAGAACTTCCTGCTATCCAAGGTAATGCCCAACCGCAGGTTGTTTCATTTTCTACTCAGGCAGGCTTACCAGGCCCAGAAACCGCTGTCTAAGAAAGGCCCGCTGATACGCCATTTGCCGCATTTTTTGGATAAGCAGCATGGCTTCCGAAGTCTGCCGGTGATCGCGGCCAAGCCTTTTCGGGATCGCTGGCAGCACCTGGACGCGGCTGTAAAGACGCCCCAACACACGGCCTCGTTTTTTGCCGGATGTGCCATCGATTTCATTTATCCTGAGCAGGCCGAGGCCATGATCAAATTGGTCAAAGACCGATCGGTGAAAGTCGTTTTTCCCGAGGAACAAAGCTGTTGCGGGCTGCCGGCCTTAATGGCGGCAGAAGAGGAAACCGCGGCGTCGCTGGCGCGCCAGAACTACCGGGCTTTTGAGAAAGCCCGCAGTGACATTATTTTGACCTTGTGCGCATCGTGTGCCTCACACCTCAAACATTACTATCCCAAAATAGCCCGGCAAGTCGGCATCCCCGCAAAGGATATGGACGCCTTTGTGGACAAGGTTATGGATTTCAGTTCGTTCATGGTCAACGTATTGGGGATTTCGCCGGATGCCTTCGAGGTCAGCGGCAAGAAGGTCGCCTATCATTCACCCTGCCACCTTTGTCGCGGGATGGGCGTAACCGAAGAACCGCGCGAACTCATCGAAATCGCCGGGTTGAATTATGTGCCCTGTGCGGATGAGGACGTATGTTGCGGATTCGGCGGATCCTACTCGGTGGATTTTCCGGAGATTTCGGCCGAGATCTTGAAACAAAAGCTTGCCGGTGTTTCAGCGTCGGGGGCGGATGTCCTGGTGAGCGATTGTCCCGGTTGCGTTTTGCAGTTAAGGGGCGGCATGGACAAACAGGGGCATGGTATTGAGGTGAAGCACATCAGTGAAGTTGTTGCGGATCAGCTAAAACCAAAATCCAAATCACAAAATTCAAACATCAAATAAATCCCAATGCTCAAATCCCAAAACTATTCGCGCATCCAAATTCTGGATTTGATTATTTAAAACTTGGGATTTATTTGGAATTTGTTTGTTGATGTTTGTAATTTAAATCGTTGCCTATTGATACTCTTAGAAGTTTCCAAAGAAAATTTTAATGTCATATAAGTAGCAAAAGGTAAGTATGCAGGAATTTACACAAGCGCAAATCAAGGTCCTCACAGAATTAGTGGAAGCAGATCGGTTTTCGACCGGGGAATCCCATCGGGAACTGCATCGCCGTGATATTTCGCCCCACGAGGGCAAGATGCCGGCCGGCATTGTCTGGCCGCTGAGCACCCAGGAGGTGTCCCGGATTCTAAGCTGGTCCTATGCCAATAATATCCCGGTAACGCCCTGGGGGGCCGGTACCAGCACCGAAGGCAATCCCGTTCCCACCCAGGGAGGTTTGGTGGTGGATCTGACCCGCATGGATCGGGTTCTGGACATCCGGCCCCAGGATCTGCAGGCGGATGTACAGCCAGGTGTTTTGCGCAAAGAACTGAATCGCCAAACCGGTCAGGTTGGCCTGTTTTTCCCGCCTGATCCGGGTGCCGATGCCAGTATCGGGGGCATGATCGCCAATAATGCCTCGGGGGTTCAGACGGTGAAATACGGCGCCACCAAAGATTACATCATGTCCCTGACGGTGGTGTTGCCGGACGGCAAAATTATTCCCACTGGTTGTAAAGCTCCCAAGTCCAGCTCGGGGTATGATCTCACCCGCTTATTTGTGGGGTCGGAAGGCACCCTCGGTATTGTAACCGAAGCGACATTGCGTTTGGCGGGCATACCTGCCCATCATCTGGCTGCCACGGTGACATTTTTAAAATTGGAAGATGCGGTTCAGGCCGTGGCGGTCCTGATAGGATCCGGTTTAGAGGCGGCAGCTTTGGAACTGCTCACCCCGGGATTAATTGAACTGATGAACCGGGAAAAGGAACTGAACCTGCCCGAGGTACCTTCACTGTTTTGTGAATTTCACGGTATAAGCCAGGCAGCCCTGCAGGAAACCGCCGATATGGCGCAGGATTTGTGTCACGACTGCGGTGCCACCGCGTTTCATTATGGCGTAACCGAAGCAGAACGCAAGGAGCTCTGGCGCGCCCGGCATGAAGCCTGGGAGACCATCCATCGGGCGCACCCGGGCATGGAAACCATCATCGTCGACGCCGCCGTACCCATCTCCGTTTACCCGGCAATGATCCTGTTTTCCCAGGACCTTGTGGATAAACAGAAGGTTCCGGGGTATGTTTTCGGTCATGCCGGCGACGGCAATCTGCATGTGGTCCTGGCCGGTGATCCAGATAACCGGGCAGCCTGGTCGACTCTGGAAGACATCAATCAGAAGATTGTCCGCAAGGCGGTTGAACTGGGCGGCACTTGCACCGGAGAGCACGGCATCGGGATTGGCAAACGCCAGTTTATGGCCCTGGAGCACGGCGCCGGATACGATCTGATGAAGGGCATCAAAGATTTGGTGGATCCGAAGGGGCTCATGAATCCGGGCAAAATATTCCTGTAGACATCTAATCTTTTAATTAACGGAATCTTTCTCCGTAAGAGATTCTCAGCTAATATTCAAGAAGGGTTCGGGGATCCTCGAACCCTTTGTTATGAATGTTTAGTCAAAGGAAAAAGGTACAAATATGCTAACACGGGGCGAATCCTATCAAGAAATCTATGAAAACTTTCGTTGGGAAGTGCCGGAGTTTTACAACATCGGCGTGGACATCTGTGACAAGCATGCCAGCGACACCAGTCGTCTGGCCTTGATTCATGAGAAAGAAGACGGTGGTGTCGACACCTACACGTTTTCCGAGATAAAAGGTTTGTCCAACCGCTTGGCCCATGCCTTGGCTGCGCATGGTATGGCTGCGGGCGATCGTTTGGGTATCTTATTGCCCCAATGCCCGGAGACGGCCATTGCCCACGTGGCGGCCTATAAAATCGGTGCCATTGCCATTCCGCTATTTACCTTGTTCGGTACCGATGCCCTGGCCTACCGTTTGGGTGACAGTGCTGCCAAGTGCCTGGTAACCGATGGCGCCAATCTGGAAAAAATCTTAGCAATCAGGGAACAGCTACCGGCTCTCAAACATATTTTTGTGGTGGGCGCTAACACCCAACCCGGAATTCTAGACTTCTGGGACGCCGTGCAAAAGGGCGCGCGTGATCTCAAACCGGTACGGACACGTGCCGATGACCCGGCGCTTATCATTTATACTTCCGGTACCACCGGGCCGCCCAAGGGAGCGCTACATGCCCATCGAACCCTGCTGGGACATTTGCCCGGGGTTGAATTTCCGCATAATTTTTTTCCTCAAAAGCATGATTTATTCTGGACACCGGCAGATTGGGCCTGGATTGGCGGCTTGATTGACGTGCTGTTTCCCAGCTGGCACCACGGCATTCCGGTTGTGGCCTTTCGGGCCAAAAAATTCGACCCGGAATATGCTTTTCACCTCATGGCCAAGCATGGTATCCGCAACGCCTTTATTCCCCCCACGGCATTAAAACTCATGCGCCAGGTCAAGGACCCGGCCAAACGTCACGATTTTGCCTTAAGAAGTGTAGGGAGCGGCGGCGAAACTTTAGGTGAAGAATTGCTTGACTGGGGTCGCCATACCTTGGGGATAGAGATCAATGAATTCTACGGCCAAACAGAGGCCAATCTGGTGGTTGGAAATTGTGCGGATTTGATGCCGATTCGTCCTGGCTCCATGGGGCGTGCCATCCCGGGTCATGGGGTAGAGATCGTGGATGACGATGGACAGATACTGCCAACCGGCAAAACCGGCAATATCGCCATCAGGCGCGGCGACCCGGTAATGTTTCTGGAATACTGGCGTAAGCCAGAGGCCACCCGGAAAAAATATATTGGTGACTGGTGTCTGACCGGCGATATGGGCAAAAAAGATGAGGATGGGTATCTGTGGTTTGTAGGCCGGGAGGACGATTTGATTACCAGTGCCGGATATCGGATCGGCCCGGGGGAGATTGAAGACTGCCTGATTAAACATCCGGCAGTGGCCATGGCCGCGGTAGTGGGTGTGCCCGACGAGGTGCGCACTGAAATCGTCAAGGCTTTTATTGTATTGAATCCGGGCATTACCCCCGAGGCAAACCTGGAAACCGAAATCCAGGAATTTGTGCGCACGCGTCTGGCAGCCCACGAATACCCGCGCCGGATAGAATTTGTGGAAGCATTGCCCATGACGGCGACGGGGAAGATAATTAGGCGTGATTTGCGTGATAAGAATCAATAACATCGAACATCGAACGTCCAACATCGAACATTGAAGGAGTAAAAGGAGACAGGAGACAGAATACAGAATACAGAAGTCAGGCCATCAGCTTTTAGCTCATTGCCGTTTGAATACAATGAACCAACGGCCAACGGCAAAGAACTAAATTCTGAATTCTGACTCCTGAATTCTGACTTCTAATAAGTAAAAGTGCACATCTCGGATAATTTACTCAAATGGAGATTTAAATGGCTATTCTGGAACTAGGGCTTAACGACGCCCTGTATTACGAACATAATCCACCCGCATCGGACGAAGGCTATACGTTTGTTTTTTTCAATGCCTTGACCGCAGACACTCAGGCGTGGGAAGCGTCCATTGCACCGGCGCTAAGATCTGAGGGGCATGGAACTTTAACCTACAACTTACGGGGCCAGACCGATAGTCCTTTTTCTCCCGGCATAGACCTGACCACCAGTCAGGTTGTGGCTGATGCAGAGCTTCTCTTAAATCAGCTGCAGCCCGCCCGTTCGATTCTGGTGGGACTGTCCATCGGCGGATTGTTTGCCGCCCAGGCATGGCTGTCAGGAATTCATGCGGAAGCATTGGTCCTGATTAATACGCTGCGCAAACCGAGCATGCGCATGCAATGGATCGGCGATGCCCTGGTCCGGGCTGCGGAGGTGGGCGGTCTGGATCTGTTCCGGGACCTGTTTTTGCCCCTTTTGATGAATCAGGAATGGCTCCAGGCCAATCGGCCCAATTTTTTAAGTTCCCACCTTGCCTATGCGCCCCTGGATCCCGCCAGCGGCCATTATAAACTGCTGTCCCAAGCCGGACGTGATGCAGACTGGGATATTCCCTATGAAAAACTGGAACTGCCGGTTTTGGTGGTAACCGGGCTTCAGGATCATGTGTTTTTGGAATTGGACGATGTGGCCGAGTTGTCTGCAAAAATCCCCCGTGCCCGGCGTGTGGACATGCCCAATGCCGGCCATCTGATCCCCAACGAGCGACCGGAAGAACTGACCCGAATACTACTCAATTACGTTAAGGAGCTATAATGGGATTATGGCATACATATCCGTTGGCAGCCTATTTGGCTGTTTTGCTGGGTGTAACCGGGCATGCGTCCACTGAATTTGTGGCCGTGCTGTCCGGGGTGGCCGGACCGGAATTGTCTGTGTGGCGCTTTCTTTTAGGCGGCTGCGGACTGATGGTTCTGGCACTTATTTTTCCGGCTTCCAGAAATTTGTTAGAACCTTTTAAAACCGACGGTTTCAAGCTGATCTGGCTCTCAATCCTGGGAATTGCCCTGGGGTATCTGCTTTTTCACTGGTCACTGGATTTTGCGACGGTTCCCCAGGTGGCTACCATGGTGACCACGATCCCCATCTGTGTGGGCCTGGTCAACCTGTTGATCAACAAACAGGCCCTGAGCGGGGCCAAAATCGTCAGCGGACTGTGCGCCATGCTGGGCGTGGCGCTTTTGGTTACCGACGGCTACTTAACGGCCCTGGCCGGTGTGGCCAAAAATTTGATCGGCGTAATGATGGCCCTGGGATGTGCCGTGGTGATCGCGGCCTACACCGTGACCGTCAGACCGGTAATCGTGAAGTACGGCGCCTTGCGAATCACGGCCATAACCATGTTTTTGGGGGCCGTGGGACTTTGGCTTGTGATCGGTCTGTTTTGGAGTATCTGGGTCAACCCGTTGACGCTGTTTGACCGTGCGCCGCTGCAGACAACGTCGCTTCTAACCATCGCCATCTGGAATACAACCATCACCCAGTTTCTCTGGATCGGCGGGCTGGCGGCGGTACCTGACATCACCCGCGGAAGCTACCTGTTCTTCCTCAAGCCGGTCATTGCGGCCTTTTTGGCGGTGTTATTTTTATCCCAAACGTTAACGTTATGGCAAGCCCTGGCCATTATTGTGATTTGTTCTTCCGTGTTTGTTGAGATTATTTGGGCAAAGTTGCGGCCCTAGTGGTCATTGGCCAGTCGGTCATTTCATTTTATCCACCCTGTTAGAGGGCGTCCCTCATTTGTGTGCTTGATTATCGCTGATAATATGATATGGAAAATATGACAGTTGATTCACGTGTGAGGAGATATGGGAGCGCAAGCCGGCCAAACCATTCGACATAAAGGCGCATTAAAGGCCAAAGGCCGGGCTACGCGTGCCGCCATTCTGGATACCGCCCATGAAGTATTCAAAACCATGGGATTCTACGGGTCCTCCATATCGGAAATCGCCCGCCGCTGTGGTTACTCCAAAGGGACATTCTATCAATATTTTAAAAACAAAGACCAGATCTTTCAGGAATTGAACGATCTGGTTATCAGCCGCTTTTTGGAGAAGGTCGAATCGGTTTCCTTTGACGGGTTGAGTTTTGAGAAACGATTAAGAGCGGTCC
>CAYVMI010000043.1:0-57225 GCA_964452555.1 uncultured Desulfobacterales bacterium
ACCAAGATCTATGTTCGATTTCTATGAAAAAAATTATTCTAAAGCCAAAAAAAAATTAATCAAAACCCGTCTCAATATATTTGGTGGGATAGGTTTACTATAGGTGCCGAAATGAGAAAAAAAATAGCAGAAATGACATTGAATGAAATTGATCAGATAGATCCCCACGGATTATCTATTGACCAAATAATGACCCTTTCCAATAGAAAAGCAGATCTTCAGTATGAGATTATACGTAATAAAGTAGATTACGAACCGCGAGATTGGAATTCCAAATCAGATGAAGCGGGTGCTGTCTGCGGAGTAATGGGAGAATGTGTTTACTTCATACCTCATTTAAGATTTGTCATTAATAATAATGAGGTTGTTATCCTTGGTCAAATGGATGGAAGCGTCCATAATTTCGAATGCTTCAAAAGTAGGGATAAGCTCGATAGTTTCATCGATGCATTAATTGAGGCCAGGGAAATAGCTTTTGGATCGTGATCATTTAACTTGAATATAGGCATCACGCGGTATAGGATGCAACCATAAAAGGGCTGTTTCGGATTCGGGACAGCTCTTTTGGTTGGTCCATCTTGTGCCCGTCAAGATACAAGATGGAGGTGTGCTATGGGAATGATCTACAAACGCGGAAACGTCTGGTGGATCAAGTATTACAAAAGCGGTAAATGTTTCAGGGAAAGTTCCAAGAGTTCAAAGAAAATGGTTGCCAAGCGATTGCTCGACCGCAGAGAGGGCAACATTGCCCAAGGTAAAGCGCCGGGCGTTCATTTTGAAAAGGTGATCGTCGACAAACTCAAAGACAATTTTCTGAGGGATTACCGTGTCAACCAGAAGAAATCGCTCAAAAGAGCGGAAAGGAGCGCAAAGCATTTAATGGCATTTTTTGAAGGGACTCGCGCCACAGAAATTACATCGCCACTCATCGATGAATATATCGAACAGAGAATGGATGCTGGTGCAGCCAATGCGACCATAAATCGGGAACTGTCAGCGTTAAAACGAATGCTGAACCTTGGAGCCGAACAAACCCCACCTCTAGTGGATAAGGGCAGAATCCCAAAAATAAAAATGCTGAATGAAAACAATGTAAGAAAGGGTTTCTTTGAACACGACCAATTCTTGGCTGTGCGTACTGCATTGCCAAAATACCTCAGGAACTTTGTGTCCATCGCCTACAAAGAAGGGTGGCGCCTGGAGGAAATCGAAACGCTCACCTGGGATCAGGTAGATCGAAAACTTGGAATCATTCGGCTTGAACCAGGTGAAACGAAAAATGATGATGCTCGTGTCGCCTATCTCGACGATGAAGAAAAGGAAATCATTGAGGAACAATGGTCCCTCCGAAAACAGGTGTTCAACACAAAGGGAAAACTTTTTCCATGGGTCTTCCTAAATCGCCATAATACTGGACGGATTAAAAACTTTTACAAATCCTGGAGGAAGGCGTGTAAGGCTGCCGGTGTTCCTGGTAAGATCTTTCACGATTTCCGAAGAAGTGCTGTGAGGAATATGGTCCGTGCTGGTGTGCCGGAAAATGTTGCTATGAAAATATCTGGTCATAAAACCCGATCGGTTTTCGATAGGTATAACATCGTAAACGATGCAGACCTTATTGAGGCAGCAAAAAAACGGGCAAAGTATCTGGGGGAGATATCCGGCACGGGCACAGTTTCGGGCACAGTCAGGAAAATCAATGAAAAAAGGGAGTCAACCAATATTGGCTAACCCCCTGATTTTACTTGGTGCCGGAGCCGAGAATCGAACTCGGATGACCGTAAGGTCGGAGGATTTTGAGTCCTCTGCGTCTACCAGTTTCACCACTCCGGCGTATCTGGGAACCTATAATGGAATCTTATGAGCTTGTCAATATCAGACTCGTGCATGATTCAGATATAAGATTCCATTACAGAATTTATCTGGTCTCTTGATATCGTCCCCTCCCTGAGGATTTCGGGCGGTTCCGCCGTCACGTCGATAACCGTTGAGCCCCGGCCGCCCCTCAACGGTCCTGCATCCAGAACGCCGTCCACTTGAGATGCCACCTCCCCATCCAAATCGACAACATCGAAGCAGCCGGGCCGGCCCGAAAGATTGGCGCTGGTGCCGGTCAACGGGCCATTTAATTCAGAGACGATGGCTGCCGCCACCGGGTGTTTGGGAACCCGAATCCCGATCTTGCCGGTATCACCCGTTAGAACAGGTAAAATGTTCCGGCCGGCTTCAAAAACCATTGTAAGCCCCCCGGGCCAGAAAGCATCCATTAATTTATCTGCCACCGGCGGGATTTTTTTGACCAACGTCGCAAGCCAGGTTTTATCCCCAATTAATATCAGAATCGCTTGCTTTGGATCGCGCGACTTAATATCAAATATCTTTTGAACCGCTTTAGAATTCCTGGCATCCGCACCCAGTCCGTATAGCGTGCTGGTGGGAAAGGCGATCACCCCGCCTTTTCTAAGCTCCCCCACGGCACTGCGGATAACGTCGGTCTCGGGTTTTTGGGAAGATATCAGCCAGGAAGCCATTTTATGCTTCCAGGGCATCAGCCTTTTGGGCCACTTTTTCAGCCATATCCTGCTTGAATGCTTTTAGCTGTTCCTGCAGGGACTCATCGGCCAGGGCCAGCATCTGCACGGCCAGAATACCGGCATTACGGGCGCCGGATTTACCAATGGATACCGTAGCCACCGGGATGCCGGGCGGCATCTGCACCGTGGATAGGAGCGCATCCAGGCCCTGCAGACAGGAAGAATCTATCGGCACGCCGATAATCGGCAGGATTGTGTGAGCGGCAATGACACCGGCCAAATGCGCGGCATGTCCGGCTCCGGCAATGATAACCCGGACGCCGCGGTCCCTGGCACTGGTGGCAAATTCGGCAGCCCGCGCCGGACTTCTATGGGCCGATGCCACCGTAATTTCATAGGGTACCTGAAACTGTTTTAATATTTTGGTTGCTTCGGTCATAACGCCCAGGTCTGAATCGCTGCCCATGACAATACCGACGGCTGGACTATTGAAATTTTTGAAACCCATAAATTCCCTTCTCCTCTGTTTGATGTTTTAATATATATTTGACGGTCTTTAATAGCCGTCGCAATTACGAAATCCGAATATCTAAATCCGAAACGGTTCGACAGGCCGTTCGACAAACTCACGATCCTGAGGGGACTCGAAGGACTCACCGCCCTGAGTTACATCGATGGGCAAATCAAAATTTCAAATGATTAAATCCCAAACCTACACAGATAGGTTAAATTGTCTGAGTCCTGTTTTTAACATTAAAATTTCTATTTTTCGATATTGTTTAGGGTTTCGATATTCGTGCTTCGAATTTCACGAATGCTATTTGTCATGTCTTACGCCTTAATTCGTGTTGTTCAAGACCCAGTTCTATCAGTCGATCCAAAAGCTCCGTAAAGCTGATTCCGGCGGCGACTCCAGCCTGGGGCAGCAGGCTGGTTGCGGTCATGCCGGGGATCGTATTGGTTTCGAGTACGTAAATCTCGTCAGCTTCCATGATCATGTCCGTGCGGCTGTAACCCTCACAAAACAGGGCCGTGTGGGCCATTTTGGCATAGGTCTGGGCCTTTTCGGTCATGGCGTCGCTAATGCGCGCGGGACATATCTCCTTTGTGGCGCCGGGGGTATATTTGGCCTCATAGTCGAAAAACTCGTATGCCTCGCCCGGTACAATCTCAATGATTGGCAATGCTTCCAGGGTCTGATTGCCAATGACGCCGGCAGTGAGTTCAAGGCCATCCACGAATCCTTCCACCAGGATAGCATCGCCGTGTGAAAATGCCAGTTCAGCCGCCGGCGTTATTTCCCGGCTTGTGCGCACAATGGTCATGCCCACACTCGAACCGGCCTCCAGGGGTTTCACCACCAGCGGCAGACCCAAACGCTCCTCACAGTCTTCCGCATCGAATCGATCGCTGCGCTTGAAAACAAGGTAGGGCGGCACCGGTATGCCCGCCAGCTCGTACAATTGCTTCGTGGCCAATTTGTTCATAGCCACGGCACTGCCCATGACGCCCGATCCCTGATAGGGAATGTCAAGTAACTCCAACAAACCCTGAATCGTCCCATCCTCGCCATAAGGTCCATGCATAATGATCAAGGCCGCATCGATCTTGTCTGCATCGGCTACCAACTTGGGCAGATCGGTTTTGGGATCGTAGCGGATAATGTCGTACTTTTCCTTGTCAAGCGCGTCAAATACCTGGTCGCCGCTCTTGAGTGATATCTCGCGTTCCGATGAAATGCCGCCGGACAGGAGTGCCAGATTGATTTTTTTCATGGTCTTTCCTCCAATGAATTTGAATCCCTCCTAGCGACCCGACTTGAGCTTGTCGAAATGTCCCGACTTGAGCTCGTCGAAATGTCCCGACTTCAGATCGCTGAAACTTCCCGAGCTGTTTGGTTCGCATCAGCTTCAGCAAAATTCCACGACGAAATCGTGCACCGAAGGATGAATTCAAATTGAAAAAATAGATCTGTTATTTGGCGAAACACTCATTCCTTCATAGACCAATCCGCGTTTGCGGTATTAAAATTGCCTGTTTTCCAACGATTGTACGAGCTGCATCTTATAAATAAAACTTCTGCTAATCAACAAAGTAAACTATGGAGCAGGTGGCTTCTCAAAAAATTTTCTATGTTTTTCAAATCAGCGACCACCATATATTTTTAAGCCATTTCAACATATAGGCTCAGACCCCCTAAATTACAACGGGTCGCTGATTTTAGGGTTTAGCAAAGTTTGCTTGGCGTGATTGTATTCTTCCCGTGTGATCAAGTTTTTTTCGAGCATTCTGGCCAGTTCGGTCAGCTCCCGGATGCGAATCGTCTCCGGATCCTCCAGCTGTTGGGTCGAGTTTGCCATTCCCGACTCAATTTGCGGTGCCTGGCCCGGTGCGCCGACTCGAAAGGAAGCAAGCCCCCCCAGAAAACTCACTTCCACCGGCCGGCCATTCAACATCGGCGACGAAAGCATCTGTTTCAATGTTTTCCCTTCCGCTTTCATCCGCCTGTAAAAATAATATGCAGAAATAATGATGACCAATGCCCCGGCAATAAAAATCCAGAGCATATACTGGACCACCCCCCGAAAAAAAATGACCATAAGGCCCAATGCCGCAATCAAAAGGACATGCAGCACCAAAACCATATAGGCCAGCATTATCGACTTGAATAGCCCTTCGTCTTTATCTTTTCCAGTTTTTTTTGAAGCGCCCATATTTCTACCATATATTTGTATAGCAACCCTGGGCTTTATATTACATCACCGGAATTAAATTCAACTCCTACTTTTTGAACCGGCATGATTGATACGTTGTAAAAAGGCCTAAATCCGCCTTTAATTAACAGTTTGAAAAAGTTCGTCAAATTTCATACAAGGTATTAATTGACCCGTGAGGTGCCAGTTTGCTAATAATTTAATTTACAGCTTTCGCATTGATGCGACGTGAATTATACGATCCGTCAGCGATTTTCGCTGCTTGAGCGGCACAGGGATCTTTACATCAGCGCCTAAAAATGACATTTTGCCGTATAAGCATGATTGTAATGGACTCAATTGAGTGTAACCAGGTGGCCGGTGCTGATGTTAAGAACCTTTGCGGCGAGTTTGAACAGCGCTGACGGTTTGTTTATTCACGTCGCCCGAATCCCGAAAGTTGCGTAATAATATTAGTCTAAATCTTTTCCCAAACTTGCTCTAATCCCTAAAACTCTCCAGGAGAAATCCTTTATGAAAAAAATCGCCTTTGCCGGAACCGACGGCCGCACGCTGTTATGTGCCTTTGTTGTATCGACTGCCACCAGTGAATTGTATGACGATGACTTTCAAGGTGTTGTTTTTCGGGGAACCCCGGCCATGCCCAAATTCTGCCAAAACATGAACTGGCCGGTGGAATTTATTGCCACCAAGGATAACAGTGTCTCCGGCTACGCCGAAGCCATCATCCAGGCTTTGGATCAAGGCACTGTCGATTATGTGGTCCCCATGCCCGAAGCGCTCCTTTTTGACGGGCTGGTGGACACCCTGGAACTTAAAGGATTTGGCAGCCGGGTGTTGGGCCTCAATTCAGGTGCGGCCTTTATCGAAGGTGATAAAATTGCCTGTAAACAACTGTGCCAGGAGGCTGGTATCCCCGTCGCCGACGATTGGTCCGGTGTGGATGCCAAGGATTATGCCGCCGTCTTGAAGACCTGTCTGGCCTACATTCAGCAATATGGCGGCGCTGTTTTGAAATACCCCTATTCCGCCGGCGGCAAGGGGGCCCGGATCATACTGAACTCCTGGGAAATTCGTGAAGTCTATGAAACCCTCATCAAGGATTATAAAGACAGCTACCGCAGGCAGTTCGGCAAAAAAAATCCTTGGCCTTTGCTGATCGAATCCTTAATGGCGGGTGTTGAAATCAGCTTTACCATTTTGGTGGACGCCCATGGCCACTATCAGATCCTTCCCACGGCCATGGATTATCCGGAGCGATTCGAAGGACCGGCAAGCAAAACCAACCCCATAACGGGCGGAACCGGGGCGGTATCACCGCATCCCATGGAAACCCCCGAGTTGCTAAGCATGGCCGGAAGCACCATTGCCGAACCACTCATCCGAAAAATGAAGCAAAAAGATCTCCTGCGCCCGGCCATACTATACCCCGGATGCTTTGTCTCTTTTGACGCTGCCATGAATCCCACCCGCATTCGGGTCAGCGAAATCAATATCCGACCCGGGGAGCCCGAAGCCCAGCCGGTTGCCCGGCGGCTCCGAAATCTGGGCGCCCTGATCGAAGCGACCTTGAGCGGCAAGCTGGACACGGTGGCCCCGGAAGTCCGCGAAGACCAAATTTCACTTTGCATCGCCTTGATGACCGGTCCGGGGGGGCCTGACGGCCAAAAGGGATATCCCTGGTCCTGCACCAAAGGCGAGCGCCTGGAAATCGACACAAAATATCTTAAAAGAAAAGGAATTCAGGTAATTCCGTCGGCCATGACCTGGGTGGACGAACATGAAAATTTCAAATCCGACGGAACCCGGGTGGCTTTTTTAAATGCCAATGCAACCATCAAAGGATCAGATAGCCGCGGGGTAATTGCCGACCGGCTGCGCCAAAAGCTGATGAACGCTTTTGACAACGGAAAGATTCGGGTAATCCCCCGGGAAGATGAAAACGGAAATCGACTGGCTTTGCGGCAGGATATCGGCAGCCATTATCTGAAGGTGGAATCTTTATTCCAAAAATAGGTTTGAAAGGGAATTTTATCTTTGACAGATTTAGGCTTTTTTTTTATAGTATCTGTATCTTATTGCTTAAACCCGGCACAAAAACACTCCCAGGAAATCATATGAAGCGATTTGGCGCAGCCCGTCAAGATATGAAAGAACTCAGGCAGCACGATATATTTCTGTCCAGACTTAGACTTCTCATCATCATGGCCAAATCTTTTGTCGAAAACTATCCATTGGGAGAACATCGTCTCGCCGCAGTTGCCCGCAATGCCGAAACCGTCGCCAGAGATTGTGTTGATTGGAACGGGTACTTCAATAATTTTCGATCCAGTCCGGAATCAAAACGGTTTTTGGATGTCGATCATATCTTTTACCAGCGCGTCAAACTTTTGGCCATCATGGCCAAATCCATTGCCGATGGCAGCCCCATGGGACAGCATAGACGCATGGCCCTCCGCAACAATATCGATTACATCTGCGAAGCCCTTCAGTTTACGTTCAGTGATGAGGACCTGAAGCTGCTCAAAGTCGCCTAATAATTTTTCACTTATTAGTCAAATTGCACCCCAAATACCGATCGCTGGTATATCGACCTATCACTTGTCTCAAAAACCATAGATATGAAAAATTATGGCGTTTCAATCGCCCCGATGTCACCCAAACTTCCGGCCGGGCGACCGTTTCCGTATTGATCGACCGCCTCCGGCTGCACATAGAAAACCGGATTGGTTCGGATGGTCATACTGATATCGCTGTTTTCAGATAAAGGGCCCGGCGAAAAAAGGGCCGTCCAGGCATCTTCGCCCAGGACTTCAGAACCCATACCGGCTATTTGTTCGGCCAGCAGGGCCGAGTCAAGCCGGTGCCAGAAGTGGATGTAGGGATAGTTTGGGAGTTCCTTGGGCCAAGTTACAGCCGGCCCAAACCAATGCGTGTCGGCCAGCGTGAGAATGGGAATGCCGTCCGGGTCTGTGTGGGGCTGGTTGCCGGCCGTTTCGTCGTCCAGATCCACACTCTGTAGAAATGTTTCGAACGCGGCCGTAAAGCTGTCGGCAAAATCGGTGAGATTATAATGGTTTTCCAAACGATCCAGCAAAATGTCCAAAAAGTCATCATCACCGCCCGGGGCCAATGTGTACTCGGCAATGGTTTCACTGACGGAATACCCGGCCGCCGGAACCTGATTCGCAGCATTGCCGGCCGGTTCATAAGCCAGAGCGACCGGATCGGTTTGATTGACTCCGGCTGAAAGGATGGTGTCTGAACGGGTGACGCCGGTTGCCAAATTCAATACATCGGCCATGGCTGTATCGGCCAGATCACCCGTTTGGGGAAAATGCCTGCGACTGAGCGAACCCCAGTTGGGTTCGCCAACCGGAACCAGCATCTAACTGAAATCCAGTACACCGATGCGGTTATAGCCCTTGCTTCTAAAATGGAGCAGCGAGCCTGTAAAAATATCATGTTGATAGGAAACGCCGTCGATTTCATGGACCCAGTTGCCGGTGATTATGGAGTGTCCGATGGTCATGTTCTCCACAGCGTGGGCATTGCCGATGGTGGCGGCGATACCGCCGGCCAGATTCGGTTTGTCCAGGTCATCTGTGCGGGCCACCCCATACACGGCATTGTCAACCACCGTACAGCTTTGCATGGTCAGATAACCATTGGACATATAGAGTCCCCCTCCGCGCCAATAACCCATTCCCAGCAAAAAGGACGGCATCCCCGGCGGCGGCTCCACCAGATTTTCCGCCAGGGTACAATTTACCACCGAGAGTGTTTTGGTATTGCCGATGCCGCCCCCGTCCGAATAAACACCGGCCCCGTAAGCGAACAAGCCGCTGATGCGGTTGCCCGTGACGCTGCTGCGGCTGATTTGTGAAATCCGGTCGGCAACGTCGGCACCACCCACAGAAAAGACCCCGCCACCGGCGGCACCGGCGCCCACAACGGTGTTGGCGCTGATAATGCTGTCTTGAATGTCGATGATATTTGCATAGACTCCCCCGCCAAACGCCCCTCTGTCCCGGGAGGCATCAAAATCGCCCTCGCATGAATTGCCGTATATCCGGCAGTTGATCAATTGAGCCGTACCCCATACAGCCAGGCCCCCGCCGCGGGCCAGGGTCCAGGGCTGGTCTTCGGGATCGCCGGTTGATATGTCTACAGCTATGCTGGCGCCATTGGTTACGGCCACGTTGTTCAGAATCAAGTCACCATAAACCGCCAGGACCCGCGCCGGATTGTCGGGCCCGCCATTCCATGACAGTGTAATTCCCCGGCTTAGATTGGAGGCGTCGATATGCATATCTTTGCGGGCATACAGGGCCGATTTACCGTAATCCCGCTCAAAGTATCCCACCAGATAGGATACCGGACCGCTGGGCTCGTCCCGCATCCCCATCACTTCCCCCTTGAGAATGGTATGTTCCGTGCTGACGAGGTTCAACTCGATGGTCCCGCCATCCAGGCTTTCATCAAACCGGATGGTTTGGTCCTCATCCGCTTCCGCCAATGCCGATCTTAAGGTCATGACACCCGATTCAGGATCTTCAACATCGGCCAGGCTGTTGACGATGACGTAGTCGTCTTTATTGGAGGAATCGCTGGTATCGCATGCGACCATTGATACCATCAGTAGCATGACCACACATATTAGAATATTATGCTTCATTTTATGCCCTCAGCACGTTCCGGGTGATATCCATAAATCGCTGCAAGATGGGTGAAAGCCACTTGCTTTGATGCCAAATCATGAGCTGCGCCACCTCAAAGTCACCTTCCGACCAGGGCAGGACCTTCAACTTTCCGGTCTTGAGTTCCCGGCTTACCGCCACACGGGGTATCAGGGTCAGTCCCAATCCTTGCCGCACACATGCAATAATAGCGGCTACACTGCTAAATTCAAGCATCTTTTTAGGTTTTACTTGAGCCGCCTGCAAACTTTGCATCAATAGTCTTCGATAACTGCAATCGGCCCGGGATAATAATAAGGTCTGATCGTGCAACCGGGACAATTCTAAAGACCTGCCATTTGATAGGGGGTGACCGGGTGCAGCCACGAATACCAACTGTTCCGTACCGAGAACTTCAAAGTTTAAATCACCGGAATGGACTGCCTCCGACAGCAAAAAGGCCAGATCGGTGACGCCTTTGCGCAAATCACGCTTGAGCCCTTCTTGAGCGCAAGTGGTAAAATGCAATTTTACCCGGGGCAATTCGTGATGAAAGGCCGCCGCCACCCGGGGCAGACGATGCACACAAAAACTTTCCGGAACCCGTATCGTTAGAGAACCTGCCATATGGGATCGCTCCAATATTTCGGCCCGGGCGGCCTCCTCCAGTTCCAGCATTTTGCTGGCATATTGATATAGGTTCTCACCGGCTTCGGTCAGTATAATCTGACGCCCAAGCCGCTCAAACAAAGGAACCCCCACATCATCTTCCAGTGCAATAATCTGGGCCGAAACCGTTGACTGGGCATAATGAATGGCCTGAGCTGCTTTGTGAAAACTCAGGTGATCGGCAACAGCCTTAAAAGTTTTGAGTTGTTTGATTTCCATGGCACACCTTTGATCGGAAAAAGCGATCGGGTCGATCGCAATAAATCGTTAGAATCGATATCACAATATGTGATATCTGTAAAACCGATATTAGAGCCCATCCCACCCAGGCAATCCAGGGTCAATTATGCGCTGGCAATCTATCTTACTTTAAAATATTATACACTGAAAGGAAGGAACAAAATGGAGAAAGTAGACTTGGCCGCCCAACGGGCCTTCGAATACCATAAGTCCGGGTTCCACTGTGCCGAGGCGGTTTCAAAGGCAATCCTTGAAACCTACGGGGACAGATCATTCCCGGATATTTCTAAATTTGCCTCCGCCTTTGGCGGTGGCGTCGGCAAGTCCCATCAGGAAATGTGCGGTGCCCTGGCGGGCGCTTTTATCGCCATTGGCGGTTTGCTGGGCCGCAACCGGCCGGACGCCGAGTGGACTGACGCTTCAGATATGGCTTCCGAACTGCGGCGCCGTTTTGTGGAAACGCACCATACCACCCAATGCAGCGCTTTATTGGAAAAATTCGGAACCCAAACAGACATGATGCGTTGCAAAAAGCTTTCCGGTGAGGTGGCCGGTATGTTGGCTGCCCTGTTAGAAGAGCACGGCAGGATTGGAGGCGGAATATAAGCTTTCTAATAATGCCTTGATTTCTTTGTAGATGAAGATAGAAAATATAGGTTAAGTTTAGCTTTTTCAACGAAACTATTTTAATTTCTAAGAAATTCAACGACCACCGACCTCGTCGGTGGCTTATGATTAGAGTTAAGCAATATTAGGCATCTTACCCCAAACTTTTATCAAATTAATAAAATGAAAGTCGGATATTACCAATTCCACCCTGAATTCGGTGCGCCCAAGCAGAACTTGGAAAAGGTTCAAGATTCGCTGTCCGGCATCGACGCGGATATCATTGTTCTGCCCGAGCTGGCATTTACAGGCTACTTTTTCCAGGACCGGGCCGAGGTATATGAACTGGCCGAGGATCTGTCTGACTCGCCCACCTTGATTGGACTTGTCAGGCTATGCCGGGAGAATGGTTTTCACCTGATAACCGGCTTTGCAGAGAAGCATGCAGAGAAGCTGTATAACGCCGCCCTGGTGGTGGGGCCATCCGGGCTTCTGCATTGCTACCGCAAGCTCCATCTTTTTAATACCGAAAAGGAGTATTTTGATCCCGGTGACACACAGCTGGATACCATTGAGATCGGCGGCGCAAAAGTCGGGGTGATGATCTGTTTTGACTGGGTGTTCCCGGAGGTGGCCCGATCGCTGGCCTTGCAAGGGGCCGACATTCTGTGCCACCCGTCCAACCTGGTCTTGACCTATTGCCAGCAGACCATGCAGACGCGTTCGCTGGAAAACGCGGTCTATTCCGTCACCGCAAATCGAATCGGCCTGGAGAAGCGACCACGGGGCGAACTGACCTTTACGGGCCAAAGCCAGGTCGTGGGACCCAAAGGGGCTGTTATCAAGCGTTCCAGCGCTGATGAGGAGGCTGTTGTTGTCTGCGAAATTGACGTTTCAGCAGCCCGTAATAAACTGATAACCGAGAAAAACGATTTGTTTCGGGACCGCAGACCGGAATTTTATCAATCCATTGCCCACCCGCCAGTTGATTGAAGCGTACCCTGCAGCAAGACTTGCGGCCAGGAGTTCGACCATGTCGAATGTGGCCTTCGGGTGAGCCTCAGACTTCGACGAGCTCAGTCGAGACGTTATTGGGAATGCGCTCGCTATCGCGGTTCAAAAATCATGTCGTTCTGTTATGGGTAAAGTTGTCCCAGGGGATCTTATGAGAACAAATAGAAAAATCATCATATGGCTGGTTTTCTTTACTTCAATTTTTGGCATGCATCATTGTTTGGCCGATCAGAAAGAATTAACTGCGCCTAAACATCGATCTCCATTCGGCCAAGCTCAGCTTGCCGGCCGCATCGAAGATCCGCGCCTGGTCGAATGCTCGGGCATGGACGCCTCATCGATAACCGGCGATCTTATCTGGGCCGTCAACGACAGCGGAGACGGTCCCTTTATTTATGCCCTGGGATATGATGGCCGCAGCAGGGGGCGTTTGCGGGTTGCCGGCGCCCAAAACCGTGACTGGGAAGGACTGGACACCTTCATGTGGCAAAACCGCCCCATGATTCTGATCGCGGATTTCGGCGATAATCAGGAAAAACACGCTGCGCATACTTTATACGTCGTGGCAGAACCGACATATGCGGCCAACAATATTGCAGCCGACGCTGTTGTGGAAGTCGCTTGGAAAATCGTGTTCTCATATCCCGACGGCAAACACGATGCCGAAGGTGTGGCGGTGGATGCGGGGAGCGGCAAGGTCCTGGTTCTGACCAAACGGGACAACCCGCCCCTGCTGTTCGAGCTGCCTTTGGCTCCTCAAAAAGAAAATCTGCTGGCAAGCCTGGTCACGACCGTACCTCATATCCCCGCACCGACGGCCGACGATCTTCGGCAAAAATATGGGAAATATCGCTCCCGACCAACGGCACTGGACATTTCGCCTAATGGTGACCGAGCCGTTGTCCTGACCTATAAACATGCCTACCTGTTCAGCCGCTCAAACCGGGAATCGTGGCAGGCGGCATTAAGCCGGCATCCAATTGAAATTCCATTGCCCCTGCCGCAGGAATTTTTAGATTTGCGTCAACGGGAAGCCCTCTGCTTTATGCCCGACGGCAAGTCCCTGATGGTAACCTCCGAGGGCAGGTCAGCAGGCATATATGTCCTGAATCCCCGGCCGGTCCCTCAATCTCCATGAAATATTGCTGAACCCCGCAACCTAATTCATCCAGATCCACTTTTCTCTTGAAATTTGCCATCCGCAAGGGCATTAAGCCCCTGGAAGATTCCGATACATATTCTTATTCGTGAACTTGTGACAAAAAGCGAATTCCAACTGATCCTGAATCTGCAACATCGGAAAGTTAGAGATGTCAAAGCGAAATGCCCTGCTGCTGATGGTCCTGGTTACGTTGATCTGGAGCGCCAATGGTCTTCTGATTAAACTGGTTTCGTGGTCGCCCATGCCGATATCCGGTGTGCGCAGTTTGCTGGCCGCCCTGGCCCTGCTGCCCTTCCTGGGAAGACCCCGTAATTTTTTTTCATTCGATACCATCGCCGGTGCAATTGGGTTTGCCGGGGCGTTGATCACATTTGTTGTCGCCACCAAGTTGACAACCGCTGCCAATGCCATCTTTCTGCAACTGACAGCGCCCGTGTATGTGGCCCTGTTTTCCGGAATAATTCTCGGGGAAAAAGTCAGGCCCCTGGATTGGATTATCACCGGAATTATTATGTCGGGCATGTTGCTTTTTTTCGGCGACAGTCTCACGGTTGACGGTTTCTGGGGCAATATGAGCGCGATTCTGAGCGCGGTTTGCTGGGCGGTTTTTGTTCTGTTCTCACGTAAACAGAAAGACGATGCCCCGCTCAAAATCCCCATACTGGGGCATTTTATCTGCGTTTTGGTGGGCTTGCCCTTTGTAATCAACGCGGGCATGCCGGATTCCGGGTGGTACTGGATAATACCCATGGGGGCCATAGGGGCCGGCCTTTCCTTCGTTCTTTATACGGTCGTCTTAAAGCGCCTGAGTGCCATCGAGGCCATCATTACCCAGACCATCGAACCCATATTCAATCCTGTTTGGGTTTTTCTGGTGGTCGGTGAAATACCCGGCCGCTGGGCTTTGCTGGGAGGGGTGATTGTGCTTTCGTCCGTTACCCTTCATGCTGTTCTGCGCCGCCAAACAGATTAAGAATAGGCGGACCTATTCGATCTTCCAGGGACGCCATTAATCTTCTTTAATCTTGCCATTTAATACTGTGCCTGAATCCTGCATGAACTTTGCTTAAATACCGGCCGCACTTCCTATCTTGCCGAAATACCACATCGTGGTTATAGTTACCGCATAACAAACAATACCAAGAGAGAAATTGAAATCAAAAGGAGGTGTTGATATGCCTTTGGTTACTTTAAATTATAGTTTTGGCTCAGATGGCCTGGACATCGCCCGATCAATGGCTCAAAGTTTGGGCGTGGCCCTTTATGATGATGAAGCACTGAAGATTATCCTGAAAAAAACGGATCAACATAAAATTTACGAATATGATTTCGACCGCCAGGCGCCCGGATTCTGGGAACGGTTGATGAGCCGCGAACCAAAACTATTTTTGGATTTCATGGAAGCGGCTGTCTACCGTGTGGCCCAAGCCGGCGAAGGTGTAATCATTGGTCACGGCAGCCAGCTGTTGCTGCAGGATTTCGCCTGCGCTTTCCATGTTCGGCTCCTTTCAGATCCGGAATCGAGAATCAGGAATCTGGTGGATAACCAGGGTTTGAATCGGGAAACCGCGACCAATCTGATTCAAAAATATGACCGCAGTCAAGCCACATTTTTCGAGTACGCCTTCGATATCGATTTTGACACACCATCGTTGTATGATCTGATCATTAATACCGGCAAGATGAAGAAGGAAACCGTCAGCAGGTTGATCCTTGAGGCACTAGAATCCGAAGACATCCAAGCCTGCAGCTTCAATGCCTTGTCAACCATGAAAAGATTGTCGCTGGAGAGAATGATTCATTCCGAGCTTCTGGAAGAAAAGCTTTATGTAAAGCTGCTCAATATCTCGGTAACAGAGGATGGAACCGCAGAACTGTCCGGAGCGGCCGTGTCGGCTGAGGAAAAGGAAAAAATCATTGAGGTCGTTTCAGGTATTGACGGTGTCTCGCAGGTGGATGCCACCATATTCATCTGGAATAATACATCAATTTAATCGGCCTTCCCAACTTGATTATAACATTAGCCACTTAAAAGGACTGTGCTAATCGCAGCCCTTTTTTTGTTTAATAATAAAGCTTGACAAGTGGCACATTGTGGTATTTACTGATGTCGGTAAGGACGTTGGAGCTTCCTTGCTGTACTCTTATCATTTGTACCCTGTGCAATGGCCTCTGTTACTCTAGCAGGGGCCATTTCTTTTTTGGTTTCAACTTGACAAACTGCCACATTGTAGCAATTATCATTGTAGGGTATGGGACTCTGATAAGTTCCAATTAGCATCAATACCCTTCTTCCATAGCCCCTGCAAACCTATGCAGGGGCATTTCATTTTATACCAATATTGACAATTCAATCTGATCTGATACTGTTTTTGTAATTCCGATCTGGAAAGTGGGATGATTTGTGGTCGCTTGCCACCCACTCTAAACTCAATTGCTGCTAAAGTACCGACAGAAGCCCTGCTGCAAAGCAACAGGGCTTTTTTGTTGGAGCTGGTGGAGAGGGTGCAACCGCTGAGAGCTTGTTTATTGATACAATCCCAATAAACGGTTGCACATATGGTTTCAAAGCTTATTTGGAGTTGCGTTTTCCGTTGATGAGTTGGAGGTAACCAGGGTCAAGCATGGTGACCATGGTCAGTCAGGGAGGCCTGCTTTGCGGAGTGCATCGACGAATTTATCCCCAGTTTCCTTATGCTTATATGGTATCGTCATGGCATAATACTCAAGAGAGAAGTTCGGATCTATTCTGAGAACTTCTTCAGCGGCCTTGCGGGCTTCTTCATTTCGGTTTAAAAGGCTATAAGTAATAGTTAACGTAAGATTCGCTGAAAGATTATCAGGATCACCACTAAGACCTTTTGTACACAGCTCTATTGCTTTCTCATACTCTCCAATATTTCTGTAAGCTATTGCCAGAAAGTCATAATAATGGGTGGGTGGAATCGGATTAAGCCTAAATGCCCTTTTTAGCAATTTGATAGCCAATTCTGTTTTTTCTGAAAAAATAAGGAAGAATGCCAAACTTGAGTGAGCCTCAGCACCATTGGGATTAAGATCAATAGCTCGCTCTCCTTTCTTTATTGCTTCGTCATATTGTCTTCTAAAAAGACAATTCCAGCCTAACAAAATATGAGCCAAATCAAGAGAGTCATTCAATAAAAGAGCTTTATTTGCATTTTTTTCAGTTTCTTCAAAAGATTGCAAGGGTAGCTCGCTCCATTTAAAGACAAGATCAAACATATGTGTAAAGCCCAGCAAAACGTATGGCATGGCGAAAGCTTTGTCCAAGTTGATAGCTTCCTTGAAAAATTGCCGTGCCTGTTTATTATCTTTTTCGTTAGTGCGTAAGAAACATTTGCCTCCTCGCATAAACTTATCATAGGCTTGAATATTTGTTGTACCTCCTTTCCAAAGTCGTGCCTGTTCTCCCAAGGTTAACTCGATTTGCATGATACCCATCAGTTTTAGTGTAATTTCATCCTGCAACACAAAGATGTCACTGAGATCCCGATCGTAGCTCTCAGACCACATATGGTAATCCGTGGTCGCATCGATCAATTGAGCCGTAATCCTTACACGATCACCAGCCTTCTGCACACTACCCTCAAGAATGTACCGAACACCAAGTTCCTTGGCGATCTGCTTAACATTGACTGCCTTGTTTTTGTAAGCAAAACTGGAGTTCCTTGCGATTACAAACAGGTTGGACACCTTGCACAGACCATTGATGATCTGTTCGGTAAGACCGTCACTGAAGTATTCCTGTGATGGATCTGCACTCATGTTCGTGAATGGCAGAACAGCGATACTCGGCTTATCGGGCAGTTCAAACTTTTCCTCAACGAGAGGCTTCAGTGCATCAATATCCATCAGAACTTTGTACACCCGTACCGGTTCCTTGATATTCTTGACCTCATGCTCACCGATGTATTTAAAACCAATGTCCAGTTTATCCTTAACCTGATCGTATGTGTTACGGGATATGCAGATCCCACCGGGGTCAGTAATACCCTCAATCCTTGCAGCGACATTGACACAGCTACCATAGATACGGTCACCATCATGCACAACGTCACCGATATTCACACCGATACGGAACTGTAGCCTCCTGTCCTGTATGAACTTGGCATTCTCCTTCTTCAGTCTGTTTTGGATCTCCACAGCACATTCCACGGCATCAACGGCACTTGAGAAATCTGATAAAAGGTTATCTCCGGGATTATCCACCACACGACCGTGATGATGCTGTATGAGATCATACATGATCCGCCGATACTTTTTCAGAGTCTCTATTGTATGCACCTCATCATCTGCCATGAGTAGGGAGTAACCCTTTACATCGGCACTGAGGATGGCTCTAAGCTTGTGTTTGACCTTATCGATTTCGGTGGACATATTGATCACCTTCCTGTGAACTGCGGGTTGCAGAAGATGATACTTTTTGGATGAGATTTAAGTACGATTACAGCAATATACAGAATGGCTGGGATTGGGTCAAGAAATGTGTGTCTTGAATGGTACCAAGTCTGCCCTTGGCTCTTGCTGCAGAATTTTCCACCTAAAGAACACAAAAGCCGCAACCTATTAGAATAGGTTGCGGCTTTCGCCTGGATATATCTTAGTAGTATTCAATAAATATTGATTCACTTTGTGAAGTGAGCATAACAGGCATCTGCACCCTGCTGCCGTGCAACCGCCTTGCCCAATATGGCACACCTTCAGTTCTATCTGTTATAAAGCGATATATTTCTTGATAAGTAACTTTCTGATCCATATTAAAATCAGCTTTTCCACTTACTGCCTTCAGAAAAAAATAGGTAAACAAACCAAGCCGCTTTTGTGGATACCAGCTGCTTACCTGGTCGGCCTCAGAACTCGATAGGATTGTGATGTGAGAAGACAATAGCTTCGGGAAAGAAACCTTCAAGAGCGCCGGACTGGCATTAGGAATAAACCAATCACCAGAACTGCTGGCGCCTGAAAAACAGGCATCTATGACCACGGTAATATTATTTGCCTGGATCTGTGAAATATTCTTGTAGAAAACCTCCATCGGGTAGCATGTCAGATCTATCTTTGCCGGATTACCGTCAGCCGGTACCAGAAAGGCCTGTTTCGAAATCAGATCCGGTGCCCCATGCCCGCTGTAGTAAATAAAAACATCAGATTTTCCCGGTTTTACATAGTCGTAGAGCAGTCCTTTGAAATTCCTGTCGATGCCGAATATCATTTCCAGTTCCGACTTCTTCGGATTCAGGTAAAATAGTACATTGCCGTCCAGATAGCCTAAACTGTTCACAAGGAATTCTTTAACAACGGCAGCATCATTGAGCGCATAGTGTACGGACGGGATGTCCTGATGACTATATTCCTTGACACCGATTACCACGGCGATGCTGTCGGGCTTGCGCTGTCCGGTCTCCTTGAATTTGAAATCAAGGTGAGCCATACCCGGTAATGAATAAGAATTGGACTCCTGATTGTTGCCCTTACTGCTGCCAAGGGGCGCCCAATCACCGCTGTCAGGATCTACTGTTATCGCCTCATTGTCCAAAGCCGCGCCCCCATTATAAGGGTCGGGAGTGGGCCTTGCCTGTTGGTGCTGCACTTTGGCATCGGCCTGCCTTTCTACTTGAGACGGATTCGGCATCCACTCCAAATCGTCCCGGTCAAATCCCTTTTTGCGATTGCAGCCATAGACGACAATCATACCCAGCAGGAGAAGAATCGTGGCCTGAATGCCATATTTTTGAATAGATTTCATTTTTTCAAAATTAACGTTTGGAAACATTCGGGAACAGGGTCAGGATCAAGCTTGCAAATTCCTGCAAGTCAGCCTCACTCTCGAAATAGAGAATAGATGAGCTACCGATTTCCTGTTGCGTCACCGGCAGCCCGGCTCTTTCCAGGTCCAAAATGTTGAAGTCGCCTATATGATGATAGCCATAAAACCCATCCCAGGGCCGGTTGTACTTGGTGGCTTTCTTAAAATTACACGATGTCCCCTTTCTGGCTCGTAGAGTTGACAGGGTTGTTATCAGGACGTAAGAATCTTCATATACCTTATCCCTGTTCGCATAAGCCTTAAACCTCGGGGAGTAGCAGGCCATCATCTCTGAATTGTTGTTGGCCCAGAACCTGATGATGATGCAGGCATCTACGCCTTCTTTACGCTCGTAAAAAACGTCCAGTCCGGATCCTTTCTCTGATCCGGTCTTGTCTTTAAATCCCAGTTTCTGAACGCCCGTGTATTTGAACTCCCCGGACTCGATTCTGTCCATTATTTTTTCTTTGAATTCTGTTTCGAAGACAGAATCCCTTTTGACCGTGTGGCTGTAGTCCAGTGCAGCCAGCAACTTCGGGATGAATTGGTGCTTGGCTGTATCGACCGGCATCCGCCGATCATCTATCGTTATTTTTGTTAGAGGCGGTTTGGGAAGCTTTTGTGGGAGAGAGCAGCACGTAAAAAAGGAACCGAGTACAAGTAAAATCAAAATCAGACCAGTTTTCTTCATTAAATTCCCCCTTGCCGGATTGTAGTGGATATTGTCTTTATCATATTTTTCTTACAATCCGACCATCCGTGATGTCAAGTGAGTTAGGAAATAGTTTTAGATAGTTATGTTACATTGAATTGGTTTACATTCGCAAGGTATGACCTGTCTGATGATGTTTTTGTGTTGGTTTTACACAAATCGTGCTCTTTATGAATACCCTATATGGCGGATTGCAACATTTACCAGGAAAGAGGCCAGGTGCATTTTTTTGTCAGGTGGTTTTCGATGGCGCACCTCTCGATTCTCTTTGAATTAAAAACATTGATATAATAACTAGAAGTATTCCTGGCAAAGTGTCTAACTCGAAACTCTCCATTCCAATTACAAAGGTGATTAGAATCACGAATGCCGGCACCAAAAGGCTATAAGCGGCCACCTTAGTCGCGCCAATTAGGATGGTGCATTTTTGACTTATAAAATGAGTAATCAAGGTTGTAAATATCGCCAAATATACAATACCACCATAAGCTTTGCTTGGAGTAGCGTGCCAGTCTACATTCATAATGCTGGTTATCGAGGCTATTAAAAGCCAACCAGCCCCCAAAAGCAGTGTCCAAAATGTAATAATCTCGGTAGGCTCACCACGATAGAGTTTTTTTAACAAGGGTCTTTCCCAGCCTGAAAACAAAATTCCCATGATAAATACAAAATCACCATAATTAAATTTAAGACGAATTAACGCTATGTAATCTCCCTTAAACACAACCAAAAGTGCGCCTAAGGTGCCTATGGCTAAACCTAAGGAACGAAGTGTGGTCGGGATTTCCCGATTAATTAAAAACGCCCAGGCCGCTGTTGTGGCCGGAACTAGTGTCATTAAAGCACCTATATTAATAGCACTTGTATACCTTAAACCTTCAAACATGCACCAAAAGAAAATAACTGAAGGAATACTCAATATTGTGTAAGACAACATTCTATTCCGTGGGGGAAATTCCAATCCATTTTTTATAAAAACATAAGGCGCAAACAATACAGCGGATAACAAAAATCGCATAAACATCATAACCGCGGGAGGCAAATCATGGGTTATTAACTTGCCTACAGGAACGGAACTAGAAGCTATTAGTATTGATAATAACATTAGTACATGCGCATTGGCTTTTATCCTTCGCATAACTTTATCTATTTCCCATAAATTGAAATTTAACTTACTCTTCTGGACAGTGCATATAGAGGGGCAAGCCTACCCTTGCCCCTTGCTCCAAGTTTGGTAACACCGAAAACACAAAAGCCGCAACCTATTATAGGTTGCGGCTTCTATTTTCTTTGGTGGCGATGCAGGGAATTGAACCCCGGACACTGCGGATATGAGCCGCATGCTCTGACCATCTGAGCTACATCGCCAAGATACTCCAATTTTTGACAGCGGGTTTCCTATCAACTCACTATGCCGAAGTCAAGGGCTTTATTATCCACAGCCAGTTGCAGTCAAATTCATCACTTCGGGGTCACAGGATAAAACCCGGTGACTTCGATGGTGAACTCCTCCAGCGATGCCGGTAACTCAGAAAAAACGACCATAAACGGAATAGACCGTCCGGGTTGTACATTGAAATTCGATTTCTTATCCCCGAATCGATTGGACAGTCGCTTATTAATTTTTTCAAGTGTCAACTGAGCCAGATCTGCATCTGATATATAGTTGCCGGCATAGGCGCCAACTTTCTTGGCCAGCTTTTTCCCGCTGGAAAAGAGGCTCCCCTGGACTTTAATATATTTCTGGCTTTCGGCGAATTCGTTTTTAACCGTACCGGTTATAACAAACAACTTGCCGGCGCTGGCATTGTCAATAAATTTGCTGCTGATATTATCCACGCTGATTTCACCCACCGGGCCGGTATCAGCCTTCATCACCTGGTCGATATAGGGTATCTGCTTCAGATAATCGGTTACAAACGGCACCTTATAGTCCATAAATCTGTCCAGCAGAACAACGGCCGCCAGGGGAATGATCAATATGATCACCAAAATAAGCACCGGGCGCAGCACACCGCTTTTTTTGGCGGGTTTGACCTTCTTAACTTTTTTCTTCTTCTTTTCCTTGGTTTCTTCTTTAGGCTCTTCAGCAACCAGCGGTTCCGAGTATTCTACGGTTTCGTCACCACCCGTGACCTCACCCATGTCAGAAACTGTGGCCATGTCCCCCAGATCATCGGTGTCTTCATCCACCTCAAATTCGAGTTCAATGTCACCGCCGCTAAAATCGCTGTCCGGGGTTTCACCTTCTGCCGGAATGTCAAAATCCTCAAAACCGGAAATATCGATATCCTCAACCGCAGATGCCTCGGTGGCCTTGGCTTCCGCTTCTTCTTCAATATCAAGATCCAGCTCGACATCCTCGATTTCATCATCGGCGTCTGCGATTTCATCATCGATCATGATATCGGACAGGTCGATTTCGCCGGTTTCTTCAAGCAGCTCGTCCTGATCCGGGGCCTCTTTCCATTTTTCCACTTCCACATCACTGACGTCTGCATCCGGTCCCAGGCTTACGGTATCAGATTCTTCTCCATTAACCTCCAACATTTTTTCTATATCGGTAAGGTCAACATCATTATCTTCGGCGGCGGCCATCTCAGGCGCCTCGCCTTCCATTTCCAGGTCCAAATCGAAATCAAGGTCCTCTAGATCAGAATCCGCTTTTTCTGCCGGCGCTTCAGGCTCTGCTTCCGCCAGGTCGTCATCCGCCATTTCCAGATCCAGGTCCAGCTCCAATTCCTCGTCCAGATCCGCAGACGCGCCCTCTGCTTCGGGAACCGGCGGCGAATCAAGCATAACGGTTTCTTCAAAATCTGAAAAATCGAGTTCCTCGGAATCATCTTCTGCCGCTTCCGCAGCTGATTCTTCAACTGACGCATCAGCATCATCTGCCATATCAAGGTCCAGATCCAGATCCAAATCCTCCAACTCATCAGCCGCGGCAGTGTCAGCTTCGCCCGCTGAGTCAGATTCCAGCGACATCTCAATATCGGACAGATCCAGCTCATCAGAAGCTTCGATGTCTTCAACAGGTGCATCGGCCGATTCAGCGGCGTCGTCTCCTAAATCTAAATCGAGATCCAGATCTTCCAGCTCGTCGGCTGCTGCATCGTCGGGCTCCGGTTCGGAGTCCAGCGACATCTCGATATCGGACAGATCCAGCTCATCAGAGGCTTCGATGTCGTCAACGGCTGCATCGCCCGATTCAGCGGCGGCGTCTCCTAAATCTAAACCGATATCCAGGTCTTCCAGCTCGTCGGCTACCGCATCGTCGGGCTCCGGTTCGGAGTCCAGCGACATCTCGATATCGGACAGATCCAGCTCATCAGAGGCCTCGATGTCTTCAACGGCAGCATCGCCCGATTCAGCGGCATCCTCACCTAAATCTAAACCGATATCCAGGTCTTCGAGCTCGTCGGCAATTGCATCGTCAGCCCCTGGTTCTGAATCCAGCGACATCTCGATATCAGACAGATCCAGCTCTTCTGCCACCTCGGCCTCCTCGGCCGGCGTATCACCCGATTCTTCAATTGCCGAATCGGCCTCATCCGAATCGCCCAGAAACATTCCGAGATCCAAATCATCACCATCATCCTCGTCGGCTTCGGCTTCCACCCCGGGCTCCGGCTCTTCAGCCGGCGCTTCCTCGACTTCCGCTTTATCTGCGGCCGCAGGTTCTGCGACCGCTTCTTGTGCCGGGGTCTCAACCTCATCAGCAGCCGGCTCCGCATCCATATCGGCGTCCGGACCCAGATCGTCCAGGGATGGCTCCCCTGCTTCTGCTTCCATCGCAGGTTGCGGCTCTTCGGTAGGCGCTTCTTCGACTTCGTCCGTTTCTGCGGCCGCTGGTTGTACGTCTGCGACGGCTTCTTCCGCAGGAGCCTCTTCCACTCGGGGTTCCGGCTCCGCCGCTTCGGTCGCCGGCGCAGGTGTCTCAGCCGCCGGCGCCTCTGGTTCCCCGGTTTCGGCCGTTTCGGGCTTTTCTTCGATCTCCTCGGTTACCACATCTTCTTCAACCGCTGGCTCCTCTTCCGGGGGGGGTGGCGGGTAGGCTGTAAACATGTGTTTACATTTTGAACACCGAACCTTGGAACCCGTCGGTTTAAGGAGTTTTTCGTCCAGGTTAAAGCTGGTCTCGCAGTTTCCACAAGTGATAATCATGGCAAGCCCTCGCTCGTTTGTGCCCCTTATCTGTCATTGGCACGTGTTAAAGTTACAGGTATAAATATACAGGTGGATTTAACCTTGTTTGCGTCTATTTTTTTCCTTGTTCAGGCTGGGAATATTATTCACGGCACGATATTTGGAACAGGGCGTACCTGACCCTTGCCCTGAAGGACAGTGGTAAGCAGCGCTGTTTTATCGGCCCTAAAATTACATGAAATTTGTCTTCTTGTCAATAATTTAAATTCCTTACATGCCCGTGTCCGCCAACTTCTCGACCAGATTTTTCTGCTCTTCGGTGAGTTCCTTGGGCGTGCTGATATGGATCATAACGAACAAATCCCCCTTCCGGGTGCCTTTCATATGCGGTAAGCCATGTCCGGGTAAACGCATGCGGGTTTTATGCTTTGTTCCCGGTGGAATTGTTAAACTCAACTCGCGACCGTCCAATGTGGGTACGGCTAATTTAGTTCCCAGAATTGACTGAGACCAACGAATTTCACGCGCAACCGTAAGATCGTATTCATTGACACTGAAATTTGAGTCCGGCAGGACCTTGGATTGTATGAAAAGATCCCCGGGCTGTCCCCCATAAGCACTGCTTTCCCCCTTGCCGGCTATCCGAACCTTTTTGCCCGTGATCATGCCTTTTGGTATTTTAACGGATATGTTTTCCGAACGGCCTTCGTGCTGAAATTTGATGGTTTTATGAACCCCTGTGGCAACCTCTTGCAGGGTGAGGGCCAGCTCATAGACCAAATCCGAACCCTTGGTTTGGGCCGGCTGCCGGGCACGGCCGCCAAATGGGCTCCCGCCAAAGGAAAATCGCGTGCCGCCGCCCCGACCCCCAAAATTCATACCGCCAAAGCCGAATTCCTTGAAGATATCGCCAAAATCAAAGCCTCTAAAAATATCTTCCTGGGAATAACGCTGATGGAAATCGGTTGAGCCGAACGTATCGTATTGTTTCCGTTTTTTCTTATCGCTCAAAACCGCGTAGGCTTCGCTGATTTGCTTAAACTTCTCTTCGGCGGACTTATCACCCTTGGTATGATCGGGATGATATTTCATGGCCATTTTGCGGTAGGCCTTTTTGATTTCAGCGTCATTGGCCTTTTTATCGACCCCCAATGTTTTGTAATAATCAATTGACATATACGGTTGCCTTTTTTTCCTTTAGTGTAATTTATGACTAGTCTTGCTAGATGGTATGCAGAACCTATTAACTCAAAAGGCTGTAGGCTGTAGACTATTAGACTGTAGCCGCCTACAGCCTATAGCCTACAGTCTAATTACCTGGTTTTCTTTTGTTTGGTTCTTCATAGCCAACAGTTTCAATTTAAGTGCTTATTGCGACAGTGTCAAGATAGGGGTTTACAATTGAACCCCTTGATATTGATTCAGATTTCATTCGGACGACCGCGTTCTGAGGGCCACCATCAGGATTGATATCGCTGCTGGCGTCATGCCGTCCATGCGGGATGCCTGCCCCAGCGTTACCGGCTGGATTTCACTCAATTTCTCCTTTAGCTCATTTGAAAGACCATTGACGGCCCCATAGTCAAAAGCCTCTGGAATCCGAATTTTTTCCAGGTGATTGAATTTCTCTATTTCACTGAGCTGCCTCTTAATATATCCTTCATACTTTACCTCGATCTCCACCTGCTTAGCCACGGTTGGCTTTACAGGCTCGGCCGTTGGTGCCAGTGCTTCAACTGCATCATAGGACAACTCGTTGCGTTTCAGCAAACGGTCGAGATAGATGCCATTTTTTAATGGCCGGGTTCCTTTATCCTTCAAATAAGCATTGGTACCTTCTGACGGTTTTATCACGGTTTTTTTGACTCTTTTGATCTCTGCAGCAATCTGTTTTTTTCTTTCGCGAACGTCTTTGACCGTGTCGGCATGAATAAGGCCCAGATCATGACCGATTTGCATGAGCCTCAAATCCGCATTGTCTTCCCGCAACATAAGGCGGTATTCAGCGCGTGAGGTAAACATGCGATAGGGTTCTCGGGTACCACGGGTTACCAGATCGTCGATCATTACCCCCATATAGGCTTGGTCCCGACCCAGCGTAAATGCCGGCCGCCGCTGGACCTGGCAGGCTGCATTGATCCCGGCCCACAATCCTTGGGCTGCGGCTTCCTCATATCCTGAGGTACCATTGATCTGACCCGCCAGAAACAGACTCGCAACCGGCTGGGTTTCCAGGGTCGGTTTCAACTGGACCGGGTTGACATAGTCATATTCAATGGCGTAGGCGGGCCGCATGATTTCGGCTGCTTCCAGTCCCTCAACCGAACGAACAAACTGGACCTGAATCTCCAGTGGCAGGCTGTTTCCCAGGCCGCTGGCATAGATTTCCCGGGTACTGAGGCCCTCGGGCTCGAGGATGATTTGATGACGCTCCCTGTCTGGAAACCGCACGATTTTATCCTCAAACGAAGGGCAGTAACGCGCGGATACGCCCGATATCCTGCCGCCGTACAAGGCGGAGTACTTTAAGTTCTGCTGCACCAACCGGTGCGCACGTTGATTGGTATGCCCGATATAGCTGGGCATCTGTTTCAGGGGCGCTTTGTCTGAAAAAAAGGAAAACAGATTCGGGGCGTTATCGTTATCCTGTTGCTCGAATCGACTGAAATCGATGCTATTCCGGTGCAGCCGCGGGGGTGTGCCCGTTTTCATGCGGCCGAGGGTCAGGCCCATATCCTTTAAGCTGCGGGCCAGACCATAAGCGGCAAATTCACCGGCCCTACCGGCCTTCATGGACTTAAAGCCAATATGCAAAAGACCACTTAAAAATGTCCCGGTGGCCAATATCACGGTCTTTGCCTGGTACCCAAACCCGGTATGGTCCTCAATACCCACGACTTTGTTATCCGCGATAACGAGTCTTTCCACCATGGCCTGCTTGAGGGTTAGGTTCGCCTGATCTTCCACCACCTGCTTCATGGCCAGATGATATTGCATTTTGTCATTTTGGGTTCGGGATGAGTGGACCGCCGGACCCTTTTTGGTATTCAGGGTACGGTATTGGATGGCGGACCTATCGGTAATCCGGGCCATTTCACCCCCCAGGGCGTCGACTTCCTTGACCAATTGGCCTTTGGCCATGCCGCCGATGGAGGGACTGCAGGGCATCGCCGCAACTTTGTCCAGATCGATGGCCACCATGAGGACCTGGCAGCCCATCCGGGCCGCGGCCAGTGCAGCTTCGCAGCCGGCATGCCCCGCGCCGACAACGATGACATCATATATTTTGGACTGGGATGACAACTATTTGTTTCCTATACAAATTTCTTTTAGTGAATTACTGCTATTCATCTCTAATATAAATCCGAAGCACGAAACGCAAAATCCTAAACAATATTTAAATCCACAAATTCAAATGTCCCAAACGTTGCGCTAAAAACCGTTTAAATCATTCCAACATTCGATATTGTGATTTGTTTCGTATTTCGATATTCGAATTTAGAGTTTAGCTCAATAACAATTGTTTTAAAATATAGATATACACCAACCAGGTCAAGATCCGATGATCTCCATTGACAAACGTTACAATGATTTCAATACCTATCTGCGCAATCAGTTTGGTTGCCGGGTTCAAAAAATTACCGTCGATGCGGGTTTGACCTGCCCCAATCGCGACGGAACCATCGCATTTGGCGGTTGTATCTATTGCAATGAACGCGGTTCGGGCCCGGGACCGCACGCCCGGTCGCTATCCATTACCGAACAACTGGAACGCGGCAAAAAAGCCATGTGGCGCCGCTATAAAGCCAGAAAATTTATGGTATACTTTCAGGCTTTTAGCAACACATATGCCCCGGTGGATGTGCTCAGGAAATTGTATGGGGAGGCTTTTGATGTGCCTGAAGTCGTCGCCATGTCCATCGGTACCCGGCCGGATTGCATTGACAACGGCAAACTAGACATCATCCAGGAAATCGCCGCCAAACATCTGGTATGGATGGAATATGGATTGCAGTCCGCCCATGATCCCACGCTGCAAAAAATCAATCGCGGGCATGATGTCGCCTGTTTTACAGAGGCTGTCAAGGCAACCCAAAACAGAGGAATTCAAATCTGTGCGCACGTGATTTTGGGTCTGCCGGGTGAAACCGCCGAACATGTGCACGCAACCGCCCGGTATATCTCCGACCTGGGCATCCAAGGCGTCAAATTGCATCTTTTGTATGTGGTGAAAGGCACCCGGCTTGCGGCCCTGCACCAACAGCAATCCTATCGTAGTCTGGAGCAGCAAGCCTACGTGGATCTGGTATGTGATTTTTTGGAACGAATTCCGGCCGATATGATTGTTCAGCGGCTGACCAGCGACCCGCATGTCCACGAACTGGTGTCACCCCAATGGGCGTTGAACAAATCCGAAGTGCTGAAACGGATTCATGCGGAGTTGGAACGCCGAGACACCCGCCAGGGGCGGCTTGTACAAAAATGAACGTCCAACATCGAACATTGAACCCTGAACATCGAATATGGAATTCTTCCCTTTTCATAAAAAGAATGAGAGTAATACGTGGCGCGAGCAATTAACTTCGACGTTGGATGTTGGATGTTGAATGTTCGATGTTGATTATTTACTACCTTTGTATGCTTTATCTTTTAGGCATACTGTTACCGTCTTTAAATGAAACCGGTGGGTTTCGATTCCCGCTTATTCGAAGCCGTTGAAATGGTTTGAGGAGATAATATGAAACTGCGATGGAAATACTTTCTGGTTTTGGTATGTGCCAGTCTGATTCCTTTGCTGGCAGTCACGTCGACGACTAAAAATACATCCCGGCACCTGGGGGAAACAATTTCCGCCAGAGCCCGAACAACCATCACCGATACAGTCAGACAAGAGATGGTGCGGGCCACCCGCAGTTATGCCATGGTCAGTTCACTGGGTGGCTTCGCCTCCGAGCAGGCCCTTCAGAAATTGGCTACCCAGGCTACACTTGCGCTGGCCCTGCCGCCGCCCATGGCGATTCCCCCATTTTACTTTGCCGCTGATTTTGATGATCCACGCAAGGCTCCCGAAGATTTAATGCCTTCGGCCAATCACCCCATCCGTACCCAAGACGGACAAGTATCCTATAAGTACATCAGCCGTGCGCACCCCAATTTCCTTTTGGCCCCGGGTACGGTACAAGCCGATGTGGCCGCTGATATCGCCCGGCTTTCACGCTTGGGCGCCCCCCTTAAATCCCTCGGTATGCAATACGGCGATGGGCTCATATGGGCCTACGCCAGCCTGGAAAGCGGCGTGCACATTTCTTACCCGGGCCACGGCGGCTACCCCCGCGATTATGATCCCCGCAAACGACACTGGTATGAGAGCGCCAAGAAAAGAGGCGGTCCAATCTGGAATCCCGTAGTGGATGCCACCACCGGCCAGCTCACGCTAACGGTTTCTGTACCTTTTAAGTACCCGGACGGATCCTTGGCGGGTGTCGCCGCCATGGATATCAAGATCGCCCATGCCCTGGTTCAAAGCGAAACCGAATCCCGTTGGTCCCAAAACATGTCCACCTTTATTGTCGGTGAAGACCAGGGCAAGGTATGGGTACTTTCCTCGCAGGACCATAAATATGATTTTAATATATCCAAAACAACCGGGGAATTTAGCCAAAACGCTGAATTAGAAGAGCTGTTTCGCCGGATAAAAAATAAGGAATCCGGATATCTTGACATGCCTTATAGAGGTGTGGATTCTCTCTGGGCCTATGCAGGCTTAATGGCCGGCCAGTATTTTGTAATAGTAGTACCCAAGTCGGAAATCATGACACTGCCTGAAGAAGTCGGCCAGATGTTTGTGGGCTACGCCAAAAGGCTGGGGAACATCACCGGGATAGCTGTCGTGCTGGCTTTAATTTTCGTCGGCATCGTGGCTTTATTCACTTCACGTATAAGCACGGATTACATCCTGACCATCATCGATGCCCTGAAACGGCTTGCCAAGGGCGACTTCTCGGTAAGGCTCAAAGCGACAATGAAAGACGAGCGTAACCAATTGGCCCAAGCTTTCAACGAAATCGTTCCCAAAATTGAAGAGCACATGCGGATGCGCAATGCCCTGGGGCTGGCCCAGGAAGTTCAGCAGAGTCTATTGCCCCAGCGCGATCCGTCGTTACCGGGGTTTGATATTGCCGGGGCCAGCATCTATTGCGACGAAACCGGTGGCGATTATTATGATTTTATCCAGACCAGCCGTGGTGATTACGCCGGTCTGGCCGTGGTAGTCGGTGATGTCTCCGGTCATGGCGTATCTTCCGCCCTGCTTATGGCGACTGCACGGGCCCTGATCATGCTGCGCGCATCCATGCCCGGTGAAGCCGCCAGCATCATCAATGATGTCAACCGTTATCTGAGCCTGGATACGGCGCATACCGGCAATTTCATGACCTTCTTTTACTGCGAACTGACCGCCCGTAAAACCGAGGTTCAATGGGTTCGGGCCGGGCATGAACCGGCCCTGGTCTACGATCCGGGAAAGGACACGTTTGACGAACTCAGAGGCAAGGGTATGGCGCTTGGTTTGGACGACACCGTTGCCTACGAATCATTTCACCGCCGCATGGAACCCGGGCAGATCGTTTTAATCGGTACGGACGGCATTTGGGAAATGCACAATCAGGCCGGTGAAATGTTTGGCAAAGAAGCTTTGATGCAGGTTATCCGCAAGCACCAAGCGGCTTCCGCACGGCAAATCGTAAACGCAGTGGTCGCGGCCTTGGAGCAATACCGGGGAAATGAGCAGCCTGAGGATGATGTCACCATGGTCGTCATCAAGGTCGATGCGTGAGATGTCCCTGATTTCAGATGTTAGCTTTCGACTCTTAGACAACCAATGTCAACCACAGAACGATACCGGATGCCGGTTGCCGGATGCTGGCAAACCATAAACCCGCTTTCAGCCCTGAACGATAAGCCACAGCCGCTTACAGCCTTGAGGCCGGGATGGTATAATGCTGTAACGTACAACTCGACTCTGACTCCTGCCCCTATCTGTTAATAAGCTTGGAGATTGAAACTCGTCTGCTGCTTATTACCTTAATGCTGATTGCTAATTCCTGTTTCCTTTACCTCTCCTTGACAGTCCCCTTGTATTGAAATAGTCTAATTCTATCCCGGTTTTACAAAACCTGAGGACACCTCATGAACGATCATGTCGATTGGCATATTCTGGTCATCGATGATGAACATGACATCCTGGACGTCATGGTTATCCTCCTGGAGGATCAAGGCTACCGAGTTACCACGGCTTCGGATGGCAAAACCGGCCTCAATCTATGCCAAAAGGAATCACCCCACATCCTGATTACCGATATCCGCATGCCGGGAATGAGCGGCATCGAAGTTCTGGAAGCAGTTAAGCAAATCGATTCCGGCATTGAAGTAATTGTATGTACGGCATTTGCCGATATGGAACGTGCCATACAAGCGCTCCAACTGGATGCTTCCGATTTCATCACCAAACCGGTTAGCGCTCATACGCTCAACCTTGCCCTGAAACGCGCCAAAAAACGATTCATCTCCAGGAAAAAGCTTGAGGATTATGCCCACTTTCTGGAAAGGCAAGCCGCGGATCAGGCTCAAATACTGCACCAGGATAAAATGATGTCCCTCGGTCGACTGGCTGCCAGCGTGGTTCATGAAATCAACAACCCCCTCTCCGGTATCCTTAACTACATTCGGCTCATGTCCAAAACAGTCAATAAAAACGCGCTTACCGAAACACAATTGGATAAATTTAAACAGTATCTCAGCCTTGTGGAAACCGAGACAGACCGCTGTTCCCGAATCGTATCCAGCTTGCTGGCCTTTTCCCGAAAATCGCCACCAGCTATGACCGAGGTCAATATCAATGAAATTATTGAAAAATGTATTGCTTTGAGTCAACACAAATTGACGCTTGCCAACATCCGCCTTAATGTGAATCTTCCGCCCCATCTGCCCAGAATTAAGGCCGACGCCAATCAATTGCAGCAGTGTTTGATCAATCTGGTTTTCAACGCCATCGATGCCATGCCCAATGGCGGTGAGTTGGACATCAGTTGTCATCAGCACCCGGATAATTCCGAGCTTGTCATCGCAGTTACAGACACCGGAACCGGAATCTCCGGCGAAGCCCTGCCGCATATTTATGAGCCTTTTTTCACGACCAAACAGGACGGCCATGGTGTTGGTTTAGGTTTATCAACGGCCTACGGCATCATCGAAAGGCATAACGGTCGCATCGAAGTTCAAAGCCGGATGGATCAGGGTACAACGTTTACGATCTGGATACCGGTAAATACGGAGAACAGTCCATAGTGAAACTTACAAATTGTGTTTTAAGTTTAACATCCAACATCGAACACCCAACATCCAAATTCGAAGGCTGGACAAAATCCAGGGTGCTGGTTCGATGTTCGATGTTGAATGTTGAATGTTCGATGTTCTAAAATTGTTATCGATACCGTCTAAAAACAAAAAAAATAAGCAAGTCGAATTCAGACATGCCCCAAAACCACAGAAAAATTGATGTCATCCGTAGTGATCAAAGTATGGCCATTCTGGACGAGTTGGGGGTGGGGGCCTTCACGGTCAATCTTGACCGTGAAGTCAAGGCAATGAACTTGAGAGCCCAGGCGCTCATGGGGCTCAAAGAAATTGATGTCATCGGTAAAGACTGCCGCGATATTTTTACGGGTGTACCTTGCATGACCTCATGTTTGTTGCGCAACAATAAAAATGCGGTCACCGATGAGCCCGATGTGGAAATCATTAATGAACATGAAACCACCCGTCTGCTGACCCGTATGGCCATCCCGGTTTACGATGCCAGATATCGCCTGGCCGGGTGCCTGACCATTCTGCAGGATCATTCGCCGATTGTAGACTTGATTGATCGGATTCACTATGAGGAACGCAGTCTCAAAATCATCCTGGATAACCTCGATGTGGGTATTTTTACCATCAACCGCGGGGGCCACATTACGTTTTTCAACGTCAAGGCAGAAGAAATCAGTGGTTATGACCGCCGCCAGCTACTGGGAAAATCTTGTGCAATCCTTTTTGGTGCAGATGATACCAAAGACATCTGTTTTTTAAATGAATCCATCGAAAAGGGAATTAAAAAAAGCATCCATCAGGGTAAAATCATATCCAGCGAGGGCGAAACCGTTCCAGTAAGAGCCAGCTATATCGCCCTTATAAATGAAAAAGGAACGGTCGTAGGTGGACTGGCCACGTTTCATGATCTGACCCTCGAGCACCAGTTGGATCAGGTTATCCGTGACCGCTATACTTACCATGATATGATCGGTAAAAGTCCGGAAATCCAAAAGGTGTTTGAAACCGTATCCGTTGTGGCCGGCACGGATGCCACCATTCTGATCGAAGGACCCACCGGCACCGGCAAGGATTTGCTGGCAAAGGTGATTCATTCCGCCAGTCAGCGAACCAAGCATCCCTTCGTGAAAGTCAACTGCGCCGCCATACCGGATAACCTCCTTGAATCGGAAATGTTTGGGTATGTCAAGGGAGCCTTCACCGGCGCCGACCGGGATAAACCCGGTCGATTTAACGAAGCCGACGGCGGCACCATCTTCCTGGACGAGATAGGCGAACTGCCCCTATCGCTGCAAGCCAAATTGTTGCGCGTCCTGGAAGATCAAGAATTTTACCCTCTGGGAAGTCAGCATACTTTAAAGGTAAACGTGCGCATCATTTCGGCCAGTAATAAAAAACTGGACGATCTCGTCAAGGGCGGCCTATTCCGCGAGGATCTTTTTTATCGATTGAATGTCTTCAGACTTGCTTTGCCGGCACTGAAAGACCGCAAGGTCGACATCCCCTTGCTCATGCGGCACCTGTTGCGGCGGCTATGCGCGGTTCAGGGTGCGCATCCGGTTAATATCGCCAAATCCACCATGGAACTGCTGCTCAATTTCGATTATCCCGGTAATGTGCGCGAATTGGAAAATATTCTTGAGCACGCCCTGATTATCAGCCAGGAACAGGAAATTTTGCCCGAACACCTTCCCGATCACGTCCGAAGCCCCATTCAAAAACCCGAAGAAAAACCCAAGACAGCCGACCCGCGTGCAGTTTTTTCGGACTCTGAGGAACGCAAAAAAATCATATCGGCTTTAAACCAGCACGGCGGCAACCGCACAAAGGCGGCCAAAGCTTTGCACATCAATCGAACAACCCTGTGGCGTAAAATGAAACGCCTTCAAATCATATAAATTGTTGCTATGTGTTGCATTCATGCTGCGCAACAGCATTTTAAACATAAACTACTTATATATTAACTTATTTTTATAATGTGTTGCATTTTGTCTTAATTTAGCAAACCACCTCTCTTTTCTTGCCTTGCTTTTGGGAATCTCAAAAGCAAATAATTTCAATTCCTTATAAATAACACCGCTGTCTGGCATGCTTTCTGCTGGTATTCTGAATAGATAAGCAATGCAACTATCCCAACCGTCAAAAAAATAATCCAAGATTAATCCCAATAGGTGAGAAATTAAATTTGGGCGTTAGAAATATAAAAAAAATCCTAGTGATGGACGATGAGCTGGATATGCAAATTTATATATCCAACGTGCTGCGTTCTGACGGTTTCGACCCGATCGTGGCAGACGACCTTACCAATGGATATCGCAAAGTACTTGCAGAAAAGCCGGCGGTCATCATCCTGAACATGATGATGCCAAGTGAAACCGGCATCCAGATGTACCACAGCCTGAAACGGGATAATGCTTTAAGAGACATACCTGTCATCATGCTGGCGACACTGGACAAAAACACCTTCTTAAAATGCCACAACTTGTACGGCTATCCGCACTGTGAAGCCTACGAGCTCGTGGACAAATTCATGCAAAAGCCCATCGAGGCTGCCGAGCTCTTAAAAAACGTTTCACGGTTTTCGGCTTATGAGCATGGACATCCTGCAGGTGAGAGACATGTCTAAGGGAAAAGTTTTATACATGAACAAGTCTATCGACTTAAACCTTTACCAGGAAGTCGCACAGTTCGGGGCCCGCGACATGGAAATCTGCATGCAATGCGGGACCTGCAGTGCTTCTTGTCCGCTTTCCAGCGACGCGGACACCTTTCCCCGCAAAATTTACCGTTATCTCCAGCTGGGCCTGCGGGATAAACTGCTCAAATCTCCGGAGCCCTGGCTGTGTTACTACTGCGGTGAATGCAACCTGGATTGTCCCAGGGGTGCCGAACCCGCCGAAACCATGATGGCCGCCCGCCGCTGGCTGACGACCCAATATGACTGGACTGGGCTTGCCAGGAAACTCTATCTCTCGGAAAAGTGGGAATATGGCGCTCTGGGTGGGGTGGCCCTGTTCGTTATCCTGCTTTTCGCCTTTTTTCATGGTCCCATCATCACCGATCGCGTCGCCGTCAATACCTTTGCACCGGTTATGTGGATCGAAATCGGCGACCTAACCATGGCCGCCATCCTGACCATCTTTCTGCTGTCGAATGCTTTCCGGATGTTTCGATTTATCATGCATGATACCCGGGTTCCCCTGCATGTGTACATCACCGAAGCCAAGGTATTTTTGCTCCACTTCGCCACCCAGAAACGTTGGCGGAAATGTGGATCCGATCGCAGCCGCTGGCTCAAGCATTTTATGCTGGTAACCGGCTACATGACCATGATGACGCTGATCATCGTTTTTATCCGCTGGTTCCAGGTGGATGACAGCAGCTGGCACTTCACCAGCCTGTTCGGCTACTACGCCACCGGCGTCATCCTTTTTATCACCGTGGAAATGTTCCTGAGCCGACGCAAAAAAAAAGAGGCCATCCACCGTTTTTCCGAGCTTTCCGACTGGCTCTTTCTGATTCTGCTTTTTTTGACGACTTTAACCGGCATTATCATGCACGCGGTTCGCTTGGCGGGTTGGCCCCTGTCAACCTATGTGATGTACGTAATCCATCTGGCCATTGCCGTACCCATGCTGGTCATCGAAGTCCCGTTTGGTAAATGGTCGCATCTGTTTTATCGGCCCTTGGCCGTGTTCCTGACCACCGTCCGCAAAAAAGCAACCCAACCCTCTCGTATTGATATGGCTGCTCTGCGAAAGCGAGTCGGCGATTTGTTTATGAGCTGCCTGCAGTGCGGGACGTGCACCGCCGTGTGTCCCTGGAATCAAACCAGCGGCTACAGCCCCAGACAAGTACTGCGCCACATGGGACTCGACACCGGTACCGCATACAGCATAGATACCGCGGTTTGGAATTGCACCACGTGCAATGCCTGCGGCGATCCATGCCCCCGGGGAGTCAACATCGTCGATACAATCCGGGCAGCCCGCGAGGTCCAGAACCAGCAGCGCAATGTTCCCGAAGCGCTGCAAATACCCCTGCAGCATCTGGAAAAAGCGGGCAACCCCTGGGGAGGCGATCCGCATCAACGAGCCGACTGGGCCAGAGACATTGATCTGCCGGACTTCAATCCGGAGCAAAGCTATTGCCTCTTCACTTGTTGCACCACGGCGTATGATGACGGCTCTTCCCGGCGCATCCAGCAAGCCGGGCAGGCGTTACCCAAACTGCTGAATCAGGCTGATATCTCTTTCGGCAGTCTTGGTACCCAGGAGGTCTGCTGCGGCGATCCAGCTTTGCAGCTGGGGGACGAGTCTGTTTTTACAGCGCTCTCCCAGACAAACCAGGCACTTTTTCAAAAGCACCGTGTGGACAAAATTTTAACGACATCACCCCATTGTTTGCATACGTTTAAAAATATCTATTCGAATGGAAACGCGCTGCCCGCCATCGAGCACTACACGGAACTCCTCGACCGCCTCATCTTGGACGGGGCTTTGGTGCCCCAATTCGACCTCAACGCCACCGTGACTTTTCATGATCCGTGCTATCTGGGTCGCCACAACGGCATTACCGAAGCGCCCCGCCGCATCCTGGCCAGCATTCCGGGACTTTCTTTAGTGGAAATGCGTGACAACCGCGATCAAAGTCTTTGTTGCGGCGGCGGAGGCGGTTGTGCCTTCATGTCCAATGGTTCCGGGAGCCCCTTGGCCGGGGCTCGGATTCAACAGGCACTGGATGTCCACGCCGATATGATTGTCACCGCCTGCCCAACCTGCATGCGCATGCTCCAGCAGGCAGCCGACACCAGCGGGTATGCGGGGGCCATCGTCGTGCAGGACGTTGCTGAATTGCTGCTTCAGTCTATTGAAAAAACCTATGAGCACCCACTGCCTGTTCACGTCAATTTAGAACTCGACCAGGAGGTTCTGCATGCCTGAACGTATTGGATTTTATATTTGCCATTGCGGCATCAATATCGCGTACCGGGTGCGGGTGGCGGAAGTGGCTGCCTATGTGGCCACGCTGCCGAATGTGGCCGTATCCCGGGATTATCTATTTATGTGTTCCGACCCGGGTCAGGAACTCATTGAAACCGATATTCGGTCCCAACAGCTCACGCGGGTGGTGGTAGCATCCTGCTCGCCCCGCATGCATGAGAAAACCTTTCGGGCAGCCTGTCAGCGCGCCGGGCTTAATCCCTACCGCGCCTTCCACATGGTCAGCGTGCGTGAAAATGTCTCCTGGGTGACATTGGATGAAGATGAAGCCACCCAGAAGGCCAAAATACTGGCCGGAGCCGGCATCATGCGGGTTGTGCACCAACAGGATCTGACGCCGACGGAATTTCCGGTGTGTACCCATACACTCGTGGTGGGCGGCGGCATCGCCGGCATGCATGCTTCGCTGGACATCGCCAGTGCCGGTTTCAAAGCCTACCTGGTGGAAAGGCAGCCCACAGTGGGCGGTCACATGCTTCAATACGACAAAACCTTTCCAACCTTGGATTGCGCCGCCTGCATTGGAACGCCCAAAATGGTTTCGGTGGGCCAAGAGCCCAATATCGATTTGCTGTCTTACAGCGAGGTCGAAAATATCAGTGGCTTCATCGGCAATTTCAAAGTATCCGTCCGCAAAAAACCGCGCTATGTCGAATCCAACTGCACCGGATGCGGCGAATGTGAAAAGGTTTGCCCGGTTTCATTTCCCAATGAGTGGGATGTGGGCACCAAAATGAGAAAGGCGATTTACCGCCCCTTTCCCCAAGCGGTTCCCATCACCTACTGCATCGATAAATATGATCGGGCTCCCTGTGTGCAAACCTGTCCGGCCGGGACCAATGTTCAGGGATATGTGGCCCTGGTCAAAACCGGTCACTATCAGGAGGCGGTCAAGCTGATCATGGAAAAAATCCCCCTTCCTGGCACCCTTGGCCGTGTCTGCCCGGCACCTTGTGAAAAAGCATGCCGCCGGGCCGAAGTGGATCAGGCCGTAGCCATCCGTGATTTGAAGCGCTTTGCCGCTGATCAGGTCGACACTTCGAATTTACCGCTGCCGGAGATTGAAGACCGCCCCGAAAAGGTGGCTGTCATCGGTTCGGGACCTGCCGGTCTGACGGCGGCATATTATCTGCGATTGAAAGGCTACCGGATAACGCTGTTCGAGGCCCTGGATCAATTGGGCGGTATGCTGCGGGTGGGCATCCCCGACTACCGCCTGCCGGCCGATCTATTGGATCGGGAAATCCAGTATCTACTCGATCACGGCATCGCAGTCGAAACCCAGGTCCGGTTTGGGGAGAGCCTCACCCTAGCGGATCTGCAATCCAGAGGATTTGCAGCCGTTTTTCTGGCCATCGGTGCCCACTGCTCCTTGCACATGCAAATCCCGGGTGAAGATCAGGCCGAGGAAGTCCTGGACGCCGTTCAATTCCTTCGGAATACGAATTTAGGTGCTCGCAAGGCTCCCGGAAAAGACGTCATCATCATCGGCGGTGGCAATGTGGCCATCGATGCAGCCCGTGTAACCAAACGGTTGGGTGCTCAAAATGTTACCATCGTTTACCGGCGTTCCGAGCAGGAAATGCCGGCCTATCCCGAAGAAATCGCCGGTGCCAGGGAGGAAGGCATCCAGATTTCGTTTCTGACTGCGCCGGTTGCCATTCAAAGCCGGGACGGGCACGTGAGCACTTGTACCTGTATCCGTACCGAACTGGGGCCGGCAGATGCCAGTGGACGCAGGCGCCCGGTACCCATCAAAGGATCCGAGTTCGATATACCCTGTGATGCCCTTATTCCCGCCATCGGACAAAAAGTCGCCATCGATTGGGCTGACCAAGTACCTGACTTAAAGCTCACGGCACGCAATACCATTCAGGTCAATGCCGAAACCATGCAGACGAACCTTCCACACGTGTTTGCCGCCGGTGACGCCGTCACGGGACCCGCCACGGTGGTGGAAGCCATTGCCGCGGGACACAAAGCAGTGGCCGCCATGCATCGCTATCTAAGCGAAGGTGTTCAGAATGCCTTTCTAGCGGAGCCGGAACTGCAAGCCACCCCCGGAGACCAGTGGAAACCAGTACCGTCGGATATGAACCCCCAAACAAGAGTCGAATCCGAACATTTGAATTCTGAAACGCGTATCTCTAACTTCGACGAAGTCGATCGCGGTTTTAGCGAAATCGCCGCTCAGACAGAAGCCGCCCGCTGCGTGGACTGTGGCGGCTGTTGTGAATGCAAGCTGTGTGTGGCCACCTGTGAAGCCCAGGCGATCAATCATCGCATGCCGGAATCCAGCCAGGAAATCGATGTGGGCTCCATCATCGTAGCCACCGGATTTGATCCACTGGATCCCACGCCCATGACCCAATACGGATACGGCCGTTATGCCAATGTTTTTACCAATCTGGAGTTTGAGCGCCTATCCAATGCCACCGGCCCAACCAGCGGAAAACTGTTGAAACGCGATCCCAACGATCATCTAAAATTCACCCAAGCGCCCAAGAGCGTTGCCATTTTGCACTGCATCGGCAGCCGCGATATCAATTATCACGAATACTGTTCCCGCACCTGCTGCATGTATGCCCTTAAATACGCCCACCTGCTCAAGGACAAGTGTGGCCACGATACCCAAATCTATAATTTCTATATCGATATGCGCTGCTTCGGCAAAGGATACGAAGAGTTCTATAAACGCGTTCAAAGTGAAGGCGTCCGCATGATCCGCGGAAAAGCCTCCCGAATCGAGGAAAGCGACGGCATGCTTTGGATTACGGCCGAAGACACCCTGTCCGAACGCATGATCAATATTCCGGTTGAAATGGTGATCTTGTGCACAGCCATGGAACCCCGTTCGGATGTCAATGATGTGGCCCGCATCTTCGGCATCACCACCGGCAGCGACGGCTTTTATCAGGAAGAGCACCCCAAACTGGAGCCGGTTTCAACACCGTCCAGCGGAGTATTTTTGGCCGGTGCCTGTCAGGGGCCAAAAGACATACCCGATACCGTGGCCCAAGCGAAAGGAGCGGCGGCCGAAGCATTGGCTCTGAGCGCCTCCGGCAAGGTTTCGGTGGCACCCATGATCTCCGGTATCGATGCGGACATCTGTATTGGCTGTCAAATTTGTATCGGCCTGTGCCCTTATACCGCCGTCGAGTTCAATGAACGCAGGGGCGTCAGCGAGGTTAACGAAGCCATCTGCAAAGGTTGCGGCAGTTGTGCCGCCTACTGCCCCAGCGGCGCCGCCAAAGTGCGTCACTTCACGGATAAGCAGATTTTTTCGGAAATTGAAGGCTTATTAGCAGGCTAAATAGAACCGAGCATGAGCCATGATCTGCACTTTTATCATAGATATTCAAAATTTCGAATGTGATTACGCTTCGCTGTCATTTGTTGTCATTTACTTCGTATCATTTATTGTCGCCCGGAGCTTGCAGCCACGAGTTCAATGACGTCCACAGGACAAATGACGCGCATAGCGCTAATGACGGCAGAAGGCCAAATCACGTGCGCAGCACAAATAACGGCCACAGGCCTAATAACGACCGAAGGTCAGATGACACGCGAAGCGTTAATAGCACACGCAGTGTAAATAACAGCCGTAGGCGTAATGACAAGCCGTGTTAGGTTTTAAGTTTTAGGTTTTAGGTTTCAGGTTTGGACAAAAGCCCAATGACGTCCGCAGGACGAATGACTCATATTTAGGAGTATAAATATGGCAGATGAATTCGAACCGACTATCATTGCATTTTTCTGTAACTGGTGCACGTACACCGCTGCAGACCTGGCAGGAACCAGCAGGCTGCCCTATCCGCCCAATGTCAAAATTATCCGTGTGATGTGCAGCGGTATGGTGGATCCCAAATACGTGATTAAGGCGCTTTTGGATGGCGCCGACGGTGTCCTCGTCAGCGGATGCAACCCCGGCGATTGCCATTACATCAATGGAAATTTCAAAGCCCGGCGACGGATCAAACTGCTCAAGGAGATTCTACCGCGTTTTGGATTTGAAACCGAGCGGCTGCGACTGACGTGGATCGCCGCCAGCGATGGGGTATTGCTGGCAGAAACGCTTCAGGAATTGGTGACCCAGATTAAAGCCTTGGGACCCAGCCAAGCGAAACTGCAGAAAGTAGGATAGGACGCGAGGATGAGCCCTATTCAACTTTACTTGTAGCCTGTTGCCAGTAGCCAGTGGCAGCCACTGGCTAAAAGCTACAGGTTAAAAGCTAACAACCGCAGGTTGTTCTAGGAGGAAGGTATGTCCAAGATCGCCAAAATTGAGGTGCATGATCAAAACCCGCTCAAAGCACTCAGGGGATTTTTCAAAACCCTCCTGGACCAGGAAGATATTGGTGCGCTGTTGGCCCCCTGTCGACTCCCCACTCAGACAATGGTCATGCCGACATTGATATCGGCAGAAGAACAGGTCTCTAGGATCGATCCGCTTACGCCGGCCTTTCCCATTAACGCTGCTAAAATGGCCTCGCGCTTAACGCGCAAACCAGCCGGCACCAGAGTCGCCGTACTCATGCGCCCGTGTGAAATTCGCGCTTTTATTGAGTTGGTCAAACTCAAACAGGGGCGTATCGAGGATCTGGTTCTCATTGGCATCGATTGTTTGGGCGCTTTCGGGAACCGGGATTATCAGCTATGGGCCGGGGAAAATGGCGACGAATTATCTCTGCAATATGCCCGCGAAATTCTTTCCGGAAGAAAACCAGGCACGGATGGAATCGAATTAACGCAGGCATGCCAGGCTTGTGAATTTCCGGTATCGGAAAGTGCCGATATCAACATCGGCCTCTTTGGTGTGGATACAAACCGTGAAATTTTGATTCAATCGCTCAGCGACAAAGGCGCCCTTTTGGTGAAGGCACTTGATTTGCCTGCTGCCGATCTTCCGGCTGCACGCGCCAAAGATATCGAGGGGCGCATCTCAGAGAAAATATCATTCAGAGACCGGATGTTTGCCCAAATCGATGAGCAAATCGACAGCCAGGAAAAACTGGGCGCATTTTTGAGCAGCTGCGTCAATTGCTATAACTGCCGGGTGGCCTGCCCTGTTTGCTATTGCCGTGAATGTGTATTTGTAACCGATGTATTCGATCACGAACCCAGGCAGTACTTGGGCTGGGCCCAACGTGGCGGTGCCGTAAAAATGCCCACGGATACGATGTTGTATCATATTACGCGTCTGGCTCACATGAGTACCGCCTGCGTCGGGTGCGGCCAATGCACCAATGCGTGCCCCAACGACATCCCGGTTATGGCGCTGTTCCGTACGGTGGCCCATCGGACCCAAACGGCCTTTGACTACCAGGCCGGTCGAACCCTTGAGGAAAATCCCCCGTTATCGGAATTCAAAGAGGAAGAATTTGAAGAGGTGGTGGGACTCCACCATTAGCTGTTAGCTCTTGGCTCTTAGCTCTTAGCTATTTGCAGCTATGGGTTTTAAAGTTGGGACAAGGAAGAAAGTATGAACTTAATAATGAAAAATGACAGTATTGTAAAAAGCTCAAATTCAAGGCGCGCGAATTGCGCAATCGTGAGGTGTACTGATCGTATGTTGAATCATTGCGGAATGAAGCACAACGCCGGAGTTGGGCGTTTTACGAAACCGTCAAATCATTAGGAGTACCACAATGAGTAAAAAAATAGGCAGAGCCCTGGTGGTCGGAGCCGGCATCAGCGGCATTCGGTCGGCACTCGATCTGGCCGAAATTGGATATGGTGTGACGCTCATCGATCGGGAGCCTCACATCGGTGGCCTCCTTAGCCAGCTGGATCATCAGTTCCCCAGTAACCATTGTGGCATGTGTAAAATGCTGCCATTGGTTAAGCGCGACCAGTCGGCACAGTTGTGCCTGCGTAAAGGGCTTTTCCATGAAAATATCGATATTCTCCTGAACACTGAGTTGATGGATTTGAGTGGTGAGCCGGGCTGTTATAGCGCAACCCTGCGGGAAAAACCGACCTGGGTGGATTCCGACCGCTGTGTTGGCTGTGGTGCCTGTGAGGCCGTTTGCCCGGTGGAGATCCCGGATGTATTCAACCAGGGACTTTCTTCCCACAAAGCCATTTATCTGCCGATCCCGCACACGATTCCCAATCCTTATGTCATCGACCTGGCAGCCTGCAGCCTTTGTGGTGCCTGTGAAAAAGTCTGCCCCACCCAGGCGATTCAGCTCTCCCTGGAACAACGCAAATCATTCCGGATACTGGTTGTGGATGACGAGTTGATTGTTCGCAACTCTCTGAAGGAATGGCTTGAGGATGAAAATTTTAATGTGGAAACCGCCGAATCCGGAGCCGTGGCTCTGGAGATGCTAAGACAGCAACTCCCTGATCTCATGCTCACGGATATCAAAATGCCGGGAATGGATGGCGTCGAACTTTTACAAAAAGCCAAAGAACTTTACCCGGACCTGGACGTACTGATGATGACCGCCTTTGCCACCGTGGAAACGGCCGTGGAGGCCATGAAGATCGGTGCCCGAGATTATTTAATGAAACCGTTTGATCCGGAAAAAATGGTCGCGGATGTCGTTCAAACATATGAAGACTCTCAGGCCGGGGCGCCCCGGACGCTCGAAGTGGGTGCGGTGGTCTTGTCCGGTGGAACCGCGTATTTTGATCCGGCCCAGGCTAAAGACCTCTACGACTACCAAACCAATCCCAATGTGATTACCACACTCGAAATGGAAAGGCTGCTCAGCGGGACCGGGCCAACCCAGGGACAGCTGATCCGGCCCCATGACGGCCAGCCCATCACCAAGATAGCCTGGATCCAGTGCGTCGGTTCCCGGGACATACAGTGTAAGGCGGACTTTTGTTCCACGGTATGCTGCATGATCGCCATCAAAGAAGCTCTGCTGGTTAAAGAAAAACTGAAACAGCCTGTGGAAACCGCGATTTTCTATATGGACATGCGTGTGTTTGCCAAATCATTTCAACGTTACCGGGATAAGGCTGAACTGACACAGTCTATCCGCTTTCAGCGGGCGCGCATTCATTCCATCGTGACAGATGCCCACACGGCCAATCAGGTCATCCGTTATGCCCAGACCGATGGGACGATTGCGAACGAAACCTTCGATTTGGTGGTTCTGGCCGTGGGGCAACGACCGGCTGCAGGAACCCAAGAATTGTCTGCATTATTGGAAATCCCTGTAAATCCATGGGGCTTTATGGATACGGTCCCATTCTCGCCGGTTGCCACCGAAACGACCGGTGTAGTGGCTGCAGGGTCCTATACCGGCCTCAAGGACATTAGTGAATCCGTGATTCATGCCTCGGCCGCTGCGTTGGAGGCTTCACGGGTCATACATGCCGCCGGGGGCAGCCTGACGGATGAAACCGATTCCGAACCTGTATTTCAGGATGTCTCCAGAGCTTATCCAAAAGTAATGGTGGGCATCTGCGCTTGCACAGATCGATACGATCCGCAAGTGGATACCGACATTTTAATTCAAGCGCTTCAACAAGATCCATCAGTGGACGAAGTACTGTTTCTGCAGCCAACTTGTACTGCCGCCGGATGGGAGGAATTTGCCGAAGCCATCACCGCATCCAAACCCAACCGGGTTCTTTTAGGTGCCTGCCACCCCTATTTGTTTATCCACAAACTGCGCGAACTGAGCCGCCGCGTGCAACTTTCCCCCGAACTGATGCATGTTGTTGATATTATGTCGCCATTTTTCAGACCGGAGGTTGAATCCTCCCAAGCCACTAAGTCTGCAACGGATTCAATTCTGTCCAAACTGCAGATGGGAATCTCGCATTTAAAACACATGGATCCAATACCGGTCTCCCGATTGCCGGTCACGAGAAAAGCACTGATCGTAGGCGGTGGCATCGCCGGCCTGCATGCGGCTCTTTCCATCGCCGAACATGGTTACCCGGTCGATCTGGTGGAGCAGACCGATCAACTGGGTGGTAATCTGCGCTGGTTGGACCAAACCATTGAATCATTTGCTGTGGCCCCTTTTCTTGATGATATGCTTCAGCAGGTGGAAAACCACTGTCTGATTGACCGCCATCTCCAGTCTCGAGTCACTGCCTCATTTGGCGAGGTAGGCGATTTCTATACCACCATTGAAAATGCCGATGGCGATACCCAAACGATTGAGCATGGGGTCACGATTCTGGCCACCGGCGGTGAAGAAGCCCCGGCAGATGGCTATGACCATGGCGAACATGATGCCGTTTTAACCCAAAAGGAGCTGGATATTCAGCTCAAACAGGAAGCTTTGAATATGAGCGCCCTCAATACTGTGGTGATGATCCAGTGCGTGGGATCCCGACAGGAACCCCGCAATTATTGTAGCCGGATCTGTTGCCCCACATCTTTGAAACAGGCCTTACGAATAAAAAAAGCGAATCCTGACGTTTCAATTTACATCCTGTATCGGGATATGATGACCATTGGATTCGCCGAACAGTATTTTACGGCCGCACGTAAAGCCGGTGTTATATTTGTTCAATACGACCGTGACAATCCTCCCCAAGTAAACACGGCATCAAATGATCATCCCGGTTTGTCGGTGACGGCACTTGATCCGATTCTGTCAAGACCGCTTAAAATCCAAACCGATTTGCTCGTCCTGGCCACCGGCATCGTGCCCAAGCTTCCCAAACCATTAGCCCAAGCCTTTGGTGCCACCATCGACCCGGATGGTTTTTTCCAAGAGGCCGAATTCAAATGGCGCCCGGTGGATGGACTCAAAGAAGGCGTCTTCGGCTGCGGGATTGTGCTTTCGCCTAGATCGATTCAAGATAGTACAGCATCAGCTGGTGCTGCTGCTCAGCGGGCTTTGCGTATCCTGGCGCATGAAAAATTGGCGGCCGGGAAATTTGTATCTTCTGTACGCCACAGCTTGTGCAGCCTGTGTGAACGCTGTGTCGACTCATGCCCGTATCAGGCCCGGAGCCTGGATCCGGACAACCAGAAAATCATGGTCAATGCCGCCATGTGCCAGGGTTGCGGTGACTGTGCCACCGCCTGTCCCAACAGTGCTGCCATATTGCAGGGCTTTACTGATTCGCAGATGCTGGGCATGATCGACAGCGCCCTTGGGGCGGCGGGGTCTTCATTTCGATAACGCCTTAATAGTAGTAAGCATAACGTTTTGGCTAAGAAACCTTCCGGTTATCGAAATCGGTATCGGAATATATTTGAGCGGGTCCAATCCATGTCTAAACTTTTTAACAAAATTCGCTCCCGTCTGGTAAGTAAAATCGTGATCACCTTTGGGCTGGTCTTTCTCGTCTCTGTTTCCTTCTGGACCTACATCAATGTTCGTTACCAGAAAGAAAAAGAAATGCAGAACATTGTAGGATCCACCGATCGGCTGATCACCACGATCCGACTGGGCACGCACTATGCCATGATGCTTAACTCCCGTGACGATATCAATCAGATTATCCGCAACATCGGGCGCCTGCCCGAAATCCAAAACATCCGCATTTACAACAAGGCCGGTGAGATAAAATTCTCAAACCGATCGACCGAAGTCGATTTGGCCACCAACATCAAGGCCGAAGCCTGCGACATATGCCACCGTACCGAACCGCCGTTATCCGAACTGGCACTCAATGACAGGATCCGGATTTTCAAAGATACCAATGGATATCGACTCCTGGGAATCATCAGCCCGATTCGCAACGAACCCGGATGCGCCACAGACGATTGTCATGTTCATCCCCAAGGCAAAAAGATCTTAGGTGCACTGGACTTGGTTGTCTCACTCCAAGAAACCGATCAGGGACTGTACCTGCTGCAGCGCAGCATCATCGGTATGTCCGTAAGCGTTTTTTTACTGACATCCGCGATAATATTTTTCTTTGTTTTTCGATTTGTCAATCGGCCCGTAAAAAAGCTGATCACCCGGACGCGCAATATCGCCAAGGGTGACTACGATAGTAAAGCCCAGTTGCCGCAAAAGGATGAAATGGGTCAGCTCGGAGATGCCATCGATAAAATGGGTGCCGAAATCGGTGAAAAGGAAATTGCGCTGAATAAACAACGCGATGAATACATGCAGCTGTTCGAGCAAGTCCCCTGCCTCATTACCGTCCAGAATCGAAACTATAGACTGCTGCGATACAATAAGGAATTTTCAGACCGCTTCGATCCCGTGCCGGGAGACTATTGCTATCATGCCTACAAGGGCCGCTCGGAAAAGTGTGAACGTTGTCCCGTGGAATGGACCTTCTCGGACGGCCTTTCCTATTCAACCGAAGAGACGGGGATCAATAAGGACGGCAGCATTAAACATTGGATCGTGCGGACATCGCCGATTGTCAACGAACAAGGTGACGTCGTTGCGGCCATGGAAATCTCTCATGATATCACTGAAAGACGGCAACTCGAAGATGACCTAAAACACTCCGAAAAAAAATACCACGCCATATTCAATAATATTCCCAATCCGGTATTTGTTCTGGATATGCAAACGCTCGCAATTCTGGATTGCAACATGAGTGTTGAAGCGGTGTATGGATTCAAATCTGATGACATTATCGGCTCACCATTTTTGCATCTTTTTCGAGAAGATGAGCGCGAAGATTACGCCGCTAAAATGGAAGCGGGTGTGGTTATCAACCAGGCCAAACATTTAACCCGGAGTGGCAAGGAGCTGTTTGTCAACATCCGCATCTCGCTTTCAGAATTTTCCGAAAAAGCGGTTCTGCTCGTTACCACCAGCGATATAACCAAGCGCCTGGAGGCCGAACAACAACTCATTCAGGCCAGCAAAATGGCCACTCTGGGGGAGATGGCCACCGGGGTCGCCCATGAGTTAAACCAACCTTTATCGGTAATCAAGACGGCCAGCAGTTTCATCATCAAGAAAATCGATCATGATGAAGACCTGGACAATGAAATCCTGAACACCATGCTGGTCAAGGTGGATTCCAATGTGGACCGCGCCGCCCGAATCATCAACCATATGCGCCAATTTGCCCGCAAGACCGATTTGGCTCTGGATAAGATCGCAATCAACGACGTGCTATTAAGCGCTTTCGAGATATTCAGCCAACAGCTCAAAGTCAGAGGTATCGCCGTCGTTAAGGACCTGGCTCAAAATCTGCCCAAGGTGCAGGCGGACCCGGACCGGCTGGAACAGGTATTTATAAACTTATTATTGAATGCCCGCGATGCCATCGAAGAAAAAATGTCACATTCTCGTCAGGCCGATCATGAAGATCGGATCTCATTGAGAACCTATCAACATTTAAAATGGGTCATGGCCGAGGTATGTGATACGGGCACGGGCATACCCAAACATGTGGTCGATAAGATTTTCGAACCCTTTTTTACCACCAAAGAAGTGGGGAAAGGCACTGGTTTGGGCCTCTCCATCAGTTACGGCATTGTCAAAGACTGCGGAGGTACAATCCAGGCATTGCCTGTTCCGGATACAGGGGCCTGTTTTCGGCTATCGTTTCCAATAACAGACAGCCGTAAGCACTGAGCGTTAAGCCTTAAGCAGCTTATGGCTGGCCGCTTATAGGTGTGAGCTGCCATAAGGATCAATCATGAACACCGCAGACAACATGAAAAAAATTCTTCTAGTCGATGATGAAGAAGACATCCGGGAAGTTCTCAGTATGGCTTTGGCGGACATGGGCTATCATATTTTAACTGCCGACAATGGCATAGCGGCCTGGCAGACCTACAATAAGGAGACACCACCCATTGTCATGACCGATATCAAAATGCCGGTCATGGACGGCATCGAACTGCTGCGGCGAATCAAGCAAAAGAACCCCGAAACCGAAGTCATCATGATCACTGGGCATGGTGACATGGATCTGGCCATCAAAAGCCTCAAGAATCGCGCCTCGGATTTTATTACCAAACCCATCAATGTGGATGCCCTCGAAATCTCCCTCAAACGTACCCGAGAGAAGATCCTCACACGTCGCAAACTGCAGGAATATACGCAAAGCCTTGAACGTCTCATCCGAGAAAAAACCGAACTGCAGGACAATTTGTCCAATCTGGGACTCATGGTGGGATCGATCTCACATGGCATAAAAGGACTGCTGACCGGCCTGGATGGTGGCCTCTACCTTTTGGATGCCGGGTTAATCCGTCAGGATTTGAAAAAAATACAGGAAGGCGGGGATATCCTGAACTTAATGGTTGAACGCATCCGTCGGATGGTCAGCGATATTTTGTTTTACGCCAAGGAACGCGATCTTAGGCGCGAACGTATTGATATAAATACATTTGCAAACGAGATCATTCGCGTGGTGGAACCCAAGAGCCATACCCATAATATTCAGCTCAAGAAACATTTCAATCTCAGTGTCGATAGCATAGAAATCGACTCGGGCTTTATCCACTCCGCATTGATCAATATTCTGGAAAATGCTATTGATGCCTGCCTTCGGGATAAAGAGCACAAAAATCCCTTCATCGAATTTACTGTGTACAACGATGATGAGAATCTCTTTTTCATCATCACTGACAATGGAGTGGGCATGGAGATGGAAACCCGTGACAAGTTGTTCTCGCTTTTTTATTCATCCAAAGGGCACGAAGGTACTGGATTGGGCTTATTTCTGTCCAACAAGATCATCGCCCAGCATGGCGGATCCATCAACGTGGACTCGGTTCTGGGAAAGGGTTCACGCTTCACTATAAAATTGCCGCTAGCTGGATAATATCGGGCAACAAGTTCAAATCAGCTGATAACCGACATGACCTATTTTCAATTCTAAAATCTAAATTCCGGCAGACCTATTTCCGACCTTCCCCTAATGCATCTCCGACGGTTCTGCTGAATTGGGTGACCAACATCCCTGTACCGATCAATACCAAGGCAATCAGGTTGTTGCCGGTTATCATTTCTTCTAATAATAGGCCGCCCAATAGCACGCCAACCACCAGCATGATAAGCATAAAGGTATGCAGGCTCACGGCCCCATAACGCTGCCACAGCACATTCCAGACCACGAAGCCAAAGCAGCCGGTTACCAATCCCTGAAATAAGATGGCTGCAACCACGCCGATAAGATATTTGACTTTATGAACGACCAACACTATATTCCCGCCTGTTGGCCTAAATATAAATTAAAGAGAGCGATGTAAAATGGATGAGAAACTGTATGTGACGGCCCAGGACCTGTTAAATGATTCCTTCAAACTTGGTCTGCGTATCTTTAAAAGCGGGTTCCGCCCCAGTTTTATCATCGGGATCTGGCGCGGCGGGACACCGGTGGGTATTGCCGTTCAGGAAATTCTGGACCACCTGGGTGTTGATACCGACCATATCGCTATCCGGACCTCATCCTACTACGGCATCAATAAAAAGACCAAGGAAGTGCGGGTCCACGGCCTGGCCTATGTGGTGCGCAATGCCAACCGCGATGATGGTCTTTTAATCGTAGACGATGTCTTCGATAGCGGCAACAGCGTCAAAGCCGTGCTAAGTATGCTGACGGCCAAGATGCGGCGCAACCTGCCCAAAGATATCCGCATCGCCACCCCCTGGTACAAACCCCAAAACAACGCCACCGACCTGACTCCCGACTACTACATCCATGACACCGACCAATGGCTGGTTTTTCCGCATGAATTGGATGGTCTGAGCCGTGAGGAAATAATACAAAATAAACCGGGGGTTAAAGAGTTGTTCGAGAAGGAAGGGGTTCAGTAGACCCGATAAAAAATAACATCGAACATCGAACGTCCAACATCCAACGTCGAATATGGAATCGCTTCGCACTCATCTTTAATAGAGATAAGTTATAAACCCCTTCTTCGATGTTCAATGTTGGGTGTTCGATGTTCGATGTTAAGAAGCTACTGTTGGAATCGAAAATCCTTTAATTATTGCTGTTTGGTTTCCTTGGCCAACTCTTCCGGATCCATGGTCCAGAAGGGCTTGCCGTTTTTTGTCAGTCTGACCTTGAGCTGGAAATAGTCGCCTTTTTTAATCTTGGATGCCATAAATATAAATTCGCCGTCTATTTCGGCCCAGGCGCCTCTGATCTTCAGCTTGTCTCCCTTTTTAATGCCGATATCTTTCCGTCCGATATACCATTCCGGACAGATATGAACCAGGGTCGTATCTTCCTTGGATTCTTCGAATACCAGGGCCACTGCCGGTGACATGCCTTTCATGGGCACCACCGTGGTGACCTTTTTAACGCGGCCTTTGATGCGATCCATTTCAGAGGCATCATAAAACTGATTATAGGTGCTGTTCAGCTCCCATCCGCCCATATCCTTTTTTTCATCGGCAAATACCAGGCTCACACCCATCAAGCCGAAAAACAAAACAAATAATATCATTGCCGATATTTTTATTGTGTGGTTAATCGTTTGTGGCATTTCTCCGTTCCTTTCAGAGGGATCTTAATTCATAATTTAAATTTATCCCGCGTTGTAGGATTTCAACGAGGAGACCGGTCAAGCTGCAGTCTAAGGTATCACTCGATTCAAAGTGGTGAATTTAAATTTAAAATATGAACATCCTTTGTAATTTGTCAAAAATGCCTCCGGCGGGCACGCCTTATAAAAGGAAGCATTAGGCTAAAAACTTTGCGATCATATCTCTCACTTCCGTTGTAAAAACCGGATCAATCCAGACAAGTTCCTTATCGGCTCTAAACCAGGTGAACTGGCGTTTGGCATAACGCCGGGTATCACGTTTCAAGGTTTCGACGGCCAGGTTCCAGGTTGATCGTCCTTCCAGATAATCCGCCATATGGCGGTAGCCGATTGACTGCATTGATTTTAACTCGGCCGGGTACCCGGATGCCAGCAAGCCCCGAACCTCGTCCAGCAAGCCGTCTGCAATCATCATATCCACGCGCTGGTCGATGCGGTCATATAAGGTCTGCCGTTCCATTTTCAGACCCAGTTTCAAGGTGGTCAGCCTTTTTTCCTGAAATTGATGTTTGCGTTGTATGGCTGAAATCGGCGAACCGGTGAGCTCAAAAATTTCCAGGGCCCGCAGTATGCGATAGGTGTCATGGGGGTGCACCTTATCTGCGGTTGCAGGATCCACTTGTCTCAATCGCTGCAAAATGGTTTCGACACCTGATTTTTGTACTTCTGCTTTCAGCCGGTCCCGCAAATCAGGATCCGCGGGTGGCGCCTTGAACAAACCGTATTCAAGTGCTTTGATGTACAGCCCGGTGCCCCCGGCGACAATGGGAAGTATCTGCCGTTCTGTGAGCGAATTCACGATTTCCAGGGCCCGGTCCGCAAAGGCTTCGGCATCAAAGGGCTCATCCGGATCGACAATGTCCACCATATGGTGAACAATTTTAGCCCGCTCGTCCGGCGTGGGTTTGGCCGTGCCGATATCCATCTGCCGATAAATCTGCATGGAATCGGCACCGATGATCTCGCCCTGAAAAGCTGCAGCCAGCTCGATGGCAAATGCGGTCTTGCCAATGCCGGTAGGACCGCAAATTACGATCGCTTTGGGATTTTCTGATTCAGTAGCCATCATCATGATATTATGCGCGTCAAACCCTGGTAGTTATTCAAAAATATGATTTTATATAGATCATTATTGCCCGCTTTGACAATACCCGGTTGCCGGGCCGATTCCAAGCGCAGATATGACCAATGCGGATTTGAAATAAATTTGAATGAATAATGTTGACAACCCTGGAAGCACAATATACAGAAACTCTTTGGTTTTTAATTCGGAGCGCTGAAAGCGCTCCGTCAGCGGACGTATTAACCTGTTGATATAGTGGTTAATATGAGCAATTGACAATCTATCAGAAACCGAACATTAGGAGATCGAGGTCATGTCTAATGATTTAATTGGATCCGTCATGGTTGTGGGTGGCGGTATTGCCGGCATGCAGGCGGCACTGGATCTTGCCGATTCCGGGTATTATGTGTACCTGGTTGAGAAGGGCCCCTCCATCGGTGGCGCCATGTCACAGCTGGATAAAACCTTTCCGACCAATGATTGTGCCATGTGAATTATCTCACCGAAACTGGTCGAGGTCGGCCGGCACTTAAACATTGAGATCAGAACACTCAGCCAAGTTAAAAACGTTAGCGGAAAAGCAGGCAATTTTCAAGTTGAGCTCGTTGAGCAGCCCAGGTATATTGATGAAGACAAGTGTATCGCCTGCGGTATATGTGCCGAGAAATGTCCTAAAAAAATAATCGACACGTATAATATGGGCTTGGCCAAGCGGAAATCTGCCTACGTGGAATATGCCCAGGCGGTTCCGTTGAAATATGCCATTGACCCGGAATCCTGCATCTATTTAAAAAAGGGCAAATGCGGCGCCTGTAAAAAATTCTGCGAAGCCGATGCCGTTGACTTTGACCAGAAAGAAGAGCAGCACACCCTCCAGGTAGGGTCCGTTATTCTGGCCCCGGGATTTGCACCCTTTGATCCGTCAAAATTTGATAACTACCAGTATGCGAATCTGCCCAATGTGGTCACCTCCATGGAATTCGAAAGAATTCTGTCCGCATCCGGTCCCACCATGGGGCATGTGGTCCGTCAATCAATAGACAAGTCGGAACCCAAACGCATTGCCTGGTTTCAATGTGTCGGCTCCCGGGATGTAAACCGCTGCGATAATTTTTATTGCTCCTCGGTTTGCTGCATGTACGCCATCAAGGAAGCGGTCATTGCCAAAGAGCATATCGGTGATGATCTGGATTGTTCCATCTTTTTCATGGACATGCGCACCCATGGCAAGGAATTCGAGCGCTTTTACGACAATGCCAAAACAAAACACGGCGTCAATTTCATCAGAAGCCGTGTTCATACGGTTAACCCCGTTCCCGAAACCGATGATCTTGAAGTCCGATATGTTACCGAAGACGGCGAAATCGTGTCGGAAATTTTCAACATGATCGTTCTCTCGGTAGGGCTGGAGACATCCCCGGAAATTGCAGACCTGGCCCAGCGCCTGGATATCGATTTAACCGCGGGCAAGTTCAGTCAGACCTCGTCTTTTAACCCGGTCCAAACCTCCCGAGACGGCATATATGTTTGCGGCGCCTTCCAGGGACCCAAAGACATTCCTCAGTCGGTTGTGGATGCCAGCGCCGCAGCTGCGGCCGCCGGTGAAAAACTGACGCATGCACGTAATACCCTGATTCAAGTTCCCGAAAAAATAGTCGAGCAGAATGTTTGGGGCGAACGCCCGCGGATTGGCGTATTTGTCTGCAAATGCGGTATCAATATTGCCGGTGTGGTGGACGTGCCGGCCGTGGCCGAATATGCGGCCTCGCTCCCCTACGTCGATTTTGCCACAACCAATCTGTATTCCTGCTCCCAGGACACCCAGGAAACCATCAGCCAGATCATCAAGGAAAAAAATCTGAATCGCGTTGTGGTAGCGGCGTGTACGCCCAAAACCCACGAACCGCTGTTTCAGGAAACCCTGACCAATGCGGGTTTGAATAAATATCTTTTTGAAATGTGTAATATCCGCAACCAGAATTCCTGGGTGCATAAAAACAATCCTGAGCTGGCCACCGAGAAAGCCAAAGACCTGATAAGAATGGCCATTTCCAAAGTCGCTCTCATGGAGCCGCTTGAGGAGGCCGAACTGGAGGTCAATCAGACCGCTTTGGTGGTGGGAGGCGGAATCGCCGGCATGGCCGCGGCCAGAAGCCTTGCGTACCAGGGTTATGAAACCCACATTGTCGAACAGAACTCCCAGTTGGGTGGCCAGGCCCGCAACCTGTATAAAACCCCCAAGGGAGAGGACATCCAGGAAAAACTGGCGCAACTTACGGAAGAAGTCACCGCTGCCGACAATATCCATGTGCACTTGGATACCAAGCTAAGCGGTGTGGACGGGTTTGTGGGAAGCTTTAAATCCCGCCTCGCATCAAACAGCGGCGAAGATGTACTGGAACACGGTGTCGCCATCTTGGCCACCGGCGCTTCCCCGCTGGAACCGCAGGAATACCGCTATGGCGAAGATCCGCGGATTGTGACCGCCCTTGAATTCGATCAAAAGCTGATCGCCGGTGATGCCGGCCTGAAAGAGCTGAATACCGCCGTATTTATTCAGTGTGTCGGCTCGCGGGAACCGGACCGCATGTACTGCTCTCGGGTCTGCTGTACCCATGCCATCGACAATGCCTTGCAGCTGAAAAAACTGAACCCGGAAACGAGCGTCTACATCTTGTACCGGGACATCCGGACTTATGGTGAGCGTGAATTGCTCTATAAGGAAGCCCGGGAAGCCGGTGTCATTTTCATCCGCTACAACCTGGAAGAGAAACCTGAGGTTCAACTGGACGGCGACAATCTCACGGTCACGGTTCAGGACCACGTACTGGGTCGTCCGGTCCAGATTGAAGCGGACATCCTCTCGCTGGCCTCAGCTGTCGTTCCCAATAAAGATGAGATGCTGGCCAATTTCTTTAAGGTGCCCTTGAACGATGATGGGTTCTTTGTGGAAAAGCATGCCAAACTGGGACCTTCTGAATTTGCTACGGATGGTGTATTTCTATGCGGTCTGGCGCATTATCCCAAACCGATTGACGAATCCATTGCCCAGGGGAAAGCGGCTGCTTCACGCGCAGTGACCCTGTTGTCTCGACAAACGATATTTACCAGCGGCACGGTTGCGGCCACGGTACCGGCAAACTGCAGTTCCTGCGGTGTCTGCACGGCGATCTGCCCTTATAACGCACCAACCTTTATTGAGGAAGGTCCGTTTGCCGGCAAAGCCCAGATTAATCCGGTCCTGTGTAAGGGATGCGGCCTGTGCGTGGCTTCCTGTCGCTCCGGTGCCATTCGCTTGAAAGGATTTGATAACGATCAGATTTTCGCCCAGATTTTTTCTGTCAGCGAAGCGGGTTAGCCATTAGCCGTTGGCTCTTGGCTGTTAGATGTTAGCCCACAACCACAAGGAAATGGTGATTTAGACGGCTAAATTCAATTTTGAAAATTTGGAGGTATGGAACAAAGCTATTGAGTTTTCTGATATGATTCTTGATTTAGTGGAAAATATTGAGACAGATCGAAAGCACTATAGACTATTTGAGCAAATTGAATCCGCATGTACAAGTGTTGCAATGAACATAGCGGAGGGAAAAGGGAGATATTCAAAAAAAGAATTCGTTCATTTTCTTTATATTGCACGAGGATCCTTGTTTGAAACTGTTACTTTGTTGATCATCTTCAAAAATCGACAATGGATCACGGAAAATACGCTTGAAACATTCAAAGAAGATGCATCTCAAATCGGCAAGATGCTAAATGCACTGATAAATAGAATAAAAACAAACAACTAAAAACCCATATCATAATCTAAGAGCCAACAGCCAAGAGCTAAGAGCTAAAACCCGAAAGGAGTTTTAATAATGTCTGAATGGGAACCGAAGATCGTAAGTTTCCTGTGTAATTGGTGCAGCTACGGCGCCGCAGACCTAGCCGGTGTCGGGCGAATGGAATATCCGCCCAACATCCGGGTCGTAAGGATTCCCTGCACCGGTCGCATGAGTCCCAAATTCGCCCTGGCCGCCCTACGTGAGGGTGCTGATGGGGTGTGGGTAAGCGGGTGACATCCCGGCGAATGCCAT
>CAYVMI010000044.1:0-56892 GCA_964452555.1 uncultured Desulfobacterales bacterium
TTTTACCGGACGATCTCGCCGGAGGGACTGTCACGCTGTCCAATGTCGGAACTTTCATCGATGGTTGGACCCTCACGACACCGATTATCAATCAACCAGAAGCGATCATCGTCCAGCCGGGCGGCATATCGGAAAGAGCGGTTGTTGATGAAGGCGAGGTCGTCGTACGTCCGGTCATGACCATGAGTATTACCTTTGATCATCGCTTGCTGGATGGGGTTCCTGTCGGCAATTTTCTAAATTTGCTGAAAAAATACACAGAAAATCCGGGATTGCTGCTGCTGTAGTTGAAGCGGCAAGTTGAATGCAGAGACAACAGATGTCTAATCAACCATTCGGAGTCGACCATGTATGACGTCATTATCATCGGCGCAGGCCCAGGCGGGTATGTGGCCGGCATCAGGGCCAGGCAGCTTGGTTTGAAAGCGTGCGTCATAGAAAAGCATAAACCGGGCGGTGTCTGCCTCAATGTGGGCTGCATCACCACGAAAAACCTGATCCATCAGGCAGAGGCTTTTTTTTCGCAGCACTATCTGACTGAAATGGGAATTGCATTTGACACCAGGAATTTTGATTTTAAAAAGGTAAGCGAAAAAGCAAAAGCTGCCGTGGAGAAGCTGGTTTCAGGTGTGACATACCTTTTGAAAAAGAACCAAGTCGACTACATCGAGGGAACTGCGACAATCACCTCTCCCGGCTCGGTCCTGCTTGATGGGCAAAAGGAACTTCACGGCCGGCACATCATCATTGCCACAGGTTCCAGACCGGCGCAATTGCCCGGATTTGAATTCGACGAAAAACAGGTGCTCTCCTCCACGGGCATCCTTAACCAGGAAACCCTGCCTAAAAGCTTGATCATACTTGGAGCAGGAGCGATTGGATGCGAATTTGCCTACATCATGAACGCCTTCGGTGTCGACGTAACCATGGTGGAGATGTTGGACCAAATACTGCCGTTTGAAGACGCTGAAATGGCTTCTTTAGTGGCTAACAGCCTTCTCATGCAGGGAATTAAAATCCATACTGGCTCGAAAGCGCTTGAACTGAAAAAACGATCAGGGTCCGTGAATATAAAAGTGCAATCGGGTGACGGAGCGGTCCGGGAGTTGAAGGCGGAAAAAGCATTGTGTGTGTTCGGTAGGACGGCCAACACGGATAATATCGGTTTAGAAAATATCGGGATCGAAACGGATAAAGGCCGCATCCCCACCGGTGATTTTTACCAAACCAAGGTCAAGGGCGTCTTTGCTGTGGGTGATGTGCTGCTTTCACCGCAGCTGGCGCATCTTGCATCCAAAGAAGGAGAAATTGCCGTTGAACACATTGCCGGTCTTGATCCCGAACCGGTCGTCGCCAAAGACGAAATTGTATCGGCCATCTATTGCGAACCGCAAATTGCCGGTTTCGGGTTGAGGGAAAACCAGGCGGCAGAAAATAACATTCCCTTCAAGATAGCCTCTTTCCCATATGCGGGCCTGGGAAAGGCGGTTGCCATAGGTAAGGCCGAAGGAAGGGTCAAAATACTCTATGACCCGCAAACAAAAGAGCTACTCGGAGCCCATATTGTGGGCCGGTCGGCCACAGAACTGATTCACGAATTGCTGCTGGCCAAAACCACTGAACTGCTGCCTGAGGATATCAGTGGAATGGTCCATGCCCATCCGACTTTCTCTGAGGCCATTATGGAAGGGATGCGCGCGGTCGATGGCGCGGCAATTCACTACTGATTTTCAAAAAGGGGGTAAATTGATGGATTTTAAGATATCGCACTTTGGCGTACTGGTGGAAAGCATGGAGAAAAGCCTTGATTTTTACCAAAAACAGATGGGGAGCCAATTAACCATTCGGCACCATCAGCCGGGAGTGGTTGATATTGCTTTTTTAGGAAAGGGGAACGACACCATGGTGGAACTCGTTGCGGCACCATTTCTACCCTATGAGCAAGACCACCTGTCGCGTCATGGGTACTCCATCAATCACATCAGCTTTCTGGTGGACGATGCCGATCATGCTTTTGAACTGCTGAAAGGGAGTGGGGTCAAAGTGGCCTGGGCACCCAAAGATTACGAATTTTTAAGGCAATGCGGCTTTTATGATAACAACGGCCTCCTATTTGAGATTTACAGCCACCTTGGTGAAACAAGTATCCCCGTTCCGGATCTCAACAAACCGATCGGAAGAAATGATCTCATCTTGCAGCACATATCTATTTTAACAGAAGATCTGGCGGCTTCGGAAAGGTTTTATATCGAGCATCTCGGTTTAAGACGAGCCGTAGAGTACACCAATCCAAGCGGCGGCGGTTTTGTCTTTTTGGTCGATCCCTTTTACGACGGGAAAAAACACGGCTTTTTACTCGAAATTATCGGACCTCCAGAGTTGGAGGAACGGGAGGAAGATATCCTGAAGGCTCATGGCCCGTTTTTCGACCATATTTGCTACGAGGCCAGAAGTGTATCAGGCGCCTTTCAGGAGGCCGTGGACAAAGGTGCCAAAAAATTTATGACTCCTTATGAAGGATTCGGAGCGCAAATAGCTTGGCTGAAGGACATGGACGGTAATGATGTGGAAATACTCGATCCCTTTGCAAAGGAATATATAGGCCAAATCGTGAGAGAAAAGCGCGCTGTGGTTATTAACGACTGAGGACAAGAGGAGGCTCCGGTGTCAAGAACTTTCGGGTATTTAAGGCCGCAAACAGTGGAGGAGGCGTGCCGGTTAAAGCGAAGCCATGGTGCAAAATCAAAATTCTGGGCAGGCGGAACCGATCTTTTGCTGCAATGGAGGAACGGATCCAAGGGATTTGACTACTGCATCGATCTTTCGTTCCTGTCCGAGCTTGATTTCATTAAGAGAGATAAACGCAACGTTTCCATCGGTGCTTTGACCAGGGTCGCTTCGATCGAATCCTCCGCCAAACTGGTTCATTCACTAACAGTCATCAGGGAAGGGGCTCACGAGCTGGCGACGCCTCAAATAAGAAACACCGCTACAATCGGCGGAAATCTCTGCAACGCATCGCCTGCCGCGGACTTGGCACCTCCTCTGCTTGCCTCGGGAGCAGAAGTCAAACTCGTCAGCGCTGCCGGTGAGCGCTGGGTTCCCAGTGAAGAGTTCTTTCTAGGCGTCAATAAAACTGCACTGACAGAAGACGAATTGATGGCGGAGATCAGAGTGCCGATACCCCCCGAGTGTTCGGCCGGCTGTTTCCTGAAAATGGGGAGGACTGTAATCGATATTGCCATGGTAAACATGGCAGCCTGCATAACAACCGATGAACAAGGCCTTATTTCAGAGGCCGCCATTGCCTTTGGAGCAGTTGCGCCTGTCCCGCTTAGAATAACAAGTGTAGAACAGGTTCTGACAGGTGTTCATATTTCGAAAGTTGATGAACCTCTTGTCGACCATATCTGCGATGAAGTTGCTGCCAATATCAAACCCATTACAGATGTGAGGACAAGCGCAAACTACCGTCGCGAGGTCAGCAGGGTTTTTACAAGACGAGCCATAGAACGCATCAAGAAGGATTTGCACAGGAGACGGCATAAATGATCGTTTTAAAAGTAAATGGGAAGAACCATGAGCTCGAAGTCAAACCCCATGAGCTCCTTTCGGATGTTTTGCAGAAACAACTGCATTTGAGGGGGGTCCGTGTTTCTTGTCAGGAGGGCGAATGCGGCGCTTGTACCGTACTGGTGGACGGCAAACCCGTGCTTTCCTGCATGATGTTGGCCATGCAGGCCGAGGGCAGGGAAATCCTCACCATCGAAGGGTTGGGCACTGATGGGGAACTCCATCCGATTCAAGAGGCTTTTATCGAGCAACACGGTTTTCAGTGCGGTTTCTGTACGCCGGGTGTCATCCTCAGCACCAAGCATCTATTGGAAAACAGGCCGGAGAGTAACCCTGAGAAAATTGCGATGTCCCTCAGTGGGCATATCTGCCGCTGCGGGGCTTACCGGAACATTATAAGATCGGTGCAGCATGCAGCAAAAAAGCGGGAGGGGCATCATGGAAAGTAGTTCAGCAGATCATCTTTCCGTAGTTGGAAAGCCCGTTCCCGTCAAGGATGCCAGGGAGAAAGTTACAGGGAAGCTGAAGTATGCCGTCGATTTTGACCTCCCGAACATGGGCTACGGGAAAATACTTCGAAGTCCCCACCCGCACGCCAGGATCAAAAGCATCGAATACAGTCGTGCGGAACAACTGCCGGGTGTATTAGGGGTCGTCACCCACGAAGATGCACCGGATAACGACTGGGAATCCTGCTGGTTTAACTACCGAGGGCATATTTTTGACGGGACTGCCAGGTTTGTGGGTGATGAAGTTGCAGCCATAGCGGCAGTCGACGAAACCATTGCCGAAGAGGCTTTAAAGCTGATTGAAGTCGACTATGAAATCCTGCCGGCTGTATTCGACCCTGAAGACGCCCTAGCACCGAATGCGCCTCAGGTGAGAGCTGAGGGCAATGTCAGAGAGCCGGACATCGTTCAATGGGGAGATTTGGAACAGGGTTTTGAAGATGCTGATGTCGTGGTCGAGTCAAGTGTGGAATTTGGCAGTCAGCAGTACGCTCCCATTGGCAGAAACGCTTGTATCGCGGAATGGTCCGGTGACAGAATCACAGTCTGGACCTCCTCCCAGACGCCTTCGGAGCTTCGCAACGCCATTGCCCAGGCATTTGGGATCTCAATCAGTAAAGTCCGGGTGATTGCCCTGCCATGCGGTTGCTCATTCGGCCTCTGGTGGATCAACAATTTTCATATGGTGACCATCCTGTTGGCAAAAAAAGTCGGTCAACCCGTGAAAATCGAGCTTTCCAACCACGAGTGCTTCACCAGTGTCAAGCGTCGCCATCGCGAAAGATCCCGCGGGAAAATCGGGTGTAAAAAAGATGGTTCGATCGTGTTGCTGGATATCACCCACTATGCGGACAACGGCGGATACGGCTTCAAGACCGATGTCGGTGGCCTGATGTGCGATCTGTGGGGAAGAGGCCCGCACGGAAGGTTTGAAATCCAGATAGCCTCTACAAATCTGGTGACAGCCGGATGCATGCGTGGTGTGGGAGATGTTACCCTTGGGTCTTTCACCGAGCGCCTGGCGGATATGGCAGCAGAAAAACTGGGTATCAATCCTTTGGCGTTTCGGTTGAAAAACCTTGTACGTAAAGGCGATACACTCCGCAAAGTCGCCGAGGCACTGGCAGAAGCCCGGATCCCTGAGGAGACAAAGAAAAATTGGCCGGAACTTGGTGTGCTTGCAGGAGAAGGACTGCATGATTGTCTTGTCAAAGGGGCAGAACGATTCAGGTGGAAAGAGAGATGGAAAGGCTGGGGGATTCCCCTATCTACAGAAGGAGAAAAACACAGGGCAGTAGGTTTGGGGACCGGTATTCACTCCTGCGGCGTTGAGTTGGAAGGAAACACCTCCGCCATTGTTCGTGTCCATGCGGACGGCAGTGTGACACTCTGCACTTCAATGGGAAGACAGGGACAGGGGAGTGAGACCACGCAGGCCCAAATCGTTTCCGAAAGCCTGGGCATCCCGGTCGATGACGTAGAAGTGGAAGCCGGTGATACCGAAGCATGCCCGTTTAATCATGGGTCGATTGCCAGCAACACTGCTTTTCGGGTTGGTTTTGCCACCAGGGAGGCCTGTCTGGATGCCAGAAGACAGATTCTTGAAATCGCTGCCAAATATTATCTTGAATGCAATCCCGAGCAGCTCGACATCAAGGATGGAATCATATCTTTCAGTGAAAACGTTAAGCGGAGCATTTCACTGAAGCGTTTGATGACCGAGTTGTTACCGGATCACTACACGCCGCCGTCAATTGTTGGGAGGCCGAATAAAACAATGCCCCCTACTATTACGTTCACACGGCAATTCGGCGCCCATTTCGTGGAGGTGGAAGTGGACACAGGTACGGGCCGAATCAGCCTGACGGACTATCTGGCAACGCAAGACAGCGGCACTGTGCTCAATCCTGCCGTGCTTGAAAATCAAGTCCTTGGTGGCGCTACCGTAGGCGCCGGGTTTGCTATGACGGAAACTCTCGTTTTTGATCAATCCAGCGGCAAAATTCTGAATGGAAACTTCCTCGATTATAAGGTTTTGAGAGCACCAGATTTCCCTCTGAAACCGGATGTGATGTTCTGTGGCGTGCCTGATCCTGTAGGCCCTTTTGGTGCCAAAGGCGCGGGTGAATCAAATATAGCGGCAGCGGTACCTGCGATCGCACAAGCCGTCTACAACGCTATCGGTGTATGGATCGACATGCCGATGACACCGGAGAAGGTGCTTCGGGCGTTTGGGAGAATATGAAGGAGGTGCAAGGATGGCGTTCAGCGACAGCCCTCAATATTACCATGAAGTATTGAAACTGATACCACCACGAGCGGAACCTGAATTTGAGGAAGAGAAAATGCAGGTGCGTGTTTGGGGACAACGGTGGGGTGTATATAATGACGTAGGAACTTTGAAGAAGGTGATGGTTCATAGGCCGGGAGATGAAATAAGGCGAATTACTGCCGAAAAATATGATGAAGGCATCGAAGCCATTATTGATATCGAAGAGCAGTGGTACTGGCGTCGGAATAGTCCGCCTGATCTTGGAAAAATGCAGAGAGAGCACGACGCCATGGTAGCGGCACTACGTGCAGAAGGTGTCGAGGTGATCAATCTTGCGGGCTGCTCCGATAGAGATCCCAAAGCCATGTTTGTCCGTGACAACGCGGTAGCCGTCCAGGGAGGGGCTATTATCGCACGCATGGGACCGGCAGGTGATGCTCCGGGGACCGGCAGGCGAGGAGAAGAATTTTTTGTCACCCGGAAACTCGCTGAACTGGGGATGCCGATTTTACGAACGATTCACGGAAACGGGTTGTTTGAAGGCGGAAGTTTTGCCTTTATTGATGCAACCACTGCCGTGATTGGCCTGTCTTACAGGCAGAACGAAGAGGCCGCCAGGCAAATTGGAGAAGTGCTGGCGACACAGGGCGTCGATTTGATACGGGTTTCGCTGACTGGCTACAGTCTTCATCTCGATGGTGCCTTCAACATGATCGACCATAATCTGGCGCTGGTGAATTCCACAAGGCTTCCTTATTGGTTTCTGGATATCTTGAAAGAAAAGAAGATCCATACCATCGAACTTCACCACAATGATAATTACATGGCTGTTAACTGTCTGGCTGTAAGACCCGGAAAAGTTATTTATGCATTGAATAACGGGGATGGAACCGCTGAAAGAATGAGAAAGGCGGGAGTGGAAATTATCCCAATCGAATATGCCGAATGCCAGTGCAACGGCGGAAGCATCCACTGCTCGACCCTGCCGTTGATTCGCGAAAAGGACTGACAGTGGGCTTTCATTTTGTCAGAACCGGCCAACCACCTGTCGAAAACACGTATCAGTGACTTAAGGATATATATGGAAAAAGCTTCTTCAATAAAATCACATGTATGGCCTAAGGGGAAACGGTGTGCGGTAATGTTCAGCTTTGACTTGGATGGGGAAACCCTTTGGACTTCCAGGAATCCCGACAATTGGAACCGCCCCGGAAATCTGGCCCAGGGGTCATACGGACCTAGGGTTGGAACGCGTAAAATCCTTGGTGTCCTGGAGAAACACCAGGTGAAAAGTTCCTTTTTCACACCGGCCTGGATTATTGAAAAGTACCCTGAAATCTGCCGGGAGATCGTCCGCAGAGGGCACGAGATGGGCTATCATGGCTACCTGCATGAATTCGACGGTGCAGCGGGATATGAAAAGGAAAAGGAGATTATGACCCAATGCCTGGACATCTTCGAGCGGGTATTGAAGGTTCGCCCCGAAGGATATCGTTCACCGCTCTATGAGATAACCGACGCGGGGGTCTCATTGATTGACGAGTTTGATTTCCTGTATTCATCCAATTTCATGGATGATGACTTTCCCTATTTCTGGTCGGATTTGAAGAGACCGGCCAATGTAGTTGAACTTCCAACCCAGTGGCTATGGGAAGACGCCTCGTTTTTCTTTTTTACTTTGTCAGAACCTGTACGCCGCGGAATAAAAAGCTGCAAACAGGTTTTTGATATCTGGATTGAAGAATTTGATGCGGTTTATGAAAATGGCGCCTTCTTGAATCTGGTTTTTCACCCCCAGATTATCGGCAGATTCAGTCGAATCAAATTGATTGATGATTTGTTGTCCTACATGAAATCCAGACCAGGGACCTGGATTGCCGCCGGGAAGGACATCGCGAAATTTTGGCATAAAAAGCGAGAAGTTGAATAACATATTTTAAAGGAGAGAAGATGTTAACACAAACGCAAAAAGAGAAGTGGCTTGAAATAATGCTGAAAGTCCCGGGGTTCGACGCCGGGGGAGGCATGCAGCACCGCATTCACAGCGATGTGCCTTCGTTCATGAATTCCGCAATAGCCTACACTCCTGAACATCTTGTGGGACTGGATGCCGTTTTCCTGGGTATCCCCTGGCAGGGCGGCGTCGGCATCGGAGCGGGAATGTGGGCGACCTTCGGGCCAAAGGGTGATTACCAAGAGGACTTTGAGCTACGGGCCGGAACCTATGACGCACCGGATTACACGCGCCGCTGGTCCCGGCAGTACGACGCCCTTCTTGACCCTGCCAACGGCTTTATGCCCGAGGTGTCTGACGACTTCAACCTGGGCGCATCGATCAAAGTGGCTGATTACGGCAATGTCGAAATAAAGGAGTGGGACGCGGCTGAATCGATGAGAAGGGCTTACATGAAAGTTTGCGACATCGTTAAAGGCGGAGCCGTGCCTCTGGTAATAGGTGGAGACCACACGATCCCCTACCCGGTTGTCAAAGCGGTTTCCGACAACACAAAAGGCAAGATGGGCGTCATCTGGTACGACCGCCATTACGACAATGTCTATGGGGGTGACCTGCCATACCCGGATACCGATGTCGGCCTCCCCAATGCCGGCAATGCGCTCTATAAAATGTTGGACGAGTGCGATGTCGATCCCGCCAATGTTGTTATGATAGGACCCGGGGGCGGCGACACCAATTTCCCGGAGATGGTTGATATAATGAAAATACTGGGGATTAAAGTATTTACCATTCGAGATGTTGAAGAACAGGGTATGAGGGCGATCACGGAACAGGCCATCGAGATTGTCGGGAATGGCACCGAAAGGACCTATATAACATTGGATGCAGATGTGATGGACCCGATCTCCTTTCCGGCAATGAGATGGCCCGAGCCATTTGGCATCCATGCACGGGATATCAAGGACTCAATTGCGATGATTACTGCGAAGATGAATCTAGCCGGGTTTGATATCTGCTGCATCGGACCCGCGTATGACAATCATGGCATCGGCGGACAGGTTACAGCTCGGTTCTTCATTGAGATTTTGAAGCAAATTGCCCTTAAGAAATAAATTTAACAACGAACTTGGGTGTGCAGTAATCGCGGAATATTATAGGAAGTACACAGTTTTATATTGGCGTCGAAGGATCTATTAAAGGATAAAAACTAATGCGACTTGATCCTATATTCAGAAGCTAGTAAAACGTTCCACTGGACCAGGGATTTCTGGGTAGTTGTTTTTTTATGTATCACGAGCGTTAAATTCATGGATGTGAACAATTCAGGCTACCGAATCTCTAATCTTAATAATTCGATCACTGTCGAAATACAGGTGATTACAACATTTTCGGCAGGCCCCCGCGGTTGTTGATTATTGTAACAACAGCTTTAAATAAAATGATTTCAAATAGTTAACATAATCAGCCAGAAGTCAATATACCCTCAAATATCAGATTGATGATCATTTGGATCGTTAATCAACACCCACCTCTATCAATGAAATTCCAATCGTCGTTTAATTGCATTTAAAAAGAGTCGAGATTGTCACAAGAAATCAATTAAATTGATTCTGACTTTTTGTATTGTCAGTCATTAACTAATAATCACCGTGGTCTTTCAATGCTTTCGTAATTGCATAAATGTTTACTGGAGGTGCGAGTGCAGGCATGTCGCAGCCGGGCGCCAAAATAAAACCCGATTCGATGCGTTTACCTTTTTCCAAAAGCTCACAACAGGCATTAACTATCGCACCCGGCGATCCTGATTGAAGGAGGCTGGTGTCAATATTGCCGCAGATGATGTCGTAGGGGAAGTTTTTGGCGGCATCCAGGATATCGATCTCTGGACCAAAGCTCAAAACTGCCGGGTGAGCCCAGGCGTCTGCTTCCATCAAGGCATTAATATTGCGGTTCTGTTCGCCGCAAATATGCATGCAAAACTGCTTCAACCCACGTTGCTTAAGGTAATCGTGATACGCCAAATGGTAGGGCACAGCAAACGTCTGCATATGTTTTGGGGAGATGCACTGATTAGACTCCAGAGGCGTGCTCATCCACACCTGAATATTTTCCGCACCAAAGGTGTCCACCCAGTAACCGAGCACATTGAGAATATGCTCCAAGGCCATTTCCAGAACTCGGCTACACAAGTCCGGTCTTCGTATGAGCCATTTCATAAACAAGCCGACGCCACACATGTTGGCCGCCATACAAAAGGGCGAACGTGAATAAAAAGTGACAGGAAACCCCGCTTGTTTTTGTAAATGACCGAATTGCAATTGCCTGGGGATATCGCCGGCCGTCATGGGATCCGGAATTTTAAGTGTTTCCACATCCTCCTCGCATGTGATCGGATGGCTCATCGGTGCCAGTACCTCGCCCTCCAGCTCGGGATAGTACATGGTACCACCAAAATCGAAGGCACCCAAGGCGCTGAAACCGGTAAATTGCAGAAAAGGATTCCAGTCATACTGGGCGGCGGTCCAAATAAAGGTATCGTAGATAACATCTGGTTGATTGAAAATGTCTGCGATGTTTTTACCTGCATTGCGGATGCAAAACGATTCGCTGAAAGCCATGCTTCCGTTTGGTACGCGGTCGTGTAGCTGATTATTCCAGAGCATGTCGATTTCATTTTTATATCTTTCGATTTGGCTTTGTTCGAACATCGTGCTTTCTCCTCGTGGTTTCGGTCCTGAAGAGCTCAATTGGTGATATGAAATCGATTATCTTGGTTACGGCACATCAGTATGTACCGTGCCGCTCTATGGCCTTGCTCAGCGCCTCCATATTAGCAGAAGGAGTGGACACCGGAATAGAGCAACCGGGGGCTAGAACAAATCCACCATCTATACTTTTACCTTTTTCTATCAATTCTTTACATGTGTTGAAAATCTGCCTGGGATTGCCCTTTTCCAATAAAACAGTGTCAATGTTGCCATAAATGATATCTTCCGGGAACAAGCTTGCCGCATAAAGAATGTCCACCTCAGGACCAAAACTCAAAATTGTCGGATGCGGCCATGTGTTTGCTTCCGCCAGAATAGGCAAATTTTTGTTCTGATCGCCACAGAAATGTATACAAAACTGTTTGATACCGATTTGCTTTATGTGTTGGCAATAGTTTATGAGGTGCGGTAGCGCATAATCTTGCATGTGTTTGGGTGAAATTAATTGATTGGATTCAATTGGAGTCGACCACCATACCTGAAGATTCTCCGGGCCAAAAGAGGCAACCCAGAGATCCAGTGTTCTGGTAATATGTCGATAGGCGATTTCCATAAGCCGCCTACACAGAGACGGTTTTTCAATCAGCCAGGTCATGAACAGTGTCATACCGCACATGTTGGCCGCCATGCAGAAAGGAGAGCGCGACATGAATCCGACGGGAAATCCAGAGTTATATTGTAGCCTGGCCAAATGAAGTTGCCGTGGGATGTCACCCGTTTTGAGTGGATCCGGGAGACGAAGCTTTTCGATATCCCTTTCATGATTAACTGGATATTTTCTGGGAGACAGATATTCTCCATTTTTAGTGGGGTATGACATGTCACCACCGAAATCGAAACAGCCGAGAACACTTAGATCGCAGAATTGTAAATAAGGGTTCCATTGGTACTGAATTGCCGCCGAATACACGGAATGATAAATTGCTTCTGCATTCTGAAAAATATCTGCGATGTTTTGACCGGAATTTGCAACCGAAAAATCGGAACTGAAACACATGGCACCATTGGGCACTGTTACGGGTTTTTGATAGACGAAAAGGGCTTCAATGTCATTTTTGGCCGACTTTACAGCGGCAGGCGGGGATATCTGTTGCAGCATTCATGCTCCTTTCTGAATATAATCGGTATGGCTATCATCGAGTTTATTTTAAGAAGGCATAGTAGCTGTTCAATTGATACACGGCAGCCAGCGGGTTGTGTCCCAGTATGCGGTCTTTTGCAGCCAGTACCGTCACTGGCGCCTCCAGATGTTTGATGGCCAGGGAATCATGACCCACGCACAATCCCATGATAATATTGAAATCCACCTCAGCCTCGTTAACAATACAGGCTTGATAGATTGGGTTGCACATGGGCTCGAAAGTGCCTGGCAGGATTTTTTGCTCGTCCAAGATACCGATCTGTTCCTTTGGTGTCCTGCCGGCCTTGCACACAATTGAAACCACCTCGAAATCGTTTTCTTCAAGATATTTGTTCACCACCTTGGCCTCATCAGCCAGACCTTCACAAAAAATGAAACCCAATTTGCCGTAATGCATTTTACGGGCAAATTCGACGGTCTCGAGAAGACGGGGTTTCACTGCCCTGACTTTTCCATCAATATTTTGATATCCCTCTCCCTCCTGGATCGACGCATGTTTTGCAAAAATGGCAATTTCGGGATCTTCGTATCGCTTCAGACTTTGTGTCAGTAGATCCTTTTTATTCTGAGTCGGGCAAGAATCCAGGCCTTTGCCCTCTTCAATATTACACAGGCGTTTTGACCAATGGTACGGGCATTTTGCACAAGCAGGTGTCGATTCATTCATGGTACCCCCTTTTTCGGATCGGATAGATATAGAAATTTTATATCGTGGTTGACTGTAACGAGCCAGTCTTGATTTCAATGGCTCCATCATCCAAAGTTGTAAGAGCAACAAGCATGCCATCAGATTAACAGAATTTATTTATAAAAATAATCAGCATATTAGAAACTATAAGAATTGTTCCTTGCTTTTTTTGCTCCATTTTTGGAACATGACTATTCAGATGTATATCAATTCTGCTTCATATTTGAAGCATGATGAGTGATCATCCCATTAGAATTTTTGTAGAACCAGGGGAAGGATACGATGTATTTCGATACCGATTTTATTACAAGAACAGCGGGTCGCAATAAACTGGAACGGCTGTTCAAAATACTCGAAGCCATTACTGATTTATCTCCTGATGGGATAATGGTATTGGACGGCCAAGGAATCATTGTCGCATACAATGAAACATCCGCACAATTCGTTGGTGTCCCACCGGAAATGCTGCTTGGCAAAAATATTCGTCAAATCGATCAAGAGCCATACATATCCGGAAGTGTGACACGTGAGGCGCTTGAAAAGCAACGCCTCATTACCAAATATAAAAAGATGCCCTTTACGGGGAAATTGCTACTCATCACTGCCAAGCCGATTTTTGATCAAGACGGCAATTTAGAATTCATTATTGTCAATGATCGAGACATGACCAGCACGATTGAAACTCAGACAGAATTGACAAAAAGCAGGGAGAACCTGGATAAGCTAAAAGACAAAATCCAGATTCTTACAAAGTATGATGAAAGTCAAAATGAATTAATATGTCAGAGCCCGCAATTTATGGATACTGTCCAAACGGCGTTGATGCTGGCCTCACTTGATGAATCCAATATCTTGCTACTCGGTGAATCTGGTACCGGGAAGGACCGGCTTGCACGTCTCATTCACAGAAACTCCCAGCGTGCTTCGAATGATTTTATTCATATCAACTGTGCAGCTTTACCGGAAGCATTGCTTGAGGCAGAATTATTTGGCTACGAAAAAGGCGCCTTTACAGGTGCAAGCCAGAAGGGTAAAATCGGATTGATGGAGCTGGCGGACAAAGGCACGCTTTTTCTTGATGAGATAGGCGACTTGCCGATTCACATCCAATCCAAGATACTGACCGCTTTGGACACTCAAACAATAAACCGCTTGGGGGGCACAAATGCTGTAAATGTTGATTGTAAAATTATAGCTGCGACCAATCACGATCTTCATGAAATGGTTACGGCAGATAAATTTAGAGCGGATTTGTTCTATCGCCTTAATACATTTTCGATAAAAATACCCCCATTACGAGAAAGGATTGAAGATCTATTTGAATTGACGGTTCATTTTCTAGAAACTTATAACAAAAAATATAATAAAAAATGCAGAGTTGGACCGTGCGGCTTTGCGTGGCTTTCAAGATATGATTTTCCGGGAAATGTCAGAGAACTTAAAAATATTATTAAACGTAGTGTTGCACTGACAAAAAGTGGATTCATTGATGATACAATAGTTCAATATATCGATAGAGAGTTCAATGGCGGTGCCACAGGTGATGGAGAATTTATTAAAAATCAAACATATGACCTGAAAAAGATATCTGCCATTTTTGAGAAAATGATGATCCTGGCCGCTATGAAAGACATTAAAAATACACGCCAACTTGCTGAAAAGTTGAATGTTAGCCATGCAACCGTCATTCGCAAAATGCAGCGTGCTGGAATTAAATTACGTCCGACTGCTTGAAACGATGATACACTGCGGTGAAATGATTAACATTTCAATTCTTCGATTTTGAGCTCAGACAAAAAACAAAAGACTTCACTATTCTTTCCGACACCCCTTAGGCGTTGATTATGTAACATAATGAAAAGTTTTATTAAATTGAGTTAGCTAACATAATTCGGGTGCAGTCTAAATATTGTTGAAAAGGTCAATTTGCGGTGATTTTTTTGCAAATCCAACGTCATAAGAGCCAATCTAATGACCATCGAGTCTTTATTATGTTTGATACATTAATGAAAGATTCATAAGAAACCTCAAATTATTGACACAATTGAAGCACACCGATAATTGTACTATTGCATTGTGTTTTTGTGGTAATGGCAATTCGAATATTCACCTTTAACCAATAGGGAGAGGCTTTGTGACCAAAGCAGAATTAACACCCAACTGTGCAAAATGTCCCTATCCATGGCCGGATAGGCTTTGCAATATCGAGGACGGGAAAGGGTTGGCTTCGTGTCCGACGACAAACAAAAAGGAGCTACTCGGAAAAAGCATGTCCAGGTATGAAGATCCAGAGGTATTACGATTTGCGCAGAACGCCTCAATTCAGGAAGCTGCCTGCTATCAACGCCTGGATGAGAACACAGTGAAGCCGCTGAAGCCGCGAATTCTGGAGATAGCCGAATTTGCCCAAAAAATGGCGTATAAACGACTGGGATTGATATTTTGCGTGGGATTAGTTGCCGAGGCAAAGGCCGTGGACAAGTTTTACCGCGCACGGGGCTTCGAGATGGTTTCCGTGGCCTGCAAGGCCGGTAGAATGCCCAAGGAAGCGATCGGCCTGAATGAGGAGCAGAAAATACTTCCCAATACCTTTGAGCCCATGTGCAATCCAATATACCAAGCTGAACTCGCCAATGATGAGAAAGTGGATTTCAACATTCTCCTGGGCTTGTGTGTGGGGCATGATTCCCTGGTAATCAAACACTTGGAGGCACCGGTGACAATATTGGCGGCAAAGGATCGCTTGATGGGGCACAATCCTTTGGCTGCCGTGTACAACATGAACAGCTATTACGCCCATCTGAATAAGCCGTAATAAGGTATTTAATCGCCTAAGCTGTATTTTAATCTATTAATCCACAACTATTTGCCATCTTGCCATTTTCGCTTAAACGTTATCAAAAACTCAGTTTATACCTGGATAGTTGATAATAAATCGCGGTGGTTTAGGTAGGCACTGCAGAAGTACATGCATTTTAAGAAAGCCGCCAATCTACTTATGAGACGGTAAAAGTATATTCTTAAAACTGAATCTATTGATTGTATGGGTAGAATATGATTGGCCGGTGCCGATCGCTTTGGCGGCCAAAATACCACTCCGCACGGCAGCACCGATGCCTTCTCCCATATCAATGGTCGCCAGGCCGGCGGCATCGCCGATTATGAACGCTTGATCAATTTGAACAATTTCGCGTTTGTCCCTTAAATAATAACTGCAGCCTTTTGGTCGAAAACGATGGTGCCGCACCAAATTGAGATCGGCCAATTTTTCAACCAGGTGATCCCAGTGTTCAAATATGGTTTGCCCCCTTGCTTTCATCTTCAAGTGCTTCCCGCCAATACCGACGTTCAGGTAGCCATTGCCTTTGGGCACGTACCAGGCATAGCCGGGCAGTTTATTATCGAAAAACCAGAGGTAGCAATTGTCATCACGGTAAGCATAGGGAAACTCCTCCTCGAGAGCGATGATCTTGTTGGCTTTTCTGCGGGGATGGAGGGGTTTGAAGAACGTTCGGCAAACACAGCAGTTGGTTCCACCGGCCCCCACCAGGAATTCGCATCGATACCGACCATCGATGACATAATGACGCCCGGTCTTGATAATTTGTTTTACGTTGTGTTCAATTGCTTCTACGCCTGAGCTCTTGACCAGCCAATCATCAAACTCAAGACGGCGAATCGAATACTGTCTTGTCCGGACCGGAATTTTGCACCCGTACAAATGGAAATTCAGCCGACGAAACTCAAGGATCGGGTAGGGGTAATCATCCCTGCGGATTTTCAGATCCGCAAGAACCTCTGGTGTAATCCACCCGGCACACGTTTTGGGTCGCGGAAACGGTTTTTTATCCAGCAGAATAACCGGTACATTAGACTGCTTTAATTGCCAGGCACAGGTTGCCCCGGCCGGTCCGCCACCAACTATTATGACTTTAGATTCTATCATTCGATTTTCTATCGGTTTCGTATAAAGTCCAACTTCTGTAGGATCAGCTAAATCTGCAGACTGGCTGCTTTCTCCCGGGTTTTGTCATGACCATCTGCCACAGCTGCAGGTGCCGTGATCTAAATGCACCGGCAGAGGTCAACAGGTAGAACCGCCACATACGATAGAATCGGTCGTCGTAATGAGCTTTCAAATCCGGCCAAGCTTTCTCAAAATTAGCATGCCAGGCCATCAGGGTAAGGTCATAGTCTTCTCCAAAATTGTGCCAATCCTCCATAACAAACAGGCCTTCCATGGCTTTTGACAGCTGGGCCATGGACGGTATCATACCATTGGGGAAGATGTATTTACTGGTCCAGCGGTTTGCTTTGGTAACACTAATATTGCCGCCGATGGTGTGGATAAAAGCGACGCCGTCATCTTTCAGGGTTTCACTGGTTTTTTGCATGTAGGTGCGATAGTTTTTGTAGCCCACGTGTTCCATGATGCCGATGGAGATAACCCGGTCGTATTGTCCACTGACTTTGCGATAATCCTCCAATAGGATTTCAACCGGCAGACCTTTACACATCTCTCTGCCGAGTTTGGCCTGCTCCTTGGATACGGTTAGACCGGTCACCCGGGCATCGTATTTCTCTGCGGCATATTTGGCAAAGGCGCCAAATCCACACCCGAATTCCAACACAGTCATACCCGGCTCCAAGCTAATTTTTTTACAGATCAGGTCCAGCTTGGCCTCCTGGGCTGCATCCAGGTTATCGCTGTTTTTCCAATACCCACAGGTGTACAACATTCTGCTATCCAGCATGGCCTTGTATAAATCATTGCCCACGTCATAATGCTTCTCACCAACCTCAAAGGATCGGGCCGGTTTTTGGAGGTTGGAAAGTCTGGATCTGAGCAAAGCCCAGCCGAGTTCCCAGTTTCTTTTTATTTGATTACGGATATTGGCTCGGGCCAGCCTGTCAGTTAATTGGTCCAGGCTGTCGCAAGTCCACCAGTCATCCATATAGGCTTCACCAAAGCCCAAGATGCCATCACGCAGTATGCGTTTGTATAGATTTTCATTTTTGACCAGGATGTCGTATGGTTTGCCCCCATTCAGAGCGACGCCTGCGCTATCGAACAATCGGGCAACGAAATCCTTTGCTTGTTTGTTAGTCATATCGCTTACCTCCTGACATAATCGAAAATAAACGTTACGGCTTTATTCAGGTTCCTTGGTCTGGTAGACTTTTAATGCAGAAATTGATTTAGATAGGTATTGTGCTTTGCTTGTCTGCATTTTTGCTTGGCGTAAGATAAAAAATATAGGGTTATTTCCACCGATGCATAATAGCCCAGGATATAGCGGTATTTCACCCCCCGGGCATACAGGCATGTAAAACTGCGGCCAGTTGGTCAACGCCCCGCATATAAGAAAGAGCTATAATGAGACATCTGTTTCAAGTATGCCAAGTAGGTTTTTGGGTGTCAAGGCTACGGTGATAGAATTGGTTGCTTAGGTTGATCACCTGAGGCCCTCGGCGTTACCTCTTTACAAGGATTCAAAATCAGCCGGTATTAGACTGGGCTAACACCTTGACCCATTTGGCCAAATCATATATTATGATTATAACCCGTTTAAATTACACTTCATACGGTGCTGGGCTATTAGTTATCTGATCTGGTTTCTTTCTCGACCATAAGCGGATTTGGGTAGAATTATCATCTCCTAATGACATCAAGCACCATCAAGCAGTCGTTAATCCCGACTTCATATCGATGTAATGAAAAATATCAGAGTGTGGCAGTAAAGTCGTTGGGACCAATGAAAACTCAGGGCCTTAAGTGAGATAAGCAGATATGAATGCGATTTCGATCCCACCCATGGTAATGGCAACCTTAATGTTTTATTTTGGATTCTATCATTATTTAATCTACCGCAGCCAGAGAGATAGGCGCGAAAACCTGACATTCGCTTTATCATGTGTAACCGTGGGGATTTACGCAATTTGTTGTGCGGGATTATATAGTGTTACATCTCCGGCCGAAGGGGTCCAATGGCAACATCTCCAGGTTGTAACCCTGGCGATTTTGGCGATTGTATTACTCTGGTTCATCAGTGATTATACCCGCCAAGTGAATCGGAAGATCGCGATAGGATTTACGGCTTACTATATCCTGGCCGCATTAGCGGGTCTATTGATTAGAGGCGATTTGGTATGGACTACTGAAGCATCCATAAAGCAAATCTCCCTCCCCTTGGGTTATGACGTCATATATTATGAGATGGTGCCGGGCTTTTTAACCAATCTTCAGAGTTCAATCGGATTTATTTATTCCCTCTATATCCTCAAGGTAAGTCTAACGTTTTACAAGCGTGGCAACAAACAAAAAGGGAAGCCGCTTTTGATAGCCATGATATTCCTTATTATGGGTGTCATCAACGATACGGCCGTAAGCAGCGGTTTTTACGATTCAGTCTACATATTAGAATATTCTTATATCGGAATCATTCTATTATTCACGTACTCCCTCACGAGCATTGTGCTAAAGGCGGGTAAGATAGAGATTGCCTTGCGGGAAAGCGAAGCAAAGTTTCGCGGACTTGTGGAGTCTACTTTCGACTGGATATGGGAAGTTGACGCCGCGGGGGAATATACTTACGCGAGCCCCAAGGTGAAGGAGATTTTGGGTTATCACCCCGATAAAATCATCGGCAAAAAACCCTTTGATTTGATGGCGCCAGACGAAGGTGAGCGGATTGCACGAATATTCCAAGAACTGAAGGAAAAGGGCGACCCAATCGTTGCCCTTGAGAACGTGAATTTGCATAAAAAGGGTCAACGCGTGGTCATGGAGACAAGCGGCACACCCATTTTTAATAAAAACGGTGATGTGGTTGGATACAGAGGGGTAGACCGTGACATTACCGAGCGTAAACAGATGGAGAAGACACTGCTGGAAAGCGAGCAAAAATTCAGATCCATTACCGAACAAACTTCCGACTTGATTTCCATCACCGACGGTATCGGCGAAATAGTTTATGTATCACCGTCTTCAAGGGAGTTATTTGCAGCTGAACCTGAAGATATGATCGGCAGTCATTTCATGGAATTTCTGGATGAAACCTCCGTGCCAATAGCCATTGATGAGTTTCAAAAAAGCGTTACTGAAGGGCGCCCCACTAAAAATCTTGAATTAAAAATGAAACGCAAAGACGGCTCAACATTCTACGGCGAGTTAAATGCTTCGATATTCGATATCGAGACAATGCAAGGTACCTTGGTTGTTATTCGGGATATTACTGACCGCAAAAAAGCGCTTGAGGTATTAAAGGAAACCGAAGAAAAGCTTGTCAGATCAAAGAAAATGGAATCGCTGGGACTCTTGGCCGGCGGGGTTGCCCACGATTTGAATAATGTACTGTCAGGGATCGTAAGCTATCCGGAATTGATCCTGATGGATTTACCCGAGGACAGCGATCTCAGACCGCAAATAAAGGCCATACATGAATCCGGGCAACAGGCGGCTGAAATAGTTCAAGACCTGCTAACCATAGCGCGCGGCGTAGCTGTTTCGAAAGAACCACTTTCTTTAAACACCATCATTGAAGAGTATTCGAACTCGGCTGAATTCAACGAAATGAGACAGTTGTACCCGAGTATTAGCTTTAATTTAAACCTCGACAATCAATTATTTAACGTAACGGGTTCGCACGCCCACATCAGAAAGGTGGTGATGAACCTGATGTCGAATGCCGCCGAGGCGATTAGCGGTAACGGTACTGTCAGCGTAGCAACCCTGAATCGTTATGTGGATAGGCCCTTAAAAGGATACGATGGCATCACTATTGGTGAGTACGTTATTTTGTCCGTTTCAGATGATGGATCCGGAATTTCTGCAGAAGACATCGGAAGAATTTTTGAACCATTTTATACGAAAAAAGCCATGGGAAGAAGTGGCACCGGTCTGGGACTGGCAGTGATTTGGAATATAGTGTTGGATCACAAGGGATATATTGATGTGAATACCGGCGACGATGGCACCACTTTCGAATTGTATTTCCCGATGACGAGAGACGAATTGATTGACAAAACGTTGACCGTGTCCATCGATGAGTACCAAGGTAAGGGAGAGCGGATTCTGGTGGTCGACGATGTAGAAAGTCAGAGAGACCTGGCCTGCAAGATGCTGGAGATGCTTGGATATCAAACCAATTCTGTACCTAGCGGTGAAAAGGCAATTGAATACTTGCAAAATGCATCTGTAGATTTAATTTTGCTGGATATGATTATGGATCCGGGCATGAATGGACGACAAACCTATGAGGAAATAATTAAGATACATTCAACGCAGAAGGCCGTCATTGTCAGTGGTTTTGCAGTAACCGAAGATGTGGAAGCGACTCAGCGGTTAGGCGCAGGCCAATACATAAAAAAGCCATATTCATTAGAAATGTTAGGTGTTGCTATAAAAGCAGAGTTGGAAAAACAGCACATTACACGTTTTAAGTAGGGTGGACAAGATGACTCAGATGGGGAATCGCAAACATAAGCATGATTCGGCAGCGACTGTAACGGCCCTGCTGGAGATATCCAATGCGGTCAATAACACAGACAACCTTGATGATCTATATGCATCCATCCACGAATCCTTAAAACAAATTATAGATGTGTCCAATTTTTTTATTGCCCTCGTGGACACCGACGCCCAGACACTACATTTCCCCTATGTCGTCGATACGGTGGATGAAGACTTTTCGCCGATCACTAATTTTGATTCTGCTGACTCTCTAACCGGTTTGGTTGTAGCCCGACGGGAACCTATTTTACTAAAGGCTGAAGAACTTGGGAAGCGCGCAAAACAAAATGGTATTTGGGGTCCGGTACCCCGAACGTGGATGGGGGCTCCGCTAATTATTCGGGATGAAGTTATCGGTGTCGTAGCGGTGCAAAGCTATATAGATGACGATCTCTATAGTGATCAGGATTTGCAGATCCTTGCGGCTGTTTCCTATCAAATGGCCATCTCTATTGATCACAAACGTTCCGAAGATGCTTTGCGTGAGAGTGAAAAAGCACTGTCCGATCTATCTAACCAGACTGAGCAATTCAGCTTGGCCGCCGCATCCATGATTACGATCCAGGATGAACAGCGATTTTTTAATAGAATTAGTAAGGCGATTGTAGAATTTTCCGATTACAAGCGCGTACTCATATATCTATTTAAGGAAGAGCCGCCCTATAGAGATTTCATTGCTTTTGGCGGCGTAGACGCAGAAACAGTTGATCGGTTAAAAAAAGTGGAGCTGCCCAAAAGCTGGTATGATCATGTTTTTGTGGATGAGAATCTGATCGGAAGTTTCAGCTATTATATCCCGCATACAAAGAAAGCCATATTGAATCAGGAAGCTACCATCTACGGCAGCGGGCCGGAACCTTTGCAGGAAAATCAATGGCATCCGGAAGACAATCTCTTTGTCAGGATGATTGATGAAAATGACGAGACCATTGGCATCATATCAGTGGACGAATCAAAGTCCGGTTTAAAACCCAGCCCTGAAACCGTCAGGCCTCTGGAGATATTTTCAAGTCTGATCGCCCAGATAGTCATGCTGAAAAAAGAACAGCAAGACCGCAGAAAAGCGGAATTATGGGCTTCAGAGCAGCGACTCGCCCTGATGGTCGAACAATCGCCTCTTGCAGTGATTGAGTGGAACCTGGAATTTGAAGTAATCAAGTGGAACGTGGCTGGTGAGCTTATGTTTGGATGGTCTGCCCAGGAGGCTTTAGGCAAACATGGAACCGAAATAATGGTGCCTGAAGACGTGCGTCCGGTCGTCGAGCAGATATGGCAGGATCTGATCGATCAGAAGGGCGGAATGCATTCAATCAACGACAATTTAACCAAAGACGGCCGCAGAATTACATGTGAGTGGCACAATACACCCTTGATCAATACGGAAGGAAAAATATCAGGCGTCCTTTCGGTCATACAAGATATCACAGAACGGAAGCGCGCCGAACAGGAAATTGCCATCCAGAAGGCCTATTTGGAGCAACTTTTCGAAGCCTCAACCGAGGCAATTGCCTTCATTAACGCGGAAGGCCTTGTGGAGCGGGTCAACAGTCAATTCACTTCGATCTTCGGGTATACTTCGGATGAAATATTAGGCACATCCCTGGATGGTACCATTATTCCACCATCGTTAAGTGAGGAAGGCAAAGCCGTTACGATTGAAATTAAGAAAGGGAGGCCTATTTTTCTGGAAACGTTAAGAAAAAGAAAAGACGGCAGTACCTTGGATGTATCCGTCACCGGTATGCCGATTCTCATTGAGGGAAAATACGCCGGTATTTATGCTATCTACCGGGATATTTCCCGTCAAAAAAAGACTGAGCAGGAAATAACGATTCAAAAGACCTACCTGGAACAGCTTTTTGAAGCTTCAACCGAGGCGATTGCATTCATAAACGAGAATGACCGTGTAGCGCGGATTAACAGTCAATTTACACAAATTTTCGGCTTTGAAGCAGATGAAGTAATCGGAAAGTCTCTGGATGAAACGATTATACCACCCACGCATCACGCGGAAGGTAGAAATGTTAAAGCGGAAATTAAAAAAGGAATGCATATTTTCTACGAGACCGTACGCCAACACAAAGATGGTCATTTTTTGGATGTGTCCATAACCGGTATGCCCATCTCCATAGCCGGGAAAGATGCCGGCGTTTACACCATCTATCGGGATATATCCAACCGCAAGCTGGCTGAGCTTGAACTTAAAAAGGCTAAGCAAACAGCCGAAGAGGCGACTCTGGCCAAAAGCAGCTTTCTGGCTAACATGAGCCACGAAATTCGAACCCCCATGAATGCCATTATAGGCTTAAGCCAACTTGCCATGCAAACGTCTCTGACGCCGCAGCAGCTTGATTATCAGAAAAAAATTCAAACGTCCGCCAATTCGCTTTTACGGTTGTTAGACGATATCCTGGATTTTTCCAAGATTGAAGCCGGGAAGCTGGATCTGGAGAAAAACAGTTTTAACCTGAAGGCCGTTCTGGAAAGAGTATCTTCGATCATCAATGTTGAAAGCAGTGAAAAGGGCATTGCTTTTTCACTGTCTATCCCCGATTCCATCCCCACCCATCTTCTGGGCGATGCCATGCGCCTGGAACAGGTCCTGATAAACCTTACCGCCAACGCGGTTAAATTTACCTCAAGAGGTAGTGTTTCCGTGGGTCTTGATCTGGTAGCGGAATCCGAACACGCAGTGGAACTGCGATTTGTTGTCAGCGACACCGGAATCGGCATGAGTCCGGAACAGATCGAACAGTTGTTCCAACCCTTTCATCAGGCGGACTTATCCATTACGCGCAAATATGGTGGGACGGGTTTGGGTTTGGCCATATGCAGACGATTGCTGGACATGATGGGCAGTGAAATTCAAGTCAAGAGCACCCTGGGAGCAGGCAGTGAATTCGCATTCCAGGTAGATTTTGAAAAGGCGCTAAGCGATGCCCCTGAATTGATCGCCGGTATTTCCAGGGATCTCGCCAAACAATTGCTGGCCAACCGGCGTATTCTCTTGGTTGAGGACAACGATACCAATTTGCAGGTCGCCCAGGAACTGTTGGAACAGGTCGGTATCGATGTCGTCTCGGTTACCAATGGCCTGGAAGCAGTAACCCTGGCTACGAAAGAACGATTTGATGGCATTCTCATGGATTTACAGATGCCGGTTATGGACGGATTGACCGCCACGCGGGAGATACGTAAGGGGCCGTCTCCACCTGATCTTCCTATCCTAGCTATGACAGCCAATGCCATGGCTGCCGCCCGGGATGAATGTCTGGCCGCCGGCATGAACGATCATATTGCCAAGCCGATCAAGCCGGCGATTCTTTATGAGACCCTGGCTCGCAGGATCAGGCCGGACGTTGATGAAAGTGTATATCTTAATGCCGGTGGGGCACCCGGACCCGTATCTGTGGAATCTGTCGGGGAAATGCCGGATCTTGATGGCATCAACCTGAAATCCGGTATGGTGGCCGTAAACGGCGACTGGGATCTCTACACCAAGTTATTACACAATTTCCGTGATCGCCACCGGGGCATTACGCGTGAAATCCGGAAACAGCTGGAAGATGGCAACCTCAACGTTGCCCAGCGAATGGCGCACACCATTAAGGGTGTGGCCGGAACACTGGGCGCCCATAAACTTTCGACAATTTCATCTCAGCTTGAAACCGCTCTTAAAAAAGAAGACGGTCCCGGCATATCGGATCTGTTAAATCCTTTTTCCAAAGAAGTTAAGCGAATTATCGTGGCCTTGGATAATTTTTTTGACAAAAGAAATCAAAACGAGCCTGAAGACAAAATCAGCGACAAAAAGTCATCGGTACTGCGGGACAGGAAGATAGCGCAACCCGATATGAATAATCTGTTTCAGGAATTGTCCGACCGGATCAATGAACATGATGCTTATGCCCTTACGCTTTTGGCCGAAATCGAAACGCATTTTGGCCGACCTCAATTAGGAGACAATTTCCAGAAACTGGAGTCCTTGTTAAACGGTTTTAAATTTGAACAAGCCAAAATAGTGCTCGAGAACGTAACCAAAGACCTGGGTATTTAGAATCGTTACCAAAGGAGCCATATGTCGTTGCAGGAAAATAATATAAGGATACTGGCAATTGACGATGAGGAAATATATCTGCATGCCATTGTCGGCTTGCTGGCGGGAACTTACAAAATCCTGATCGCCCTCAACGGACAAGAAGGCTTGAAGCTTGCCCGATCGGAACCACCGCCGGATTTAATATTATTGGATGTCATGATGCCTGAAATGGGCGGTTTTGACGTCTGTAATCAGCTAAAAAAGGATCCGCACACAAAAGATATCCCCGTGGTTTTTTTAAGCGCCCTCGATGAAGTCAGAGAAAAAACCAAAGGATTCGAAGTCGGTGGGGTCGACTATATTACCAAGCCTTTTCAAGGTGAGGAAGTGCTGGCCAGAGTCAAGACCCACATCGAGAATCTGGAACTCCATCGCAAGCTTGCCAGAGAGAATACCCGATTCAAAACCCTGGCCGAAGCCGCTTTCGAAGGGATCTTCATTCACAACAGGGGCAGCATAATCGATGTAAACAGTGAAGCCTGTCGCCTTTTTGGCGATGTTGCCCATACGCTTTTGGATCAGAATCTAATTGACCGCCTTCCGGTTGATTGTCGCAATGCAATTCTGAATGAGGAGGACAAGCCCTATGAAGGCGAGATCGTAAACCACCAAGGCGAAAACATACCCATAGAAATCAGGACTAAGAATCTTGATTTTGAAGCTCATCATGTGAGTGTCACAGCCATCAGAGATTTGTCGGCTCAAAAGAAAATTGAAAATGAAAAATTAGCTCTTCAAAATGAAAACCGGGTTTTAAAGACAAGTTTGACGGAACGATATAAGTTCGGTGACATTATAGGGCGCAGCCCGGCCATGAGCCAGGTCTATGAGATAATATCGCAGGCCGCGTCGTCCGAATTTAACATTATTATCACGGGTGAATCCGGGACCGGTAAGGAACTGGTCGCCCGGACCATACACGAATTGAGCCCCCGTAAAAACCAACCTTTTGTAGCCGTTAACTGCAGTGCCATAACCGAAAGCCTTTTTGAAAGAGAATTTTTCGGTCACCAAAAAGGAAGCTTTACCGGTGCGGATAAGAAACAGCCGGGTTTTTTCGATGAATCCCATAAGGGAACCTTGTTTTTAGACGAGCTGGGAGAGCTGAAATCTTCCATGCAAGTGAAGCTGTTGCGGGTGTTGGAAAACGGCGAGTATATCCCCGTAGGCGATACAAAGGCAAAAAAAGCGGATACCCGGATAATCAGTGCGACCAACCAAGATTTGCCTGAGATGGTACGTCAAGGCGGTTTCCGGGAAGACCTTTTCTATCGGATTCACGTGATTGACATCGAGCTCCCTTCCTTGAGGGAAAGGCGGGAAGACATTCCACTGCTGGCGGAGTTTTTTCTTTCCCGCTTTAAAACATCCGGAAAAAAGCCATATCTGACTGGTAAAATGCTGGATACCTTATGGCATTATGATTGGCCCGGGAACGTGCGCGAACTGCAAAACACGATTCAGCGCTTCCTGGCAACCAATCAGATCAGCTTGCCGGGTGGCCGTCCGGTAGTTGCCGATACTGAGAATATGGCATTAAGCCCGGAAATCGGTTTAATTGGAGCCCTTGAAAGCCTGGAACGTAGACTGATCCGGGAAAGTTTACATAAAACCATGTGGAATCGTAATCAAGCCTCTGAAATGCTAAAAATTTCTCGCTGGACCTTACAACGTAAAATGCTCAAGTACGATCTAATCAATAAAGAGGAATAGTAATAAGATCGTGTTCCGCGAATTCATGAGTCGCGATGGTGCAAATTTGCACATCAAAAGTGCAACATCGCACAATATAATAATTGATTTGAAATCAATAGTTTACAGTTTTTTTGCCCTCCGATAATGTTCAATCCTGCCCCATTTCTGCTCTAATCCGTGTTTATTCAGACACAATTTCTGCGCATACCAATATAACAGTCTGAAAATATTCATAAAAAATATTATGGCATGCCATTTGCTATGTAGATAATCTAAATTTCGCCAAGAGATAAACCACAGAAATTAAGGGTTCTGTTCAAAGTAAAGTGAAAGCCCTTTCAAACCGCATCGGCAATTTATAGATCAAATAAACTTTAAAGGAGAAGCATAATGAATTCATTGAATCGCAATTATTTTTGGACTTTATCTTTGACCCTGATTTTTGTTGCTTTGGCTTTTACCTTGGCACCGAAATCCACCATGGCCCTGGAACGGGAGATCCCAGCCTACCTTCAAGTTCGCCTTCAGGATGCGGTCAAGGATGCCGAAAGGGACGGCAACGACACCCGGATCGAGAAGAAACATGACCTGAGCTCAATCATGGCGCTGCTTGGTCATGAGAACCACCGCGTAGCATCTTCGGCTGCCTATATATTGGGTGAGATCAGGAATTCTGATGCGGTTCCAGCCCTTGTTTTAGCTCTATCCAGTGATCGTACTCACATGCGTCGCATTGCCGCGCATGCCCTGGGTAAGATCGGTGATCCGAGCGCGGTGCAACCGCTCATTGAAGTTCTGGGTGATAAGACGCAATCTCTAGCAGTTCAGACCTCCGTGATCATGGCATTAGGTAAGATCGGAGATCCCAAAGCCAAGGGCATCCTGTCTGAACTGAATCACTCTCCGCGGAAATGGCTGCAACAGACAACGCGGACGGCATTGCTCAAAATCAATGTAAAACAAGGAATCAGAATAGCCGCCATTAAATAATAGGTTGTAAGCGCAGGAGACGCTTTGACCAATTCATTGACGTCTCCTGTGATCCAATGAAAATCCGTAAGACACAATCTGCAAAATTATAAAGAGAAATTATTATGAAAAATTTTCAATCTGTGAATAACGACTGGGTTTATTTAAGTTTCGACAAGCAGCCTATCACATCCAGCCATATAGTCTCAAAGGTCTTTGGCAAATTACATCAAGCCGTAATGGCAAAAATTGATATGCTGGATAAGCTTTCGGATTTCTTTCATCGCAATTTCACGGAGATTAAATACATTGGTGAAGATGGGGAGTTTAAATCAGCTTACGAGATGACCCGCAATGGCTTCGGATTTATCTCTATGGATTTTACCGGGAAACAAGAAGAAGAATTCAGTCATGCATACATGGATGCTTTTGATGAGAAGGCAAAGCACCAATAGGACTTATCATAATGGACACAATACGTAATATCCAGGGCTATAAAGATAAGGGCGACATCATGCCGCCATCAGCAAATAACCACATCACCCTAACAAGGCTATACGATGTTACCATTTTTGATATTCAAGGAGACATGACGGCCTTCTCAGAGTCAAGATTCAATGAGGCTTACCTCAAAGCCAGTGGAGAAGAAACCCGGAAGATACTGTTTAACTTCAAACATGACACTTACATCAATAGTGCCGGAATCGCTATCTTCATTCAAATCATCGCCCAAACCATCAAGCGCAATCAATTGATTGGTATTACGGGTCTTTCCAAACACTTTGTGAAAATATTCAATTTGTTGGGAATTACTAAATTCGCAAAAGTCCATAACGACATTCCATCAGGAATGGTAGCACTCAATGCGCATTGAAGAAATAAAATCGGCCAAGAACTAGGGGACGCCCATGCAACTATGCGTTTCTTAACAGCCAATATGTTACTTAGTGGATAAATCAAGAAACGCATAGTTGCATGGGCGTCCCCTAAATTGGTTACGAATTCGCCTTCATATCATTTACATTTTAATCGGATAGCTAGAGAATTATGTGGTCTCGGCAACTGTTATGCAACGAAGCCGTTTCGGTTTCTGCCTCGCAATGCTCTGTTAACAAGTTTGCCATTTCATCCCGCGCTTGGATTCCGATTTGGGATGTGATCGGCGGGAGACAGTCCACGTTGATGACCAGGAATTGGCTGTGAACTTCGATTTTCGTGTGGTCGCCGTTGCGCCAGTTCCAGCGGCGGCACATGACGTTTTTGGTCATACTGTCAAAGTATATCACTTCGCCCGCCTGAGGATTTTCAATTGTGTCCGAGCCAAGCGCCTGGAATTTTTCGGACCCGTTCGCTATCCCTAAAACCAAATCACCTTCAATGGCAGCCACGTCGTCCCCGCCGCAGGGAAGGCAGTATTTCAGGGAGATGTAGTTGAAAAGCGCCACCACGGAATTGATAAAAGGCAGGGCCGGATTCGATTTAATGCGTTTTAAAAGCGCCCGGATGGATGGCATGTAGTGCCGGGGTTTTGAGCCGAATTTTTTATGGGCGTGATCCCAGGAAATCAGACGCGGGTCGTTATCAAGGTCTATATCGGTTCGAAGGTCTATCTGTTTTTTGAGCAGTTTACGGATGCGTTTGTAGGAAGGGCGGTTGTTCAAGGAGCGCACGACGATGATTTCGCGACGAAAATCGGGAAACATGTTGAAAAGTTCGTCCTGGATTATGATTTTTTTCATAATAATTGAGGAACCAAGAGATGGATGCGCTTTAACGGCACACTACGCCATGCAGAATAGGATTGAGGTTTTAATGGAAACTTATTGAAACTATCCTTACACCATCCCTTTGAATGCAAAAAAGGTCAAGGATAAAACGCCGGCGGTGACTAGGGCGATGGAGGTGTCCTGCAGAGGTCTCGGCACTCTGGCCAGCAGGATGCGTTCACGCACGCCGGCAAACAGGATCAGGGCCAGACCAAAACCGATGGCATAACTGAACGAAGCCACCAGGGCTTGCAGAAAGGAATATTCTTCTTTGACGTTGATGAGGCATGTGCCCATGACGGCGCAGTTGGTGGTGATCAACGGAAGAAAGATGCCCAGTCCGGAATAAAGGGCCGGGATGCTTTTGCGCAGAAATAATTCCACGAACTGTACCAGCGAGGCGATAACGACGATAAAGGCGATAGTTCGTAGATATTCAAGACCGAATTTCACAAGAATGTAATTATTGATGATCCAAGTGCCCACGCCGGCCATAACCAACACAAAGACCACGGCCATAGCCATACCCACCGCGGTTTCCATTTTTTTGGAGGTACCCAGGAATGGACACTGCCCCAGAAACTGGGCCAGTACGATATTGTTGATCAGTATACAGCTTATGGCCAGGATAATATAATCACCCATGGAAATTCTCCTATTTACTGCTAATCAAGTTCATCAGGCAGAGCAGCAGCCCCAGGCAGACAAATGCGCCCGGCGCTTCGACCATGAAAGTAAAGGGTTGAATGTTGGGACCGAATATTTGGATCGGCGTTTCCCAAAAGGTCAGGGTGCCGGCACCCAAGAGCTCGCGAACAGCGCCCAGAGTGGCCAGGGCCAGGGTAAATCCGATGCCGATACCCAGGCCATCGGCCAGCGATTTGGCGACTCCGTTTTTAGAAGCAAAGGCTTCGGAACGTCCCAAAACGATACAATTGACCACGATAAGCGGTATAAATATACCCAGCTTGAGAAACAGGGGGTACGCAAAAGCCTGCATCAGCAGTTCAACCAGGGTCACGAAGGTGGCGATGACGGTAATGTAGCAGGCGATCCGGACTTTAGCCGGGATCACGTTACGCAGCAGGGAAACGAAAAAGTTGGAGCCCACCAGAACAAATGTGGTGGCCACACCCATGCCGATGCCGTTTTCCACGGTTTTGGTCACGGCCAGCACCGGGCATAATCCCAAAACCAGTCTAAATGGGGGTATTTCTTCCCAGAGGCCTTTGGTAAATTCTTGAACAAGTGTTTTGGCCATCGCGATCTCCCTATTTAAAAGCCTGGATTTGTTCCAGGATTTGCGGCTTTAAATTTTGATACATTTCACCGGCAGCTTTAACGCCTGCACTGACACCGTTGGATGTGACCGTGGCACCGCTCATGACATCCACCGGATCGACGGCAGTCATCTTCATGCCTTTAAACTGGTTGGTAAAGGATGGATCGGTCTTGGCTTTATCGCCGATGCCGGGGGTTTCGCTATGGGTGGTAACACCCACACCGATGATGCTGTCATCCGCCAGATTGACCCCCATCATTAGACCAATGTCGCCACCAAACCCCTTGCCCGTGCCTTCAAAAGCCACGGCACTGGGCTCACCATCGAATGACCCCACAAAAAAACTGGCATCCTTGCCATTATGCGTAATCTTAAAACGATCGACGATGGGATCATTGCTGGCACCTTCCAGGATGGTTTTGATGGCAGGACCCTTTACGAAGGTGAGCTGCTGGTATTCGATTCTGGGTGCGGTCCAGTCTTTGGTGGCCGCAAGCAGGCCACCGGATACCGAAGCCAACACGACGAGAACCACAATCATTTTGATCATATCTTGCATACTATTCAACCTTTCCCAAGGCTTTTGGCCGTATCTTATCCAACAATGGATTCAACAGATTGATGATCAGAACAGACATAATGGCACCGTCCACATAGCTGCCGATATTGCGAATGAGTATCGTCATAATACCGCCCACAAGCCCGTAGATCAGCATGGGGATGGTGTTAACCGGTGAGGATGAGTCCTCAGGTGCCAGAAAAAATGCTGCAACAAGCGTATACCCGCTTAGCAGATGAAAGAAGGGGCCGGCATAGCGACCCGGGTCGATAACGTTGAACAACAAGGCTGCCAGGAAAATACCGGCCAGAAATGAGATGGAAATCTCCCAGCGAATAAAACCACGCATCATCAGATAGATGCCGCCCAAAATCAGGCAGAGGCCGTTTATGGCGCCGATGCCGCCGATTTGGCGTCCGATGAGCAAATCTGAAAGCTGGATATTCTTAATGGCATCCATGCCAAAATACTTCAAGTTGGCCAGCGGATAGGTGGCCGCAAAATCAAGCTGGAAATGACGATACATGCTGTCAAAGTCAAGATAGTTGCCCCAGGAAACCGCCAGGATGGCCACAGCCAGTGCCACCGGATTGAAGGGATTGCTGCCGATGCCGCCAAAAATCATCTTGCCTACGACCACGGCAATAAAAGTTCCGGTGAGTATAAACCACCAGGGTGCGGTTGAGGGCATCAACATGGCAAAAACCAAGCCGATAACGGCGGCATTGCCGTCCCCCACCGTGACCGGTTTTTTAGAAACCAAATTAAAGGCGATTTCCCACAACATGGCCGTGGCAATAGAGAAACTGATCACAGCGATCGCCGAGGCACCGAACCGCAGGATGCCACCGAATACCAGGGCCGGGATGGCGGCATAGATAATGTGCAGATTCATCTGGGGGATGCTGCTACCGATATGGATAAAGGGCGCATGGGATACGATTAGCTTTTTGGAATTATTCATCTTCGGCTTCTCCGTCCGTGGCACGATCGAGCTCGTATTTTGCAAGTTTGATGGATTGGTAGATGGGAATCTTGGCAACGCAAATAAAGCTGCACAAACCACAGTCAATGCAGGAATACAGATCATAATTATCCGCAGCTTCCTCATATTCGCCGGCTTCAATATAGCGAATCAACAGATTGACCGGGATCCTGGCAGGACATATACGCACGCAGTCCCCGCAGTTGATGCAGGCATAGTCGGAAACCAGGGCGATGTCGTCCTTATCCTGAACCATGATGGCATCGGTATCCGGTCGCACCGGGAAACTTTCCGAGAAGGTACTGAAACCGTTCAGGGGTCCGCCAATGATAATGCGGTCCTGATCGTTTAAGGTCAGGCCAAAGTACTTGAAAATATCACCTATGGGGGTGCCGATCGTGGCAGACACCAGGGAACGATTGCCCAGTTTATCAATAAAGGTCATCAGTTTTTCGGAGGTCATTTCCTGGGTTTCCACAGAGCGACCCAGGGCAACAACCGCTTCCACATCCAAAAAGGCCAACCCCAACTTTTTGAAGTCGGTTTGGGCCGGTATTTCATTCCCGGTGACGCGTTGGGCCACAAGATGCGGCAGTCCCTGGGGATAACCGGTATCGATGCTGATGACGTTAGCCCCGATCTCGCCAAAACCCTGAATGATCTCTTTGGGGGCTGCCACCACAACATTTTCGACTCCGGTAATGGCTTTGAGATGCTGAATGCCGGATTTCAAATTAGCCAGGTAGCTTGTCAGGGCATATTGGGCCGTTATGACCAGCAGATCCTGATCCATGGCGTTGATTACAATGGTTTGGATAGGATTGTCGGCTTCGGTTTGAAATATATTGAAATCCGGGCTGCCGGGCAGGCACTGCAGGAGATCGATGGCACCCTGTAAAGATGGATTGCGGCAGTAAGCGGCAAAGCTGTCATCCATGGCGGAATCTTGTGAGGCTGTAATGGTTACAGCGGTATATTGCTTGCCGGACTCGCCGGGAAAACGTTCGATATTCGAAACCGTGCCCGAGGTGGTGGCGACGGCATAGGCCTTGGATTGAGCCGACAATTGGATTTTTTGCCCGGCTTTAACGCTGTCACCCGATTGGATCGACATGGCTTGACCGTTGTCGGGTTGATCGTCAATCAATAGCGTAATCGATTCAGGTGCAGCTATCTGGCGGGGTGCCGGCAGCCTGGTATGGACTGCTTCAACCTGCAGGCGTGGCGCTGATACAGCAAAAAATGATCGTTTTAACATATGGTTACCCTTTTCCTTGGCCGCTTTCCATTCTACATTTCATCGGTTTGATAACTGCCGCAATATCTTTTAACGAACGACGTGGCAGGCAGCACACTCAACCGCACCGGCCCCATAATCTTGATGGCATTCGATGCACTGGGCATGGAATGCGTCGGCCCGTTTCATGACCTCGGTATCCTCGATTTCATCGCTATCATGACAATCCAGGCATGACTCCGGCAGCCCTTCGGCATCACCTGTGGCTGTATGGCACGTACCGCAGGCCACCAATCCCGCATCGTCATCAACGGGATGATGATGACAATCCCAACAGGAAAGTCCATAGGCTGTCTCGGATGTATGGGTTTGATGGTCAAACAGGACCGAACCGGCTGTGACATTATACATGATCCTCATGGGTTCTTCCGGGGGTGAAACCGGGAAGGCGGCGTAGCACAGCACACCAACCAGCAGCAAGTAGATCACGATGCCATATACAATTTTCATCTTTTGCTCGGGGATCATCAGGGAAACAGTCCTTTCGTAATCCTAAATATAGGATAGTGTATGGCGTTTAAACAACCATGCTCGCACTACCATAATGTAACTCGGCTTTCAAGGCAAAAATAGGGATTTGGGGTAAAGCTGTCAGCAATAAGGCGTGAGCATTAAGCGGCTTACGGGTTGCGTGCTGCGAGGTGCGGGTTGGTAATAAAGGTTTGTAGGTTTGAAGGGGTTTAGGGGTACAGGTTTTGGTTTGCGGGATGCGGAGGCGGGTTACGAGTGTCGGATCGCGGTCGTCTGTTGTCATCCCCGAGAAAGAGGCTGTGTCGCAACCCGCTTTGGCAGGGTTGAAACCCTGCGCTACAGGACCGGGCAAAAAGATTTATTAAATTAGTCTTGAATAATCAACTTGTTGTCGATGTAGTCCAGGGCTTTAGCCCTGAAAAATTCATAGGGGTACTAAATTGGGGATTGCGACACAGCCTCGAAACCGGGAATCCAATATTGCTAATAGTTGAAAGCTCTCGGCTTTTGCTGGATAGCTCTAAAGCTTCACGTTGTGCCCCTATTGCAAGGGAATGACAGTCGGGGTGACGGCCGAAAATAGGGATCGGGATGGTGGTCATGGTCCTGGACTCCAAAATCTGTTTTGACTGCCACAAAAGCAGCCCATCTTTAATACCTATTTATTTTTTGGGAATGCTATCGTTGTTGATTTTAATATTCCAGGATGAAAAAGAATCTGCTTTGGGGGTATATCCCAATCGGTATTTTGTGTCAGACAAGTCCAGTCTTTTAAAACGATTGTTGGAAATGCCATGCGCAATCATAAAGGGTCCTTCCACCAACTTCGCTTCAATACACCTAACCAGCAATGAACAAAGGTCCCTCGGATCAGCCCAGGTACTCAAGTCACGAGAACTCATCCGTTCCCACTCGTTGGCATATTCAAATGCACCAATGCGCACAGCTATGGCTTCAATATTCTTTTGATAAGCGTAATAGGCTGCTAATGCTTCACCGTAAGCCTTGCTGACGCCGTAGAGATTTTTGGGTCGGACAGGCATGTCCGTTCTTATTTGGGTATCAAGGGGATATCCTTCTACTGCCTGAACACTGCTTGCGTAAATTACACGGTGAACACCGGCTTCGGAAGCGGCTTGGAAAATATTGTAAGTCCCGACAATGTTGGCCGGCAAAAGATCCTCAAAACCTGAAGCCGGAGAAGCGACACCCGCAAGATGAATGACTGTGTCCATTTTCTCACATGCTGTCCGACAGGAAGACAGATCAACTACATCGATTTTCATTCCACGCTCATTCGATATTTCGAGGTCTGCCAACCGCAGTTCGTAGCTTTCTCCCAAAGCATCAATGTACGCAACAAGTGCAGTGCCAATACGACCGTTGGTACCTGTAATAAGGATTTTTTTATTCATCATCGATCACCCAATTTAATGCTGCTGATTAAGTTTGAACTTATTTCTTCCAACTGAAACCTGTCAATTCGGGGCCGTGTATCTTGTGGTTGGAATATTTACATTGCAACCGAAGACCACGCTAATATGTTTTATATGCTGCAATGGTAATAGATGACGTGGATTTTAAACTAAGTGCGACTGCAGATAACATAATTCTAAACTGTCAGATCAAGCTGATCTTTCAATTCAAGGGTGTAAAGTAATGATCGTTTACGGTAGGTATTCGGCCCAAAACAGCTGAAAGCTCACAACTGTAAGCTGACAGCTGCTAACAGTCTTCAGCCTAAAAAGTTAACAGCCTAAACAAGGCCTACCCGTGCATTAAACTCCTCGATTCGGGCGTCAATCTCCGCCACCTGGTCAAATGTGCCGCCCCAGTAGGCTTCATGATCGTACCACTGGTCATTCAGTTCATTAGCATCACGTCCCTGTTGCTCTATCCAGGTATAATATTTGAGATTGTGAACACGCTTGCGGTCATAGTACCCCAACTCCTGCATCCAGTCGATGCTCACGGTGTGAAGCAGTTCCAGATCGCGCTGGGCCTGATCGTGGCTGTAGGCTCCGTGTTGGCCCGCTAGTTCCTGCAGACGTGACCGGTAAAGGTCCATGGAGTCCGTGGCGATGGTGACCACAACGTCATTTGAGGTCAGCTCGTTGTATTTGGCAAACTTGATGCTGGCCATGAGGTTGCCGATGCCGGATATGCCCAGAAGATCCAACTGGTTGACCAGGTCGGCATCAACGCCGGCGCTGATCAGAGCGCACCGGCCCTCGGGCTCGTTGAACAGTCGCAAGAGACGCATGGGGAGTTCATCGTTCACGGCGATCACAAAGTCAGTATCTTTTAGATCATGCACCCAGGGTACGTGTTTGTCGCCGATACCCTCAATGCGATGATCGCCAAACCCGTTTTGCAGCAGGGTTGGGCATTGCAGAGCTTCGGCCACAGCCAACTGAGCACCGGGATAACGCTTTTTCAAATAATAACCGGCGCCCAAGGTTCCCCCGGAGCCGGAAGAGGCCACATATCCTGCCAGGCGCCGCCTCCCGGTCAGATGGGTATCCAGCAACTCCTCCACGGCTTTTCCCGTGACATGGTAATGCCAAAAAGGGTTGCCCAGTTCATCAAATTGATTGAAAATCATCAAATCCTGGCCCGAATTTCGCAATTCCCAGCACTTGTCGAAAATTTCTTTGACGTTGGCTTCCGAACCCGGGGTGGAAATCACTTCACCGGCGACGGTCTGCAACCACTCGAATCGTTCCTTGGACATTCCTTCCGGAAGAATGGCGATGGATTGACAGGCCATCAGGGCGGAAATATAGGCACCGCCGCGGCAGTAGTTGCCGGTGGAAGGCCAAACCGCCTTGGTTTTTAAGGGGTTAAACTGACCGCTGATCAGGCGCGGTACAAAGCAGCCGTAGGTGGCCCCGACTTTATGGGCACCGGTGGGAAACCAACGTCCGGTCAAAGCGATGATCGTTGCATGACATCCCGTCAGCTCAGGGGGTATAACCATATGGTTGACCCGGCCGAAAAGGCCGCCATGTTCCTTGGGTTCGTTTTTCCAGGTAATGCGGAAAAGATTGGCCGGATGAACGTCCCAGAGACCGATTTGGCCCAATTCTGATTTAACCTGGTCGGGAATTTTCGCGGGATCCTGCATCATGGCAAAGGTGGGCAGAATGATGTTTTTTTGGCGGCAGTATTCAATCGTCTGCTTGATTATCTCGTTATTCGGTGTAAGGTCCAACATGGCTGTCTCCATTAAATGATATCGTTGAGGTTCTGAATGGTATGTTCCGGTACGGCAATACCCTGGCTGGCAGCGGCAATATCCTTAAGACCGTTGCCCGTGGCTAAAATAACAATCTGGGCGGAGCGTGGTAGTTCGGCTGCGATTTTCAGTAATCCGGCAAAGGCGGCTGACCCGGCCGGTTCGCTGAACAGACCGGCTGAACGCGACAAATGCGACTGGGCCGCTATGATTTCCTCATCCGTAACGGTAATCACACGGCCGTTGTATTTACGCAACTGTTTGAGCGCGTGTCGGCCATTGCGCGGCGCATCCACGCAGATGGAATCGGCGATGGTCTGAGAAGGCTGCGCCTCGAATGCTCCGCTCTGATGGGCACGATAAAGGGCATCCGATCCAGCGGCCTGGACCGCAACCACCACGGGGATCGCGTCAATCAAGCCCAGTTTTAGCAGATCACGAAAACCCTTGTACACGCCGGAAAGTATACACCCATCTCCCGTCGGCACAAATACAAAGTCTGGAACAGACTTGAGTTGCTGAAATATTTCCAGGGATACGGTTTTTTTACCTTCCAGGGTCATGGGATTGAAGGCGGTACTGCGGCTCATGCCACCAAAGCGTTTACAATATTCCAAGGCCAGATCGTAGGCCAGGTCATAGGATCCGTCCACGCGATGGACAGTGGCCCCGTATTGCAGCGCCTGGACCAGTTTTGCCTGAGGGGCGGCTGCGGGCAGAAACAAGATAATTTTTTGCCCGGCGGCGGCACCGATTCCGGCCATGGAGGATCCGGCGTTGCCGGTGGAGGCCAGTACAATTTCGTTGATATCATGTTGGGCTGCAAAGGCGGACACCAGAAACGACGCACGATCTTTTAATGAGCAGGTGGGATTCAGGCCGTCGTCCTTTATATATAGGCAAGGGAGTCCGAGTTCATGCTGCAGGTTGACGGGCTGCCAGAGTGGGGTACCACCCACCGGGATGGCAGGGAAAAATTGTCTGGGAACCGGCAGAAGATCGCTTATATCGAACTCCGGATCTATTTGGCCTTCAAGCTCGACTTCCATTACCCCTTGAAGGGGTTGATCCGGCATTTGCTTTTCTTGACAGGTGGGGCATACGGTCAACTCGGGTTGAATCGGGTAGACCTGTCCGCAGTCGGAGCAGGTGTAGCTAAACTGCATTGCATTGTCCTTATTAAAGATCTCGAATGTGGTAATGATTTATAAAGAACATCGAACATTGAACGCCCAACATCCAACATCGAATGAGGAATCACTCGCGTTATGCAGGCGCTTGCTCCCGCCTTTTGCTCTCATCTTTTGAGTATATAAGGTAGAATGCCTTATTCGATGTTCAGTGTTCAATGTTGGATGTTCAACAACTGTTAAGAGCCAATTTATTGGCAGATGTACTCAAAAACTAGATGGCCCGATATTATCAACCTGGCTCTAATCAAGGTTCTATGTCGCAAGATTTTGACTGTCCCGCACTTGCATCCTCATCCTTGTCCGCCAGGCATTTTTCAACGGCCCTGATAATTCCCTCGTATCCGGTACAACGACAGAGGTTGCCGGCATGATATTTACGAATTTTGTCACGGGTAACGGTATTGCCCTTGTGTTTTTCCACAAAGGCAGTGGATGTCATGACCAGACCGGGGGTACAAAAGCCGCACTGTACGGCGCCGGTATCGAGATAAGCCTGTTGCACCGCGGATAATCCGCCGTCCCGTGACTCGCCTTCGATGGTGCGGATGCTGCGGCCATCAACCCAAATCGCCAGGTAGAGGCAGGAATCCACCGGTGTGTTGTCTATCAGTACGGTGCAGGCTCCGCACTCCCCGACGCCGCAGCCTTCCTTAACGCCGATGTAACCGTTCTCCCTCAGAATTTCCAGCAGGGATTTACGCACGTCAACCGTCGCGCTAAAAGATTTGTTATTTATCGTGCAGGATATTTTGCGATTCATGCTAGCGATACTCCCGACTGTTGCAGGGTTTGAATGAGCACACGCTGGGCCAGGGTCTTGATAATCTGTTGTCGCAGAACTTTAGAGGCCCGCCAGGAATCCCGGGGTCTCAGGTCATCCAGAACCGATTCGTCGACCAACTGCAATAGCGACCGATCTAAAGTGGCGCCGCGGGCTTTTTTCTCGGTACTCCAGCAACGCATCGGCGTGGGGCCTGCCACCGTAAATGCCAGTCGTAGCTTGGATACCTTTTTCGCCTGGGGCAGACACGCTACCGCACAACCGATGGTGGCAATGTCCATGGCATCACGCATGGCATACTTGTGATAGTTTGAAACCCAGCATTGGTAATCATCCGGGGCAATGCGCAGCGCCGTCATAATTTCGGCCTGCTCCCGATCAACACGGCCGGGTCCCTGGTAAAATTCGTGCAGCGGCATGCGGCGTATTCCCTGGGGGCCGGTGAGCTCTACCACCGCGTTCAACACCAGCAGCGGTGCGGCGCTGTCGGCACTGGGGGCACCGTTACAGATGTTGCCGCCGACGGTGGCCTGGTTGCGCACCTGGGGTCCGCCCACTGCGCCTGCCCCCTGGGCCAGGACCGGAATATTTTCGGTAATGACACTGGACTCGATCAAATCCGTAAATGTCGCGCCGGACCCGACTACGATGGTGCCGTCGGGTTCCAGGATGATGTGTTTTAAGTCGGCCACATCGTGGATATCCACCATGTGGCCATAATTGGAATTACCCTCGCGTATACGAACCAGCACATCGGTTCCGCCGGCAATGGGGATGGCATTCGGATTTTGTAACAAAAGGGATATGGCTTCGTCTACCGAATCCGCTTTGTGATAACTTTGGATGTCAAACATGAGGTCACCTAGATCAGGCCTGCATTTTTAAAATAGGTATATAGGGTTTTGGGGTTGAGGGGCAACTCATTGACAGCTACGCCGGTAGCGTCCAGGACGGCATTACGAATGGCCGGTGCCGGCGAAAGCACTGGGGGCTCGCCCAGGGCTTTACTCCCAAAGGGGTGCGTAGGCTCTTTGGTCTCCACAAAGGCAGTTCCCAGGTCGGGGATATCCATGATGGTGGGGACCTTGTAGTCCAGCAGATTGTTGTTGTAGATCCGGCCGGAGTCGGGGTCGATCATGAGTTTTTCATATAGCGCCGCACCGATGCTCATGGCCATGCCACCGAGGACCTGGCCCTCGGCATTTAGGGGATTAATGACCACGCCGCAATCATGCACGTTATAGATTTCGTTTATTTTAACGCGGCACAGGGGGATGTCCACCTCCAGATCCACAAAGGTACACCCGAACACATGGGCATTGCTGCGGGTCTTGTAGCTCATCTCGGCTGTGATTTGACCACCGCGGTCTTTTTGGTAATATGCGTCGATGGCCACGTCTTTCAGGCTCATGACCATAGTTTCCGGTGTCTGTCTTATGACGATATGGCCGTTTTTAATATCGAGGTCCCGTGCTTCCAGGTCGGAGATGGCACCCACGTAATCCAGAATCTTGTCTCTGAGTTGACGGGCGGTCCGAATCACCGCTTGACCGCTCACATAGGTTTGGCGCGAGGCGTAGGCACCGGTATCAAAAGGTGCGACATCGGTATCCTGGCAGGAGACCACATGGACCCGATCAAGGGGCAGGCCCAAGGTCTCCGCCGCCATCTGGGCCAGGGCCGTATCCGATCCCTGGCCGATTTCGGTGGCCCCCACCTGTAGATGCACCGAACCGTCCTGATTCAATATGGTACGGGCGCTGGCCGCTTCCACGCATACGGGATAGGTGCCGGAGCCGTAACTGAAACTGGCCACACCCAGGCCCCGCCGAATGGGACCGTCCTGGCTCCGGGGCCACTCAGCCCGTTTTTGTTCCCATTGGATCAGCTCTCGGCCTTTCTCCAGGCACGCGACCAAACCGCAGGTTAGCAGAGGCTTTTTAGTTATCTGGCTTTTGTCGCCGGGGAGGGCGGCATTTTTCAGCCGTATTTCCACCGAATCCATTCCCAGCGCCCGGGCCGCGTCTTCCATGATGCACTCAATGGCAAAGGTCATCTGGGGCGACCCATAGCCCCGCATGGCACCGCCAACCGGAAAATTGCCGTAAATGGTTCGGGCATGGCAGTTGTATACGGCCCGGGGATACATATAATGGGATTTTGCCGCACCGGCTGCAGCGATAGAGTGGCCGTGGGAGGCATAGGCCCCTGTACAGGACAAAGCGTCAAAATCGATCAGATTGACGGTGCCGTCTTTCTGCACGCCCATTTCCACCCGCACCCGAAAGGGATGGCGCACCCGGGTACCCACCATACACTCTTCGCGGTCCAGTTTGAGCCGCACCGGAACACCGCCTAGTTTCCAGGTTAAAAATGCCACCATGGGCTCTAAAATCACGTCCTGTTTATTGCCGAATCCGCCGCCGATGTGGGGCTTGATAACCCGGATTCGGCCGAGGGGCAGGCTCAAAGCTTCGCCTACGATGCGCCGGGCGATGTGCGGAATCTGGGTGGAGGAGACGATGACGATTTTGTCAAGATCGTCCATATAGGCATAGGCGCTATGGTTTTCAAGATGGCAGTGCTGGAGAACCTGGGTATTGAAAGTTCCCTTCAAGAGGTGATCCGATTCCTGGCGGGCCTGTTCCGGATCGCCGCCGGCGGTAAACGCATGCTCTTTGACGATGTTGCGTGTGCGTTGATGCAGTTCGTGCGCATCAGCGGCCATTACATCCTCCGGGCGTACAAGCGGTTTGTACGTCTCGTACTCAACTTCGATGAGCGCCAGGGCTTTTTGGGCCACCAATTCGTCCGCGGCCACCACCACGGCAATCTCGTCACCCTCATAGCGAACGTAGTCGGTGAGTAGTAAGCGATCGGGCACGTCATTGTGGTTGGGATCCAGAGAATAGGGATGTCCAGCCGTGGCGAATCGATTCTTGGGGACATCTTCAAAGGTGAAAACACCATCCACACCGGGCAAACCCTTGGCGCGGCTGGGGTCGATCCGCACGACCCTGCCATGGGCGATGTTGCTGCGAAAGTATTTAGCAACCCGCATGCCCGGCATGGTGAAGTCATCAGCATAACGGGCCTTGCCGGTGACTTTGGCCACCCCATCCACTCGTTGTACTGCTTTGCCTATTGCCATGAGATTCTATCCAATTTAATTAGTGCCCATCCATAAATGGCCAATTTGTCCGATATCCGCGTTATGCTCGAAATTTTATCCTCGGAATATCAACCATATGCCTGTGGCCAAATTTCTCACAAGCCTTGATCTCGACCAAATTTGCCTATTTCTGGACAGACACTATTTAGAGCCTTAGTTAAGCGTTTCAATTTAGGTGCAAGTTTTTTCAATACCCCATTATAGCACACTTGGTTCTTCTCCAAAAGTCCGGGCTATTCTTTGGCCTGATCCTCAGGAATCACCAGATTGAGCACGATGGCGAGCGTAGCGGCCGGCAACAGGCCGGAAGCCAACAATACTTTGGCGGTGGCCGGCAGGTGCTGCAGCGCCCCGGGTTCCAGTTGCAAACCCAGGCCAAGCGACAATGAAATCGCAAAAATTACCATATTGCGCCGGGACCAATCGACATCGGACAACATCGATACGCCGGCAGCAACAACCATGCCGAACATCACAATGACGCCACCACCCAGCACTTCGATGGGAACAGTCGAAATAATGGCACCGAATTTTGGAATCAGGCCGCAGACGATCAGAAAAACGGCACCATAGGTAACCACGCGACGGCTCATCACACCGGTCATGGCCACCAGACCAACATTTTGTGAGAATGACGTGTTGGGCAGACCACCGAATATACCCGCAATCGCAGTTCCCAGGCCATCTGCAAAGGTGGCGCCCTTGATTTCTACATCGGTAGCTTCGCGGCCCGCGCCACCTTTGGTGATGCCGGATACGTCACCGACGGTTTCAATGGCGGAGATAATTGCCATCAGGCAAAACCCGATAAGCGCGGCCAGACTGAAATGGAAGCCAAACTTAAAAGGTATGGGCGGCGCGAAATATGCGGCTTTACCAACATTGGCGAAACTTACCATACCCATCATCAGTGCGACCACATATCCTGCCATAAGACCGATCAGTACTGCGGCTACCGACAGAAATCCCCTGGTAAAAAATTTCACCCCCAGGGTCACGAGGATGACCACACCGGCAACAAACCAATTCTGCAGGCTGCCGTATTCAGGTTTGCCGATTGCGGGCACCCCGCCGGCAGCGTATTGGATGCCGACCTTGACAAGCGCCAGGCCAATCATGGTCACTACCAGTCCGGTTACCAAGGGCGGCAGCGCGAAACGCATCTTACCCACAAAAGGCGCAAGGCAGGTATGAAAAAGACCACCCAGCAAGACCCCGGTCATAAGTACTGCCATGGCCTCCACACCTTGGCCGGCCACCAACGGGATCATGATCGGGATAAAAGCAAAACTGGTTCCCTGGACTATCGGCAGGCGCGCACCGACCGGCCCTAACCCAATGGTTTGAAACAGGGTCGCGATACCGGCAAACAGCATCGACATCTGGATCATGTAAATCAAGTTTGGAAAATGCGGCGAGTTTGAGCCAAAGCCGAAGCCGGCCACACCGGCAATAATGATAGCCGGTGTCACGTTGCTGATAAACATTGCCAGTACATGTTGGATGCCCAGCGGAATGGCTTGGGCGAGAGGTGGTGTGTAATTCGGATCACGTAATTGCTCCGGCGTACCGATAGATGATCTATCCATGAGTCGTCTCCTTTTGTGCTTGTTTTGAAGTAATTATATACAAGTCGTTAAAATATGCTCCGATTCGAGAATGCGGTTAAGGCTATGTTCACGGTGCAGTTAACCTTGAAGTTTCATAAATTTCATAATTTGATACGCAGCAATTACCAAAAAGTCCTGTACGGACATGGACTGATCCTGGTTTCTGGATGCTGGATATTCTCGATGCCATTATTGGAAAATTCCTGCTTATTCAGAATCCGGCATCGAGCATCCAGTATCTTTCCAATGGCAGCAACATGTTCAAAGTAATGCTGCATTAGTAGATAGAACGCATTTATGAAACGTTGGCGTTAAGTTACAAGTGAAAACGGTAGCTGATTTCTCAGGTTTTGATAGAGTACAGCCATCTCTTGCATGCTTCGCGTATGCAGCGGATGGTTTGATTCTGTCTTTAACTCCAGTACTTCTGCCACATACCTTTCGGAATCGATCCTGGCTTTTATATCGTTATTTTCAAAGATGAGTTCATTTTCAGACCCGGTTAAAGTACCATTATGCTCTTTCTCTTTCCACAATAATTGATCGGCTGTCGTAAAATGGAATCCAACATCGGCGTTGTCGAAGCTCTGCCTGGATATATGCAGCTTGGCCTTGTCTTGATAAGGCGCGCCGCTGGTGGGACAAAACGTTGCGCAATTACCGCATTCGTTGCAGTAATCGGCGATATTCATAACTTGGGTAAGCTGTTCTATGCGGACCGTTTCAAGGTCGCTGACTGTGATCTGGCCGGCAACCTTTTGAACCTGTTGGACCGTGAACTGCACCGGTCCGACCGCAAATTCCATGTTCGCTCGGTTGGGACACACCGACACGCAAACACTGCATATTTCGTCACAGTAAAGACAGCGTGCGGCCTCTTTTTTGGCCGCGGCCTCATCAAGGGTTTGGATTACCAAATCAAATCCGGTTCTCTGATCGAATCCGATTTCAGGCAGCTTGATACCGACCTGACGCCGCGCCCGTCGTTTTTGCAGTGCTCCAAAATCGAATATTTTCCCATTACGATCGGCAGAGATTTGGCCTCGGTCCAATGCACGTGATTGAATCGTTTCCGCAATTTTTTTACCATCGCCAATGGCCTTGATGAGGGTCGAAGCACCGCGAACCGCATCGCCTCCGGCAAAAACATTTTCAAGCTGGGTCTCGTGTGAATGGGCATCGATTCTTAATTCCGCCTCCGGAAAAAAATCGAGATTGACCCGCTGGCCGATGGCGGAGATAACCGTATCAACATTCAACTCAAATTGGGAGCCATCAATTTTAATCGGTCTGGGGCGGCCGCTGGCATCGGTTTCGCCCAATTCCATTCTAAAACACAGATTGGATTTCACGCGACCATCTTCCACCAGCATACATTCGGGGGCGGTGAGCTCCACCAATTTGACGCCCTCGTCCAAAAGGCCCTGGACTTCCTCGGGTGCAGCCGGCATTTCCTGGCGGGTGCGGCGGTAGAGGACGCTCACCTCACCATCGGGTCCCACTAGCCTAAGGGCGGTACGCGCCGCATCCATAGCCGAGTTTCCCCCGCCGATGACGGCTACCTTTTTGCCCAGGTTCGGACGTTGCCCCCGGCGCACCGCACTTAAAAATTCCAGTTGATCCATGACGCCTTCTGCATCCTCACCCGGAATCCCCAGATCGATGCCCTCCTGGGCCCCCACGGCGATATAGACGAACTCATGTGATTTTCTGAGGGACTCAAACTTTTCGGCATCGATCTTGGCGTCATAGTGTATGCTAACACCCAACGCTAAAATCGCATCGATATCTTTTCGAATACTGGCATTATCCAGACGAAACTCCGGGATGGCATCCGACGCCCAGCCTCCGGCGAAGGCTTTTTGCTCGTAGATATGAACTTCAAATCCGGCCAGGCTCAAAAAATGAGCACAGGCCAGCCCTGAAGGCCCGGCCCCGATAATGGCAACCTTGATGTTGTTGCCCGGTGCTCGTTTGAGATCCGGGGGGCGATCAAATTTTTGGGCAACGAAGCGTTTGATCTCACGGATTAACAGGGGGGTGTCATAGTTCAGACGGGTGCACTTCTCCTGACAGAGATGATCGCACACCATTCCCTGGACATTCGGAAAGGGATTGGTTTCCATGATGACCCGGAAGGCTTCATCATACTCCCCACGCGCCGTATGGTACATGTAACCGGGAATGTCCTGGCTGGCCGGACAAGTGGCCATGCAGGGAGCCTGGATACAATCGAAAGTCGTCAGTTTGCGGGAGGTTTTTATATTGTCGTAGGGAAAAATCTCCTTTTTATAGGCCGCTTTGTTTACAACCGACTCAGCATATGCCTGCAAATTTACCAACCCGGCCCTTCCGGTATCGCCGGCTTTTTCAGCACGGGTCATGATAAAGTCTTCCAGGTTGTCGGCCCCAGCATCTCCGATAGCCTGAGCCGCTGTTTCCAGGTACTGGGACAAGCGTCCGTACCCACCGGGTTTTAATAAGTCGGTGCATACCGTCACCGGCTTGAGATTGCAGGCCAGTACATCCGCAAAATTAAAGCAGTCTGTTCCGGCTGAAAAGGAGATACCCAAAGCCCCGTCAAAATCGGATTGTAAGCGCGCGGCCAGATTGATACTGATGGGGTGCAAGGCCCGCCCGCTCATGTAGACCATCTGCTCGGATTGGGGTAAATTCTGGTCCTGATTGCTGGTCTCCAGGGTATTGGTCAATTTGATATTAAATTCGACCCCGCTTTTTTGGGCAGCGTCCAGAAGCGCACGAATCAGGGCAACGCCATCCGCATACTTAAGATCATGGTCAAACGCCAGGTCCGGCACACGGGTTTCGAAGCCCAGTTCATCGTTGAGGATTGCACGCAGCCGGTCCGGTCCGAGCAAAGTGGGATTGAGCTTGATGGTGGTATTCAATTTCCGTTCGGTCACGAAATAGGAACCTATTTTCTCGACTTCATCCGGTGGACAACCGTGCATGGTTGAGATGGTGATATTGTCGGAGATCGTGTCCGGAATGTCCAATTCTTTTACACGGGGATAGAATTTGGCCAGACGCTCGATCTTCTCTGCTTTTTCTTGGGAGCAATCCGCCATTTTGTCTAAAAACCGCTGTACGGTTGGGTTCAGGATTCCCTCCAGGTTGTATCCCACGCTCATGTTGAAGATGAATCCTGGTTCCTCCGGCATACCCCAGCCAAACTTATCTTTAAGAATGTGGAGTACAATCCAGGCGTTGAGATATTCGTTATAGGATTGATCCAGCTTCAGCTCTTGCGACCATTCGCAATTATACCCTTCGTCGGTCATATCGATACAGGGTTTGGTGACTTCCAGTTCATCCAATACCTGAACCGTTTTCAATTCCATATAACGGGCTCCGGTCAACCAGGCAGAAATGAGGTTCTGGGAAAGTTGGGTATGGGGTCCTGCCGCTACGCCCAGCGGCGTTTCCAGATGCCGTCCGTAACGGAACATTTGAAATGGATCACTATCGCCGGGAGTGAAAAAGAGCTCCCGGGGTATTCCGAAAATCTGTCCTTGCTTTTCATCCGCCAGGATCCATTTAAGCAAAGTTTCAATGTCACAACACCAGAACTTGTCGCTTGTCATTTTTAAACTCCTTCAGTTATCCTATTCCTAAACCCCCGACTTCAGTAATGTTAAATCCGCATTCCTTTTCAGTCTAAATCAATTGCCAGAATTATATTTTAAAAATTTCTAGAGTGTAAGCGGTTCAGGTAAATTTTTTAATATGACATATCAATCCGGGGCATCATTTGTGCCCCACGGATTGGTGATGAAGCCATGCCGATTGGTAGTAAAATCAGGTAGTCGAAACATCACCAATCCGTCAGGGCACTTCGCTAGCGAAGTAGGTTCATTATGATATGTCATATTAAAAAATTTACCTGAACCGCTTCTTGTATGAAAAGTGAAGCTACTCTAAAACTAATTTGAGTCGCATATCGCTCACATCTTTTCCCATAGTTTTCGGCCCATATCCCGGGCAAAGGCCAGGACCTCACGCTCATCCACCCGGGATACCTTGCCTTGTTCCACGATGACCCGACCCTGGGCGATGACCGTCTCCACATGCCGGGCATCCAATCCATAAACAAAATGTCCCGGAAAGTTGTCCGCGGTCAGTTCGGTGGGAGCGTCATAGTCAAGAATCACCAAATTGTTGTCGCCATCTCCCCGACCACCGAATTCCCGGATGTAACGATGAACATTGCGGAAGCGATCGTAGATGCCATCGAATCCGATCCCTTCGGTGGCCTGTCCCACTAGAAAAGCCGCTTTGGCGCTTCTCAGCATGTCACAGTGCATTCCGTCGGTTCCCAGCATCATTCGGGGCGCATAATCACTGTAGCCGGCAACCCCCACATTGTTATTCTGGTTGCTCTCCACGTTCTGAACCACCCAGACTCCGGCATCAGCCAGCAGATCTTTCTCATGGGCCGAGAGGTGAATACAATGACCGAATATGGATTTTGGTAATTCCAGGGCACCGGCATCCTGGAAGCGTACCAATACGCGTTTGCCGTATTGGGCCAATGCGTCATCCTGGTCAGCCTGATCTTCGGCCACGTGAACATGTATTCCGGTATTGTGCTTGCGCGCCAAGTCGACCGACTTGCGCAACAGCTCATCACCGACCGTAAAGGAAGCATGCAGCCCCACATGTCCCTGCTTACCCCGGCCCAGGAAGTCATCGGTTTCCGCCAAGCCTGCTTCACGGGGTCCCTCCCCATCCCGATCGGAGATCTCGTAGCAGAGCATGTGGGAGATGCCCACCCGGTCAAATGCTTTGGCAATCGTATCCAGGCAACCTGGGATGGCAAAAGGTGAGGCATGGTGGTCGATGACGAAGGTCACCCCGTTTTTGGCACAGTAGATCGCCGAGGCCAAAGCGCTGGCTTCGATCATCTCCAGATCCAGGCGCTTGTCAATGTGCCACCAGATGTATTGTAGAACTTCCGTGAAATTGGTTGGAATCTTTAAAGGCGCCGGCATCCCCCGCGCCAGGGTGGAATAGATGTGATGGTGGCCGCAGCCAAAGGATTTGGTCACCAGTTTACCGGTACAATCAATTACCTTGTGATGTTGTTCCAGCGTATCTGTCGCAGGAATGCTCCCTGGAAAAGAGATACGAGTTTCAGGATCCTCCTCAACCGCCAAATTTACAATATTTAATTCCAGGCTCTGCCAATCCAAATAGGTGGCATTTTTCAGATAAAGAGTCATGGTTTCACCTCATAGCTTTATGGTTCTTCTCCAATTTAATTGGAGGAAAGGGCTCAAAAAATCGGGTCGAGGGTAATACAGCTCGGGCTAAATTTTATCGAAATCGCTATCGGGATCGGGATCGGGATCGAAAGCTGCCTTATCGTTGCCTTCTGCAATATTTAGCGTTATCAACTGGCTGGCTCGAAGCCACTGGTCTCTGTCTGACCAATGGACACCGCTCAGCCGGGCACACTTTTCATAAACCAATGCGACATACCCGATTGAAAGGCGGTAATCGTCTGATTTTTCATGGCCTAATACCATCTCCATTCCGATCCCGATCCCGATAGCGATCCCGATTTCGACAATGCTTCAACAAACAACATTACTTCAACTAATCGGGAGATGATCCAGATCTACTTGCTGTCTGCCTTCTTCAGGGGCGCCAAGGGCAAGGAATGACGGCGCATGCCATCAAATTGACAGTAGGCGTTGGCAATGGCCGGGGCCGTTGGGATGGTACCGATCTCTCCAACCCCTTTGGCCCCGAAAGGTCCGACCGGGTCCGCACTTTGAACGCTGAATACTTTAATCTCGGGAACGTCCTTGGCCATGGGCAATCCCAGTTTGGCCATGCGGGTGGATGTGAGTTTGCCATTCTTGAGCGGAAAGTTCTCGCTCAGGGCATACCCCATGCCCATGACCACTCCGCCCTCGACCTGCCCTTCAAACAAGGTCGGGTTGATAACCGTGCCCGCATCATGAGCCGCATATATGCGCTTCAGGTTTCCGTCACTGGCCAAGATGACCAGATGAACGGCAAAACCGTATGAAAAGTGGCTGACAATCTCACCGTCTACTTCATGGGTTGTGGTCCAGTCGACCACATGCCGACCGAAGTATTCTTGCCCCACAAGATCGGCCAGAGTGCTGTTTTCTAAATCAGACTTAAGGTCTCGGGCGGCCTTGATAATTGAATTGCCGAGCAGGACGGTGCCCCTGCTGGCGGTTGTGGTGCCGCTGGTGGCATGCGCGCCGGTGGAAGATTTAACATCAATGGAGACGGCGTCATCCAGTCCGGCAACTTCGGCCAGCACCTGCCGCGCCACGGTATGAATGCCCTGGCCCATCTCAGTCCATCCGTGGTTTAACACGATCCGATCCGGGGCGATGACCCGAATCCTGGTTTCGCTGACTTCCTCCAACCCATTCCCGATGCCACAGTTTTTAATACCGCAGGCCAAACCGGCGTTGGGATTGTTGTCAAACGCCTCTTTAACAGCTTCCAGGCACTGGCGCAGACCGATACCGGATCCCAGTACATGCCCGGTGGTGGTCATGCGGCCTGTATCCAATGCGTTATCGTAGCGAAACTGCCATCGGTCAAATCCGCCTAGTTTACACAGTTCGTCCATCAAGCTTTCCATGGCGAAATTCGACTGGTTAACACCAAATCCACGGAAGGCGCCGGCCGGCGGATTATTGGTATAATAGGCTTGGGAAATCACATCTACATTGGGGATGTGGTAGGAGCCGCCGGCATGCGTCCCGGTGCGGGCGACCACTTCTCCACCCACGGAGGCATAGGCCCCCGTATCTCCGACTATCCGCGCACGCAATGCTGTCAGCAAACCGTTGGCGTCACAGGCCAGCTTGTAGCGCAGCTGCATTTTATGTCGTTTGGGGTGCATGCGGATGGATTCAGGGCGATTCAAACCTACCTTGACCGGACGTTGCAGGACCATACCGCTCAAAGCGGCATGTTGCTGAACCGTAAGATCCTCCTTGCCGCCAAAACCGCCTCCGGTGGACACCTGAATCACATCCACCGTGTCAAGGGGCAGGTTTAACATTGATGCGATCTGCTCGCGGTCTGCATAAATTCCCTGGCTTTGTGAATAGACTATCAGTCCTCCCCGGCCGTCCGGTTGGGCAATACTGGCTTCGGTTTCCAAAAAAGCATGCTCAACAAAGGGGGTTTCAAAGACGCCCTCAACCACATAAGCTGATCTCGTGAAGACATCCTCTATTGGATCCCCGCGGCAAATAATTGTCTCTTTGAGCAGGTTGCCGCCGGGATGGATCAATACTTCACTGTCGGCCGCTTGGGTCATATCGGTCAACGGCTCAAGGACATCGTATTCCACCTGGATTTTCTTTAGGGCCAGACGCGCAATTTCTTCACTTTCAGCCACCACGCAGGCCAACACATCGCCAATACAGCGTGTGTTTTCACCTGGAACCACCATCATGGGCCAGTCTTTTTCGATAATCCCTTGGTAGCGTTTTCCCGGGATGTCGTCCCCGGTAAAGATCCGGATCACACCCGGCAATTTCACCGCGTTTGACAAATCGATGCCCACGACGCGGGCACGGGGGTGTTCACTGAACTTCAGTGCCCCGTAAAGCATGTCGTCAATATGCATGTCATTGATGTAGGGACTGACTCCCAGGGCTTTCTCATATCCCTCGACTTTAGGGTAGGAATGGCCGATTCCGGTGTTTTGCTCCCAGGCTATCTCTTTGTGTTCTCGCAGCGCCTTGGCCGCCAGCAAAATGCCATCGATGATCTTCACGTAGCCGGTGCAGCGGCAAACATTGGCATTCAATGCTTTGACGACCTCTTCCCTGCTGGGATTCGGGTTGTTTTCTAGTAGAATTTTCGCACGGGCCAGGATACCAGGGGTGCAATACCCGCACTGGACCGCCCCCTTTGCTACGAAAGCCCGCCCCAATGCCCGGCGAACCTTTTCCGGAAATCCCTCCAGGGTCAGCACCTGTTTCCCGGTGACGCGTTTCATCCGCGTGGAGCAGGCCAAGGCCGGTTTGCCATCCAATTCCACCAAGCAGGCGCCGCAGGCCGCCTGTCCCGAGCAGCCATCCTTTACGGACGTAAGGCCCTTTTCCTGGCGCAGAAAGGCGAGCAGCGATAGTTTTTCGTCACCCTCGTAAACAGCCGGCTGCCCGTTTAATGTAAATTGGATCATGGCGTTCTCCTCTCTCACCCAGTGTTCAAACAGCGGAGATTCAAATTTGGTTCTTCTCCAAATTGGTTGGAGTTAAGGACTCCAAAATTCAGGTCAAGGGAAATACAGCCCAGGCTATATCTTATCGAAATCGCTATCGGGATCGGGATCGGGGTCGAACTCAGTATATCCGTATTTCCCGGATTCTTCCTTTACGCCATAATCCCTGCCGCACAATCGACAAGGCATTGCAGCAATACGGTCCGATTCACCTATACGCTGCCGTCGGCCTTCTTCTTAAATAAACCCATGCGACATAGCCGATTGAAAGGAGGTAAACGTCAAATTTTTCATGGCCTAATACCATCTCGATCCCGATCCCGATAGCGATCCCGATTTCGACAAGGCTTCCATCAGCATTATTACTACAACAAATCGGGAGATGATCCTCAACTCTATCCTTTCGGTTTATAGCTTCCGTGCCGTACCCTTCTCCAAAAGTGCACTCAACGTATCCGCCGGATGCTTTACCTTGCTGAGCAGAATCATGGCGGCGATGATGTAGGGCTTATAGCTGGCTTCCTTGTACATGGGCACGCGATAGCGATCGAAGACGCCGGCCTCAACTTCCCCTTGCTCACAGCTGACGCCGGTGATGTCGGCTGGCAGGCAATGCATGTACAGGGCGCTGCCGGCATCGGTGGTCGCCATCAACTTTTCGGTGCACTCCCAGTCCTTGTGATTTGCATTCTGGGCGAGAAGCTCTTGCTCCAGAGCGTCGATGCCGTCGAAATCTCCCTGACTGTATAGGTCGGTCCGTTTCTCCATGGCGGCAAACGGCGCCCAGCTTTTGGGATAAACGATGTCAGCATTCTCGAAAGCTTCGGCCATGGAGTTGGTCTTGGTGAACCCGCCGCCGCTCTGGCTGGCATTACGTTCGGCGACCGCTTCTACCTCGGGCATCACCTCGTACCCTTCGGGATGCGCCAAGACCACCTCCATTCCGAAACGCGTCATTAATCCGATGATACCCTGGGGGACGGAGAGGGGCTTGCCGTAAGAGGGGCTGTAGGCCCAGGTCATGGCGAGCTTCTTGCCGTCCAAATTATGCACGCCGCCAAAATGGTTGATGATGTGCAGCATGTCGGACATGGACTGGGTGGGATGATCAATATCACATTGAAGATTAACCAGGGTAGGGCGCTGTTCCAGAACGCCTTCCTGAAACCCCTGCTGCACGGCCTGTGAAACTTCGCGCATGTAGGTGTTGCCCTTGCCGATATACATATCGTCGCGGATACCGATCACGTCCGCCATAAAGGAAACCATGTTGGCGGTTTCACGCACGGTTTCACCATGGGCAACCTGGGATTTGCCCTCATCGAAATCCTGCACCGTCAGACCCAGCAGATTACAGGCGCTGGCATAACTGAAACGCGTGCGTGTGGACTGATCCCGGAAGATGGAGATCCCCAGACCGCTGTCGAAAATGCGGCTGGTAATATTCTGCTGCCGCAGTCCCCGCAGGATATCCGCCACTAGAAAAGTCGCATCGACTTCGTCGTCACTTTTTTCCCAGGTGAGCAGAAAATCGTCGTCGTACATGTTTTGATACTCGTGTAGGGCCAGTTGCTTGATCATCTCTTTGATTTTGATGGTATCCATGATTGTAGACTCCTTATTGATTTTTGGGATGTAGACCTATTGTCACATATATGGTTCTATTGATTTGAGCATACTTTTATTGCTGCGTTGGTCATTAAGAAACAATGAACATCCAACATTGAACATCCAACATCCAACGTCGAAGGTGGAATCGCTTCGCTCCTTTCTTTTATTAAAAAAAAGGGAAGAACTCCAAATTCGATGTTCAGTGTTCAATGTTCGATGTTCGGTGTTCGATTTTGTTTAATTATGGCCTTCAAATTCCTTATTGCTATCTAACAATATGCGTCCCGCGGCCCGCCAACACCGCGTCCTTGATAAACTCCGGGGCCGTGATGATAACTTCCTGTCCTCCGCTCTCCAGAAAGCACAGGGCGGATTGGATCTTGGGGAGCATGCTGCCGGGTGCGAAATGCCCGTCGGCGATGTATTGCCGGGCCTCGGCAACGGTCATTTTGGTGATGGCCTTTTCGTCTGCTGTTCCGAAGTATAGCGCCACCTGTTCCACCGCGGTGGATATGATCAGCAGATCCGCGCCGAGCTGACCGGCCAGCATACTCGAAGCGAAGTCCTTGTCGATTACGGCGTCCACTCCTTCCAATCCATTCTCGGTGCGAACCACCGGGATCCCGCCGCCACCGACGGTGACAACGTGATAACCGCTTGTGAGGAGGGATTCGATCATCGGTTTTTCAACCACTTCCAAAGGCTCCGGGGAAGGGACCACCCGGCGAAATCCGCGGCCGGCGTCCTCCATTAAGCTCCAGTCCGGATAGTCGCGACGAACAACTTCGATTTGCGCAGCATCGTAGAACTCGCCGACCGGTTTGGAGGGGTTCGCAAAACCGGGATCGTCTTGATCTACAACAACCTGGGTGACGACGGTTAGGCTCTGACCAGCGATGCCACGGGCGGCCAGTTCATTGTTCAAGGCTTGCTGGATCTGGTAGCCAATCGACCCCTGGGTGTCGGCCACCACATTCACCAGCGGCACCATATGCAGACCGGTTTCTCGCCGGGCCACCTCGGAGCGCAGCATGATAAATCCCACCTGGGGACCATTGCCATGGGAAATGATGGTCTGGTAGCCTTGTTCGATAAGATCGGCCACATGCTGCATGGTCTCGCGGATGGCCTGGTGCTGATCTTCGACCGACTGTAAGTCTTTGCTTTTAATCAATGAGTTGCCGCCGATGGCGATGAACGCTCGATTGGCACGCATAACTCAGACCTCCTTCTGCTCCAAGTAAATCCGGGGCAGGGCCGCATAAAAGGCGGCGCAGCGGACCAGATCGCCCTTCCAGGTTTTTTCGTTGGGAGCATGGGCTTCGGATTCTTTACCGGGTCCAAACCCGATACAGGGAATGCCGAACATCCCCATGATGGAAACCCCATTGGTTGAAAAGGTCCATTTGTCAATACGGGGTTCTATCCCGAACAGAGACCTGTAAGTCTTTGCGGCCACCTGGGTCACGGTGTGGTCCTCGTCCACCACCCAGGACGGGAAGTAGCAGTCGGTGGGGTAAACCAGGCCGGTATAAGAGGGTCTTTCATAGGTGTACATGGACACGTCACCACTTGCGGCTTTGACGGAAGGGAGGTCCCGGATCTGACCCAATGCCAGTTCTTTGTCCTCACCAGCGGTCAGGCGTCTGTCAATGGAGATGGTGCATCCGTCGGCAACAGCGCAGCGGGATGGAGAAGTATAGAAGATTTCTGAGACGGTCAGTGTGCCTTTGCCCAGAAAATCATCGTCTTTCAGTCGGCCATGCAGCTCCTCGAGTTCTCCCAGGATGCGACCCATCTTGAAGATGGCATTGTCGCCACGCTCTGGGGCAGAACCATGCGAGCTAACGCCTTTGACTTCGACTTTGATTTCCATGCGGCCGCGTTGGCCCCGGTAGATCCCGCCATCGGTTGGTTCAGTGGAGACCACAAAATCCGGTTTCAGTTTTGATTCCTTGATGATGTACTGCCAGCAGAGGCCGTCACAGTCTTCTTCCTGAACAGTGCCCACGACCACCAGAGTATAATCGCCCTCGAGTCCCAGGTCCTTGATAATCTTGCCGGCATAAACCATGGATGCCATGCCGCCTTCCTGGTCGCTGGCCCCCCGCCCACCGATCACCTCATCGTTTTCAAATCCTTGGTAGGGATCGAATTCCCAGTTGTCCTGGTTGCCGATTCCAACCGTGTCGATATGGGCGTCCATAGCGATGACGGTATCCCCACTGCCAATGTACCCCAGGACATTGCCCATGGGATCGATCTCGATGCGATCGAAACCGACTTTTTCCATTTCCTGCCGGATGCGCTCAACGACCGCTTTCTCGTCGCAGCTCTCACTGGGCAAGCGGATCATATCCCGCAGAAAACGGGTCATTTCGGTTTTATAGGATTCCGCCAATTCATTTATTCTATCGAAATTGATCTGTGACATGTATCGGCTCCAGAATTGCTGCCGGATTTGCCGCCTGAGGTGGAAGTGATTCATCACCG
>CAYVMI010000045.1:0-54447 GCA_964452555.1 uncultured Desulfobacterales bacterium
TAGCTAATAAAATAAATTTGCTCCCAACTTTTTAATTATGCATTCTGAATTTTAAAACCACTTTTTGGGGTAATATTTTCTTAGGGTTTCGAATTTCATTCAACAATGCTCCCAGAACAATGAATTTGCTAATTGAAATACCTGGAATAGGCTAAGTAACTTTTTGGACGGCAAATGGTGGAAAAAGATCTGATACTGGCGATTGACAACGGTACCCAAAGCCTGAAGGCCATTATATTCAATGGCAGTGGAGATCAAGTTGCCAAGGAACAGGTCGGGTTTGATCCCTACTATTCGCCACAGCCCGGTTGGGCGGAGCAGGATCCGGAAGTTTTCTGGGGTGCCCTCTGCCAGGCGTGCCAGTCCCTGTGGAAGCAGAACCACCGCCTCAAAGAGCGCCTGGCCGGCATAACCCTTACAACCCAGCGCGCCACAGTCATCAATGTCGATGCAACGGGCACACCGCTGAGGCCGGCAATTTTGTGGCTGGATCAGCGCAAAACCCACGGCTTGCCGTTTATCGGTGGCCCCTGGGGCTTTCTTTTCAGAATGATCCGGTTGGACGACACCATTGCCTACTTTCAATCGGAGGCGGAAGCCAACTGGATCCATACCTATCAGCCCGATATTTGGAAGAACACGCATAAATACCTCCTGCTTTCGGGCTTTTTGACCCACCGGCTCATCGGCAAGTTTGTCGATTCCATCGGGTGTCAGGTGGGCTATGTGCCCTTGGACTACCGGCATATGCGGTGGGCATCATCCTGGAATTGGAAGTGGCGTTGTCTACCGGTGAAACCGGAAATGCTTCCGGACCTGGTGCCACCGGGCCAAGTATTGGGTTCCATTACGCAAGAAGCTTCGTTGGCAACCGGCATCCCCAGAGGTTTGCCGTTGATTGCTGCCGCCGCCGACAAAGCCTGTGAAGTCATCGGGTCCGGCAGTCTGGATCCTTCTATCGGGTGTCTCAGCTACGGGACCACCGCAACCATCAATGTCACCCACAAGCGATATATCGAGCCCATCCCATTACTGCCCGCCTATCCGTCGGCGGTTCCCGATTATTATACGGTTGAGGTTCAGGTCTACCGGGGATACTGGATGGTCAACTGGTTCAAGGAGGAATTCGGACATCCCGAACGGGATGAAGCGCGAAAAAATGGCCTGAAACCAGAAACCCTTTTCGAAAATCTCCTGGCTGATATCCCGGCATGCTCCATGGGTCTGGTGCTCCAGCCGTATTGGACACCGGGGCTCAAGAATCCCGGCCCGGAGGCCAAAGGCGCCATAATCGGTTTTGGCGATATTCACACCCGGGCCCATCTATATCGGTCCATTATCGAAGGGCTGGCCTACGCCATGCGCGAGGGCAAGGAACGGATTGAAAAACGCAGCCGGACGCGGGTCACCAGTTTACGGGTTTCCGGGGGTGGTTCGCAAAGTCGCAATGCCTTGCAGCTGACGGCAGACGTGTTCGGCCTGCCTACCGGGAAACCGCACACCTACGAGACCTCGGGGCTGGGGGCTGCAATTGATGCGGCCGTGGGTTTAGGATTACATGCGGATTTTGAAAATGCGGTCAAGGCCATGACCCGCGTGGGAGAAGTGTACGAGCCCCATATGAAGACCCACGAGATGTATGATGCCCTCTATCATCAAGTCTACAAGAAAATGTATAAGACCTTAAAGCCCCTCTATGAACGTATTCGTAAGATTACCGGCTACCCCCGCTAAACTGCAATTCTCATGAAATGAATCGAATTCAATTGATTTTTTTGATTTTTTTTTTTATAGTTTTCTTCCGTTTCCCATCGCAGTTTTACGTTCAGAAATTAATTACCAAGTGGATAACTCACTGACCTTGTAGTGACATTGTCACTTTTCATCATATTCGCAAAATGATCTCATTTGTGTAATTTGGTGAGCAAATAAAGGGTAATTTTTTTCACACTTGCAGTTCAGATTGAATTTTCAAGAGAAATTGTAAAATTAACTCACTGAATTCAATGAACAAACTGTCGTGTTGTTATGGATGGTATTATGCGCATAATTTTTGCATATGCGTGATAATGATTCCTTCCAACAATCATGCTTGAGCAAAGAGGTGACATAATGAAACCAAAATGTCGGAGACCCAGCGGGTCTTGTCTAAATGCAACCCTAAAACTTTTTGCCGTTTTGTCGCTTGTATTGCTGATCGCTTCCTGCGGTGGCTCCAAAACCATTCAAAAAACACCTACATTTTATTTTGGCGGTACAACCTTTTCAAAGGAAATGGACAGCTCCGGCGGTCTCGGCGTTCCTTCCATGGTGACGGATCAGTTTTCCGTGACCGACAAGCAGGTGTACGCTCATCTCAAACTCGAGAATGTATCCGGAGAGCATAAAGTTCGTTGGGAATGGTTTGATCCTTCGGGCAAGCTATATTATGCCACGGACAACACGACCGTTAAAGCCTCCAGCGGTAATTATTTAAAGAAGTGCACCGCCTGGCATAAGCTGACCATATTCGGGGACAAGGCCCAGGAGATGCCCGGGGAATGGGAGCTGAAAGTATTTTATGATAACGAAATAATGGAAGCCAAAAAGTTCTCAATTGTTGCCGCAAAGGCCATCATGGCCTCGGCGAATCTGCCGAGCACCCAAAGAGTATTCCCCAAGGACTGGGGGTTGATCATCGGGATTGAAGATTACGCACATTTGCCACGGGTCGATTTTGCCCGTAAGGATGCCTTGGTCATAAAAGAGTACTTTAACAAGATACTGGGTGTACCCGATCAGAATATCATCACACTGATCGACAGCGATGCGACCAAAGCCAGAATTAACGGATATCTGAAGCGTTACATTCCCGACAATGTTAGTAAGGAAACCACCTTGTATGTCTATTTCGCGGGGCATGGAGCGCCGGATATGCGCAAAGGCGAGCCCTATTTGGTTCCCTATGATGGGGATACATTGTTCATCGAGGAAACCGGTTATAAACTGAAAGATTTTTACAAAGCCATATATGACCTGGAAGTAAATCAGGCATATGTATTTTTAGATTCGTGTTTTAGCGGGGTAGCGTCGCGCGCTGCGGAAATGCTCACCAAAGGTTCCCGTCCGGCACTTATGCGGGTGGAAGATGTGGGGCTGGCCACTCAAGAAGTGATCTCCATCGCTGCCGCCAGCAACACCCAGACCAGCAACCCATTGCCCAAGGAAGAGCATGGGTTGTTTACCTATTACCTATTGAATGCGCTTAAGGGTAAAGCCGACGAAAATGAGGACCGATTTGTCACCATCAAGGAAATATATACCTACGTCAACAAGCAGGTCCAGCGGGCAGCCAAGAGAATGGGCAAGGTCCAGACGCCCACGATATCGCCGGCCATCGAGGACATCAAGGATATTTCCGTATCCAGGGTGGCACAATAATATAATCAGAAAAAAGTTTTTCATAACCGACGTTGTTAATTCTATACTAACTTTCATTATGTACAGACAGAGGAGGGTAATTCCTGTCTGAAGGCGACGCCCCTTTTCTGGCCTACAAGGTCAAGATTCGAGCCAACGTGGCCAAAGAGATTGGCAGGACAGATTCATTCTTTCGGTTAGACGCCAAAGCTAATCGCAAAGTCTTTAAAGAAGGGGACCTGATGGAAATTCAGGTTACGCCCAGTAAGGATTGCTACCTCACCATTTTTAGTGTCCTGGAAGACGAAAAAGTGCTGATCCTTTTCCCCAATCGATTCAATCAAAATAATTTTATTAAAGCCAATTCCCAGTTCGTTTTTCCGGGCAGTAACGATCGAAAAAAAGGGATAACCCTGGAAGCATTTTTAAATGAGGGCCAGGAAAAAGCTGATGAGATGTTTCATGTCCTGGCCTTAAAAGAACCGCTGTTTTTTAACACGGCCACATTTAAAGAGGGAATTTTTGGCATTTATGACGGCCAAACCGCGTTAGTCAATGATTTGGTTAAAAATATTGTCGGCATTCCCCTGTCCCATCGGGCAGAGAAGTTTATTCAGTACCGGATAACGAAGTAAAACCGCTTTATCTTTTGCACCAATTTGGAGACTTGTTATGGATAAATGGAGACAAGTATTTGTGCTGTTTTTGGTCCTCTGTATGTTCAACTTTTACCTGGCCGGCACAGCCTTCAGCCAGCAAAACTGGTACGCCAAGGCGGACGTTACTCAAAACAAACCGGTTATCAAATCCCTGCCGGAGGCCAAGATACCCGTTGAAGCCGCCAAAGGCGGCGGAGGATATCTGTATGTCCTATTGGGCGTGCTGCTTGTGGGTGGCATCGCCGCAGCCATTGGTGGCGGCGGTGGCGGTGGCGGCGGCGGCGGAGATGACGACGATGACGGCCCGGTGATAACCACCGGCGATATTTCCGTTACCTGGTAGACGGAAGATAATCTCAAAGGGATTGCCACGGGATCGGTGGCATATGCGAGCATGCCCTTAACTGGTTTCAATCTTGTGCTGGCAGCTTAAGAGGAACGAAATGAAGAATATATCCTACATGAATGCGCCGAAGTTTTCATCTCTCTTAATCTATGGTTTATGTCTGTCCCTGATTCTGTTTGTTCTGGGCTGTGGAGATTCCAATTATGGCGAAACAGCCGACGGCGGTTCTATCACGTTCAGTGTTGACTGGGCAGATGCACCAACACTGGAAAACCAGCCGGGTTCGGGCGCCTCCAGAGCGCTGGATTGTGTGGCCGCAGGCGTTTCTTCGGTAGAGGCGGTCGTATACGATGGCAGCGACAATAATATAGCCACAGGGGGGCCATGGGTTTGCACGCTAGGTGCGGGTACCATCGGCAATGTGCCTGCCGGAACCGGCTACCGCGTCGAAATCTTGGGCAAGGATATCGGTGGCAGCGTTTTACATCAGGGCGAAGTCACGGGCATTACCGTGACTGCCGGCCAGTCCAACTCTGCCGGCGAGATAGTGGCGACCACGGCGATACCCAAAAATTTGACGGCCGCAGCCGGGGGGGGCCGGTATGTCGCTCAATTGGGACGCGGTTTCAGGGGCGGTTTCCTATAATGTGTACTGGTCTACGGATGAGACCGTTGAAAGCAGTGGCGATGTTATCGACAATCCCGGTGGAAACCTGGCGTCCGTCACCAATAACGGCACCCATTCGAGTATAACCCCCGGGCTGGGTTATTTTTACTGCGTTACGGCGGTCTTCGGTGATGGCGATGAGAGCGCCGAGTCCGAAATGGCCTTCGGCCAACTCAACGCTCCCCTGGCCATTACCGAAACGGCTACCGGCGTAACCAGTACCACGGCAACCCTTAATGCCTCCATCAATCCAAACGATGTTTCCACGAACTGCTATTTTGAATACGGAACCGATACCAGCTACGGGGCAACAACTCCCGGGAATGCCCTAATAGGGTCTGAAGTGGTTCCGTTATCGGCGAGTCTTACCGGTCTTACACTGAATACAACCTACCATTTCAGGGTTGTTGCCATAAACAACGATAATATTAGCAACAGCAGTCAGGGCGAAGATCAGACATTTACCACCCTCGCTGGCGATCCGCCGCAAGCGCCCACGGGCGTCTCGGCTTCGCCTGGAGACACCCAGGTGACGCTCACCTGGAGTGCAGTCGACGGTGCTACGGGATACAATATTTATTGGGCTGAAAGCGAAGGTGTTACGATCGAATTGGGCACCCAGATCGCAGGTGCCACCAGTCCTTACGTACACACCGGGCTCACCAACGAAACCACTTATTATTATGTGGTAACCGCTGAAAATGCCAATGGCGAAAGTATTGAGTCAAATGAAGTCCTCGCGATACCCAGCGCAACCTGTGTCCCGCCGCCGGCACCCTCTGGCGTTGCTGCCAGCCCTCAGGATGGGCAGGCTCAAATCAGTTGGAGCCCGGTGGATGGCGCCATTTCTTACAACATCTATTGGGCGCAGACAACCGGCGTTACCCAGGAGACCGGAACCCAAATCGCCGGCGTCACGAGTCCCTACATCCATACAAGCCTGACCAACGGTACGACCTATTATTACATCGTCACAGCAGTGGGGTGCGATGAAAGCGCTGATTCTAGCGAGAACGATGCCACACCCAGCGACACGGGTGCTCCACCGGGCGCTCCGTCGGTTGTCAGCGCCGACCCGGGAGATTCCCAGGCCACTATCTTCTGGGATCCGGTTGGCGGCGCCACCTCCTATAATATCTACTGGTCCACCACCACTGGTGTGACCACCGGTACCGGAACTTTGATTGAAGGCGTGATTAGCCCGTATATCCACACAAGCTTGACCAACGGCACTACTTATTACTACATCGTCACGGCCCTGAATTTTTACGGGGAAGGCACGGCTTCCAGCGAATTTTCGGCCACGCCCGATGCCGTGCCGCCGGAGGCGCCCACGAACCTAACGGTTTTTTCCGGTGACGGACAGATTACTGTCGGATGGAGTGCCGTGGCCGCTGCCACAGCGTACAATATCTACTGGTCCACCACGCCCGGCGTGACAACCGCCACCGGCACGCAGATCGCGGATGTCACCAACCCCTACACTCATACCGGCCTGACCAACGGCACCACGTATTATGCGGTGGTCACGGCGGTCAACGCCAGCGGGGAAAGTGTGGAATCCGCGGAAGTCTCGGCCATACCGGTGGCCATTCCCGCCAACGTGTCGGCCGCGGCCGGAGACGCTGCCGTGGAAATCAGCTGGGATGCTGCTGCAGGCGCCAATAGCTACAGCATCTACTGGTCCACCTCAACGGGGGTTACCAAAGGCACCGGCATCGAAATTTCCGGCGTTACCAGCCCATATGCGCACACGGGCCTTTCCAATGCAACAACCTATTACTACGTGGTTACCGCAGCCAACGCCACCGGTGAAAGCGCGGTATCAACGGAAGTGTCGGCCACACCCCAGGTGTCGGCAGAGCCCCCGGGGGCGCCCACCATCACGGCGGAGCCGGGTAATGCCCAGGTGACCATTTCCTGGAATTCGGTCCTGAACGCCTCCAGCTACAACGTCTACATCGGTCTATCCGCCGGTGTGACCCAAAGCAGCTTCAGCAGCATGGTCGACGGCGTCGTGGCCCTGTCCTACACCTGGACATCCCTGACCAATGATACGCCTTATTATTTTGTGGTGACTGCCGTGAACGCCAATGGTCAGAGTGGCGATTCCAATGTGGCCTCGGCTACCCCTGAAGCACCGCCCGCGGCACCGAGCGGTTTGAGTGCAACCGCCGGCGACCAGCAGATTACAGTGGACTGGAATCCAGTGGTTGGCGCGACCGGCTATAAGGTTTACTGGGCCACGTTTACACCGGTTACCAAAGCCAGCTACGAGGGGACGGTCTCGGACATCTCAACCGATTCATACATTCATTCCGACCTCATCAATGGGACGACATATTATTATGCGGTTACGGCTCTGAAAGTCGGCGAAAGCGCCATCTCCAGCGAGGTCAACGCGATACCGGTGGGTGCGCCCATCGTAACAACCGGTTCTGCCGAATTGGTTACATCCACTTCGGCCACATTGAACGGGGCTGTCAACCCCAATGCATTGAGTACGACCTATGCGTTTGAATATGGGACCGACACCAATTATGGTACTACCACAACGGCGGTGGATGCCGGTGACGGGATTGCCAATGTAGAGGCGACAACCGCCATCAGCAGCCTGACGCCCAATACCGTGTACCATTACCGTCTGAATGCGACCAACAGTGCTGGCACGACCAATGGCGATGATGCCACATTCCAAACCATTGCCCTCCCGGCATCGGTTCCGGGCACGGTTTCGGATGCCAGCGATGAATCCGCCACCCTGGTGGGAACCGTGGACCCCAACGGCGACGCCACCAGTTACTATTTCGAGTACGGTTTGGACACCAACTACGGCAGCACGACCACATCAGCCGACGCGGGTTCGGGCTGGGATGCCGGGGGGGTGTCCGCAATTATTTCCGGGCTTGCACCTGATACCGAGTATCATTTCAGGCTTGTCGCCGCCAACAGCGTGGGATCCACAAACAGCGCCGACGCCACTTTCAGAACCATTGCTTTACCGGGCGCGGCACCCGCATCCGCCACATTGGTGACTTCAACGGCCGCCCGGCTGAACGGTAGCGTGGATCCCAACGGCGACAGTACCAGCTATTACTTTGAATACGGCCCGGACACCAATTACGGCACCAGCACCACGGCGGCCGACGCCGGTTCGGGTTGGTCTTCCGGCGCCGTCTTTACCGACATTTCCGGGCTCTCACCGGACACGGAATACCATTTCCGATTGGTGGCCACCAACAGTGTAGGGACCACCAACAGCGCGGACCTGACCTTCCGGACCATCGCCGCACCGGGCGCAGCAGCCAGCGCCGCAAGTCTGGTGACCTCCACCACGGCCAGGTTGAATGGCACGGTGGATCCCAACGGCGACAGTACCAGCTACTATTTTGAATACGGCCTGGATACAAATTATGGGTCAGACACACTACCGGCCGCTGATGCCGGCTCCGGATGGGACCCGGGTGCCGTTTCTGCCGATATCTCCAGTCTCACCCCTGACACAGAATACCACTTCAGGGTCGTTGCCACCAACGGTGTCGCTACCACCAACAGCGAAGATCTGACCTTCCGGACCATTGACGAACCGGCTGTGGTCACGGGGACGCCAGTCACGGAATATACTTCCAGTACGGCCACCCTGCCCGGCACGGTGGATCCCAACGGTGATGAAACCACCTACTTTTTTGAACTGGGAACAGTATCGGGCACCTATACTTTTACCTCGGTTTCGGCCTCCGCCGGCTCCGGCTGGGATGCCGTGGCGGTGACCACGGGAGTCAGCGGCCTGAACGCTAATACCCCATATTATTACCGTATTGCGGCTTATAACAGCGTCAACGGTTCCGGTAGCCCAGTTTATGGTTCCGAACAATCGTTTACGACCCCCAACGAGCCAGGCGCCACAACCGATCCGGCCATCAGTGTGGGTAGTACCACGGCCACTATAAACGGCCGGGTGAATCCCAACGGAGTGAGCACCACATATTACTTTGAATATGGAACCGACACGAATTACGGCACCCAAGTTCCCGATCCTGCCGGAAATGCCGGCAGCGGCACATCAGATGTATCGTTTTCTGAAACTTTAACCGGCCTGCTGACACCCAATACTGAATACCACTACCGTATCGTGGCCACGAATACCAATGGTACCGGCAACGGTGCCGATGTCACTTTCCGAACGATTGCGGCACCTTCGGCGGCTATCGGCGCTGCCACATCAATAACGGGGTACGCAGCCACGTTAACCGGCGATGTAGATCCCAATGGAGACACAACCCATTATAGATTTGAGTATGGTACTACTTCAGGGAGCTACACCAACTATACTGCTTATATAGACATCGGTTCCGGTTGGAGCCCGACGGCAGTTTCAAACGGCATTTCCGGATTGACTGCCGGTACTACATATTATTATCGCATCGCCGCCTACAACAGCGTGAATGGAGTTGGCAGTCCGGTTTATAGCGGTGAGAACAGCTTTAGCACCGCCAGCGCCCTCATCTGGAACACCCATAATTGGAACGAAGCACCCTGGGGACCATAACTGCTTTGAATTCAAAAATGAAAAAAATATACTATCGATTTAATGACATGCTTTTAAAGTAACATCAAAGGAGGAAAAAATGAAACGGCTGCAAACCAAACTCACACGAAACGGATTGATTGCATTTCTGGTTGGTGTATCAATGCTGTTTATTTTGCCTGTTACAGCATTTGCCGGATCACAAGCAGTCCCCAACAGCTTTTCGAGCGGTCAGCAGGCCAGTGCCAGCGCGGTTAATGCCAACTTCAGCCATTTTCGAACCCGGGCCTTCGATCTGTCGGGAAGCAATATATATTACAACCAGGGATATGTGGGAATATATACAAATAACCCATTAGATCCGTTGCATGTCAAGGCCGATTCTCTAGGGGACAACATCCACCTGGAAGAATATTCCGGTGGCGAAGACTGGCAGATTGGGGTCGATTCCACAGGTGATCTGAATTTCGAAGATGAAGGCATCATTCGCGTCACGTTCGAAGACGGCGGCTATGTGGGCATTGGAGACCCTACCCCTGACTATCAGTTGGATGTCGAGAACATGACTGCCATGACTTATACCGGCAATTTTCATTCTTCAAATGGTAGTGACTATTTGCGCGTTCGACTGACCGGCAGCTCCTATGCTGTTTTGGGCCAGGCAAGTGCCGATGGTGACTACGGCGGTCTTTTTGAGAGCTATGGCGATTACGGGTACGGAGTTTATGGTTACAACAACGGCGCACAAGGATGGGGTGTCAGGGGATATGGCAGAAAGTATGGCGTTTATGGATACAGTGCGGATGCCCCCGACGCTGGAACCAGTTATTACCCGGCGGGCGTCTTTGGTATAAGCGCCGCCCAAAATGGCTATGGCGTCCATGGGGTTGCAAATCAAAATTATGGCTACGGCGTTTATGGAGAGAACACGGCGTCTTACGGATATGGGATATACGGCAAAGGTAAATATGGTGTGTACGGCATTGCAGAACCGGCGAATACGACCGCATATGCCTTATACGGCTATGCCAACAATACCGCCGGGACCGGTAGTACTTATGGAACGTATGGTGCCGCTTATTCAGCCAGTGGTTACACTTCCTATGGCGTAAGAGGGTATGCAAATTCACCATCGGTTGCATATGGGGGCTATTTTTATTCCAGCGGTGCTGGAACCACATACGGTGTCCGCGGATCCGGCTCAACATATGACTTTTATGCTGCTGGCAGCGGCACGAACTATGCGCCTTTCACTGGGGCTCACGAAGTCAAACTGGCTGCCGCCTTTCCCGAGGAAGCCAAACCCGGTATGATCGTTTCCGTTACCGGAGAGGTCCAGAAACGGGAAACCAGAAGCGGCGGCATATCCATTTCTTCCACTTTGCCAACCGTACGCTTGTCTGACAGATCACATGACAAAGCAATATTTGGCGTTCTAGTGAGCGAAGTGACACTACCTGAAGATCACTGGTATGTGGGCAGCGAAGGCGAACGCTTTGCCTCTGTAAATGCCCTGGGTGAAGGCCGGGTCTGGGTATCCAACATCAAAGGTGATATCGAAGCCGGCGATTATATTACGACCTCTGTTATACCCGGTTATGGTCAGCTTCAGGATGACGACCTGATGCATTCCTACACCCTTGGCAAGGCCACCGAAACCGTTGATTGGGATTCGGTATCCGAAACATTCGAGATAGACGGAAAGATCTACAAGGTTTATTTAATCGCTGTGGTTTACACAAGCGGCTAAATAAAATTATGCATCGATTTCTAGTCGTGTTAGGTTGCTACCCGAAAGTCGGCGGATTCATAACATATCATCCCGGCCAAGCGCGGCGAAGCGAATCGCGGACCGGGATCCGCAATATAATGAAATTAATCATACCATTCACATTTGCTCTTTGGGTATTGATACCTGCAATTGCGTTATCACAGGTCATCTATGATCCGAATACAGCGCTTGTATCCATAAGTCCCAACGGGAGGCTTCTAAGTGAAATCCTGACCGATATCGCCGTAGAAACAGGCCTGGATATTTACATCAATCCAGATGTGGATAAACAAGTATATGTGGATATCCACCAGCAATCACTGGAAGTATCATTGAAAAAGCTGATCCGGCCCTTGAATAATGTAATGATCTTCCAGGGAAAAAAATTAACGGCCATCAAGATTTTCAGGGATTCGGATGCAGAATCAACTCTCAGGCTAACTGCTGCCCCCTCTAACCGTCCATCAAAAGCGGTTTCGGGACACCAAAGCCACACTAATAAACAGACCCAAGAAACGGAAGAGCCAGAAATAGATCTACACAGCATCCCGCCAAGTAGGTTTTCACAGGCTATCCAAGAGGGACTTATTACCAGGGAAATGATAATTTCATTGATGACTAGCGAGCGAAGAAGCGACGCGCCGCCGGATTTTCTTTTTAAGGCACTTAAAGCAGGCTTGATTACCCAAGATGAGTTTGAGGGTTTTATGACACCTAAGAGGCACCGGGATATTCCTCCGCACACCGAAGAACCACCAGAGGATGACCCTCAAGCTGCGGATACCCCTCCAAATAACTGAATACCTCCAGAGACAGTTTTAAGGCGATGCAATTCCAATGACCTCCTCGGAAACCAAGAAAATACGAAAGGTATGATTGTTCCCCTATATTGGTGCTTTACAAAAATAGGAATTTGACTTAAATTTTTTCCATGCTGCAGGAACTTTCCATCCGTCAATTCGCCATTATCGACGACATCCGTATAAACTTCGAAGACGGCCTGACCATCATGAGCGGTGAGACCGGGGCCGGTAAATCCATCATTATCAACGCCGTAAATCTACTCTTGGGCAGCCGGGCATCCGAAAAGATGATCCGCACGGGAGCGGAATCAGCCGAAATCGAGGCTCTTTTTCAAGTACAAGCGAACAGCCCGGTGGCACAAACCATGCAGGATCATGGCTTTGTTTCCACAGAAGATCTATTGATTCGGCGCATCATTTCCCGCAACAGCCGCCATCGGGTGTATATCAATGGCCGGCTCTCCACCATGCAGGTGCTTAAATCCATTGTCCAGCATATGGCCAGCATATCCGGCCAGCACGCCCATCAGGGATTGCTGAATGAAGATCAGCAACTCCTGATTTTGGATCAAAGCAGCGGAATGATGCCTTTGCGCGCTAAAGTCTATCAATCTTATCATCAGCTAAAGGAATTGATTAAGCAGTATCATCAGCTGCAGTCCAGGCAGGGCCGGCAACAGGAACATATGGAGTTGTTACGCTTTCAGCTCCGGGAGATTCAGACCGCACATATTGTTGAAAATGAAGATGTTGAATTGGAGCAGGAAATTATCCGTCTCAAAAATGCAGAGCAGCTCTATGCAACGGTCCACGCCAGTATAGGGGAACTCTACAATGAGTCGGGCGCGGTTGTGGAGCGTATCCTGGAGGTGGGTAAAAAATTGGATGATGTCTCCCGGATTGATGCGGCGCTGTCGACATCGTCCCGGACCTTGTCCGAAAATGCCATTCGGATTGAAGATGTCGTCAGCGATCTGCGAGCCTATTTAGACAAAATTCAGATGGATGATCAGCGGCTGGATGTAGCTGAAGAACGTGTGTATCTTCTGAACACACTGAAACGTAAATATGGTGGCAGCCTGACTTCGGTTTTGGAAAAAGAAGCAGCCATTGAACGGGAAATATCACAGGACAAGCATCTAAACCAAGATATCGCCGATACCTATAATTCTCTAGTGGCATTACAACAAAAGGCAATCACGTTAAGTGACAAGCTATCCCAAAAGCGGCAGAAGGCGGCAGAGAAATTGGCCCGGGAAGTGGAATCCGAGCTGGCGACATTGAGAATGAAACAGACGCGGTTTAAGGTAAGTCTATTAGCGCTTGTTAATGATTCGGAATCGGAATCATTTTTACATAACGGGAATAAGGTTTTATCCGAGACCGGCCAGGAGTCGGTTCAGTTCCTAATTGCGCCCAATGTGGGTGAAGAGCTAAAACCCATGGCCGAGATTGCCTCCGGCGGGGAGCTAAGCAGAATTGTCCTGGCCCTCAAAGCCATCCTGGCCCAGACTGATGCGGTGGAAACAATCATCTTTGACGAGGTGGATGCCGGCATCGGCGGAACCGTGGCAGAGGTGGTGGGCAAGAAACTCGCCCAGCTATCCGGCCATCACCAGGTCATATGCATCACGCACCTGCCGCAAATTGCCCGTTTTGGTGACCATCAAATGAAAATTACCAAAGAGATCAATAACAACCGCACTGAAACCGTAATTCACCCCCTGAATTCTGACGAGCGCATCCAGGAGATTGCCCGTATGCTGGCCGGTGAAAACGTGACTAAAAAAACACTGGCCCATGCCGCCGAAATGATGGGAAGCTCAGCACATCATTAACTCTAATCATAAACTACCGACGAGGTCGGTGGCCGATGACTATAATACTTAAATTCAATCCGTATATTATGGTATTTTTATCCGGGTTGACCCCAATCTCAACTCACCTATAATTCCCTTAAAATTTATTATTGCGACGATGCCTTTCGCCTGAGGCGAAAGGGTCGCATCCAGAAAGAAATCGTTTGGCCGGAAAAATCACGAGCCATTAGGATGGGACTTCTGGCAAGATACGCGACCTGGTCCACACGAATTCTTTTTTATAGGTGAAATCATGACACTTTACGGAATACCGCCTCTGCTTTCGTTGGTATGTTTTGCCTTTCTGGCCCTGTTGGTGCTGGTACGAAAAAAGATGAACCGCGTTAATTCTCTCTTTCTGATGCTATGTATTAACGGGGTTTTTCTACAGACTACTATGTTGATCCTGTTTACAACCCAGAGTCCTCAAATCGCTTTATGGGCTAGCCGTATCGACCATATTTTCGTGATCTATTCCATTCCTCTGCTTATTCATTTTTTTCATGCCTACCTGCAGGTCAATCAACGACGATGGCTGATATTCGGCACCTATGCCGGCGCATTCATGATCATGGGATTTGTCTGGACTCCGTTAATTATCGAGGGCCTAAACCAATATGAGTTCGGTTACTTTGGTCGTGGCGGCAGCCTTTATCCTGTGATCGGTCTGGGGGTAGCCCTGTCGTGCTTATACAGTATCGGCCTGATTTGCTTGAATATTTATCGAGCCAAAACCGGCAACCACAAGAATAAATTGAAATACATCCTGCTGGGGTTCGGCATAATGGGATTCATGAACGGATTGGGGGTATTGCCGCTTCTGGGTTTTGCTTGTTATCCGCCAGGAACCTTTAGTTTTATACCGCTCATTATTTTTGCGGTGGGATTGTATCGATATGATCTGCTGGACATGGGACTTATTCTCCAGAAAAGCCTATTATATTCAATTTTGACACTTTTATTGACGTGCCTTTATGTCGGGGTGGTCTTGGTTTTTAATCAGGTATGGCAAATAAATCTTTGGTCGGAGGGCTTTTATCTTTCCGGATTTTTCTTTTTGTTGGTGGCCATCGTTTTCGGTCCCATTCAAAACCGGGTACAGACAGTTATCTCGCTTTATTTTCAACGCGAAACAGCGGCATTGAAAAAGAGGATTACTATGGTCAGCCATCAATTGTCCACTGCTTTAGATGACGCTAAAGTCGCACAAATTTTACTGCAAACCTTAGTAGAAAGCCTGAATGTTCGTCATGCCAGTATCTATACAATGGATGTGTCTAAAAATGGTTTTCGACGGTTTGCATCCAAAAGCCTGGTACAGCAGACATTTCCGCAATCCTACATACCCGCCGGTGGACCATTAATGTCGATATTACAACAGAGTGACAAGCCGCTTGACCAAGGCAGTCTCGGGGATTCGAGGACTGAGGAGGTCCAAGGGCAGTATCAGTATGATATGCAAAAATTATGGGCCAGTGTCATTTTTCCCATGCGAATTAAAAAACGTCTTATCGGGTTTGTGGTCATTGGGGAGAAAGTTTCACGAAATCTAATCAATCGAGAGGAACGCGATCTGATTATGACTTTTGCCAACCATGCTTCTTTGGCAATGGATAATGCCCGGACCTATAAGCGTTTAAACAAACTGAATAAAACCTTAGAAATGCGGGTGCATAAACGAACCCGGGCATTGGAAAAGGCCTTGGACCAAGTCCAACAATCCCAAGAATATTTGATCCGCTCCGAAAGCTTGGCCGCCATCGGCCAACTGGTAGCCGGTGTGGCCCATGAACTCAACAATCCTATTTCTGCTGCCATGAGCTTGATGCAGTCTACTCAGGCAGAATTTAAATCGGATAGTTCACCCATCAGTGAATCCATACGGGGTGACATGGATTATGTTATCAAAGCCCTGGGTCGCATGAAACAGATCGTATCCAGCCTGCTGTGCCTATCTCATCAAACCGATTCCTATATCGAACCAGTGGATGTCAACGCGGTTATTCAGGATGCCTTGCGAGTTCTGGACGGGCAGATCAAACATACGGACATTCAGGTGGCGTCAAATTACCAATGGCCTCTACCCACCATCCAGGGCAATTTCGCTCATCTGGGCCAGGTGGCTATTAACATCATTCAGAATGCTTGCCAATCTATGCCTGAGCAGGCTGGTAAAGTTAGACTTTCAACCCGATATCGTTCTGACAAACAGCAGGTGGTTTTCAGCTGTCAAGATGAGGGGCCTGGCATCAACCCGAATATTAAACAGGATATCTTCAAACCATTTTTTACAACCAAGCCTGTGGGGCAAGGAACCGGTCTGGGTCTTTACATCAGCCATGAAATTGTGCGGAAACATCAGGGCAAGATTTACCATGAAAACGGGGCCGATGGCGGCAGCCTTTTTGAGGTGGTTTTGCCGGTAAGTGACTAAGAAGGTTCGAGGGGTCTAGGATCCAAGGGTTCAAGTGTGGCTCTTTGCTCTTTGTTTTTAGCTCTTAGAAAGCAAATAGCGAACGGCTGATGAGTCCCTGAAACTGGGCATAGGGTTTTTTGGCTGCAGACTATCAGAAGCTAATGGAATCGTGTTCGCAATGACAGGTGTTTGTTCTGACGGAATCAAAATCGAAATCGAAATCGGTATCAGGATCAAAACGCAATGGTCCAGGAGCACAATGATCCCATATCCCCAGATCGTACTATTTGATCATAAAAAAACCGATCGAGTTTACAATCTCATCAAATTTTCCAAACATACACCCATCAGCATCCAACCCAAGTCAATTCTTGACATTTTTTATTAGATGGTAATAAAATTACTATTTTGCTTAAGGTATCTACAGCCATGCCAAAATGTGGATAGCTTATAATTATTAACTAAATTTACAGGAAAAACTTCATGCCGATATTCGAATTTAAGTGTTTAAAATGCGAAGCATTTTTTGAGATACTGGTTATGAACCAGGATGAAAATGCAGAGATGAAATGTCCAGAATGTGATTCTGAAGATTTCGAACGGGTTATCAGCACCACCAGCCATACAATCAATGCGACCTCAAGCGGCCAGCAGGGAGCTACCAGCCAAACGCGAACTTGTTCCGGCGGTTCTTGCACAACCTACACGATTCCGGGTCCTAACGGGTAATGATTACACTCAAACGCGATCGTGGACAAATCGTCCAGCCAGTCCATGCCCAGGAGAAGGAACAGTTTAAACGGCTCTTCCAACAAGAGGATATCGATAAGCTGGAAGAACGTATGCTGGTCGTGGAAACCTTTCTGCAGACAGAGAAACACCTGTCAGAGCAAGAACTGTCAGAGATCATAAAAAAAAAGAATCTTGACGTGACGCAGGACCTAATTGCGGACACGTTGGATCTCATGTGCCGATACGGGTTCGCCGAGAAACACCAATTTGACAACGGCGTCTTACGATATGAGCACAGGCATATCGGTCAACATCACGACCATATGATCTGTACCAAATGCAATCAAATCATTGAATTCCAGAATAATCAAATTGAGAACCTTCAGCTGCAGGTGGCCGCACAGCAGGGCTTTCACATGTTGCAGCACAAAATGGAAATCTATGGTATCTGCGCAAATTGTCTGAAAGGTCGTTTGGCCGTTATACCATTGACGGCGGCAAAAATGGGGGAGCGACTTCAAGTCAAGCAATTTACCGGCGGGGCTAAATCCAGAATGCGTCTGATGAGCATGGGATTACGGATTGGAGATCGAATCGATGTCATCTCAAGTCTAAACCAGGGCCAATTAGTGGTTGCCTTGGATTTTAAAAGACTGGTCTTGGGAAAGGGCTTAGCGCAAAAAATAACCGTGCAATCCATAGGCCCCAAAAAAGGTGTGACATGAGAAAAAGATTTCAAGGGGCAATCATTGTCATTATTGTTTGCTTGTGCTGTGGTACGGCCATGGCTGAACGGCTTTCGGTTTCGGCACGCATTGCGAATATTCGGTCCGGCCCGGGCACGAATTACGAAATCCTCTGGAAAGTCGAGAAATACCATCCCATTGCAGTGATTAGGAAACAGGGACCCTGGTATAATTTTCGAGATTTTGAAGGCGATGAAGGCTGGATCCACAATTCGCTCGTTCAAAAAAATGCCACCGTAATTACAGCCAAAGAAAAATGCAATGTTCGCAAAGGCCCGGGAACGAATCACGCAATTGTTTTCCAAATTGAGAAAGGGATTCCTTTCTTAATCTTAAAACGGCAGAAAAGCTGGCTTCAAGTCAGGCATGCGGATGGAGACAGCGGATGGATCCACAAATCACTGGTCTGGTGAAACCATGAAGAATTTTCAATTGGAAGCGAGTCGAAATGTAATTGCCGGCATAGGTAATGCCTTGGTGGATATTCTCTTGCATGAAAATGATGCTTTTGTGGCCCAAACCGGGTATGCCAAAGGTGGGATGAACTATGTGCCCAGCGACTTTGCCGATAATATGCTGGCATTGTCATCCAATAAGCCAGAGGTGGTACCGGGTGGAAGTGCCTGCAACACCATCGTGGGTATCGGTAAGCTGGGCGGTGTTGCTCGGTTTGTTGGTAAGTGCGGCGGAGACAAAATGGGTGAGCTTTTCGAACGGGAATTGCGACACAGTGATGTGGATCCTAACCTGATGTCCTCTCCCCAGCCCACGGGGCGGGCCCTGTCCATTGTAACACCTGATGCCCAACGTTCCATGTTTACTTTTCTGGGTGCGGCAGCTGAAATGACCGCGGACGAAATTAATAAATGCCGTTTCGATGATGCGGCGATTGTGCATATCGAAGGCTACCTGTTATTCAACCACGAACTGATCGTATCCGCATTAAAGCGGGCCAAGACGGATGGTGCCAGAATCAGCCTGGATTTGGCCAGTTATACCGTGGTGGAGTCGTCTAAATCGGAGCTTGACACCTTGGTGGATGAGTATGTTGATATTCTGATTGCAAATGAAGATGAAGCCGCTGCGTTTACCGGGTATCAAGATGAACAAAGAGCCCTTGAAGCACTTGCGGAAAGAGCCGGCATTGCCGCATTGAAAGTCGGAAAGCGCGGCAGTTATATAACCCACAACAATATCGTTACAGAAATCAAACCAGCCGGTCGCGGTACAGTGCAGGATACGACGGGCGCCGGAGATTTGTGGGCCTCTGGATTTTTATATGGTCTTGTGCAGGGTCTCCCAATTGAAAAATGCGGCCGACTGGCATCGGCCTGTGGCTACGAGGTATGTCAAGTGCTGGGCGCATCTATCCCCGATGCGGGCTGGGCTAGGGTAAAAAAAGTGATGGAGGAATAATGGCAAAACCTAAACGGGTAACACGAAAGCAGCTACTGAAAGAACCAGATGAATTTATTACCACAACCGGCCGAATCATCCAGTGGGGCCAAAAATATGCCCGCCAGTTGACCATCACAGGCGGTATTATCGTCGTCCTGCTGGTGGTTATAACGGCCTATCGGTATTATGACAACTGGGTTGAAAATAAAGCCTTTTTACTGCTTGATGAAGCTGTAAGCAAATATGAAACTCAAAAGACCGCTTCGGACGGCATGCAGGCTTTTCAAAGCATCAAGGAAGATTTTGAAAATCTCATTCGAAAGTATGATAACACCGATGGCGGTCAGATGGCCATTTTTATTTTTGCCGGAATTAGTAATGACGTCGGTGATGTTGATCGGGCCATCGAACTCTATGAAGCAGGTTTAAAATACTTTAAATCCGATCCGACCTATCAGAATTTTATTCTGAGCGGTCTGGGCTATGCCCATGAAAAAAACCAAGATGTCAGCAAGGCCGTGAGTTTTTTTCAAAAGATCGCTGATGGATCAGACCCGACTGTTAAAGATCTGGCATTGTTCAATCTTGGTCGGTTGTATCAGCAATTGGGGAATATTGAAAAAAGTAAGGCAGCGTATACGCGTTTGACCACCGACTTTGCCGACTCCATTTATTATGAAGTTGCCAAAGAAAAAGTGAAAGGATAAAAATCACAACTCCGGCATTGTGCCTCACGCACTTGCATTTGGAATTTTATAATTTGCAGGTGTAGAGTCAGCAGGGAAAAAAGAAATGGTTAATTCGCACCATGCGAATTAACCATTAAGGAGGAGAATGATGAAAAAGATGTTGGCAAACGCTAGATTTAAGATGCAATATGTTTGCCAAATATAAGCTCAAATTGTGATTTTATTCAATTTTTTTTCTTTCTATATTTTCAACATGTTATAGAAATAGGATTGTAACGTCAATCACGCAATCAGACTTTAATATAACGGCGATGTTTCCATATGGAAACATCGCCGTTTCCATATGGAAATTTCTTTCATACCCCTTGGTAAAAATATTCCCAACATTTTATGTTATTTTGCCAGATATATTATAATTGTTGTCAGAATAATGCTCATTTTTGTGCAAAAATATTTGAACCGCTTTCACGTCGGCTTTGGTTTCGCATCATATTTATGAGAAATGGGATATATAAGGGAAAAGTGTTTAGTCTAAGTGAATATCATGCTTTTTGAGTTTCTTATTAAATCCGCTTCGGCCGATTCCCAGCAGTTGGGCTGCATCGGACTGAACGTTGTGACAGTGTTTTAAAGCTCGTAAGATCATTTTTTTCTCAATGCCGGCCAAAGTTTGGAATAGCTGTGCGTCCAAAGGGATATTTTCAAGTTGATTTTCATCGGAATAACTATCCTTGAAATCTTCAGGTAAATCCGAAACCCGGATAATATCATCCGGACACAGCACCATGGCACGCTCGATGGCATTTTCCAGTTCGCGAACATTCCCGGGCCAGTTGTGACGGTAGAAGATCTGTTCAACCTCTCTCTCTATACCCTTTACCGGAACATTTGTTCGGCGTTCACCAGCGTATTTGTCGATAAAATGATCCACGAGAAGCCGAAGGTCTTCTTTGCGTTGGCGCAAAGGGGGTAGATCAATGTGAACTACATTCAATCGATAATACAGATCCTCCCGGAAACGGCCTTTCTGAACCTCTTCTTTCAACTTTTTATTGGTGGCTGTAATCAATCGAAAATTTACAGCAACCTGGCGCAAGCCACCAACCCGCTCAAACACTTTTTCCTGCAGTACACGCAGAAGCTTTACTTGCAGTGAAGGTGACAATTCCCCAATTTCATCCAGAAACAGGGTGCCGGCATCTGCGAGCTCAAAACGGCCTTTCTTGGTTGTGACGGCGCCGGTAAAAGCCCCTTTTTCATGACCAAAGAGCTCGCTTTCCAGCAGAGTCTCCGCCAGGGCCGAACAATTAACGGCAATAAAGGGGCGATCTCGGCGCGGGCTGTTGTAATGAATTGATTTAGCGACCAGATCTTTGCCGGTACCACTTTCACCTTCAATCAATATGGAGGCAGTGGCTGGGGCAACTTTATAAATCGTATCAAAAACATCCTGCATTGGGCGGCTTTTACCAATGATGTTTCCAAAGCTGTATTGGGACTCGACGGTTTCACGCAGACGTCGATTTTCCTTAATGACCCGATACATCTGGATGGCCTTATTAACGTAGATAACCAGGTGGTCGTTCTCAAACGGTTTTAGAATGTAATTATAGGCGCCTTTTTGCATGGCTTCTACGGCCTTTTCTACCGTACCGTGGGCTGTCATCATGATGACCGGGAGCTCGGGATCGTTTTTCTTTATTGTTTCTAACAGCTGGATGCCATCCATGGCCGACATTTTCATGTCCGTTAATACCAAATCGACATCAGCGTGATCCAATATCTCTAGAGCTTCCTTCCCACTATAGGCAGTGAGGGCTTCAAAACCTTCCTCTTCAAGAACCGCACTGAGAATGGGCGGATAATTTTTTTCATCATCGACGATGAGTACCGTTTCCATTAGGCTTTCCTTGTCTGCAGGGGCAGTGCCACGGTCACTATGACACCTTTGCTTGAACGGTTTTCAATGTATACCGCACCATGGTGGGATTCGACAATGTTCTTCACGATTCCAAGGCCGAGACCCGTGCCTTTTTCTTTGGTTGTAAAAAAGGGATCCCATATTTTTTCGGTAATCTCTGGATCAATTCCCAGGCCTTCGTCCTTAAATTGTATTTGGATACCGTCTTCCACTGTGAGTACATGGATATTAATCGGGCCGCCTTCCGGCATGGATTGCATGGCATTGATTAAAATGTTCAGAAAAGCCTGATACAGCATATCGTCGTCGGCCAAAATGTCCGGCAGATCGGATTCATAGTTGGTGCTGAGCAGGTAGCCTTTTTCCCGGGCATCCGTTCCAATAAAACTTATGATTTTTTCCAGGATCGTATTAATTCGACAGGCAATTAAATCCGGTTGACGCGGTCTGGCAAAATTTAAAAAATCGGTAATGATGCTGTTGAGTCGTTCGCCCTCCTCCATGATGATATCCGGTATGGTGCTGGAAGGATCGTAAGCTGCCAATTTTTTTTTAAGCAATTCGGCCGAACTACTGATAATACCCAAGGGATTCCGAATTTCGTGTGATATCCCGGCAACCATTTCACCGATAGAGGAAAGATGTTCGGCCCGGTTCAATTGTTCTTTGAGCCGCAGTTGTTCCTGGGCACGCTGCTCGATAATGGCCTCACCCCGCTTGACCACATATATGAGAATAAAAAAGAGCAGACTCATCACAATCATGATTGTGAAGATAACCAGAAGCTGAAAATTGAAAATGGTGCGGTAATCCTCGGTGATATCCTGAGTGATTTCAATTACGCCGATAATGGGGCCGGTGATGGAAGCAAGGGATTCTTCAGCCCGTAGCGGGGCAAGCGTTGTTACCTTGATTTCTTTGGGAATCCCCAGGGCTATTTCCCAGAAGCCGCCACTTTGCTCAATTTCAGAATTAGAATCGCCCAAGGCAGCTGTTTGGTAGGAGTGACCACCGATATCCTTGATTCCCATAAGTTCCTGATCGAAACTGTAAACGATGATGTTGTCCAAATCGTATAGATTTACCATTTCGATGTTGTAGCCGTGCAGCGTGCCACGCACAATTGTGTCCATACGATTGTATTGCTTTTTGTCTTTGAGATGCACGAATCCATATCGAAGGGAGACGGGAATGATGAACTGTCGAAATATTTGGTGATTCAGGTTAGACACCATAAGCTGGGCATATTCTTCATTTTTTTGCAGCTGCATTTCACGTGCCCAATGGGTGTTGAGATAAGCGAGTACGATTGTGCCCAGAAATATAAAGATAATGCTGGTGATGGAAAAATAGCGATAAAGCTTAAACGGTTTTACTTTTTTGGGTGGATTCGTTTGCATTACCAAAACTTATAAGTAATGGGGTAGTTAAAGTCAAGAATGACGGTTTTGATGTATCCTGATCTTTTAGAAGCCGACATGCAAGCGAGCGGTATCTATCAATCGGTTCGCGTATGAATTGAATCCAACCCAGGTAGTGACATAATTGAGCTTAACACAATATATAGTAATTTTATCTAAAGAGGCACAATATATGGCAATTGAGCAAAATTATATATAAATTATATATAATTTTGCTTGACATTAGGCCCATTTTATTCAATTATGCATGCACATTTAAAAGGCAAAACCAGGTTTTTCTGTCTGTAATTCAGATTCATTCTTTCAATCCCTAACAAAAAGCGTATATCTATGGCCAAAAACTCATTGAAAAAAATCAGAGAATCTCTTTTGATGAGCAAATCAGAATTAGCTCGTGAGGCCAACGTCTCTCCGATTACGATTACGCGTATCGAACAGGGTATGCCGTGCCGTATGGAAACCAAGCGCAAGATTTTATTGGCGCTGGGCTTTAAGCTTTCTGATAAAAACAAAATATTCGGTGATTAAGAGCAAATTATGGTTTTTAGACGAAAAGACCATCTCGTGGGCTTGGATATCGGTTCCAGGACGATTAAGGCCAGCGAGATAATCGAAACGAAAAAGGGCCGAAATCTAGAGAAATTCGGGATGATCGATATCGAGTCGGGTTTGATCGAGGATGGTTCCATAAAAAATCCCGAGGTGGTAGCCGGAGCCATTCGGCAGCTATACCAGACGCATAAGATACGGGAACACAATGTCGCTATTTCCATTGGTGGCTACTCGGTTATCGTTAAAAAGATCAATGTTCAAACCATGTCCGAGGATCAACTTCACGAAAGTATCCATTTCGAGGCTGAGCAGTATATCCCGTTTGACATTGCCGACGTGAATCTGGATTTTCAGATTTTAGGAGAAAACCAAGCCAACCCCAACCAAATGAGTGTATTGTTGGTGGCGGCCAAAAAGGATATGATCAATGATTATTTAAACCTGGCCCAACTTGCGGGATTGAATCCTTGCATAATCGATGTTGATGCCTTTGCGCTGCAAAATATTTTTGAAGTAAATTACGAATCAAATGACGAAAACGTTGCCTTAATCGACATCGGCGCCAGTAAAACATCCTTAAATATTCTGAAAGACAATACCTCCGTGTTCATGCGCGATGTGTCCTTAGGTTGCGGGCAGATCAACCAGCGCATCGCCTCTATCACCGATTCCACCCTAGAAGAAGCCGAGCAACTTAAATTTGGCGATCAGGAAGATAAGATATCCAAGGAGGATCTGGCCGATATCGTATCCGCCGTGGTGACGGACTGGTGTACGGAAATACGCCGTGCGCTTGATTTTTTCTATTCCACCTATCCAGATGAACAAACCAAGAAGATCGTTCTAAGTGGTGGCGGCGGCAGTATTAAAGAATTCAGGCAGCTACTGGCTGTGGAAACATCTGCAGAAGTTCAGACGATTAATCCGTTTGAGAATATTCAGGTCGATGAGGGGCGCTTTGAGACGTCCTATATCGAAAGTATTGCTCCCCAAGCTGCCATTTGCATGGGGCTGGCGATCAGAAGAGTGGATGACAAATGATAAAAATTAACCTACTTCCTTTCAGAGCAGCTCGTAAAAAAGAGAATGTCAGACGTCAGGTATCGATTTTTCTCCTTTCTTTCATACTCATTATTATTGCTGTTTTTTACTATAACAGTTGGCTGAGTGGACGCATTGATAAGTTGAAGGCCCGCAATCAAGATACCACCCAACAAATTGCCAAATACGATAAAATCAATAAAGAAATTGCCCAAATCAAAAAAACCCTCAACAATTTGAAGAAAAAGATTCAAGTTATCGAAACCTTGGACAATGATCGCAAGAATGGTGTCAAACTGCTGGAATCTATGACAGAAATGATCATAGAAGAGCGCATGTGGTTCACCCGATTAGATGTAACCGGTAACAATATAACAATTGGTGGGATTGCTTTGGATGAGCGGACCATCGCCGATTTTATGAAGCGTCTCGAAATCAAGGGCGGCTACGGCAATGTTACCTTGAAATCGCTCCAACGTAAGGAAATCAAAGGTAAGAGTTTGAATCTAAAAAGTTTTAACCTGAGTTTGACCCGGACTGCCCCCAAATCGGATAAGAAAAAAGATAAAGCAGGAAAAACAAAAAAATCATGAAAAAACTCAACCTTTCATTGGAGGCACTGGCACCGGCCATCGAATGGATCGAAGCCCGGACCAAACTGCAGCGTATCCTGATTTACGCATCGGCCATCATCCTTGTTGTGGGGGGCTTTGCATATTTTGCATATCTGCCAAAACATAAGGAAATTGCCAAGCTGGAAACCAAGTATAAGGAGTTGTCGGAGAAACTTGCCAAGGCCAAGAAGAATGCCAAACAGCTGAATTATTATCGAACCCAGATGAAGGCCGCCGAAGCCCAGTTCAACATCGTCATGAAAGCGCTGCCGGAGAAGAAGGAGATTCCAACCTTGTTAGACGGCATTTCGCAGGCCGCCAGGGATGCGGGTTTGGAGATAACGAAGTTTCAACCCAATGCGGAAAGGCCCAAAGAGTTTTATGCCGAAGTTCCGCTAACAATCAACGTTGTGGGCAGTTATCATAATGTTGCCATGTTTTTTGATAGAATTTCGAATTTGCCTCGAATTGTCACAATCGATATGATGAGAATGCAACCCCAGAAGGAAGGGGTAAACCTCACAGCTGCCACTACGGCGGTTACTTATAAGTTTATCGAGCCAAAACCAAAGAAGAAAAAGAAGTCCAAGAAAAAGAAACGAAGAAAATAATTGCGGGGAAATATCGCTAACATGATGTCAAAGCATATCATAACCATACGCGTGACCGTTTGTATCATGGGTTTTTTGCTAGTGCTGTCCGGGTGCCAGGAAAAGGCGGCCGAACCTGAAAAAAAATCTCAGGTCGTCAGTCAGAAGATTTCCACCAAGACCCAAAAAATTGAGCCACAGCAACCCCAGGCTGCAGCGCCCGCTCCGGTGGCGGAACCAGCCAAGGCACCATCGCAAACGCCGCTAGCTTCGACTACGGCGCCAAAGTCTAGCAAGACTTATGAAACCGAAAGTCTGATACCGGATATGTCGATGGGGTATGATCCGGTCGGCCGCATTAATCCGTTTGTTCCGCTTGTCCGAGACGAACCCGTTAAAGTCGAAAAACAAGAAGCGGTTCAAGCTAGTGCCGAAGTCAAGCCGGTACGCCAGAAAACCCCTCTTGAAAAAATAGAGCTCAGTCAGTTGCGTCTCAGGGCTATCATTATTGCTGCCAGCGGCAATCGGGCTCTGGTGGAGGAAACCACCGGTAAAGGTTATATCATCACAAAAGGGACCTATATCGGGAGAAACGATGGCAAGATTACAAAGATATTGAAAGACAAGGTTATCATTGAAGAGATGGTTGAAGATATTGAAGGCAAAATGGTAATTCAGGAAAAAGAAATCAAACTTCCGAAACCTCCCGGAAAAGAATAACATGGCAGACACAAGCAAAAAAATATTTAACCAAACAGCAGTCATCATGATGCTGGTTGCAGGAATGTTGTTAATGGCGGCCTGCGCTGCCAAACAGCCAGCAGTTGCACCCGATGTAGCTAAACCGCTTGAAAGCAAGGCAATTCAATCCATCTCTACATCGCAGGAGACAGATAGGATTACCGTGGAGATCGGGAGCAATCGGCTGCTGACCTATACATCCATTAAAAAACCGGCGCCACTAAGCGTGGTCCTATATTTCCCAGAAACGGTTGTTGATACGGCTGCAACAGACCTTGTCGTGGAAAATAAAATTGTTCATTCGATAACTGCCGCGGCCATCTCAGCTGAAGGCAATGCCTCCAGAATTGAAATCGGTTTGAAGCAGGACGCACCTTACGAAGTTATTCGCAATGAAAGCGGTTTGCAGGTCGTGTTCGCCTATGCCACCAGTGGGAATGATACTTCCGAATCCAGCCTCCAAGCGGCAACCGCTCCGGTGGCCCAACCGATCGTAGAAGATAATCCGCCTGCTGAAATGGCCAACAATGAAATCACAAACCCCGTTGTGGCAACTGCCCCCCAAGATGTGGCGGAAACTGAAACAGTACAATTGGTGTCCTCGCATACCACCGAAGAATCTTCATCTGATACAACAGCCATGGGTCCGGCTTGGGTTAACCGCATCGATTTTTCCAGCGAAGCGGATGGAAAATCGACCATTATCATCGGGACAACACGGCCGGTTACATACAGCATAAAGAAGAAGAATGATAAGTGGGTTCAGCTACGCCTAAACGATACCAATCTACCAGATTATCGCAAACATCCACTGATAACAACGCGTTTTGAAAGTGCTGTCGACCGGATTTTACCGGTGCAAAAACCAGAAATGAAAACTGAGACGCTTTTTTCCATCGAATTGCGCGAATCGGTTCCCTATTTTGTGGAACAAAGCGATAACTTTATAACTGTCCATTTTGAGGCATCTTCGATTCCTCCGAAACCGCTGGCGGAGGCTGATTTACCGCCCTGGAAGAATATAATGGCCGAACTGGCCATTACGGATGAGACCGAGGCGGCGACACCCGGCGTAGGCGTAGTCCCAGGCATCGAGACCGCCGGTGGCGATCAGCCCATAGAAGTAGCTGCGCCCATGGATGAAGTTACAGAGGCTCCTTCTGTTCTGCGTAAACCTAAAAAGTATACGGGTGAAAAAATCGCCCTGGATTTCTTTGAGACCGATATTAAAAATGTTTTTCGGATCTTACGTGAGATCAGCGGCATGAATTTCGCCATCGATAAAGATGTTGCCGGGCGGGTCACACTAACACTCGACAAACCGGTTCCATGGGATCAGGTACTGGATTTGGTTCTGAGAATGAACCAGCTGGGTAAGGTTCAAGAGGATGACATCATCCGTATTGCAACGTTAAATACCCTTAAGAACGAAGAAGCCCTGCGGGCGGCCAAGATTGCAGCGGCCCAGGCATCCTTAAAACAGGAAAAAGCCCTGGAGCCTTTGATTACGGAATATATTGCGGTTAACTATAGCAATGCCGCCACTGAGATACAGCCGCACATTCAGAACATTGTCACACCTGATCGCGGATCTGTAAGCGTCGATGCCCGCAATAATCAAATCATCATGACAGATACGGAGGACAAGATCTGGCAGGCCAAGGAAATTGTTAACCGGATCGATAAGGTTACACCCCAGGTTATTATCGAGGCACGCATTGCCGAAGTTAGCACCGATGTTTCCAGTGAGTTTGGTTTTGACTGGGATGCCACCATCGGCCCGGCAAACAGTGATTTGTTCGATGGACTCATAAACGGGGACATGGCGATGAACTTTCCCGCAGCGGGGGCTTCATCAAGTGTTGGCTTTACCTTTAATAAAATCGGAGGTACCCCCTTTGTGTTGAATGCCAGGCTGAATGCACTGGAAAGCACTGGCGAGGGTAAAATCATATCGTCACCGAAGATTGTAACCTTGGACAATAAATCGGCCAGAATTAAGCAAGGTATTGAATACCCGTACCTTGAAAGAGATGACACCGGCGGTTCATCGGTTTCGTTTAAAGAAATCGATCTGCTTCTGGAGGTCACGCCGCATGTGACGCCGGACAACCGGGTATCCATGCAAATAAAAATTACCAAGAATGATATCGACACCATTACCCAGGGTGTGCCCTCCTTATCAACCAACGAGGCCGAAACCGAGCTTTTGGTCAATGATGGCGATACCATCGTCATCGGCGGTATCATGAAAACGCGTAAGACCAATGCTGTGGCCGGATTCCCGTGGCTTTCCAAAATTCCGGTGTTGGGTTGGTTTTTCAAAACCGAAGCAGACAGCAAAGAGAGTTCAGAGCTCTTGATATTTATTACCCCTAAAATTGTTAAACTGGAGCAGCGCGAGATAAGCTGAAAACACCGACATAAACTCCCCTTAAAAGGCCGCCATGGCAGCTCTGCCATGGCGGCCTTTTTTAATAATAATGCTTGACTATGCGCCCAATGGTCATATATTTAACTAATTAGTTTAACCAACTGGTTAGTTAAATATCCGATTGCGCACGTAAACCCATGGCAGTCACCATAAAAAGGAAGTCAGATGGTAACAAAAAAGCAAGCGGCCAGGCAGGCGGAAAGCCGGCATCAGATTCTCAAAACTGCCGAGCATATTTTTGCCAGAGACGGGTTTGCCGGGGCGCGTATGGATGAAATTGCCCGATTGGCTCAGATAAATAAAGCTATGATTTATTACCATATCGGCAATAAGAGTGAGCTGTACGCCGAAGTACTGCATAACATTTTTTCCGATGCCATCGACAGGTTTCGAAGCTCCATTCAGCAAGCGAGCACACCCGTAGAAAAACTGCGCCAATACATCCGTAACATCGTCATCACCATAGGGCAGAATCCCGGAGCCGCAGCAATCTTGGTTCGTGAGCAGGCCACCGGGGGGGCCGATTTCCCGGATGTCATCATTAAGGATATGTCCCAAATAATAATGATGCTGGTAAAAATTTTGGACCAAGGGTATCAACAAGGCGACTTTCAGGAGAGCAACCCCTTCGCGGTCCATATGCTGGCGATTGGATCGATTCTTTTGACCCATACCAGCTATCCCATTCGTCGCAGATTCCCGGTTGAGCCGCCTGAAATCGAACGTCAAAAAAAGCAACCGCTGGAAACAACATTGAAGGATATTGAAGAGCTAATATTGAATGCAGTAAAAGTCTGAACCGCTGATGCATCGGTTTGTTATTTCGGAACATATTTATGACAACGGGTATTAACATTTCTTACATCAAATTGCATTCAGAGGGCGGCCCGGAGACTTCCATATGTTGCGTCGCTGAGGGTTCGAATCCGACTTCGCTCTGCGAACTACGACGGGACAGGGTAAATCTGTACGTTTCGGTTCCGGTTGAGACTTGTCGAGGTGGCAACGGCGAAGTCATCCCTCAAGGCGCCTTGCCCATGTAAGTAACCGGGTCGTGCATTATCCAGGTAGACGCGCTAGAAATTTATGTGGGCTTTGAGAGGAAATCATGCAGAATCTGCGCTATCGAATTGAGGCTTGGTTCGCTTTATTTGCCGATTTTATTTACGCTAACCGCCTAAAATCCATCATCCTGATGCTAGGATTGACCCTGGGATTGCTTTCGCAGTTACCCAAAATAACGATTGATACATCCAACGAAGGTTTCTTACATAAAAATGATCCCATTCTACTGGATTATAATGAGTTTCGAAATCAGTTCGGTCGTGATGAAACCGTGGTCGTGGCCATTCAGACAAGCAATGTATTTAATTTGGCATTTCTGGAAAAATTGCGACAAATCCACGAAGCGCTCGAATCCGAGGTGCCGTATATCGATGAAATAACGAGCCTGATCAATGCCCGTAATACACGCGGCCTGGCCGACACCTTGATTGTAGAGGATTTAATGGAAGAGTGGCCGCAATCAAGCGCGGATTTAGCTGATCTGAAGAACCGGGTAATGCAAAATGAGATGTACCGCAACCTGCTGATTTCGGAAACCGGCAGCTTTACAACGATCATCATCCGCACTCAGAGTTTTTCCGCCCAGGGGGATATTGAGGACCCATTAGCAGGATTTGATGACGCATCACTAACCACCCCATCTCCTGCCGTGGAAAATGAAAGCGCGACGCAATACCTGACAGATGCTGAAAACAGTGAGGTTGTTCAGGCAGTTCAAGGTGTTGTTGATCGATTTCAATCGGATGAAAATCCGATATTTCTGGCTGGATCTCCCTCCGTAACCCATTTTTTGAAACGGTCATTGATGGGTGATATGCGCAAATTCGTTGCGATTTCCCTGCTGATCGTTGCGGTGGTTCTGTTTATTATGTTCCGGCGCATTTCCGGTTTTATTTTACCCCTGGTGGTGGTGATCCTATCCTTGCTAACGACATTAGCTATTATGGCCATAACCGGCACAGCTATTAAGGTTCCGACCCAGATATTACCGTCCTTTCTGTTGGCGGTCGGTGTGGGTACATCAGTCCACATCCTGGCTATTTTCTATCACCAATTTGATCAAACGGGCGATAAACGCAAAGCCATTGCATTTGCCCTCAGCCATTCCGGTCTGGCCGTGATCATGACGAATGTGACCACTGCCAGCGGTTTAATGTCTTTTTCAACCGCAGATGTGGCTCCGATCGCAGATATCGGTGTGTTTGCCGGTATTGGCGTGCTATTGGCCTTTGTTTACACACTCATTCTCATCCCTGCATTTTTATCTCTGATCCCGTTAAAACCACGGAAGCACTCACAAGGATACAAGCGATCGTCGTTGATGGATCGATTTTTAAATGCAGTCAGTTCGTTTTCTACCCGGAGGCCTTGGCCGATTCTGGTCATAGGGGGTATCATAATTCTAGGATCCTTTGCTTTTGCAATTCAACTGAAGTTTTCGCATCATGTATTGGGTTGGTTTCCGGAGGACAATTCAGTTCGCGTCGCCACCAAAACCATCGATACGCAATTGCGGGGTTCGGTCTCCCTGGAAGTCATTATCGATACCGGTAAGGAAAACGGCTTGTACGATCCTGGTTTTCTCAAACGACTGGATCAGGCCGCCACCGATATGGAGGCTCGCGATTTCGGAGCCTATTTTGTGGGCAAGGCCTGGTCCTTGCCGTCCATACTAAAGGAAACCAATCAGGCATTGAACGAGAACCAGCCGTCACACTATACCATCCCCAATAATCGTGACCTAATTGCCCAAGAATTACTGCTTTTTGAAAACAGCGGTTCGGATGACCTGGAAGATGTGGTAGATAGCCAGTTCAGCAAAGTGCGTTTCACCCTAAAAGTCCCTTTTAGAGATGTGATTCTGTCAGCAGACCTATTGCGGGAGGTGCCGGCTTATTTTAAAGCAAATTTCCCCGATGCCGAGATTGTTCTAACCGGTTTGATGAGCCTGCTGGGTAGAATTTTGACCCAGGCAGTCCGAACCATGGCAAAAAGCTATCTAATCGCTATAGTTATTATCACAATTCTAATGATATTACTCATCGGCAGGCTTCGCATCGGACTGCTATCCATGATTCCAAACTTGACACCAATCCTGTTGACCATGGGTCTGATTAAAATTTTAGGCTTTCCATTAGACTTATTTACCATGATGGTGGCAAGTATTGCCATCGGTCTGGCTGTGGACGACACCATTCATTTTATGCATAATTTTCGGCGATATTATGAACGTGAGAAAGACCCGGTCAAAGCCGTTTATGAAACATTGCACACCACCGGGCGGGCCATGCTGGTGACGACGATTGTACTATCTTTAGGCTTTTTTGTATTTATGTTTGCAACCATGAACAATCTGATCAATTTTGGTCTGTTGACAGGATTTACGATTATCATGGCCTTGGTTTCGGACTATTTGATTGCACCGGCACTCATGGTTGTCGTCAACAAACCCAAGGAGATTGTTTCATAAAAAGTACAACTTCTGCGTTTTGCTGCATTTTGCAATCATTCAACGTACTAGAAGTACGCCTCATGATCACAAAATTTGCAGGCCTTGAATTTGAACTTTCTACAAAACAATCAATTCTGGCTTACTTAGTATTATAAAATTATGAAATATGGGGCTAGGTGATATTTAGGAAAATGTTGAGCGGTATAGGCAACAAGAGAGTCATCGGTAGACTTTGCCGTGGATTAAATTCGGTTAGATTGTGTATAGAAAATGGGGAGATTTTCTAATGAATACGTTTAAACAAATGACTTTATTCGGTTTGGTTGTCCTGATGTCTTTTTGCATTTTATTTTCAGATAGTTTGGCGGCGGACGACTCGCAGGCACGGGCGATAATGCAAATGGTGGAAGATCGGGAGGAAGGGGATCGTCGCACGGCGGATATGGAAATGATCCTGATCGACAAAAGGGGCAAACAGCGTCTGCGCAAGATCCGTTCTTTTCGAATGGACAAAGGGGTGGATACGTATTCACTCATGTTTTTTCAACATCCAGCAGATGTCAAGGATACCGGTTTTCTGACATATGACTATGATGATCCTGACCGGGATGATGATCAATGGCTGTTTCTACCGGCCCTGCATAAAACCAAACGGATTGCCTCCAGTGACAAAAGCGGTAGCTTCATGGGATCGGACTTGAATTATTCCGACATGACGTCGCGAGACCTGGAAGATTATGACTATAGTTTTTACAAAGAAAAACAAAAGGTTATTGGCGATCACAAGGTTTGGGTTATCCAGTCCACGCCGAGGTCAAAAGCTGTAATTAAAGAAACTGGATACACCAAAGGGATCCTCTTTGTTCGCCAGGATAACCATGTGGTGGTGCGGTCGGTCAGCTGGGAAGAAAAGGCCGGCTATACCAAATGGATGCAGATCAATCGTCTGGAACAAATCGACGGGATTTGGGTAACTTTGGATATGCAGGTCATGCGTCGAAAAGGTAAGCATTTGGTGCATAAAACCATATTGCGGTTTGAGAATGTTCGATTCAATCAGGATTTGGATGAAGCCCTGTTTACCACGCGCCGCTTGGAAAAGGGGCTGTGAAGGCTGGGATCATGAAAGCGAGAAGTTTAATCTGGGTCGTGGTGTGCCTGATTGCGTTAACTGTCAATTGGCCGGGCAGAATGCACGCATCCGACGACATCGAAATGGATACACTCTTGCAAGGTTTTGACGAAGACGGTGAAGATTTGCCGCCACACCCAGACAGCCAATCCGATGATATTTTGAGTGGTTTTGAAGATGAGAGTCCAGCTGAAACCATTGCTGAAAATGATTCCGAGGATTCTGATTATTCTGTGGATGGATATGCCAAGTTTACCTCAGCATACAATTATGCCCATTCAGCCCCCCAGGTGGATGAAACCGATTGGCGTGGCGTTTCCAAGTTAAAAAGTGAACTGTATTTGGAACTGAATGCCAAGCTTCAAAGCGATTGGCGCTTTCGGTTCAGCGGCAAAGGTGCATATGACGGTATTTACCGCATCAAGGGCTATGACGAATTCACCGACGAGGTCCGCGATAATTACGAGACGGATCTGTATTTAGCCGAGACATGGTTGGCAGGTAGTCTGACGTCTTCTCTGGATCTAAAAGTTGGCCGCCAAATCGTTGTCTGGGGCAAATCCGACAACATTCGTATTACGGATGTACTCAATCCCCTGGATCTACGCGAACCCGGATTGACCGACATCGAGGATCTGCGTCTGCCGGTATTCATGACCCGGGTTGATTATTATTTCGGGAATTGGAATCTGGGAGCCTTTGTGATCCATGAATTACGCTATAATCAGAATCCCGAATTCGGTTCGGATTTTTATCCCGGCGATACGCCACCGCCGGATCAGGAAGATCCTGAAGAAGGGCTTGGTGAAATGGAATACGCACTGGCATTAAGTGGTATATTTTCGGGGTGGGATTTTGCCTTATACTATGCCGACATTGTCAACGATGCATTCCGACCGGAGTTGGTTTCAATATCGCCAATCCCGGAAATGGGATTAAAACATGATCGCCTCGATTTCTACGGTGCCGCCTTTAATGTGGCCTGGAGCAATTGGTTAATTAAAGCCGAGGCTGCTTATTGGGAGGGATTTCGATTTTTTAATACCGAGGATGAAATATTCGCACGTCTAGACCTGCTGGCGGGCTTGGAGTATACCGGTTTCCAGGATATGACCATTAGCCTGGAAGTGGCCAATCGACATGTGGTCGATTATGATTCGCGGCTGGACGATTCTCCAGATGAGATCGTAGAAGACGATACCCAATCCGCCTTCCGATTAATGCGTTCATGGTTAAACGAAAGCCTAGAAATCACATTGTTGGCGGTTTTATATGGTACTGGGCAGGATGATGGTGCTTTGCAGCGACTGAGTCTTGAATATGATATCGATGATGCCTGGCGGGTACGGGTCGGTGTCGTCGCCTATCAGGCCGGCGATCGACCGCCTTTGGAGCACGTCGAGGATAATGACAGGGTGTTCCTGGACCTCAAATACTCCTTTTAGAACCTGACTCAAAACAATATAAATAGCGACGCAGTCGCGCATGCAATAAAAACATGAGGTCCGACGTAAATCGCGGGCCTTCTGTTATTATTGCTGTTGGTTCTGGATCTTGATGATCTCCCGCTGTGCGGTTTCGGAAAGAGATGAGTCCGGTGCCAAAGAGGTGACTTTGCGATAGGCAAACAAGGCCTTTTTGGTCTGACCCTGCATGTGATAGGCGTTGGCCAGATCCATTTGCAATTCTGCTGATTGCGGGGTAGTTTTAACCGCCTTTTCCAGCATGGACACTGCCGCGGGGAAATTGTTTAAAGCAATGTAGGTTTTACCAAGTCCCCGTAAGGCCAATCCGAATTCAGGCTGCAAGTCCAATGCATCCTGGTAATATTTTTCAGCGCTGGCATAATCCTTTTTATGATAGTAGGCAAAGCCCATATTGGTAAGGGGATAGTGGGGCGTGGCGTAGAGAACGTCTCCGGCAACGGTTTGAAACTGGGCTATGGCGGCATCCCAATCTTTTTTAGCCAGATATACCGTCCCCAGATTGTTCTTGGCCGAGGCATACTCATTCCGCAGGTCAATGGCCTTTTTGAAATGATATTCAGCCTTTTCCAAGCGTTCCTTGGCCATGTAGGCCAGGCCCAAATCATTGTGCAGCAGGTGATCGTTGGGATTAAGCTTTTCGGCTTTCAGAAACTCTCTAAGCGCTTCGGTAATATTACCCTGCTGCATATAGGCTTCTCCCAGATTTCGTGTTACTTGGGCTTGCTTATTACGTTTTGCTTGCGTACCAGCGCAGGCAAAAACAGACACAATCCACAGGATCAACAACGCCCAGGCCAAAGCTCTTTTGTAAGTCATGCGATCACCTCATAAACCGGTTACGCGGGTATCCCCACCAGTATCACCTTAATCTTATCTTGGTTTAAAAACTGCAGAATACGGTTATGCAAGGGTATAACCGATATCAGGATTTTTGATCCGTCCTGCTTTGTCACCATAAAGCCCTTGATACCCAACCTGGTATTAAACTGAACGGGTCGCTTGGCTGCATATAGTATCGGGTCGCTGATATAGGCTTCTTCCATTTCGGAAAGAATGCGCGAGATCAGCGTTTGGATGTCGGTGTCGTTTTTGATCTGAACCACTCTAAGACCCGTTTTTTCGATTTCCTGAACGGCATCTCCATAAAGATCGCCAAAATCGAGTAAAAACTCTTTGCCACCGGGAGTAGATACCAGATTTGATACAGCCTGGATTTGAATGCCGGCATATGGAAAGCTTACAGCGATATCCCTGGCGTAGCGACCACCCAAAGCATCGATCAGGTCGCGTGCAAACACTTTCCTCTGGATCGGTACCAGGGCAAGAATATCAGGTAGTACATAAGGCGCCGAGGAGGCCGTATCCGGTTGCCTATCAGCAAGGGTTTTTTCTTCCAGGATGTCCCTAATCACAACATTATGCTGATCCAGGTAGCGGATGATGGTATCGGGAGTTTTTTGGTTTTTTTCCTCAATGCTGGAAATGCAGGTATGCCGCACAATTCCATCAGGATCCGGGGGGCTGGCCTTGATCCATTTAGCCGTAACGGTCACATCCATACCATGATCTGAAAATGAGACCTCGGTAAGCTGAGCTATGGTTTCGGTTTTCTGCATGACGCTGCTCAGGATGGTTTGCGCCTGAGAGTTTTCTTCGATATCAACGATTCGAACCTTGTCCCATAAACTGGGTAACTCTTCCAGATCTGCCCTGCCTGCATCGGATTTATTGGCAAACACGATACGGGTTCCGTCCTTCATTTCCATGATCGGAAATCGGGACAAGTCCAGCTCAAAATCCGCTTGTCCTTTTCTTGGGAAAAAGTAGGTGCCCCGGTTGCGGAGTTTGCCGTCCAGCGCTGCCACAGTTTCGGAGATAGGATCTTCAGGCGATTTTACCTCGCTAGCGGCCGGTGTGGGGGACACAGGCGGGGGGCTGCCGAGGGTGGTCCCGGTCAGTTCCTTCTTGATGCGTCCGGACTTGTCAAACAAGCTCTGGTACCAGGCTTGATTCTGAACAGACGTTTCCGGTAGCTTTAACTCCTGGCCGACATAGATGTAATTCAAATCGACAACCTGGGGATTTATGGTTTTAAACAATTGCACTCCCTCCTGATACGATTTGGATCCGAATTGGCCAAAGCGTTTGGAGATGAGCTTGGAAATGCTGTCACCCCGGCGGACGGCATAACTACTGGCATAGGAATTAAGTAAGTCGGAAACTTTCGAAATGGTCACAAAAGGGATCGTGACCGTACCAGACGCCTGGTCCGGGAAAGTGCCGGGTTCAATTTTTTTTAGTGGAATAATGATATGCTGATTGGGTCGAATTCTGTCAATATCGCGTATGTGGGGATTGAGTCGTTTGAATATGCTTAAAAATTCCCTGAAATCCTTGGCCGACAACTCACCTTTTTGTCGAAAAATTTTGTAGACCCAATCATCTTTCTGGACAACATAAGGGTCGCACAGGATATCCCAACCGCGATCATACTTAACCAGATAGCTTTTGTATAGCACAGCAGCATCGGCAGGTGATTGAGATACGGCCAGCAACCAAAAAAATAAGCATAAAATGCCAAAAGACAGCTTTGTCAAAAATCCCTTAGATCGTTTCATTGGTTTTCCTGAGTGCTAACTGTACGGCAATTTCATCTGAAATGCGCTGAACAAATTGTTTTAGCTCTTCCGGATTCAAGGGCTGCCCGGGTTGCGGAATTTTTTCGAGGTCCGGGGGGTGAACGTATACGGGTGTATTGATAAGTGCCGGGTTGGATGAAACTTTGAATTCCGACGGAAAACTTTGGGTGAAGTACATATCCTGAAAACCGGAGAATTTCAGTGCATGGGCGGTTGAATCAACCACTGCAACTTCATTCGGTTGGACAAAGCCTGCCTGGAGAGCCTGAACAAGTCCGGCAAGGGATTCCCCCCCATGGGTACAGGCAATATGTCCATTACGGTTGGCCTTGAGCTCCCAATCCATGATCGCCTGTTCGGCCACTTCCACGAAAAAAACGTTTTGCCGGTCACTAGCGGCATTATACTGCTCCACCAGGTGTATGACGCGGGGCATGGATACCGGGTTTCCGATCATGGCTGCCTGGGCGACGCTGGGCGTTACATGCACCGGTTTAAACGCTCGTTTTGCCGGAATTGTTTCCGAGTAGTATTGAAACACCGGATTAGCGTGTTGAGATTGCACACCGATAATTTTAGGTAGTTTTGCAATGATGCCGGTCCGGTAAAATTTAAGAAAGCCATGCAATACCGCCGTTATATTGCCGGCATTACCGATGGGTAGTACGACAACTTTATCTTCCAGATCATATTCGAAATCCTGTGCGATTTCATATGAATAAGACTCCTGGCCCAGGATCCGCCAGGCATTTTTTGAGTTTAACAAGGCCACGGGGTACTGCTCGGATAGTGCTTCCACAACTTTCATGCAGTCATCAAACACACCTGGTATCTCAAAAACTTTGGCCCCACTGCCAAGTGGTTGGGACAGTTGCTGGGGGGTCACTTTTTTATGTGGTAGCAGAACAGCCGATTTAATATGGGGTTGAAGATAAGCAGCGTACAACGCTGCGGCAGCGGAAGTGTCTCCTGTGGAGGCGCAGATGGCCAAAACATCTGAAACCAATCCCTGTTTTACCAAATAGTGAATATAGCTGAGGGCGCTGGCCATACCACGATCCTTGAAGGAGGCGCTGGGGTTTTGGCCATCATTTTTGAAGTAGAATCGGATGCCGGCGCGCTGCGATAAGGCCTGATTAGCCTCTACCAATGGTGTGTGCCCTTCGCCCAGATAGACGATTGATTCAAGTGGGATTACGGAACCAAGAAACTCATGGTAGCGGTAAATACCTTTCAGGGATGGATCATTTAACATGCGACGATAGTCGAATATTTGATGCCACATCTTTCCAGGAATGTCCTTCAGACGGTCAAATGCTTTATCAAATAACAACAGCACATGTCCGCAGCGCGGGCACGTGTAGAGCAATTCCTGAATGGGGTGTTCGCGTCCACAATCCAGACACCGATACCAGATGTCACCAGTGATTTGAGGAATTAGGTAGGGTTGTATTTCCTTTGGAAAGTCTTGCAGTTTCATGCTTGGATAATTCTCATTTCACCCATATAGGGCTGCAAAGCCGGGGGTATCTGAACACTACCATCAGCTTGTTGGAAATTCTCCAGGATAGCCGCAACCGTTCGTCCGACAGCTAACCCCGATCCATTGAGCGTGTGGACCAAGGATGTGCCCTTTTGGCCCTTGGTTCTAAATCGAATATTGGCACGCCTGGCCTGAAAGTCTTCAAAATTACTACAGGAAGAAATTTCACGATAGACATTCTGATATGGCATCCAGACTTCAATATCATAGGTCTTTGCAGCTGAAAAACCCAGGTCTCCGGTGCAAAGGGTTACAATTCGGTAGGGCAGGTCAAGTCTTTGCAAGATCTTTTCCGCATTTTGCAGTAGTTTTTCAAGTTCAGCGTAGGATTCATCCGGATGGGTAAATTTGACCAACTCAACCTTGTTGAATTGATGCTGCCGAATCAAGCCGCGGGTATCTTTCCCATAAGAACCAGCCTCGGACCTAAAGCAGGGTGTAAAGGCCGTATAAAGTATAGGCAGATCCTGGGCATCCAGAATTTCGCCCTGATGGATATTGGTTACCGGGACTTCCGCTGTTGGTATCAGATAATATGGCGAATCCTTAAGCTTGAACAGATCCTGCTCGAACTTGGGCAGTTGCCCGGTATTGGTCATGCTGGCCGTATTGACCATAAATGGCGGCAGGACTTCGCGGTAGCCATGTTCTTGGGTATGGATATCCAGCATGAAGTTGATAAGAGCCCGTTCCAATCGGGCGCCAGCTCCATAATAAAGGGGAAAGCGCGCACCGGTTATCTTGGCGGCCCGATCAAAGTCCAGAATGTTTAAATTTTCTCCCAGATCCCAATGGGGCTTGGGTTCAAATCCGAAATCCGGGAGCTCACCGGCGGTTTTAACGGTAGGGTTATCGTTTTCATCCTGCCCCACCGGAACGGACTCATGCGGAAAATTAGGGAGTTGCATCAAAATTTCATGGGTTTTAGCCTCGACCTCTGACAAGGGGGTTTCCAGTTTTTTGATAGTGGTTCCCACTTCACGCATGTCGGCCACCAGAGTATCAGCGTTTTTACCTTGCTTTTTGAGTTCTGCTATTTGATCGGTTACAACATTGCGACGATGCCGTAATTCTTCAATTTCAAATAAAATTTCCCTCCTGCGGTCATCGGCTGCTTTAAAAACCGCCAGATCTGCGACCGTATTGCGGTTTTTTAACATTTTCTGGATGTCATCCAGGTTTTCTTTCACATATTTTATCTCAAGCATGATTATCTCATTTCGGGTAGTTTGGGGTCGTAACAGATTTCAATTTCTGTTCATAATTGATGAATGGATGCGAATCAGCGACCCCCGCTAATGCTGATGGTCGCTGATTTTAATAGGCTGATTCAGACGTAAATTTGTACCGTTTGTCTATCACGGCCACCCAATTTAGTCAATGATTATTGAAAGTTGACAAATAAATTCACTTTTGTTATACTATCGGATTCAAAATTATGTCGAAAAAGATAATAACAGGTTTTCGGAGAATGTTATGGAAGAAGTTCAAGAGTCAAAAAGTGATATCCGTGATCGTGTGATTGCATCGATTGAATCCATTTCCAGCGAGGATTTGATTGATAAGCAGAATAAAATTGAGAATCGTTTATTTGAATTTGCCAATTTTATTGAGGCGCACATTGCCTTACTCTATATGCCGCACGCAAACGTTGTTGATACAACCCGTATGATAGAGCGCTGCTTCAGTGTTCACAAGATCATTGCCTTGCCGGCCTTTGACACGGAAAATTACACCATGCAACTATACAAAATCGATAATTTTCCGGCTGATATGAAAATGGGTCCGCGTCAATTTATGGAGCCTGACCCAGATCGATGTAAGATAATCCCCATTGATCGCATTGATATTGCCATTATACCAGGGGTAGCGCTGGATGAAAAAGGGGGGCGCATCGGTTCCGGTGAGGGCTATTATGACCGATTCATCGGGAATCTGCCCATCACCACACGCAAGGTCGCTCTATCGCTGGAGTGCCAGATTGTTCAACAGATTCCCATGGAATCTCATGATAAGTATATGGATATTATAATCACGGAAAACCGCATCATATATAAAATATAACGTTTTCGTAAAAATATGATCCGCGCATCCAGGAAGCTCACGTGATGCCCAATGGAAAATCACGAAACTGGTGGGTTACAGATGATCACAGAAATATATTTTTAGAAAACGTTATTGCGGATTCAAAATCTTTTCGAGCTGCTGCAAGTTTTCACTTTCTCCCACTGCAACCATCGTGTCGCCTGGTATGATTTGGGCTTCAAAGGACGGGTTGAACTTCATGTCTCCGTCCGGTTTTTTGATGGCGATGATAATGAGGTTGTAATTTTGACGGATGCCTGAATCTTTGAGCATGAGGTTGCTCAAGGAGGAATTCGGATGGACCGGAATTTCTTCCATTTGGATATCTGTTCGGCTGGAGCCAAATGCCAAGTCCAAAAAAGTGGTCACGGTGGGTCGCAGGATACGCTGGGCCATGCGGGCTGCTCCCATCTCGTAAGGGGATTCAACTATATCGGCACCGGCGGCGCACAATTTCTTCTTAGCATCCTTTCCGGACGCCCTGGCTGTAATGAAGAGCTCCGGTGCTACCTGTCTGGCAGTCAACACCAAAAATACGTTTTCGGCATCGGTGCCCAATGCGGCCACGAGTCCCCGGGCTCGCTGGATGCCAGCTTTAAGGAGTAGTTCTTCGTCGGTGGCATCGCCACACAAATGGAGAATATTATCATGTTCCATGGCCGGAACCAATTTTTCATTGCCTTCAATGACCACCAGGTCGATGGGGGATCGTCTGACAGTTTTGCATAACACCCTGCCGATGCGCCCATATCCACAGACAATGTAGTGATTGCTTAATCGATCGATTTTTTTGTCCAATTTTCTCCTCCCAAAAACGGTTCGAATCTGACCCTCAACCATAAACTGGATGATGGCACCGGCCACATATAGAAAGAAACCAACACCAAGAAAGATTAGAAATACGGTATACAGCCGACCCAGTTTGCTGATTTCGTTAACTTCGCTATATCCAACGGTGGAATAGGTGATGACAGTCATGTATAGCGAATCCAGCAGATCCCAACCTTCAATCAACATATAACCGAAGGTACCGGCGATTACGATGACAATCGAAAAAACGATCGCCACGGCAATATGTTTTGTGCTATTCATACATCCTCTCGAAAGGGAATTGATATCGACGACGATGCTGCATTGTTAATAAATATTCGATAAAATTCAAGAGGATTTTAAACCGAATTTTCTACAATTTCAAGTTTGTACCATTTATATTGTTTTGAACACATGTTAACGTTGTTTTCCCTATATTGACTCCTAATTTTCGTTTTGGTAGACAACAACCCATGAAAAATGAGTCCCGGAAATTTGAGCGCCAACGTTCAGAGATGGTGGATAAACAAATCGAAGCCCGAGGTATCCACGACTTGAATGTACTGCTGGCCATGCGTAAAGTGCCGCGGCACCTTTTTGTCAGTGAAGCTTTGATGGATCAGGCCTACGGCGATTTTCCCTTACCCATTGGAGATCAGCAAACCATATCGCAGCCTTATATTGTTGCTGAAATGACGCAGGCGCTCCAATTGAAATCGGATGACCGCGTACTGGAAATTGGTACCGGCTCCGGCTATCAGGCAGCGGTTTTGGCTGAAATTGTTTTTCGGGTCTACACGATTGAAAGACTTCACTCACTATTTATCAAGACACGCCGCCTTTTTGACACCCTCCGATACCATAACATCGTCACCCGCTATTCAGATGGTACCACGGGCTGGCAGGATGAGAGTCCTTTCGATGCTATTATTGTAACGGCCGGTGCACCCAAAGTTCCCCAAGCCTTGGTGGATCAACTGGCTAATGGGGGCCGCCTGGTTGTACCTGTGGGAGACCGCTATTCCCAGGATCTGATTAAAATAACCAAGGATGAGCAAGGTATTAAAGAAACCAATTTGGGTGGATGCAGATTTGTCAAATTAGTGGGAGAGCATGGATGGCAGCCGTAGCCACTATTTTTAATGAAGAATATATTTTCATAACAGAAGTGAAGATTTTAAAGGCGATAAATGACTATAATCGAACACCGCACCTCCAACATCCAACGTCGAATGTGGAATCGCTAGCGCAACGCGGGTTCTTGCGCCGCAGACCGCTCTCATCCTTTCTATAGATAGGGAAGAATTTCATATTTCGATGTTCGGTGTCCAATGTTCGATGTTGGGCGTTCACTTACTCTTAGATAACAACGCGGCAAAAAAAGTACGCTAAAACCAGATGATCCTAATTCTGGAAATTGATCATATAAAAGCTGAGGCGGAATAAACACTGTGTTTAAAAAATTATACGACTGGGTTCTAAGCTGGGCAGAGACTCCCTACGGCAGCTGGGCACTTTTTATCCTGGCATTTAGTGAATCTTCTTTTTTCCCCATTCCACCGGATGTGCTTTTAATCGCCTTGGCAGTGGGTAAACCGGAAAAATCTCTGAAATTCGCTATGATTTGCTCGGTGGGATCTGTTCTGGGAGGGGTCTTGGGATACTTGATCGGTTGGCAGTTTATGGCCATGCTGGGCGAAAAAATTGTGGATTTCTATGGTCTTACTGAAAAAGTCGACTACATCGGTTCCCTATATCATCAGTATGATGCATGGGCGGTCGGAATTGCTGGATTTACACCCATTCCCTATAAGGTTTTTACCATTACGGCGGGTGCATTTAAAATTAACTTTTTGATTTTTTTGTTAGCGTCGGCTGTATCACGATCGCTGCGTTTCTTTTTGGTTGGGGGCCTTATTTATAAATTCGGGCCTCATATCCAGACCTTCATCGATAAATACTTCAATATATTGGCGGTCGTATTTACAATTCTGTTGGTGGGGGGATTTGTACTTATCAAAATGCTATTCTAATGTGTCCCCCATAAATGCCCTTTTCGCGCCCTGCCGGTGTTGGACGGCAAATTTAAAACCTCAAAATAGCCCACTATTCCTCCGGATTAAATTTGCCATCCGCCTTGGCAGACCACGAAAATTCCAATTTCTGGGCGGACACATATTAGAAAAATCTGGGTAATGTTCATCTCGGCCAGAATGGAAGAAATGATGCAGCCGCTATATATTATCTGGCCAGGTTTAATGAAGCACCCGGATTAAGAGCATTTGGAATACCCGCACAAGTGACAATTCAGGCAACCTTCTTCGTGGGATAGTACTCCGCCGCATTCCGGACATCCCCCCATTATGGCTTGACTGTCGGAGATGTCTGTGTTGGTGAGGTTTTTTAGTACCTGGGCCATGGCGTCCGGGCAGGACAAAACCATTTTACCATTTTGCCAGGCTGGTGACGGACAACGGATGCCGGTGAGCTGTTTGATGATGGCGTCTACATTTACACCGGACCGTAGAGCCAGAGAAGCCAAGCGTCCGGCCGCTTCAATTTGAGATGAAGCGCAACCGCCGGTCTTGCCCATCTGGGCAAACACCTCACACATCCCTTTTGTATCTGCGTTGATGGTTACATACAACTTGCCACACCCGGTTTGGATTCGTTCAGTCATACCATGGGTCCGCTGAGGCCGGGCTCTGGGTGCAATGGTTGGCTTTTCCTGGACATCACCGCCCACATTCAGCACCTGCTTGTCCCGGCTGCCGTAGCGGTAAATTGTGACGCCTTTGCATCCCAGCTTATAAGCTGACAAATAGATCGCCTCCACATCCTTTTCTGTGGCTTCAGCGGGCAGGTTTACGGTTTTGGAAACAGCGTTGTCGGTATGTTTTTGAAAAGCGGCCTGAATTTTGACATGCCACTCCGGAGCAATCTCGTGTGAGGTCTTATAGAGCGCTTTGATGTGTTTGGGAATCTCATCAATCTCCGGCAGACGGGCACCATCAGCGATTTTCTGGATGAGGGTCTTGTGGAAAAAATTTTCAGATTTGGCGGCTTTGAGAAATAGCGGATGGACTTCATGTAGTTCTTCGCCATCCAGAACACGACGCGTTTGCACAATTGAAAAAACCGGTTCAATACCACTGGAAACACCGGCAATCAGGCTGATGGTGCCTGTGGGTGCGATGGTCGTGGTGGCGGCATTCCGCATAAAGGGTGTTTCCGGCCCATCGTAGATGCTGCCCTTATAATTTTCAAAATTGCCTCGTTTTTTGGCCAACGCCGCCGACGCATTTTTGGATTCCTGATCGATAAAGGCCATGACGGATTCGCCTTGTGATATGGCCTCATGGGAGTCGTAGGGAATGCCCAGCTTGATCAGCATATCGGCAAAACCCATGACGCCCAGCCCGATCTTGCGATTGGCTTTACTCATGGATTCGATTTGGGGCAGCGGGTAGCGGTTCATTTCAATGATGTTGTCCAAAAAGTGAACAGCACCATGTACGCTGGTTTTGAGTCGATTGAGATTAAGGTTGTTGTTGGTAACCATGCGGGATAGATTGATGGATCCCAAAGTACAGGATTCATAGGGCAGCAAGGGCTGTTCACCACACGGATTGGTTGCTTCTATATCACCCAATTGTTTGGTGGGATTGTCGGCATTGATTTTATCGATGAAAATGATACCCGGCTCTCCGGTTTTCCATGCAGAGCGTACAATTTTGTCAAAAACTTTTTGGGCGGAGAGGCTCCGGACAGTCTCTCCCGTGCGTGGATTGATTAGATCGAAATCCGCGCCGGATTTCAGGGCGCCCATGAATTGTCTAGTCAAAGCCACGGATATATTAAAATTGTTCAGCCGGGTGAGGTCATTTTTTGAATCGATAAAAACTTCGATATCAGGGTGATCGATCCGCAGCACCCCCATATTGGCGCCCCTTCGGGTACCGCCCTGTTTAACCGTTTCCGTGGCAATGTCAAAAACAGTCATGAATGATAGCGGTCCGCTGGATACCCCGGCGGTGGAGAGCACCACATCCATGGCCGGTCGGATCCTGGAAAAAGAAAAGCCGGTACCGCCACCACTTTTATGGATCATGGCCGTGTGTTTTACGGTTTCAAAGATCGATTCCATGGAATCTTCGATGGGCAGAACAAAACAGGCTGCCAATTGTCCCAAACGCCTACCGGCGTTCATCATGGTGGGAGAATTGGGCAGGAACCACAGATTCTTGAGGAGTTTTTGAAATTTTAAGGCCGTCTTTTGAATATCGGCATCCGGGTCAAAGAGCCGGTCTGCGTCGGCAACGCTCGTAATAACCCGTTGAAACATATTTTCGGGCGACTCGATTGGGTTGCCGCTTTGATCTTTTTTGAGATAGCGTTTCTCCAGAACAATGCGGGCATTTTTTGACAAGGGTATTTTAGGGTTAGCGGCCATATTTTTGCTGTAATTTCTCATTCACAATCGGGGGCACCATATCCTCGATGTCGCCTCCAAATTGGGCGGCCTCTTTGATAATGGATGAACTGGTAAATATCCAGCGCAAGCCGGTCATTAAGAAAACGGTTTGGATATCCCGTTGCAGGCGACGATTCATCAAAGCCAATTGAAATTCATATTCAAAATCGGATACAGCCCGCATACCGCGCAGGATTGCGTGGGCTTTGCACCGGCGGGCATAATCTACCAGGAGCCCATCGAAAGTGTCAAATTCCACATTCTTAAATCGTTTCATACTTTCTTGCAGCATTTCCATGCGTTCCTCAACTGCAAAAAAGGAGTTTTTGGCAGGATTCAACAAGATGGCCACAATAATTTTATCGAAGATGTAGAGTCCACGTTCGACGATATCGAGATGCCCATTAGTAACCGGATCGAAAGAGCCAGGATAGATAGCAATTCTTTGCATAGGTCAACAGCCTCCAGTGATAAAAACAATGATAACAATTGGTTGTGGTGAGGTTTTGTATGAGCGGAGAGATTTATAGCATATAACTTAAAAAGGAAACAAGGGTTTTTCCGTAGCGTCTCCGGTCGCTCAGTTGGAAGTGGTCGCGGGGCAGGGGCAATTCTTCTGGGCGTCCGTGCTCCAAAACAAGGCAAGTATCCAGGGTCAAGGCGTCGGTTTTTAGGAGGTGGGACAAAGCCGGACCGGCCAAGTTTTGTCCATAGGGAGGATCCAAAAAAATGAGGTCGAAAGGCTGCTGGGCAGCATCAAGGCAGGCCAAACTACGCTGGATATCCCATTGAATAATCCTGCTTTTAGCGCCAAGGCCGCAAGCACTTATGTTTTTTTTTAACAAGGCAACAGACGCCGTCGCCTTATCCACGAAAGTGGCCGTATTCGCCTGCCTGCTCAGGGCCTCAATGCCCATGGCACCGCTGCCGGCAAATAAGTCCAACACATTGGCCCCCGGAACTCGGTCAGAGAGAATATTGAATACAGCCTCGCGGGTACGATCGGAGGTGGGGCGAATGCTGGTGCCCTTGAAAGTATGCAACTTTCGGCCCCTTAGCGAGCCGCTAATAATCCTCATAATAACCCCCAAGGTTGGATAAAAACATGACAAATTTAATATAATGGGTTGTTATTATGACCGATATCATTGCGCTATAGCCATTCCATGGATATCATCTCTAGTGAATTCGAAGGATGAGGTCTTTTTGTCATGTTGTTTACCCTCCGGGAAAGCCTGAGGACTTCAGATTCTGCGTTGCTAAGGGTTCGAAGTAAAGAACTACGACTTCACCCTCAGACGCCTTGACTCTGAAGCCCTCAGGCTTTTACAACATTGGGGTAAAATCGACCTGAATTGAGCTTCTTAAATTTAAGAAAAACATAAAAAACAATCTCCACAAATGTTCAAACTAGGACCATTATTCGATTTTATGGAACGCAGCAAAGTCCTTCTCCCTTGGATAAAAGACATCGTTGCGCCATTTATTCGTTTTTAATCTTGAGCCGCTTGATCAATTTATGCAGGTAACTGCGTTCCACGCCAATGGCTTTGGCGGTCTTACTAACATTGTTCTCGTGTTCTAGCAGTTTATTGCGGAGAAAAGCTTTTTCAAAAGATTTTTTGGCCCCTTTGAGCGAATCAATGGTTAAAAGCTGAGATTCGCTTGTTTCAGACGACTCAGAAGTCTGGGGATTATAGGGTGCCGGCAGGTCATCCACATCGATTAGTTCGCCTTCAACCATGATGGTCAGACGTTCCAAAAGATTTTTCAGTTCTCTGACATTTCCGGGCCACTCATAGACTTGCAGCAGGTTAAGGGCTTGTTTGCTGATACCTTTGCGTGACCCCAGACCCTTTTTTACATTCTCGTTCAGAAAGGTCTCCACCAATAGGGGTATATCCTCCCGGCGGTGTCGAAGGGGCGGCACCGAAATTGGGACCACATTAATACGGTAGTACAAATCTTGTCTGAACTTGCCGGAGACGATCTCATCATTCAGATCTTTGTTGCTGGCGGCGATAACGCGAACGCTGACCTGTAAGGTCCGGCTACCACCCACACGCTGAAACTGCTGCTCCTGGAGAACCCGTAATATTTTGGATTGCGTAACCAGGCTCATATCGCCAATTTCATCCAGAAAAATCGTACCGTTGCTGGCCAACTCGAATTTACCGATTTTTTTGCTAAGAGCCCCGGCAAAGGAACCCTTTTCATGACCGAAAAGCTCGCTTTCGATTAATTCGTCGGGGATAGCAGCACAATTGACATCAATCATGGGAAACTCAGAACGCGAACTGAGTTGGTGAATGGTGCGTGCCACCAGTTCTTTTCCGGTACCGTTTTCACCGGTGATGAGCACCCATGAGTCAGTGGGGGCGACAGAGTCAATTTGCTTTCTCAGTTCGCTGATCACCGGGCTATGGCCGTCGATGGAATTTTTTTCCAAGGTTTTGCGGCGTAAATATCGGTTTTCTTCTTCCAGGCGTCTAAAATTGAGGGCATTATTGATGGACAATATGACCTTGTCGATGGATAGCGGTTTTTCTATCAGGTCAAAGGCGCCCAGCTTGGTGGCCTTGACCGCTGTTTCAATGGTACCGTGTCCGGTGACAATGATCACTTGGGTATTGGGATTGTCCTTTTTAATTTCTTTAAGGGTTTCGATACCGTCGATTCCGGGCATCCATATGTCCAGCAGAACCAGATCCGGCGATTCAACATCGATCAATTTCAACGCTTCATAACCGTTGAGGGCCGTTATAACCTCAAAACCTTCATCGGTAAGCAGGCCGCCCAAGGTCTGCAGGATGGAGGGTTCGTCATCGACGATCAGAATGGATGGAAACATATAAATTCCTTTGTTAGCCTTTTAGGAGTTTAGGCTTTTAGACTATTAGCGGTTAAACGCCTAACAGCCTAACAGTCTTCAGCCTACAGCCTAAATTGGTATCTCCACAATAAAGCGCGAGCCGTTGGGTTCGTTATCCTGTACGCGGATGGTACCACGATGATCATTCACAATGGTACTGACAATTGTCAATCCCAAGCCCATGCCGCTTTTTTTGGTAGAAAAATTGGGTTCAAACAGCCTTCTTTTATCTTCATCCGAAATGCCCGTACCACTATCCGCAACTTCAATGCAAACTTTATCTTTTTGGCGGTTCTTATCTAAAGAGATCGCAATATCGCCGCTCTCACGGATGGCGGCAATGGCGTTATCCACCAGGTTGATCATGGCTTGCTTGATCTGCTGCCGGTCAAGGTTGAGTGTGGGGATATCACCGTTGGCGATAATCGAAAAATTAATATCGGGATGCCCTTCCCGATAGAGAGCCACGGTTTCCTCAATAATCGGAAGTAATTTACAGGGCTTTGGATTTGCAGTCGGAAACCGGGCAAAAGCCGAGAATTCATTTACCAGATTCTGAATCAATTCCACGTGATCAATGATGGTTTGCGTGCATTCATCAAAAACCGGTTCTTTGAGGGTTTGAGAGTATTTACGTTTGAGTCGTTGGGCCGAAAGGGTAATGGGTGTCAGCGGGTTTTTGACTTCATGGGCAATCCGTCGGGCAACCTCTCGCCAGGCCGCCATCCGTTGGGCCTTTTCGAGTTCTGTCAGATCATCAAAAACCATGACAATACCCATGTGCTTGCCGGTGTCGTCGGTCAAGGCGTTCAAACTTATTAAAAAACTGCGCGGTCGACCGTCGATGGTGAGCTTAAGCGGCATTTCCACTGCGGTTTCCTGGGAGCTGGCCAGGCTTTCTACAACTTCCTCGGCCAGATCCAGGTGTTGACCCCAAAGTAGATTCTGATAACTGGTGTTTAATATTCTTTCGGCCTGCAGATTGAGCATTTTTTCGGCCGATTTGTTAATGGTGGTCACGACGCCGTCGGCGTCGATGGTGACCACACCCGTGGAGACATTGCGTAATACGATTTCGATGTGCTGGCGTCGGGCCTCGATTTCAATATTACGTTCTCGCAGCATTCGGGCGGATAGCTCCAGTTGCTCGCGGTTATTGCGCAGGTCCCTGGTCATGGTGTTAAAAGAGGACACCAGGCTACCGATCTCATCATCAGCCACCGCACCAATAGAGAAGCTTAAATCGCCTTCGGCAACTTTCTTGGTGCCGTCCGCCAGTGCCATGATGGGGATCGTAATCGACTTTGCCAGGTAAAACCCAAACCACACCGCGCAAAACAGGACCAAGAGCGCCACTATGGACAGGGTAATATAATAGGTAATCTGAATCGGTCGTTTAAGCAGCTTGATCTGCTGGTATTCCTCGTACCCGCGTGAGATGGACAACATTTTTTCGGAAAGGTCGCGCGGAATCAGGTCGCTCAGGACCAGGTAGGCCTTGGCCTCTGAATGGGCGACACCAAAAGGCACCGTACCGATCGTTCGCAGCAGCTGGCCTTTACGGTAGTTTTCGGAGATGGAACGCACCTGGTTTTTTGGCATTTTCTGCTGAAAGTCAGCGGCGGAGACGGTTCTGAGGGGCTTACCCTCTAATTCGGGTGCCAAGGCAAAGATCAAGCGCTTGGAATTGGCAGAATAGACCTCAACGGCATCGATGTTAAATTCACGCTGGACGATCTGAATATATTTGTCCAGGGCTTTTTTATTTTTTTCATCGTATAGGTTTTTGGCTTTTACCTGGTAGGCGATGCGTTCCAGAAAGAAGCGGTTGTTTTCTTCGGCAAAGGTGTAGATGTTGCGTCCCACACGTAAGGAGTTCTCCAGGGCTTGTTCGACCGGCACATTGAACCAGAACTCGATGCTGGTGGTTATAAAATTGATGGAAAAGAAGAAAAGCACGATGGTCGGTAAAAAAGTCAAGGCAATGAAAGCCACAACTAGTTTGGTCCGCAGCTTGGCGCCCATGACTTTGCGCTTGCGGTCGTAGAGCAGTTTGACCAGATTTCTCAAAACCAGAAAGATCAGCAGAATCAGCAGGAGCAGGTTGATGTTGATGAGGATGAACATCAAAATGGTGTTCGAGATGGGAAAATCGGCCCCAAAATGGATTACGCGGTTTTCGGCAAATGTCAAGACCGCTACGATGACGATAATAGCGATGATGATGACGATTTCGCGTTTGCGTCGTCTGCGCTCCTCGTTTGTGAGACTGGCGGTTTCCAAGTTGTTCTTATTCATTAGTATATGAAGTCAATTGTATACCAGTCGGTTTCAAAGTCCCATAGGGAGACGAAAAACAACACATAGTGCAGATAGAATGGCAGTGTTAGCTTGCTCAACTGGGCTTTGGTTCGAATTTGGTATCGGGTACCTTTTTGGAGCTGATTGAGATCGATAACTTTCAAGCTATCGATCTCGGCCATCAGTTTTTTAGCTTCATCAAATGACTTTACGACACGTTGTTGATTATCGTCCCATGAACGCGTCACAATATATTCATTCTTGAGATTGTCGTACTTTATGGTGTGCTGGATCTTTAACTCGGCTAATTCTTTATCGTACCAGAATCCACGTACCCGATAGAGATTGATAAAGAATGAGAATGCGGCTGGAACTCCACTGGAAATGGCGGTTTCCATCTTTTCACGAAAGGCGCCTTCCACTGTGAGAAAAATCAATAGGTCATCACGCGTATTGGTAACAATGATATTCTGGAGCTTGGCATCCTGGGCCATCATCACGTGGGGATACAGCAGGATCAAGCCGCACAACAAAAGACCTGTAACTTTTATGCCAAGATTTCGTTTCATTGTATTCGGTTTATGTCCAAAGAATCGAAGGGGCTGATTATCAGGTCGTAGCGGTTTAGGCTAGAGGCTCAGGGACGTAACCCGCTGAATGCCAGACAATTTTGAACGCCTAATAATCTTCAGCCTATAGCCTATCAGCCTGATCATCCAGGTTGCAAGTCGCCCAGGCGGCCCTCTCGCTAAAAAGTTTTTTCAGAAACGCATGGTTAAATGCATGGCCGGACTTCTCCATGACCACGTGCCCTAAAATGGGCATACCCAGCAGGGATAGATCGCCGATACAGTCCAGGGTTTTGTGGCGTACGAACTCGTCCGGATAGCGCAGCCCCTCGGGATTCATAATCTCATCCCCATCGATGACCACCACATTGTCCAGGGACGCACCCTTGGACAGACCATAGCGTTTGAGGATCTCATAATCGTGCAGAAACCCAAATGTCCGCGCCCGGCTGATCTCGGTTTTAAATGTTTCTTCGGATAGTTCAAAAGTACAGGTTTGCTTCTTGATTAGGGGATGATCGTATTCAATTGTGTAGCTGATTTTGAATTCAGACGCCGGATACATGCCTACGAACTTGCCGTCGGCTTTCAACTCAATGGGCTCCTGGATAGCAAAATAGCATTTGGGGCCATCCTGAATTGCAATCCCACCTTTCAGGATCATTTCAGTAAAAAGTCCGGCGCTGCCGTCCATAAACGGCATTTCATAGGCATCGATTTCCACCCGGGCATTGTCTATGGCAAGGCCTGAAAACGTCGCCATCAGATGCTCTATGGTTGAGACGATAAATCCATCGTATCCGATTACCGTAGCCAGGCTGGTGTCCACCACCTGGTTGAAATGGGCAGTGATATCCGGGCTGTTCAGCAGGTCCGTGCGTACGAATTTGATGCCGTGGTTGACGGGTGCCGGGTGGATGGTCAAATGTACATCCTTGCCCGAATGAACCCCGACTCCCGAGCAGGTGACAGCTTTTTCCAACGTTCTCTGATTTTTATTCATATCAACCAATTAAATCAGTATTTTTGATAATGCTCTACCGATTATATAACAACATATTAATTTTTCAAGCTATTACCTGAATAGGAAAATAAATTACCGGAGAATGACGGGGAGTACACATAAAGGTGCCCATGTGGGTTGGGATTACACCACATTGCTGCCTAAACAACAATGCAACTTTGAGGTAGCGTATGGGCTTGGGCAAGAAAATTTAAGGGTTTCTATCCACCCCCATTGAAAAAAGGCAGTTCCATAAATTCACCGGCTGCCGCTTCGAACTGGGTTACCAATTGATTCAATGCATCGGGATATAGCTCACCGGACAATTCATTCATGAACACCTTTTTAAACTCAATGGCTAAAACCAGTAAACGATCATAGTTGTTCCGGGATAACCGGCGGGACAGGTGACCGCCCTTGAAAATTTCGTTTTCGGCCACATAGGTTTTACGGTCGTTCAGGCTGAATGTTTGCAAACGGGTCATAAAATCTTCTAGGCATTCGCCGAAAATTTCGCGATTAACCGGGCCGGTGCCCAAATTGATCACCGGTTTGGGATCAACATGCCATTCCACTGGTCCCTGGCGTTGATAATTATAAGAGTGCAGGTCAAAAAGGATACCGTAGCGATGGTTCTGCAGCATATAGTCCGTAACGATATCCATCAGACCGTGGAGTTCCTGATGTT
>CAYVMI010000046.1:0-54086 GCA_964452555.1 uncultured Desulfobacterales bacterium
TTAATTATAAAGAAAAGGATGTTCTCATGCAAAAGGAAGATAAAATCGCAATAAGCACCATTGCAGCTGTGAATGAGGCCCTTAACAAATCTGATAATCTGGAAACCATGTGTACCCATTTAACGCAATTGCTAGTGGCGGCAATTGAAATAAAGGGCTGTACCATTTTTATTCTGAATCCGGAGACGCATGAGCTGGAAAATTTTGCCAGCTTTGGACTCAGTATGTCCTATCTGAATAAAGGACCTGTTCAAACCAGTAAAAGTATCGCGGCAACCATCCAGGGTGATCCGGTGATTATCCAGGATGTGAACCAGACCAATAAGCTGCAGTATCCTGAACATGCCAAGGAAGAGGGGATCGGGGCGATTGTATCCATGCCCATCCGCTTTCGTGAAAGTGTAATCGGGGTCCTGCGCTTGTATCAGCACGAGGCTTGGGATTTGTCTGAGCGGGATATCACGTTTCTACAGCTTATGTCGGACCATGTGGGTTTGGCCATGACGTATACGCGTCTGTCAAACGCTCTGCAGACGGTTAAGGAGGCGGTTAATAATATACACTCTTTATGGTTCTAGAACATTCAAATCATAAATGTAGAGACCAGGTCTCACTCAAAGATAACAACCCAGAATTATCAAAACCGACGCCCCGCTGAAGATGACCGGGCAGAGCTTGTAGGGCAAGAAGCTGATTTTGAACCCTGTAAATAGCGAAATCACCGACATGGCGTTGAGCATTAAAAAGCTCAGGCGGTAGACGGTTTTTGAAACCGTATGGTTGTGATCCACATACGTAATCGCAGCAATAAGTATTCCTAAAAAAACAAGAGTAGCCCCTTCGTTGATCCATTCCATGGCCACAATCCGCTGGTTGTCTATGGAGATGTCTCCGAATTCAGCCACCACCGAACGGGTTGGAAACAGATGGGCGATTCCCCAGAAAACCAGGAAAAATGAAGCCAGATAAAGTAGTATTAAGTTCCACATAAGTCCCTCCAGAATATCATTTAAAATAGCGCTAGTATTCTATTGGTGAATGATCTTATTATAAACTCCAATTTAAATCACAATAAACAAATAATATTCATTAATCAAAATTTCAATAGATCAACTATTTGATATCAGGTTTTAAAGCGGCAATCTATCCGCCTGCATGGAACTAATTTTGAAAAGGTTTCAGCCCGCATACGCGATGGTTTGAGCCGCGAAAGCGAGCGCATTCCCCGTAGCGACTCGACTGAGGTCTTCGAGTGAGCGTTCGAATTCGCCAAGATCATTCGACATAGCCGAACTCCTCGCCGAAGTCTTGCTGCGGGGTTAGCGAGCGAACCAAAAATGATAGAATTCCACACGGTGAAGACTCCCTGCAGCTCGCAGCAGGGTACTCTTCAATATTGTCATTTGGGGTTTAGTTGTTATTTGGGTATTGTTTTTTGTAATTTGTTGCTCGCACAAATTTGTTGGGTTAAACCTGACTTCCAGAAGGACCTGTTTCAATCACCCGCATGGATTTCCACTTGCCGTTTCGAAACCGCATGAAGAAAACAATTCCGATCAGACAGACATAGAACGTGGCTATGATCCAGGAAACCATCAAACCATATTCAAATACAACCACGGCCAGGTATGTGGGCAATACCAGAACCAATAGAGACAGTACGGTGGACGTGAACATGACAAAACGCGTATCCCCGGCACCTTTGATGGCGGAGGCAAATACGAGGTTCAAAGTATCAAAAAGGCTATATAAGGCCACAAAGCGCAGCAAGATAATACTCATGGCATAAATTTCCGGGAACACCTGCGGATCTGCGTTTAGAGCAAAAGGTGCTACAAAAATATCCGGAACGGCAACATATGCCAAGGCAATGCTGCCCATGTAAATAATCGAAAGATGAAAGCCGGAATAGGCGCTCCTTTGGGCAGTCCGAGGGTCGTCGGCACCTAAGTACTGACCCACCAGAACAGAGACGGCGATGCCGCAACCGATCATGGGCATAAAGGCCAGTGTATTGATATTGAAGGCAATGTTGGTTGCCGCCAGGCTGGCGGTCCCCAACCGACCGACAATCAATACAAAACCCGTGAATCCGACCATTTCCAGGAAAAACTGAACGCCGTTGGGCAGCCCGAAGCGCAGAACTCTTAGAAACAGATCTTTTTCAAAACGCCAGCCCTTTAAAGTTGCAAAGGTCGTATTATGTTCTTCTGAGGCGATTAATACGAGGAATGCGACAAATGAAAATATACCGGCTATCACCGTTGCCAAGCCGGCACCTTTAATTCCCATTTCCGGCATACCCCACCGACCGAATATCAGCATATAGTCGAGGATTAGGTTCACTGCCGTGGTAAATATATTTACCCACATAACCGGCCAGGTTCGGCCTCTTCCGCTGTAGAAACCGGAAATTGCATACGACGCCAGGTAGGGGCCGGCCCCCCAGCAGATGACCTTGAAATAGTCGATTTCATAGATCTGAATTTCTTTATCATGGCCGATCAATTTGAAGAGAAATTCCGCATAAGGGATGACGCAGATAAGAACAATGCCGCCGATCACCGAGATGTAAATTCCCTGCCATATGACCGGACCGATTCTTTGGTACTGATTGGCCCCAAAATATTGCGCCACAAAGGTGCTGACGTAGCCGGCCGTTCCCATAAAAATGCTGACCATAGAGAACTGCAGCATGCCGGCCGGCATGGCCGCCGCGATGGCTTCGGGCGCATACCAGGCCAGAAACATGCGGTCCACAAAATGCTGCACCGACCAGCTGGCTGTGCTCAGGATAAGGGGAATGGCAACAACCAGGACTTCATGATAGCCGCCTGGCTTGCTCCAGCGATTTTTCAACCGAAATTTGCGGTGGGCCCATTGCATTGATTTCTGTTTTCTTTCCCCCAAGCTAGCAAAAACCCGAGGGCTTTAGAATCCGGAGCCCTCAGGTTTTTTTCTTACTGAATATTTGCTAGGTTGTTTATAGATAACCTTGGGGTGTCACTTGGATACTTCACGTCTCAGTGGGCACCCTTTGGGTGAAATATTTGGGTTAGACGGCAACGCCGTATTCATCCAAAAGGAATTCCAGGTTCTTGACGGCATTTTCGTATTTAACCTTGCCGTAATCATAGTAGTCGAACTCAATTTTGGAAATGTTGAGCTGAATCAGACTCCACAGAAACCAGTAGATATCCGGAAAGGGTTTATACATATCGATCAAAAAGAGGGTGTGGCTCATTGCTTCCCCATTGCAGTAGGCTTCCACGATACTTTTTTCCACGTTACGCGGGACCAGGATTTCCTGGAACATATCGGCAATATCGTAGTATTTGGGCGCCATACCGCCGTATTCCCAGTCGATGATATACATGGGTGCATTATATTTCTGGGTTGTGTTCTCGTTGATGAGGATGAAATTGTCCGCCAGCAGATCGTTGTGGCAGGCTGTAAATTCTGATTCCGGAATGTTGATAATGCTGGAAAGCTTGACTAACCGTTGGATGGTGCCGGCGATGTCAAACTCGGGGTATTCCACTTTGAGATTCCGCAGAATAGCGGACATCTTCATGACTTCCAACAGTGGATTGAAGATACGTTTGAGTTGTACGCCGCTGTTATGAATTTTGAGGATCGGATCAACTATAAGCCGATGCAGGCTGGTGTCCAGAAAATGATCGTTGGTGAGAACCGTGGCGTCGTCAATAAAATCCACGATGGTGACTCCCTTTTCGGGCAGGTATTTAACCATTTCGGATCCAACACCGATTTTAGCCATCTCCTGGATGGTATGGGCTTCCTCATCCCGATCGATAAACAGATCGGTTCGATCGCCATAAATACGCACGGTACAATCGCCTTTTTCAGATCGTATCCGGTAGAGCTTGTTGGTGATGCCGCCGCTCAACTGGGTTATTTTAATGTCAAGCCCTTTCCATTCGGGAAGGAGTTCATAGCATACTTCTTGGGTGAATTCGCTTTCTAGAAGATTTTTGGCTGTCGTCATCTTGCTTCTCCCTGCAGTCGAAATCAGTTTAAAGATATTATGTCCAAAATAACAGGATTGTACGCAGTACAGTATTTTGAAATTCGGAAATGAGGCTTTTATATGTGCGGTGCCCACCCGGAGTCAATCCCTTTTTTGATCATATCCCTAGGCATTATGAAACCGCATAATAAAATCGGTTGTGAATGGCACAGCTCATAAATGCTGTAAAAAACCTTGACAAATCAATGAATCCTGAGGTAGAAAAAGCCTCCTTCGGATTAAATTTCTAATCCATCTTGGGAAGATGCGTGTCCATTGGGCACGTGTTCAATTTGCTTGGTCGATTCAGGCCCAATTCGTGATTCTACGTTCTCGGGTGCTCACATGACGAGGCAAGTTTGCTTCAGGTTTGCTGTATAGACATCTATAATAAGTCAAGGAGTTGCCGATAGCCGGTATTCATGATACAGGCTGGATGCGGGCTTTCTCTATTGCTTCATCGTTAGTGGGATGAATTGAAGTGAATACTCTATAACCCAAGCTGAAAGGAGGCAGGTAGAATGAAGAGACGCGATTTTATCAAAAAAGCAGGTGTGGGTGCTGCAGCTGTGGCAGCCACGGCAGTCAGCGCGCCTTTTGTGCACGCGGCCAAAAAAACCACCATTAAATGGCGCATGCAAACCTATGCGGGTGCGGCTCTATCCGCACATGTCTGCAAGCCGGCCATCGATGCGTTTAACAAAGTTGCCAATGGTGAGATGGTGATCGAACTGTACAATGCCGATCAGCTTGTACCCACGGGTGAACTCTTCCGGGCCATGCAAAAAGGAACCATCGACGCTGTACAGAGTGATGACGACTCCATCGCAGCTCCGGTGGATGTATCTATTTTTGGAGCCTACTTTCCATTTGCTTCACGGTATTCACTGGATGTACCCGTCCTGTGGAACTGGTACGGCCTGAATGAGATTTGGGAAGAGGCTTTCTCGGAAATCAAGGGCGTCACCTGGCTAAGTGTGGGTGCCTGGGATCCCTGTAACTTTGCCACCACCAAACCAATCCGCAGCCTGAAGGACCTCAAAGGCTTGCGTATGTTCATGTTCCCAACGGGTGGTCGCTTCATGCAGCAGTTCGGTGTTATTCCAGTGGCACTGCCTTGGGAAGACATCGAAATGGCGGTTCAGACCGGTGAGTTGGACGGCGTTGCCTGGTCAGGCATCACCGAGGATTATACCGTCGGTTGGGCCGATGTAACCAATTACTATCTGACCAACCCGATTTCAGGCGCCTGGGCCGGTTCCTATTATGCCAACTCGGATCAATGGGATGCGCTGCCGGAACACCTGAAAACCCTGTTCAAGCTGCAGATGGATCAATCGCACTATTACCGCCAGCATTGGTACTGGTGGGGCGAGGCCCATTACCGGACAAGGGGCGGCAAATTGAAACTGACCTCGATCCCCGGTGAAGAGTGGAAACAGGTGGAAGATGCAGCCCTGAAGTTCTGGGATGATACCGCCAAAAAGAGTCCCAGAAATGCTAAAGTCGTCAAGATCCTCAAAGAATACGCCCAGACCATGCGGGATGCCGGACCTCCATACCGCTACTAGTGGGTGAATCAGGTATAACATGTGTCACATGACGGCCTTTCCTGGTTCGAATTGAAGTAAGAACCAGGAAAGGCCATTTTAGGTTAACACCTGAATTTTGAACGGTTCCAAGATTCAGGCCCAAATCCCTGCCTAAACGTTGTTCAACAAAACAGCGGATTAAGCAGGGATTTAAAGTAGTTAAAGAAAGGGGCAATAATGCCTAAAGCTGTTAAACTCTTTGTACGTGCTGTCGATAAGACCAACACGGTTGTGGGAAAATTCACAATGTATTCGGTCTTTCTGATGATGGCCATCCTGCTGTATGAGCCCGTAGCCCGGAATGTTTTTGGTATTTCAAGCATCTGGGCGGTAGAAATGGCCCAATTTACCATGGCTGCCTATTGGATGCTGGGCGGCGGCTACTCCATGTTACTCAAAGGGCATGTGCGCATGGACCTTTTGTATGGTAACTGGTCCGAAAAAAAGCGCGCCAAGATAGACACGATCACCGGTCTGTTCCTGATTTTTTACCTGGTGTTTCTGCTGGTGGGAGCCTATTCCAGCATCGAGTATGCTGTCATGTATGGGCAAAAAAATCGATCGGCATGGGCTCCGTATATGGCGCCCGTAAAAATCCTGATGGGCATCGGCGTAGTATTAATGCTGCTTCAGGCCATCGCAACATTTTTCAAGGACTTGGCAACGGCAAGAGGGGAGAAAATTTAACATGAGTTATGAAATGATCGCGATACTGATTTTCACCTCGATGATGCTTATGCTGTTGACAGGTCAACGGGTTTTTGGCGCCATCGGCGGCGTGGCAACCTTGTTTGCGCTTTTGCTTTGGGGCAAGGGCGCAGCCGAGATGCCTTTCAATGCAGCTTTTGGTCTTTTAAACTGGTACCCGCTTCTGACCCTGCCCCTGTTTATCTATATGGGCTACATGTTTTCCGAATCCGGCATTGCCAGTGATCTTTATCGAATGTTTCATGTCTGGATGGGGACTATCAGCGGCGGCTTGGCCATCGGTACCATGGGGCTCATGGTGGCGGTGTCGGCCATGAACGGTCTGAGTGTGGCCGGTATGGCCATCGGTGCCAGCCTGGCCTTGCCGGAGATGCTTAAACGGAACTACAACAAGGTAATGGTCACCGGTGTGATTCAGGCCGGCAGCTCTTTAGGAATCATGGTGCCGCCCAGTGTGGTGCTTGTCCTTTACGGTATGATCGCGCGGCAGCCGGTGGGTCAATTGTGGCTGGCGGGTGTCTTCCCGGGACTTTTACTGGCGGCCCTTTTTATGGCCTACATATATATTCGCTGCCGGTTGCAGCCGCATCTGGGACCGACATTGTCAAAGGAAGAACTGGAAACGATTACCTGGAGCCAGAAGATTAAATTGCTGCGCGCCGGCATTGTACCTTTGGTTATCATATTCAGCATGACCGGCCTCTTTCTGTTGGGTATCACCAGCCTGGTGCAGTGCTCTGCTGTGGGGGCTCTGGCCACCACCATTGCCGCAATTGCCAAGAAGCGCTTAACCCGAAAGGTGTTAGATGAGACCCTCAAAAACACACTCAGTGTCAGCTGTATGTTTATGTGGGTAATTCTGGCAGCGCTCTGCTTTGGGGCAGTTTTCGACGGCCTGGGCGCGGTACACGCCATCAAATCCTTGTTCATCGAACGCTGGGGCCTCAGCCCCTGGGGTGTTCTGATTATGATGCAGCTGTCCTACATTCTTATGGGCATGTTTTTGGATGATACCGCCATGCTCATCATTGTGGCACCGCTGTATGTTCCCTTGGTCATCAACCTGGGGTTCAACCCGGTCTGGTACGGCGTGCTTTATACAATCACCTGCCAGATTGCCTATATGACACCACCGTTTGGTTACAACCTGTTCCTGATGAAGGCCATGGCACCCAAGGAGGTGTCCCTGGGGGATATTTATCGCTCCATTGTTCCCTTTGTGCTGGTCATGATGGTGGGGTTGGCTATCGTAATGCTGTTTCCGGGCATTGCCATGTGGTTGCCGGATCTGTATTTCGGACGCTAGACCGCAAACTGCAATTTGTAACATAATAAATCAACATCGAACATCGAACGTCCAACATTCAACGTCGAAAGTGGAATCGCTTCGCTCAGACTTTTTATAAAAACGAAGGATTCCACATTCCATATTCGATGTTCAGTGTTCAAAGTTCGATGTTGGATGTTTTCTTTCTCCCCTTCACCCCATGTCCAACACCGCCAACAGGTCCTCAATCCGTTTACGTGCATTCAGGGTCTCCAGCCATTCGGCCGGTATGGCATCGATACCTAAAAAAGCACCCAGGACCATGCCCACAAACATGCCGCGGGCGGCCGAATCACCGCCGGCCATTACATTTTCCACCAACGCCTTTTTGAAATTATTTTCATAGCTCACAATCAAGTGAATGGTGCCCGGCGTGGCAGCTTCAACGCTGCACATCTGCCCGAACTCGGCTATGACGGTGCGGGTGTCCTTGCCTTGACTGGCAAGGCCCAAAGCAACGGACTCGGCCAGGTCGGTATCCTTAAATTGGTTTTCAACCAAATTGGTTATGATTGCGGATGGCGTTTCCCCGGTCAATGCCCCCATGACCAGCCTTACAAAAAAATCGGTGGCTGCAAGCACCTCCGGATTGTTATGCGACAATGCCGTTTGATGTGAGGCCGCGAGGATGGCCGCGTCTAAATCCTTTGAATAAGCATAGAGTATCGGAGCAATTCTGGCTGCGCCGCCCAAATCATCCGAAGGCGAACCACTTTCCAGTGGATTGCCGCCAGCGGACATATTTTCAAGTGTGGTTTGGGTGGCTTTGTCCCGATAGCCTTGATAATCATCAAAAAATGCCTGCCATGCTCGGGCAAAAGCGGTATGGTCGAAACCTGCGGAGGCGGAAACAGATTCCAAAAGCAGGAGAGCCTGATCACCGTAGTGGGTGAAGTCCCCTTTGTGTTTACCCTTATGGTAGCTGGCCAGGGGGTCCAGATACTGTTCCACCCGGCCGAATTTTTTATCGAGGACATTTGTATTGTAAACCCAGTGCGGGCCCAGTGCCATGGCATCACCCACAAAAGACCCCAGAACCATTCCCTTTTTTTTTGCCTTCATCTGCGCGCCTCCTTCAACAGTCAGCAATTAACCTTAAGCGGCAATCACATGGCAGATAACTGCTCATAGCTTACAGCTTAGCCCCGATTGCTTTTAAATTTATTGACGTCTTTATATAAAGTATGATCTGTATGCCTTGCAAGCAAAACATGAGACCTTCGAAAAATACTCCCTTTCGTCTTATTTCGGCGTCAGGCTTTAAATATTCCTCAATAATGCAGTATTCCTGCGGATTAAATTTTCACCTTCCTTGAACTAAAATGAAATTGAGCATTTTTCTAAGACCTCAACATATTGACGGGACGTATTGAAAAATGGGATTAAACTGAAATGGATGCATTTGACCGGAGTCTGGATTCAAAACGGAGACTGCTAATTATCTTGTCTGCGCTCATGGCCCTGTTTTTGGGAGCTATGGACGCGTTGATTATGACAGCGGCCATGCCGACTATTGTGGCGGAACTGGGTGGATTACATCTTTATAGCTGGGTCTATTCAGCATATCTGCTGGCCAGAGCGGTATCCCTGCCGGTATTTGGTAAATTGGCCGATCTTTTTAATAATAAAATCATTTTCATGGTTTCCATCGGCATCTTTTTGCTTTCGTCCATCCTAGCCGGTTTATCACCAAATATGACCTTTTTGATTATTTGCCGGGTCTTCCAGGGCATTGGCGCCGGCGGCAATTTTGCCCTGGTCTATATTGTGCTGGCGGATATTTCACCATCCGATCAGCGGGCAAAAACCATGTCTTATGCCAGTTCGGTTTGGGGTATAGCCAGTGTACTCGGGCCGACAATGGGCGGATTTATCGTCACCTATTTATCCTGGCGCTGGATATTCTTTATCAATGTACCATTGGGATTGTTTTCGCTGGTGGGTATTGGAATGTTTTTGGTTGAAATCAGGGAGAAGCGAAAAGAGGTGTCCCTGGATCTTCCGGGTGTACTGACCCTTTCCATATCCATACTCGGTTTGTTGACGCTGTTTTTGGTGGGTGGCCGGGATTTCCCCTGGTTGTCGTTGCAGGTCATGTCAATCCTGGTCTTGACGGTTGTGGCCGGCATCGGGTTTATTCATTGTGAAAAGCGGGCCAAAGATCCGATCCTCTCCCTTGATTTTTTTCAAAACAGGGGATTTGCACTCGGTAATATTTGCGTGTTTTTTAGCAGTTTTGCTATCTTTGCCTATTTTGCCTTTGCGCCCATTTTTATACAGGGTGCCCAAGGCAAAAGTCCCATGCAGGTAGGCATCGCCATGTTATCCCTCAGTTTGGGTTGGTCCATCGGCTCCATCGTGTTGGGTCAGGTTTCAAATCGAATAGGCGAAAAGACGGCCGCAATTTTCGGAGCGGTCTGTCTCGTGGCCGGGTGTGGGCTTTCGCTTCTGTTTCACAGAGAGACATCCATGGCTTTTAGTTTCTGTGTATTCATGGTGGTTGGTTTGGGCATGGGATTCGTGGCGCTTTCGACCTTGGTGGTTGCTCAAAATGCCGTAGATTCTGAAAACCTGGGCGTTGCCACGGCCGCTCACCAGTTTACACGTACTTTTGGGGGTACCGTAGGGGTCGGCATTTGCGGCGGTTTGCTGATGTCCCGTATGACGGCGGCCATCGATCGCATGGCCAACGCGACGGCGATCGGAGGTTTGCCACAGAGTCTGACCGGCCAGGCCCAGCGGAGTTTTGAAAATCTGTTGCGTCCCGAATTCCAGGCACTGTTATCGGAGCCGGCCAGGGAATCATTGCAATTATCCATTGCCGCCAGTGTCCAACTGGTATTCTGGATTGCGCTGCTGATTTCGCTTTTCTGTTTGGTCGCCTGTTTGCTGCTGCCGGGTGTTCGTACAGTAGGCAGTAAGGCGTAAGCGGTAGACAGAATCCAGGAGTCAGAAAAGATCAGGCTGTAGGCTGTAGGCTGAAGACTAGTAGGCAGTCAGGCGGCTTTGGCTCAAGTGATAAGAGGCTGAGGTCCCGGCTATAAGATATGGGCCTCGAGAGTATGCCACCCTAATCGATATCGAATCTAAAGATCCAAACGAACTCAATAAACCCTTGGAACTCACCAAGCTTGAGGAGAAATTATGAGTGACGTGTCTATATCTGATTTGAGAATTTTCTTGGAAGAATTCGTACAAGCAGAAGCGGCAAAACTGTCGCATCCAAGTTTTTGGCGCAAACCGCTGATGGTTTCCGCCCCCATAGACCGGCGTTATGATATCTTGCCGGAGGTTGCGTTAAATACCCATCTGCACCCCTATGATTTATTGGAGACAGCGAAATCGCTGATTGTTTTTTTTATTCCCTTTGTCAAGGAGTTGGTCAAGGAGAACCGCCCGGGCGACAGACCCTGTCGCAACTGGGGTCTGGCCTATGTGGAAACCAACAACTTTATCAACCAGGCTGGCGCGGCCATCGCAGGGCTGTTGAAATCAAAGGGATACGAATCCGGATTGACGCCGGCAACCCATAATTTTAACGAAGAGGAGCTCATGGCCCGCTGGTCCCACAAGCATCTGGCCTATCTGGCCGGTTTAGGTCGATTCGGGACGCACTATATGTTGATTACACCGGCCGGCGCCTGCGGACGTTTTGGCAGTCTGGTATGCGAGGCGGAACTCGGTGAGAATCCGCTGATGGATGTCGAACATGCCTGCTTATTGAAAGCGGGTAAGCCTTGCGGCAAATGCATTGAAATGTGCCCGGTGAACGCCCTGACCGAAGATGGTTTCGACCGGCGTAAATGTTGGGATCGCTTAAACGAAAACCGACAGGTGTTGGATTACTTTTCCGATTTACCCAAATCAACGGATGTGTGCGCCAAATGCGTGGCTGTTTTGCCTTGCAGCTTTGGGAATCCGGTCAGGTAGGTTAAATGGCATAAGCAGGCAGCCATTATTTGAAAATGGTTTCATGTTAAATATTCAGATCCGGATATAGTATCTTCGTACAATCGGGACAAAGCCCATGGCTAAATTGGGCATTCCATTTTTCTGAAATATATTTTTCCAACTTATCCCAAGCTCCTTCGTCATTGCGTATATTTTTACAGTTGGAGCAAATCGGTATTATGCCTCTCAAAGTTTTGATTTCTTTCAGTGCAGCCCGAAGATCATTAATCAACTTTTCACGTTCACTCTCAGCAAGGATTCGATCTGAAATATCATGTATTATCGAGAATAGCAGCTTCTTTCCTTTTATTTTAATTGGGCCACTAAATACCTCGACATCTTTTATTTCGCCACTCGCCAAACGGTGTTTGAATATAAAGTGCTTTCGCTTCTCTTTTTTAGCCCTTTCTATTTCTTGGAATACTTGATCTTGGGTAAGCATATTAATGTCGGTAATCTTTTTGGAGACGAGTTCTTCCAATCTCCAGCCATAATAACCAATGGCAGCAGGATTAGCATCGATGATATCTGCATTTTCAGGATCAATTAACAACATTACCGAATGATTATTCTCAAAAAGATTTCGATACCGTACCTCATTTTCCCGAAGTGCATCTTCGGCATGCCTATGCGCGATCATTTTTTCTTCGAGCTTCTTGTTTGTTTTAATGAGGTCGGTTTGTAACACAAGCCAGTTATCTTTCATGAAGCCTATAAGGAAACCAGCCATACCGCCAATAAAAAAAGGTACTACATATCGATAGTAATCAAGCTCATGTCCAGTCCCGTGTAAAGCTAAACGGCCAAAACAAGGAACTATCAATGCTCCTAATATCGCAAGTTTAATTTTGTTGGATTTGGAGCTCATATGAGATTATTCGGAAACAGATTTAATGATTTGTAACGACAAGTGTACGATTGTTTCATTATGACTGAGATAGGTGGACTATATTACCGCTCAATCGAATTTATTGATACTATATCTTGGGGTTGAAGTAAATACTGTTTAACCGAAGACAACACGAATAAATCTTGAAGTATGGGAGATAGTGATCGATACAGATATTAAGGAACCGGAGTTCCTGGCCACTTGTTCCAAGGAATCTCCCTTCCCGGGAAGGCTACGGATTTAAACTTCCAATGCGACTTCAACCAGGAACGTATGTTTTTATATAGATGACCATCAAGGTCGACTTCACTTGTCCGCACCCATAAATATACTTCGCAGTCATACCTGGGGATTGGTGAGGGATAGATATAGACGCATCCCACACACCTATCTTTTGACGGCGAAAGCACTGTATAGGCAAAGGCTAAGCGAGAGTTGAATTCCGCCTCATGCCGCTTAAGGTCTCTGATATTATCTTCCAGCGACAGATCATCGGCCGGCCACTCGTCGTTCTCGCTGAATACGTGTCTTAAGCGTTCCTTGCTTGACATCACTGCCTCGTAATCTTTCTCGGCAACACTTGGTTCAAGAATTTCCAATCGATAATGATCGGCTACAAGTGACTCGGGAATATCAACGTCTTCTGCTACAAATATTTCTGTCATAAACTTTGCTTTAATCCTGTTATTAAATTACTGATGCCAAGATTCGTTTCAATATGATCATTAAAACTCCCCGAGGGCTCATCTGGCTTGGTATCCTCACATTGATTTTAGCTTCATAATAAACCGTTTCAGAGCCATTAGTGTATCTTGTTGGCGGTCTACATGCGGTGCGTGACCGCAGCCCGAGAGCATCAGCGAATCTGCTTGCCCACCGGCCCGGGATACAATAGAATCTACTTGAGCCGGTGTTCCATAGGGGTCTTCTTCTCCTTGGATCGCGAGCAGGGGTACCTTTATACCGGGTAGAAATTCTTCAATGTTCCAACGAACAAAATCCGGATGCAGCCAGACATCGTTCCAGCCCCAGAAAGCACGGTCAACATTATGGCCGTGATATTTTGCCAGTTTTGGCTTTAGGTCTGAATGGAGATAGCGTTCGCGGGCTGCCTGGATGGATTGCACGCTAAGGTCTTCGCAAAACACATGGGCTGCCAGGGTAATAAGGCCCTTTAATGGTTTGCCTGGAGTGCCACCGGCATAAATCAAGCCGATGGATCCGCCGTCTGAATGACCGATGAGGATACATTTTTTGATTTTAGCGGCTTCAAGCACCTTAGGTAGAAACTGCAACCCTTCATGATGCATGAATTCAATCGGTCGGGGCAAATCGCAGGGATCAGAGCGCCCGTATCCCAGGCGGCTGAATACCAGGGCGCCACAACCGGTGGCCTCTGTCAGCTTGGCCGGAAATTCCTTCCACATCTCCACGCAGCCCAATCCTTCGTGCAGAAAAACCAATGTCGTGGCCTCATTGGGTGGCGGGCCATGCCAGGCAGTCTCGATACGTTTCCCATCAATAGTTAATTGCGATTGTTTTGACATTACGACGTTTGCTTACTTCAATATAAAATGAGGCTGTAGTGTTTTAGGCTGTAGACTGCAGGTTGCTTAAAGTTGAGAGCTCATCGTTTTTTCTATATTCCGAATTTTGTATTTTATCTCCTGTCTCCTGACTTCTAACTCCTGACAACTGCTTTGGGCTCAGACCTTATTGCTAATCGCTTAAGCGGCCTAACAGCTTAATAGTCTGCAGCCTTCAGCCTGATCTTTTTTAAATCACTTCCGCTGACTGCAGGGTTTCAATCTCCGCTACGCTGAATCCAAAATTTTCTAAAACCGTTTCCGTATCCTGTCCTGGATGGGGGGGTGGATTTTTAATTTCAGGTTTGGTCCTGGAAAAACGGGGAGCCGGTGCCGGCTGCAGCACCCCCTCGATTTGCGTATAGGTTCTGCGTTGCTTATTCTGTGGGTGCAGGGGTGCCTCGGACATGGACAATACCGGTGAAAAACACACATCACTGCCTTCCATGATCTCACACCATTGATCCCGGGTTTTAGTTTTAAACACCTTGGCCAGCTTATCTTTGAGTTGGGGCCATTGATTAAAATCAAGTTGATTTTTAAATTCAGGATCGTCTATTTCAGCAAGCTTTAGCAACAAATCGTAAAATTGAGGTTCAATGGAACCGATGGCGACAAATTTGCCGTCGGCAGTCTCATAAGTGTCGTAGAAATGGGCACCGGAGTCCAACAGATTAGTGCCGGGTTTGTTGGACCAGAGACCGGCCGCATGCAGACCATAGATAATGGCCATCAGCGCTGCTGATCCATCGATCATGGCGGCATCAACGACTTGGCCGTTTCCGGACTTTTGAGCCTCAAATAAGGCGCATACCATGCCAAATGCCAACAACATGCCCCCACCGCCAAAATCCCCCACCAAATTTAAGGGCGGAACCGGTTTTTGCCCCTTGCGACCAATGGCATGTAAGGCTCCTGACAGGGCAATATAATTAATATCATGGCCGGCCGCTTTAGCCAAAGGACCATCCTGTCCCCAGCCGGTCATGCGGCCATAGACGAGTTTGGGATTGCGTTTCAGGCACACATCCGGGCCGATACCCAGCTTTTCCATAACACCCGGTCGAAAACCCTCCTGGAGTGCGTCCACCTGCTCGACCATACGAAGAAAAGCGGCCACTCCGTCCGGGTTTCTCAGGTTGATGGACACCGATCTTCGATTGCGGGTGAGAATATCGTATTTCGGCTCCGTCAATGAAAGGCCGCCTTTTCTTTCGATGCGGACGATGTCCGCGCCCATATCCGAGAGCATCATGCCGCAGAATGGACCTGGGCCAATGCCACCCACCTCAAGAATTTTTATCCCGGTTAAAGGACCCATTTGTTTACCTCCCATAGGTAAGAATTTATTATGAATATTTTATGTTTCTGCTGGTCTGTATTCTAAAGAATAGTGGAAATTCGAAGCACGAAATAACAAATCCTAAACAATATCTAATGACCAAAAATTTCAATGATCCAAATAAAGGGTTGAATCCACATACCCAGGTAAGAAGTTTTTATTATTCGAACATTTGAATTTGTTTAGATATTCGGATTTCGATATTTACTTGAAGTATTAAAGGTAATACGTGAATAAACAAACATCATCTTTTTTCTAATCTGCCGCTTTCAAAGTTTCCTGATATTTCTTCAACGCCGGTCCATCCGACCGCCAGACATGGCAGGTATTTTTAATTCTATCCAGGGTATGGCGTTCGAACTCGGGATCATCCACCGGCTCCCGCGTGGCCGCACTAAAGGCGCCTTGTACGGCGGCAGATGCCATGGCTGTCAAAAGTGCCACCAGGTGGGCGCAACCCTTGGCGCCGCCCACAAGGGCTTTAATCCTCAGGGTAAATCCGGCCATGATTTCCATCCCGACAACAGGTTCGAGCGATTGCCGTGTTTGGGGGCAATCTTGATGGGGTACCGTGGGCATGTCTACATCCACGTCTTCAATCACCAGCCGGGATCCACTGATCTTCAAACGAATAACCATTTCGTGGACTTTCCCCGGTGGTATCATGGTTCCATCGGATCGGTATGAATCCAGCAGACGGTCGTCTGTCAGTCTACCTTCAACGATGATTGTTTCCGGCTCACAGACATAGGTGGCCACCTGGATATCGCGCGTGTGAACTTTCTGGCATTTCGTGCTGTCAATCTCGATCATCTGTTCCTCTATCTTGGTATCTATGTTAAGGAAGAGCATTGCCAAATTCGTAACAGTGAATAAGTTTAGTTGTGAGCCATAGACCGCTATAACCTAAAGTCTACAGCCCAATGGTCTAACGACCGAGTATAGCTCCTGCTATACCATATGCCAAAGATGATCTGAAGGATATTATCTTAATAAAACTCTGAACCGAAATGAGGCAACATGAGCGATAATATACTCGAGATTTTTTCAGACACCATCTGACCGTGGTGTTATTTCATTACCGGGCGTATTGAAAAATTGAAACAGGAATTGCAGGTTGAAATTTGCTGGCGTGCTTTCCCCCTTCATCCTGAAACACCTCAGGAAGGACGCACACTGGAAGACTTGTTTGCCGGCCGCCCCGTGGATATCCCCGCGATGATCAAACATCTGAAAATCGTGGCCGATTCGGAAGGTCTGCCCTTTGGCGAACGCACCAAAACCTATAACAGTCGGTTGGCCCAGGAAATGGCCAAATGGGCTGAAACAAAGGGGCAAGGGGATGAATTCCACTTGGCAGCGTTTCAAGCATATTTTGCAGACGGAAAGAATATTGCAGACCAAGTCAATTTGCTGGCAATAGCTTCCTCGCTGGGACTAAATTCGGATGAGGCCCGAGCAGTCCTTGAAGAAAGAACATTCAGGTCTGCTGTGGATGAGGATTGGCAACAGGCCCGACATCTGGACATCCGTGCCGTACCTACCTTCTTGTGGGGTAGCCAGCGTCTAGTGGGCGCGCAGCCTTACGAGGTGCTGAGGAAATTTGTTGCTTAATGTCCAAGCATGAATTGATTTGGTTGTTCTCCAGATCGGTTAGCGAAAAGGACTCAAAATCCGGGTCAAGGGAAATATAGCGCGGGCTGTATTTTACGGCTATCGGGCTCGAATTCAGTATATCCGTTTTTCCGGAATCCTCCCGTCACGCTAGAACCACTTCTCAGCAGTGCGGCAATGCGGCTCAATTCACATTTATGCTGCCGGTTTTCGGCATTATTCAAACCGAGGCCGACTACCAAGCAACCTATCCGATTGAAAGGCAGTAAAGGTCTAGTTTTTCACGCCCGATACCATCTCGAGCTCGATTCCGATCCCGATAGCGATCCCGATTTCGATAAGGCTTCCACCAACAGCAGTGGCTAAGATTCATTTAAAATCTATTTTAGTTCCATCGGCATCCACCCGAAGGGTTTTATACGTGCCCTTTTTCCAGTTTTCCAGATCGGCGAGATACCATTTTGAAAAGCGCCGGTCCGAAGGGCCTCCTGCAAGGTTTGTCCGACATTCCTCGCTGGCCAGGTCGGATACGATTCGATATGAGGGTGCAAAGGTGGTTTCCCGATTGCTGCTGCGGTATATCTGCCCTTGATGAATAGTTGCGCGTCCGCCCACAATCGTCAAAGGGCCGTGATCAAAACCTAGAAATACCGGCAACTTCCCGCCAAAAATGAGATGGTTCATCATCACTTGCCGGGTTTCTCCCCAGGTTTTAATGGGAATGTCGAGCGCTGTTTCAGCCACACGCCGGTAAAGTTCATCCCGGGTTTCCGAACCGAACCAAACCGAGGATTCGGCCAACAGGATTCGGTCAAAGTTTAAATAAAAATCAGTAAAAATGCCGGTTTCATCATAAATAAATCGGCCGACATCCTGGCCCCACCCGTTTTTTCCGAAAATTTGGATGAGTAATTCACGGTAGATTGATTCAAATAAATAGGCCCCGCGTGATTGGGCATCATACTTAAGATCCCAATTGCGCAAAATCTGTCCGGCTTCGGTATCCGGGAGCAGGGGTTTGAGAATTGTCATAAAATCTGCAGCCTGTCTGGAGTAGACATCGAATTGCATCGCAAACATGTCATCAACCGTTAATTTGCCGCCTGAGGCGAGGAGCTCGTTGATGCGGTCGGCCCGGTAAGCGCCCATGGGCATATTGATGGGAGCAATTTTTCCATAGGCATTCAGATCGTGGTTGGCGGTCGCAAAAAAGCCTTGGGATGGGTTGAATGCGCGGGGCAGATCTTCATGCGAAGCGAAACCCTGCCAATCATTCGCGCCATCCCATCCGGGCAGCGGAATTAATCCACTTGTGCCCGCTTTGCGAATGGGGACCAGACCAGACATTTGGAATCCGATATCGCCATGTGTGTCGGCCATGACAAAACTCCAGGCACTTTCTTGACGGCCGAGAGTATCCATAGCCTCAGCAACTGTATTCACATGCCACATGTGAATAATGCTATCCAGGGAAACGGTACCGGATCTGGCTGCGGCCCAGCGGGTCGCCAGATAATATCCCTCTGTATTAGGGTCGCCATCCAGGACGCCGTGTTCGTTCTCATAGAATATGATTTCATATGGCGATTGTTTCTTGCGGCGAATGATTTCCCTGCGCTGTTCAAAAGGGAGCCATTGGTCGTCATCTGCACGGTAGTACTGACCTTGTTTACATTTTTCAACCCACGAATCTACCGCATCAATAAAGGCATAGGTTACACCCCAAGCCAGGTTGGTTGTTCGACCGGTTAGGATACCGGGGAATCCCGGCATGGTGGCCCCTATGGCAAACCGATCCTGAACCTTTAAGACGTTTTCGTACCAGATGCTGGGAAGCCGGTTGATTTCCAAGTGGGGATCATTGCAAACCATGGGTTGGCCGGAGGCGGATTTGGAACCCGAAACGACCCAATTGTTAGAGGCCATCATGCGGGGGGCCGCTGTTTGCCAAAGAATATCCGGCGGTATGAGACGCTCCGGTAGCGTAACTTTTTTCAATAAATCCAAATCAAGACCTTGGAGCTGTCCTGGAAACAGCTCCTCCAGGTGTTCTGGGGAAAGACCTGCCTGGATCATTTGCATGAGCAGACGCTCGATTTCTGATTGGGATTGAGCCAAGGTTAAATAGCCGAGCATGCGTGAAAGCGTGACGGTATCTTCGATGGTCCACTGCTCCGGTCGATATCCTAGCAATTTGAGCTCCCATGGGTGTTTTTGGGAAAAGGCCGTGTTAATGCCATCGGCATAGGCCGCCACTATTTCACGCGTATTTCCCGTGAGTGCTTCAACAGCATCGTTTACATGACCACACCAATTCATTTTGCGGAAAAAAATATCTATGGCCAGTGAGGCTTCGCTATCGTCTAAAAGTTCACACAGTCTGCCTTGACCCAATATGCGCATGATTAGCATTTGCAAGCCCCGGTCCCGGGCATGTACAAAACCTTGACCCCAGCACAAGTCGGATAAATTGTCTGCTTCCACATGGGGAACACCGCTTTTATCGCGCCAGATATGTACATTTTTTTTCATGATGGCTCCTTCCTGTTAAGACCGGTAGTTTGGGGGGAAGATAACATGGGAAAATAGTTAATAGCATATATGCAACATCTTGAAAAGACGTCAAAAGTATGTTTGTTTACACTTGTTGCCATAAATTTTACTCGGAATGTGTCTGGTCGATTGTTATTATTTCGCGGTTATCTATGAAGCTCAAGTCGGGTATCAGTGGGTGTCAGCACACGTTCGCTTTTTACTCGACCAAAACTCGTGTTTAAGGTTCCGTAGGATCCGTCTCAGCCCCTGGTATTAAATACGTTCAATTATATAAGATAGTTAAAGGCTCATATCAGATGCTATCATGCGACGGATCCAACGGTTCCTAATACACTCAAACAGTTGCCCGCGTACAAAGCGAACGTGTGCTGGCACCCGCTCCCGGCTAGCTTGAGCTTTCTGGATATGCACATATAATTTTGTTCAGAAATAAAGCAGGTCTATTGCTCGAATCTGAACGTAAGTATAACAATCACTATCGATCCCCCCGGGAATCCTCGTGGTCTTATGCGAGGGCGGATAAAAGGAGACTGGTGCGTGGATATTAAGAAGATCATGGTCGTAGGATCAGGTTTAATGGGTGGCGGAATCGCGCAGGTATGTGCCCAGGCCGGCTTTGAAGTGTGGTTACATGATATTGCCGAGACGTCTCTGGAGAAGGCAATGACCTCAATTGAATGGTCACTTGGCAGACTGGTCAACAAAGGGGTTTTGGAGGAGTCAACGCGCACGATTCTTAGCCGTATCAATCCGATCCTGGAAATAACGGCCGGCAAGCATGCGGATCTGGCTATTGAGGCAATCTTCGAAGATCGTGAGCTAAAACAGACGCTGTTCACGCAATTGGATCGCATCTGTGAACAGGAAACGCTTTTTGCCAGCAATACCTCGGCCATACCGATTACAGAGCTTGCCGCGGTAACCCAGCGGGCTGAAAGATTCTTGGGTTTACATTTTTTCAGCCCGGTTCCCATGATGCGGGCGGTGGAGGTCGTGCGTGGTACGGCCACATCGGATGAGACCATGGCGCAGGGGATGACATTTGTCCGTTCCATCGGCAAGGAACCAATCCGGGTGAATCGGGATGTGGGTGGTTTTGTAATAAACCGGATCAATTTCCCTTCCGCCATAGAAGCCATGCGCCTGGTTGAGGCAGGAGTGGCCAGCATAGCAGACATAGATAAGGGCCTCCGTCTGGCAGCGGGTCGTAAAATGGGAATATTTGAAACAGGCGATATGGTTGGCCTGGATGTGACCTATGGGGCTCTCATGTCCATGTATGAGGAAACCGGTGATTCGCGATGGTTCCCGCCGCTCTTGCTGCGCAGAAAAGTAAAAGCCGGCCATTTAGGCCGCAAAACCGGTAAAGGCTGGTATGCGTATGATTCAAACGGTTCTAAAATAAAATAATTTGCGGAGCAAATTTTTTATGAGTCATTTTAAGATCAATCCCAAAGACATCTTCTTTATCTTAAGGGAACAGCTCGATTACGGTTCCCTGTGTGATCTAGATCGTTACAAGAATCTGAATCAAAAGATCCTCGACATGCTGGTGACGGAAGCCATCGGGTTTGCCAAGGGTGTCGTTGCCCCGCTTCAGGAAATTGGTGAAAAAGAGGGGATCCGGTTTCAGGATGGATTCGTTTCATGTCCTTCCGCATTTCAAAAGGCATTCAGACAATACGGCGCGGATGGGTGGATTGCAGCAGCCAGAGATACGAAATATGGCGGTCAGGGTTTTCCACATATGATGCGGATTGTGATTAATGACATGATGTACGGTGCCTGCCAGGCATTTAACATGGCACCCAGTCTCACGCATGGTGCCGCTCATTTGATTGAAAGTTTTGGTTCGGACTGGTTGAAACAGACCTTCGTTTCCAAGATGTTTGGCGGTAACTGGTCCGGCACCATGTGCCTGACCGAACCGGATGCCGGTTCAGATTTGGGCGCCATACAAGCAACAGCCACTCCTCATCAAGACGCTTATCGTATCAAGGGATCAAAACTGTTTATCTCTTGGGGCGAGCATGACTTAACCGACAATATTGTTCATCTGCTTTTGGCACGTATAGAGGGTGCTCCCCCGGGCGTGGCCGGTCTATCCTTGTTTGTTGTGCCGAAATTTCGTGTCAATCCGGATGGAAGTTTGGGGCAACCGAACGATGTGATTTGCACGGGAATTGAGCAAAAATTGGGACTGCATGCCTCACCAACGTGCACCTTAAGTTTTGGTTCTAAAAGCGATTGCAGCGGCTACCTGTGCGGTGCGGCCAACAAAGGGCTCGCTCACATGTTCCAGATGATGAATTCGGCCAGAATCAATACCGGCGTAAGCGGCATGAGTATTGCCAGCAGTGCCTATCAGAATGCCCTGGACTATACCAAGCAGCGCAAGCAGGGGCGAGATATCGGTGCCCGGAACGGTGGGCCGGTGCGGTTAATAAAACACCCCGATGTTCGTCGTATGTTGATGTGGATGAAGGCCCAGGTAGATGGCATGCGATCCATGGTTTACAGTTGCGCCCTATGGCAGGATTTGGCTTTGGAGATGCCGGACGGGCCTGATAAAGATCATTATGCCAATCTGGTGGATTTTATGACACCGATTATAAAAGCCTACTGTTCACAATGGGGATTTCGGGTCTGTGAGACGGCCATCCAGTGTCTGGGAGGCTATGGCTATTGTAATGATTATCCACTGGAGCAGTACCTTCGGGACATCAAAATTCTCTCTCTCTATGAGGGTACGAACGGTATCCAATCTATGGATTTGATGGGGCGTAAAATGCTTATCCGCAAGGGTGCTTGCTATCGTTCGTATCATTACGAAATCGCATCCTTTTGTAATGATAATTCCACCCACCCGGAGCTGAAAGGTCATATTTACATACTTGCTGAGTTGGCCGAGCTGGCTCAACAGACCACTGAGGCGATATTACAGCTACGCGCAACGGATCCCCAACAGTGGGCCGCAAGAACCTATCCCATGTTAAATGCTTTTGGGGAGATAAGTATTGCCTGGCGGTTGCTGGATATGGCCCGAATTGCCTGTGAGCGATGCCGGCAAGACCCCAAAAAAAGCCATTATTATACCGGAAAAATTTATCAGGCTAAGTTTTATGTGGATGAAATATTGCCCAAAACAAAGGCGACGTTCAGAGTTTGTGCCAAGTTAGGTAGGGAAATTGTGGATATGCCCGATTCGGCGTTTTAACGGATATGTTGGTGCTGGACTTACTTCTTTTTTAGTTCAGCTATTTCTAGTGCCATCTTTTCGTTGGCGGCCTTTAATTCATCAATATCCTGCTGAGCAATTCTTTGCTTTTTTATCATTTGATGTGCGTGCGATCCGAAGATTGCAAAAAGACAAACCACGATAATGCGAGCGCCAATCTCACCTATTCCTGAACGCATTTCCGCACTGGAAAATCCCATGTCCACGCCGGCAAAAATCCAGAAAATCGAGTCTATAATCCAGTAGATTATGGCGATTCCGATCGTAATGAGAATGATTTCTTCCCTGAAGACACTCTTTTTTTTCTGGCTAGGCATCAGATAGTCCTTTGAATCAGATTCACAGCAGTTTCATGAGGTTATTGACGATATATATACCAGGAAAATAGGGTGTTTGTCAACGCCGTTGACGATACCGGGGACTTATGATGTTACCACAAGAGCTGCATTGGCGGTTTGGGTTGAGGCACCTCAACATGGTAATTTAGTGATCAGTTCAGAAGCGAGGTTAATACGGCTGTGTTGATGCCCATATTGAATTTTATCCCCATACCCTGAGGACCCGACCACATCACTTCCCCGATAACTTTTATGGATTGTTCGTCACCATGCAGCGGAATGGTCAGAAGAACGGATTCCCCAACGGGCACATTTTTATCCGATTGAATAAATACACCCCAAGAATTGATATCGGTAATGAAATCAATATAACTAAGGTCCATGGTGGCGTAACCGACTTTTAAGGAGCATTGATGACGGGTATGTTGCCTGCGATCCTTTTGAACTGCTTTTTCAGAATTGTCTGCCATAATCGGATTCACACCTCCTGATTGTTGGGGATCAATTTGGGATGTTGTGTCAATAAGTCGATATAATCTTATAGAGACCAAAGCTTTGAACGTGGTAACTATTGGATCATGATTCAAGGCCTTTGTCAAAAAAAATGAAGATATTTGATATAATCCCTTGACATAATTATTTAAAACTGCCATTTGATATATACATTCAAGCAAAAATAAAAACGATACGGGAATAGAGGAGTAATATTCACGATGGCACTTACAAAAGCGGATATCATCAATTCGGTTCAAGCCGAAGAAGGATTAACCAAGCAGCAGAGCACAGAGGTCATTGAAACCCTTATCGAAATAATCAAAAAGACGCTGGCATCCGGGGAAGATGTTCTCATTAGCGGTTTCGGTAAATTTTGCATTCGTGATAAAAATGAGAGAAAAGGTCGCAATCCAGCCACGGGCGATGACCTGATGTTGGCGCCCAGACGCGTGGTGACATTTAAGTGTTCAGGCAAATTACGCGATCGAATTAACGCCTAGTAATCTTCACACGAAATTCCCAGACACGTTGTTGCCCGCTTCTAATACGGGCAGATCCGATGACATAAAAACCCTTGTAGACTTCTACAAGGGTTTTCTATTTGACGGCTTTGTAAAAACCCCGACTTCTGTGTTGTACAATATTCTGCAGTCATTCAACGTACAGTCAGTACGCGTCATGATTGCATAATTTGCACGCCTTGAATTTGAACTTTATACAAAACCGTCTGTTCCAAATAAATAGCGGTGTAATTAGTCCCGCCCATCTGGGAGGATTCAACAGATAGGCATTTGGCTGTTAGATTTTAAGCGGCTAATCGTCTAAGAGTCTTCATCCAAATGACCTGAATTTAAAATATCATCAAATTGCATGTAATCTTCAAGTAATTGTAGCTTCCCAAGTACACGCAATACAATCCTTCACAGACTGATAGGCCGGGCACATATCGGCATAAACTTCCAGCGCACGATGGGCCTTTTCCAGAAGTTCTTGGGGCGCCTTGAATTCATACTTAATGCGGATGGCAGTAATTTTTAAGACCCCGTCCACGGCATCCACATCACCCTGAACATGCGCCACCAGATTTTCAGCTGCTGAAATTCCACGCGCATCCAGCGCGCCAGCGAGGGTTCCGGTCAGTCAGCCGGCTACTCCGGCCACAACATGGTCTAGGGTGGCTGGATATTCAGGCCCCTCGATTTTACGGCCATACTTTTCCTGATAGAAATCTTTGATGCCACCGTGAATTCCAAAATGAATGGGATCTTCAAAGTTTTTCAAATGAGCTGTTCGATGGGGGCCGGCGTGCTTTTTAATGGTGAGATTACTGGTATAGGCAACTGTCATGGTCATACCTCCTTTTGTAGATAATCACTTTGACTAGTTTTAATTGTATCCAATTCTTTTCGATATTGCCAAGATATTTTTCACTTCCATGTTGAACAATTTCATGACAAATTAATACAGCAAAATTTACCAACAAAAGAAGGCAAAGGGAGCTAAAACATGCAAACCGCCGAATCGACAAACCCGTATCGCTGGATTGTACTTTTAAATTACTCCGTAATTCAGGCCATCATGCAGATGCTTTGGATTACTTTTGCCCCCATCACCGGGAATGCCGCCGAATTTTATGATGTCAGTGCCCTCCAGATCGGCTTTCTGGCCATGAGTTTTATGATCGTCTATATTTTTATCTCATTTCCGGCTTCCTGGGCTATCGATACTTATGGTATTCGAAAGGGTGTTGGCTTCGGTGTTGTGTTGACCGGTGTGTTTGGGATGGTAAGAGGTTTGTTAGGCCACGAGTACACCTTTGTCGTGATATCCATGATTGGTTTGGCTGTGGCCCAGCCTTTCATCCTGAATTCAGTCACAGCCTTGAGTGCAAAATGGTTTCCGCTAAAGGAACGCGCAACCGCCGCCGGACTGGCAATCATGGCTCAATTTGTCGGTATTATTGTGGGGATGGCAGCCACGCCTTTTTTAACCATTTATTTTGGGATTCCAGGTATGTTGGTTATTTACGGTGTCATCTCGCTTATGGGGGCGGCATGTTTTATTATTTTTGTTAAACCGGCTCCCCAAACTGCGGGAGCAGATCCAATGCCAGAGCGCACCCGTGTATTAGAAGGTTTGCGGCATATTCTCAAATTAAAAAACATGCTACTTTTATTGACAATGATTTTCATAGGATTGGGAATATTCAATGCCATTACTACCTGGATAGAACAGATGATTGCACCAAGGGGATTTAGCATCGTGCAGGCAGGCACATTAGGGGCGGTGTTGATGGCAGGCGGTATTATCGGTTGCCTGGTGGTCCCGACGCTATCCGATAAGTTCCGCAAGCGCAAGTTGCCGATAAATGTGTGCCTAATTGCCAGTCTACCAGGTCTGATTGGTTTGACCTTTGTCACTTCCTTTAATGTACTTTTAGTATCGGGATTTTGTCTTGGATTTTTCTTTATGAGTATTGGGCCGGTCATATTTCAGTATGGTACTGAGATTGGCTATCCTGCTCCCGAAGCCACTTCGCAGGGAATGTTGATGCTGGCGGGTCAAATATCGGGGATTCTTTTTATTTTCGGTATGGATATGTTTAGAACCGAGTCTGGATCCATGACGCCTTTTCTGTTGGTCATGATCGTGCTGTGGCTATTTAATATATTACTGTCCTTCATGCTTAAAGAATCTCCCGCGTTCCAGACTTAAGCTGGTACAAATTTATATTGAGGTCGAAATGCGCAATTTTCAATTACCAGGTCGCTCCCCGGTATATGCCGGTAATGCAATGGCGGCCACATCGCATCCCCTGGCAACCATGACGGCGATTCAAGTACTCCAACAAGGTGGTAACGCCGTGGACGCCGCTGTGGCGGCATGCGCGGTACAATGTGTGGTAGAGCCGCAATCAACGGGCATCGGGGGGGATTGCTTTGCTATGGTATCGCCAGGCGGATCCTCCCGGATTGTGGCCTATAACGGATCGGGCAGATCCGCCGCCGCAGCCAGTTCGGATTGGTATCGGGAAAAGGCCATCAAAACCATCGAGCCGCATTCACCCCATGCGGTAACAATTCCCGGTGCCGTGGATGCCTGGTCGCGACTAATGGCAGATTACGGTACAAGCGGTCTTGAACATGTATTGCAGCCGGCTATTCGGTTTGCTGAGGAGGGTTATCCAGTTCACCCACGCGTTGCCTTTGACTGGAATTTAAGACAAGATGTGTTGACCCGGGATGCAACCACCACCGCTATTTTTCTGCCAAAGGGAAGACCGCCCGGAACCGGTGAAATTCATAAGCAGCCATTGTTGGCGCAAACATTGAAACATATCGCCAAACAAGGCAGAGACGGTTTTTATAAGGGCGCAGTTGCCGAAGATTTGGTTGGCCACCTCAGAAAACTTGGCGGTTTGCACACATTGGCGGATTTTGAAGCCGCCTCCGGGGAATATGTGACGCCCATCAGTACGACCTATCGCGGGTATGATGTTATCGAATGCCCACCAAATGGTCAGGGCCTGACGGCGCTGATCATGCTGAATATATTATCCGGTTTCAAATTGTCCAACCCGGACCCACTATCCATAGACCGGCTGCATCTGGAAATCGAAGCAACTCGGCTGGCATATAAGCAGCGGGACCGGTATATTGCCGATCCCGATACAGGCACTATTCCTCTGGCGGAGTTGCTTTCACGTGAACATGCGAATGAACTGAGGGCGTTTATTAAAATGGACCAGGCCATGCAGTATGTGCCGGAGGTGGAACTGCCAAGCCACGGGGATACCGTATATCTTTGTGTTATAGACCGTGACAACAACGCGGTCAGCATGATCAATTCCATTTTCACCAGTTTTGGCAGCGGCTTGACCGGCCCTAAGTCCGGGGTGCTGCTGCAAAATCGAGGTGTCGCCTTTGCCCTCGATCCCAACCATCCCAATTGTATCGGGTCACGGAAGCGCCCGTTGCATACGATTATTCCGGCTATGCTGGCAAAAGACGGCAAACTGGTGATGCCCTTCGGTGTAATGGGCGGGCAGTATCAGGCGACGGGGCATGTCCATCTCCTGAGTAATCTGATTGATTTCAACCTGGATGTGCAAGCGGCTATTGACCTGGGTCGTTTGTTCCCATTGTCCGATGGCGGCGTGGAAGTGGAAAACAGTATTCCCGCAATGGTTCGGGAGGGCTTGGAGAGGCGCGGCCACAGGCTTATAACGCCCGAGGTGCCCATTGGCGGTGGCCAGGCCATTTGGATTGACCGGGAGCAAGGGGTGCTGATAGGGGGCTCGGATCACCGGAAGGATGGCTGCGCATTAGGGTACTAAAAGGGTCCAAGGAGTCAAGGATTAAAGTAAAGACCAGGCTATAGCTTTTTAGACTGTAGACTGTAGGCTGCCAATAGCTATCAGCCAGAAACAGCTTACTGTTTGTTGCTGATAGCTGAATGCATTAAGCGCCTAACAGCCTAAAATGCTACAGCCTATAGCCTATCAGTTCTAATACATGGCCTCGATGAGGTCACCGAAGGCCTCATTAATAAACTTGCGCTTGACCTTCATGGTGGGGGTCACTTCACCATCTTCTTCATAGAGCTTTTTGGGCAAGATCGTGAATTTCTTAACTTGCTCCACCCGGGAGAGACTTTCATTGATGGATTTTATCTCGCCATCGATGAGCTTAATGATTTCCTCGTGCTGGGTGAGATCTTTATAGGTGGAAAATTGGACTTTTTGGTCCTGGGCGTATTTGACCACATTGTCCTCATCGATAATAATCAGACATGACAGGAATTTACGACGGTCGCCAATCACCACAGCATCATTGATGTAGAGACTGGCCTTGAGCTTGTTTTCAATATATTGGGGTGTAATGTTCTTCCCACCAGCCGTGACGATAATATCTTTTTTGCGATCTGTTATGGTCAGATAGCCATCTTCATCGATGGTGCCCACATCGCCGGAATGCAGCCAACCATCCACAATGGTTTCGGCAGTCGCTTCAGGATTCTTGAAATAACCTTTGAAAACACCTGGCGATTTAACCAGGATCTCACCGTCGTCGGCAATCTTTATTTGCACCCCTTCCAGGGGTTCACCCACCGTTCCGAATTTTACGCGTCCGATGGTTGAGGTGGTGGTGACACCGGTTCCCTCGGTCTGGCCATAGCCTTCCACCAGGTTAACACCGATGGCGTGAAAGAAAAGCAATATTTCCGGGGCGATGGGCGCGGCACCTGAATAGGCAACCCGGATGCGGTCAAATCCCATGCGTTCCTTTAGTTTTCTGAATACCACGAAATGGGCCAGGGCGTAGAGAATCTTTAAAGATGACGGTACGGGCTCGAAGTTCATCAGATGGGTGGCCCGCTTCTTTCCGATCTTTAAAGCGGCGCCAAAAACCAGGCGCTTGAACCAGGTGGCATCGGACATGCGGATCATGATGGCGGAAAAATATTTTTCCCAGATGCGGGGTACGGCATGACCCACTGTGGGCGAAATTTCAATCATGTTATCCACGACCGTGTCCGGGCTTTCGATAAAGTTGACCACATGCCCAATCTGCATGTGGGCGAGGACGGTAAAGAGTTGTTCGAATATATGGCACAACGGCAAAAAGGACATGATGCAGTCGTCATCGTACATGGGATTGTTGGATGTGAGCGCAGCGCCCATCCAGACACAGTTGCGGTGCGTCAGCACGGCGCCTTTGGGAGGGCCGGTGGTTCCGGACGTATAGATGAGTACCGCCATATCCTCGGGCGTTATCTGTTTTATGCGGTTCTCCAACATATTGGGATTTTCAGCGGCGGCTTTTTGCCCCAGGGACAGCAGATCGTCAAAAGACATGACCATGGGATCATCAAATTGGCGCAGACCTTCGGTATCCCAGACAATGACTTTTTTGAGGGCCGGCACGCGATCACGAAAATGCAGCCACTTGTCCAGTTGCTCTTCGTTTTCCACAAAAAAGAATTTGGCATCGGAATTGGCTACCACGTATTCCACCTGCTGCCAGGCATTGGTGGCATAAACACCGGCAGTGGCAGCCCCGCAGGATTGAATCCCCACACTGGCATAGATCCACTCCGGGCAGTTGTCGCCGATGATGGTGGCGCAATCACCCTTTTCAAGGCCCAGCGCCATGAGCCCGCAGGCTATGGATTGCACATGCCGTAAATATTCGTTCCAGGAGATATCGTGCCACAGGCCGAATTCTTTTTTTCGCAGGGCAACGCGGTCGCCCCATTTCTTAACGGCCGTGAGAAATACCGATGGTACCGATTGATTGGCTGAATTTATTGAGTTCATTGAGTATTATGGTTCTAGATTTTAAGTTTTAGGTTTTAAGCGATCAAAAGGGATTTGTTTAAGCGGCGGAGCCGCCATCTAAAAGCGCGGCACGCGCTTTTAGCGCCAGGCCTTCTTACGCTTCCAGCGTTGATACCCTTTGACGGAGGCCTCTGATTTTACTCCCATGTAGAACTCTTTAACATCCTTGTCTTCCATGAGATCGCAGGACTTGCCTTTCATCACAAACCGTCCATTTTCGATGATCAGGCCGGTATGGGACACCCCCAGAGCCATGCGCGCATTTTGCTCCACCAACAGGATGGTAACGCCTTCAGCATTTATGGTTTTAATGATGTCAAAAATTTCTTTGACCAGAATGGGGGAGAGTCCCAGAGAAGGCTCATCCAGAAAGAGCAGCTTGGGGCGGCTCATAAGCGCCCGGCCGATGGCCAGCATTTGCTGTTCGCCGCCGGAAAGCGTGCCGGCCCACTGGTTGATGCGATCTTTTAGAATAGGAAAGTAGTTGAAAACGCGGTCAAAATCCTGCTCGATCTCTTTTTTATCCCGGCGGACATAAGCCCCCATCAGCAAATTTTCCCGGATGGTTAGTTCTTCGAAGACTTCACGACCTTCGGGTACCAGGGTTATGCCTCTACGCACGATTTTATCCGTATCCAAACCGTCAATGCGTTTGCCCATGAACTCGATGGTGCCTTTGTCCGGTTGGTCCTCAATCAGCCCCATGACGGTTTTCAGGATGGTGGATTTGCCGGCCCCGTTATTCCCTAGAATGGCGGTAATGCTGCCTTCTTCGACTGTGAGCGAGGCCCCCCGAATGGCGTAGATCAGATCGTAATAGGTTTCTATATTCTTGATTTCAAGCAGCGCACTCACCGTCGTCCTCCCCCAAATAGGCCCGCAATACCTCGGGATGCTTTTGAACCGTTTCCGGGGTGCCTTCGGTGATGGTTTCCCCGAAATTGATTGCCAAGATCCGGTCGGATATATCCATGACCATGGTCATGTCGTGTTCAATCAATAAAATGGTGATGCCCAGCTCGTCCTGGATGTCCTTGACCCAGAAGATCATATCCTGCTTTTCTTCCGAGTTCATACCGGCGCAGGGTTCATCCAAAAGGAGGAGCTCGGGTTCCAGTGCCAGGGCCCGGGCCAGTTCGATCTGCTTCTGGGTGCCATACGGCAAGCCCCCCACAAATTTGTTGCGGGCTGACTGCAGATCCAGAAAATCGATAATCTCTTCCACTTTGCGGCGATGCGCCACTTCCTCTTTGCCGGCAAATGATTTTTTGCCCCACAGAAAGGCGCCCCGGAACAGACCGGTTTTAAGATACAGATGCCGGCCGAGCATGATATTCTCCATGGTGTTCATGTTGTTGAATAACTCGATGTTCTGGAAGGTGCGGGCGATACCCAGTCGGGCGATATGATCCGGCTTTTTGCCGCGGATATTTTGACCCTTAAACACAACATCTCCCCGGTTGGGCTTATAGATGCCGTTGATACAGTTAAACAATGTGGTTTTACCGGCGCCATTGGGTCCGATAATGGCATAAATTTCACCCTTATTAATCTCAAAGGAGATGCTGTCCAAGGCTTTGAGGCCCCCAAAACTGATGGAGAGGTTTTTTACCTCGAAAAAAGACATATATTTAAGTTTCCTAATCTGATGACTTCGTAAAAAGTCCAATTTTCCGCCTTCGCTCCATTGAGCTCCGACGGGACAAGCTGCGTTGCGCTTCATCCCGCTGTGAATTCGACGTACGCCCAGTACGCCTCATCACACGGGATTCGCGATGCCTTGAACTTGAATTTTTACTCTGAGCATAAGCCACCGACAAAGTCGATGGTGTTGCATTTGCCATCCCATTTCTGAATTTTTTGGGATTCATCGAATCTGAATTTTGAATCTACGGCCCTGTTGCTCGGAAGCTTCAAGGCCGTAGGCGATGATCAACAAAATTAAAATTACCCAGTATTTTTATGACTTTCCAGAACACATTGTCCCATGGTCACAGGCTCTGTCTGGAAAGTTTCAAAGAAATCGTGGTGGTCTGAAATTAATGAGTTAACTACCATGATTTCTTCATTTGCCTATTGGTATATAGTCTGTTGGCGTCCAGTAGGTCAGAATTTTTATATTACCTTTCTCGGTTGCCTGACCCAACCAGACCGCCGAGGTCCCTAGTCGGCTGACGGGGTCATTAGGATCAAAGGGAGCATAATTGACTGGTCCCATACCGCCGCGAAAATTCTGCATTTTTTCCATCTCGGCCACCAGCTTTTCGCGGGTCAGATCCCGGCCAACCCGTTTTAGGGCTTCGACAAAAGGTTCCGCGTAAGCGATTCCAGCGAAAAAAGTCAAGCCCCAACGCTCTTCCTTGGCTGCAAATTTTTTGAAGGCGTCCTTGTAATATTTTTGCAGCAGCGGGTGTGATGGCTTGTTGGGATTATCAATACTGCCGATTCTCATATTACCGACCTCTAGAAAAGTAGCGAAAATGGTTCCGGCATAGCCGCCCTTGGTGATGTACATCATGAGGGGTACGTCGCTGCAGGTACTGGTGGTCATCCACTGGGGGGTGAACTTCATGGCCTTGCCGGTACCCTGAATGCGCGCCACATGGCCGGGGCCCACAAATAACAGAACCGCTTCAGCCTTGGCCTTGCGGAATTTCATGATGTGGGGCTTCATGTCGGTGTCGGCCACATTGACCGGAATGGCTTCCACCAGTTCCAGGCCGTATTTGGCCAGTTGCGTTTCAGCGCCTTCCAGCCCTTGTTTGCCGTAATCATCATTCTGGTAAGCAATGGCAACACGTTTGAAGCCCAAGGTGTCGACAGCATATTGACAAAGGAGCTGGGCATCACCCAGATAGAGTGGGTATATGTTAAACAGATACTTGTTGGGTGGTTCGACCCAGTGCCGCGATCCGGCCGACGGCCCCAGCCAGGGAATCTTGCGTTCCATGAGATAGTCCTTGACCGCCAGGCCGGGGGCCGTGCCCACGCCGGAGACCCAGGCAAACATGCCGACTTCCTCCTGGAGCTGCTTAACGCCGGCCAGGGTTTTAGCCGGGTTGTAGCCATCGTCAAAATAATGGTGTACAATTTTACGTCCATGGATGCCGCCCTCAGCATTGATCATTTTAAAATAGGCATCCGTGCCCCGGGCCACGGCACCCCAGGGAGCGGCCGGGCCGGTCTGAGGACCCCATTGGCCCACGTGGATCTCGGTAGCGGTTACACCTTCTTCGGCGGAGATGCTACCAGCCAACCCGAATGTCAGGGCCATTAATACGGCAAACACACACAAAAGTTTTGTTTTCATCATAGCCTCCTTCTTGTTGGTGTTTGGAAATTTCGTGTTTGGTTTTTGGAGTCTGGCATTCAGCATACTAAACACGAAACACTAAATACAAAACCCAAACTATACTTTCTTGACATAGTGCCGCGCAAACAGACCGCTGGGCTTAACACACAGCACCAAGACAATGACCACAAAGGCCACCACGGATTTGAACTCGATGGAAACATAGCCGCCGAATAGATGTTCAACAACACCCACGATATAGGCACCGAAAACGGCCCCGGGCAAAGATGTCATACCCCCCACAACGGCTCCGGCAAATCCTTTAAGCATGGGATCCCACATCATATACGGTTCCACCAGGACCGGGGCGATCAACATGCCGGCCACACTGCCCACCAGGGCGGAAATGCCCCAGGTGATCATCCGAATCCGATGGGTCTTGATGCCCATGAGGGCGGCTGCGTTTTCATTCTGTTGGGTGGCTTTCATGGCCACACCGATTTTGGAAAATCGGAAAAATAAAAACAGAATCAGCATAATGATCAGGGCCACCACCAGGGTCAGCATATCCAGGGTGCTGATAAAAAGATCGCCGATGATAATGGCGTCGTAGGTGGAGATCGGAAAGGGCATGGCCCGTTGATCGGCACCGAATTTCCAGCTTACAAAACCCAAAAGCAGCATTTCCAGACCAATGGTGATGATGATCAAACCGAGTACATTCGGCTCTTTGGCTCGGCGCAGAACGGCGAATTCCAGGACACAGCCCAGTACCAGCGCAAACAGAAGCGTTAAAGGGAATGCGATGTAATAGGGTAGTCCATAGGAGGCCAATAAAGTGTAGGCGATGAATACCGGTAGCAGTGCCATTTCACCCTGGACAAAGTTGGGAACTTCGGTGGCCTTGTAAATCAGAACCATACCGAGACCCATGAGAGCATACGAACTGCCTACGGCGATTCCGCTCAAGACCATCTGTAAGAAATCAATCATCTAATTCCTCTTGATGCGGTTTTGTAAAAAGCCCAACTCCGGCGTTGTGCATCTTTTTGCAATCATTCAACGTACCACCAGTACGCCTCATGATTACAAAACTCGCACGCCTTGGATTAGAACTTTTTACAGAACCGCATGTCTATAATCCTCTGCGATATTTCATTAATTAAATGAATAATATAAAAAACTTAATAGATGAAATTGAAAACCTTATGAGTCATTTCTATCTCTAAATGCTAACCGAACAGAATGAGTATCATGCGGCAGAGCCGCATCCACTTCTAAAATCGCAACGCGATTTTAGAAGGGCCACATTTTCCAGTACTTTTTGGTTCGGATCCAGATACCGAAGATGCCCAGGGGCTCAAACAGCATAATGAGGATCAAAATTAATCCGAATATAATAAGCTGAATATTCGAAACTCCTGTGATCGAAAAGTAACTTTCGGAAAGCATTTTGAGCCAATCGCCGACATAGGGGATGCTCAATATGTTACGTAGTTGTAGATCCAGCCATGCTAACAGGCAAGCGCCGGCGATGGGGCCCAGCATAGATCCCAGACCACCCACCACCGCCATGGTCAAAAACATGACCGACATGAACAGGCTAAAAAGCTCGGGTTCAATGAATCGCAATACAAATGCATATAAACCGCCGCCCACACCGGCGTAAAAGGCGCTTACGGCAAATGCCAGGGTTTTATAGAAGGTCAGGTTGACACCCATGGTTTCGGCGGCAATATCAGCATCGCGGATGGCGATAAAGGCTCGGCCGACCTTGGTTTGGACGATATTGCGCGCAAATATAGCCAGGAGAAAGGTGAGGGGTATCAAGAGATAATAAAAATCCTTATCGGTGGTTAAATGCCAGGGGCCGATGGTGAGTTCCGGTGCATGCAGGCCCTGGCGTTCACCGAAAATTTTTATTTTACCGATGATCTGGGTGGCAGTGATGCCGAATCCCAGGGTGGCGATGGCCAAATAAGGGCCTTCCAGGCGCAAGGCCGGCAGCCCTAATAAAAATCCGAATAAGGCCGCAATCAATCCGGCCACCGGCAGGGCTATGAGGAAGGGGAAATGGGCATGCAGCATCAGCGCCAGCGTAGCATAGGCGCCGATTGCAAAGAATCCCGCATGACCCAAAGAGATTTGTCCGGTGTAGCCCACCAAAAGATTAAGGCCGATAACTACAATGACGTTGATGGCCATGTAATTAGCCACATAGACATAATAATTTTTTGCGAACAGGGGAAAGACCGCGAGACCGATGATCAGAACACAGAACCAAAAAACAATCGTTCCGGATGAAAAAAGCTGTACATCCTCATAGTAATCTCTCTTCATGTCCATAGGTGGGATTCTCCAAAATACAGCTTCAGCAAAATCAGCGACCACCAGCATGGCTGATGGTCTGAGGACGAGCCTTTACCAAGAATAATATGAAAGGTTGGTCGCTGATTTAAACCAAGAATTTTTATTTTTAACCTGTTTCCGACCTCTGCAATACGTACAGAGTCATTATGATGGAATCAAAACTGACGGTTTCCACTGACGAAAAACACAACGTTTCCCAAACAACTAACCAATATTTCAAAAAATCCTTGGAAATAACTCCCTTCAAAAAGCAATTGCTGCAGAATTCAGTGGTATCGGGGCATTTGCTAGTTTCGCTGGGTTGGCAGATTCTTATTTTCTCAGCGATTGAGCCCGTACCCATGAAGGGAGTTAGAGATGAGAGAAGTAATACTCATGGAAGCCCGTCGGAGTCAAGCGAAAAGAATTCCTGACTTAGTCATTGACTCCTGAGAAACGCTCGTGGCAGAATGGGTTTAAAAGGAGAAAGCGCATGTGGCAGTTTTTAGATAAAATTCCTTATAGCCTGCTGATTGTGATTACTATTTTCATGCTACTGGCACCCTTTCGTCCCATGCCGCATGTGGTGGAAAAACTGATCATGTTGAAAAATGGTACTCTGACCAGACCCATCGATATATTTGATCTCGTCTATCATTTGTTGCCATTGCTTGTTTTAATGCTCAAAGTATATAAAGACCGCTGGCAATGATGGGTTTTAAGGCATACGTAACCAGGGCCATAAGCATTTATAAATCGGAAGCTCCTTTAAAATATAGTGCCGGGAGGACTTACCATGTGCGGCCGATTTGTGGGGTATCGACGTAAAGAGGAACTACTCGATTTATTTCCAATTGATCAGTGTGAAGTCGAAGTGACGGCCAGCTACAACATCGCACCTTCCCAGAAAATTTTGGCCATTGTGAGCAAGGGCGGCCAAAATTATCTGCAACACTTTCACTGGGGGCTGGTGCCTTTCTGGGCCAAGGACACTTCCATCGGGGCACGCATGATCAACGCCCGCGCCGAAACCGCGCACTCCAAACCCAGTTTTCGCACGGCCTTTAAAAAAAGACGTTGTCTGATCATATCGGACGGATTTTATGAATGGCAGGGGAAAAAGGGTAAAAAGCAACCTTATTATTTGACCATAGCTGATCAACAGCCTTTCGCTTTTGCAGGCCTCTGGGAGTCCTGGGACAACCACGGCAAAGAATCGCCGGTCTACCAGTCTTGCGCCATCATTACCACCGCAGCCAGTGAATCCATGCGACCCATTCATCACCGCATGCCGGTAATCCTTAAGCCCGAAGCCTATGATCAGTGGCTGGATCCGGATTTTCAGGATGTCGAGGTACTCAAACAAATCATCGCCGATCAGGTTATCACCGACCTGGTGAATCGCCCGGTATCAAAACAGGTGAATCGGGTTGCCAATAATGAGGCAGCAAATATCGAGCCGCTCAAACAGATGGAGCTTGATCTCTAAGCTTGACGGTTTCGTAAAAAGCCCGCCTTCGGTGTTGTACTTCTTACCTTGCTTGAAGGCTTCAACCATCAGCCTGAGCTTATTTAACAACCCGCAAACGGTGGGTGGCTTGTAATTTTTTCCATATCAATTTGATCAGCACCATGGGCAGGTTGGATTTGTCCATTTTTTCTTTTTCGGCAGCGACTTCACAGGAGTGGTCAAATGCGGTACGACCAGACCAGAGATCCAGCTTGGCCTTGATATAGAGTCCTAACGTGAGTTGGAGCGCGGCGATTTCCTCCGCTCTAAAGTTGGCCAACTGGGTGCGGTCCTTCAAAGACATGGCCTTGATTATTGCGTCTACCGCTGTATCGACGTTATCAGGAAGCTGCTCCTTATCGGATTGGGCATTGACCTGATCCATTGACGCGATGCCAAGATTGACGCTAGACTCGGTAAGGTTAAGAAAATAGACGGCTTGGAGAATATCATGGGTCGCCTGGTAAATGCGTTGGTCTTCCAATAGAGAAGGACCACTGACATGTAATACGGTGACGGCGTTCTCCATAATCCAGTCATTAATCATGGCCGCACCGTTGAAAGCGTTAACCTGGTTCAGATCGATTTGCAGCAGAGGGGCGCTGTAACGGCGGGCCGAATTTTCAATTTCGTGGCTATCAAATCCCAGTACACCATGGGATAGCAATAAGGTTCCATCTGACTTGCGGATGTTGGTTTTATCGGCCTCATTTTGGTGAGCGGCGTGTAGTTCAGTGCGATTATACTTATCGGACTCCGATACGAACTCGGGATCGCCCCCTTTGGGCAGCCAGCCCCCAAAGGCGATACCAAGTTTGATGGCCGCATCCAAAGCAGCCTGTTCGGCTCCGGGTCGACCACAGGATATTATCTTTTCCAGCATAATAAATTCCGACACTTGACCTGAGTATCAATCCATATAAATACTGCGGTTAAATAAAGGTTCAAAAAAATCCCGCATCTGTTCCGCCGTCACCAAACCTAAACGAATGGCCAGTTTGGGTGACAACATCGTAAAGTCGGCCTTTGATTTGGCACAAATTTCTCCGGTGCTATTGGTGATAACACCTTCTATTTCAGCATTACGCTTGCCGTCGCTGGATGTTACCCGGCCGATGGCCTCCATGGTATCACCCACAAACGCCGCCTTGATAAAATCAATATTCATATTTTTTGTTAATGTGAATTGTTTGAGTAGATAAATTCCGCTCCAACCCATGATTTCATCCAAAATCGTGGATAGAATGCCGCCGTGAACCACGCGTCCCCATCCCGTGAAATGTTCCGGTATCTTAATCAGAGACTTGACGGTCAGATCATCACTATACAATTCCATGTGCAGCCCATGAGGATTCTTGGGGCTGCAAGCAAAACAGTTATGCGAATCGGTATTGGGAATCCTTTTAAATGGCATGCTGTATAAAATCCTTATCTGTCTTTCTTGTCAAGTGTGAAGCCGGTTGCCATTACGATTGATCCATCATGATAAGGATCTTGGCTTAAATTGCAAACCGCCCCGACTTTATTTTTCCAAAGCGAGCCTCGCACCGGATGTGATTCGCCCTAAGCACAAACGATAAATTTCTCAAAATTCCAGTTGTTTAAATGGGAGGCCGAACTCTGCTGAGGCGAAAATGAATCCGGAATGCTTACCAGCCTCAAATTATTATCGTTAGCCGCTTAAGTTTTCAGCCGGTCTGGTCGATATAGCTTACGAGATCACTTAGGCAGTTTTGTATGAATACATGCGGTGGTATTCATTAAATCAATTCAACATGTAAATCTAGGGATGGAACAGGGGCCATCCTGATGCAACGGGAGGAAAGAAAATGTTAGCACATCCAAGCGGAACGCAGAACCGAAGCCAACAATCCCGAGTCATGACCTTTTCGTCACGATTCCGTTTTCTGAACATGATGGCAATCTTCATCATCGCATTTGCGGGTATTGCATTATTTGGCGGATGCAGCGGCGGTGGCGGCGGTGGCGGTGGCGGAGATGACTCCGGAACCGGCGGCGGTTCCACGATTTCGGCATTGGCCTTACCGAACCGTATTGAGTTAACGCGGGTGGAGGACGACGATTCTGCCAGCCCGAGAGCCAGCCTGCATGCGCTCGGTACCGTCAGTCGCGCCTTCAATGATAGCGGCACTGATTACAGCAACCTGGTAAAACGCTCGTGGACGGAGGATATGGCTGACTCCTTATCTCTGGTAAACGAAATATTAGAGGTGGTCAAAGACACCGGCTACAATCATATGGTTAATGCCGGTCCTTATGTGGCACTGGTAAATACGCCCGGTGACGGCGGCGAAGGCCAAAGTCAAGGCGGCGGCGCCACGGGTTCCACCAATGTGGAACAGCTCTCGGAAATGGTTGTGGATGTTTCCCGCGCCGACAACGATTCCCCCATGTATGTGAAATTCTGGTTGAATGAAGAAAGTGGCCCCGGCGACAGCCCCATGCGCATCAAAGGGCAATTTGAAGTGAACGAAGGCGTCAGCGAAGAATATCCCATGGGTGTGATGACGGCCTACATAATCGGTACGCCACTGGTGGATGGGGAAGAATCCGGTTCGCCGCTGATGAGAATTGCCATGGATATCAGCTCGTCTGGCGGTCAGGCCATTGTAGAATTTGTTGAATTCGATAACTTTTCCGAACAGGGTTTCGATATGCAGCAAAGCTCGGAAATGCGGGTTGTGGCCGATCCGGATTTTGTAACCGGAATTGCCTATATCAGCGAGCGCGAACCGGACTGGGATACCATGATGGATTGGGGTTCCACCGGCGTCCAGTATGAGGATTATGATATGCTGGTGGCCTTTGATGCTGATTACGTCAAGATCCATGAAGACGGCGAAACCGATGTATATGATAAAAATGAATTGGATCACGAGGTCCATCGTTATAAGATATTTGATAGCGAAGGCAGCGCGGTTGAGCTGCAATCCGGCTTTCCCATTCGGTTTAAGAATACCAGTTACTACGGGTATGTGGGCTACTATGGCCTGTGGGCACCGGAAGAGGCCCCCGAAGCAAACGGTGCGATTGTAATCCGTGAGGACACCGACGAGGAGTACCAGGTGGTGCAAAAACCCGGGAAACTGGTCAAGCATTCCAAAGAGACGATTACGCTCGATAAGCTGGACGGCGTGGAAATGTCTTATTACAACGGTCAGCAAGGCAGCGATTATGTCATTACCTGGGATGGTATCTCCGAGTTCATCGTATTGGGATACCGGGGAGAAGACACCAACTGGAATACCGAATATTATGAAGAAAGCCATGAAATGTATCAGGCCGTGGTCGATCTCAATGAGTGGGACGGCGCGTGGTGCGATGCGCTGCAGACATGGCTGCCGCTGGGTCAGCTTTTTGCGAATAACGGCGTTCCCGGCAATGCCACGATTCTGACTTTTCATGCCCAAAAGACCATGGTTCCGGGATCGGATACGTTTCCGACAACCTTGTACTATTACGGACCCGGCATTAATGAGAACCACTGGGAATATGATTGGGAAAATGCAACCGTCCAGACCTATACCTATGACACGGCCGAATTGGTCCTCAAGGATGCGGAGGGGAATGTGGTTCAGTATACCGGTGAAGACTGGGGACGTGAATTAATGCCCATGACGACCCAGGATGTACCGGATCCGCATGGCGAGGAGGTCTATTACTCCTGGATGAGCGGTAACGATGATTGGAACAAGTTGACGGTTCTGAAAGACCCGCAAACTGATGAGTACCTTTCGTTTGATACCCCGCTGCGCGTGTCCTATACCCACGAAACCGGGTTCGACTGGAATTATGACGAAGCCGATCCGAACGATGGTCGCATATTCAACTTCGATTTTGACGGATATGAAGTCCAAATGCCCTGGTTTTACGATCCCGAAGAGGATGAATGGATGCCGCTGGTTAATTTGCGGGATAGCGATGACAGCGGAATCGAGCTGACCGGTGAAGATGACAACCTGTACTACATCAAAGGCTGGGAAGAAGAGCTGATTATGGCTGAAGTTCCGGAAAATGAATGGAACGCCGCCATTGATGCATTGGAACTGCCCACGGAAGAAGAGGTGGGGGTACCCACCATCGGCGACGATATGGATGACCAGATTGCGTCCATATTCGGCGACACAAGCGCCTGGGCCATGCCCACCGACGTGGAAGTAGAAGTCATCAAAGGCGAGCTGGTAAGCGCTCCCGAGGAATAGCCACCGGCTTTTGAATATAATCTCATAACACTTATGCGGGGCCTGTTTCTAGGCCCCGCATTGTTATCATATTTTTGCTATCAAAAGCATACGTGGTTGTCCGAAAAACTCAAGTTATCTAAACCAGCTCCCCAGCGTTCATTTTTCACCAGCCAAAACTCGTTCTTAAAACACTGTAACGACCGCCTTCGCTCATCAAATTAAATCATTCCTATGAAAAATGCAGTTATAGAACACGATCAATATTTTACATGACGGCGGCCTAACAGTGATTAAAGAACTCAAACAGTTGCCTGGCTCAAAACTGAACACCGGCGAGCCAGTTTGCGCTGTAGTTGGAGGTGGGTAGAGACCCGCTAATTATTTTCGCACTTCGGCACCCCACCTTCGCAGTAAAAAAGGATCTTGTTTAACAATTTGAATTCATCCCTTGTTAAAAAACTTGACCTAGAGGAGTTTCAACAAGTCTGACTCGGAGTCCTCAAGCCGGGTTGTCGCGGGGAATTCAAATTAAAAAAAGACTTGAAATATATCCGGGATCGATGCAAACTGCGCCGATGTCACAGAATCAACCCAACATATTGGAACGAATACCCATCGATATCCCCCACGGCGAGGTCCGCCGCCAGCTGCATATGAAAAAAGATGAACGCTGGGACGCGGTCAAATCCCTCGTTCAAAGTTCACAGGCGTATATGCAGCCCCAAGCCATGTATCAGGTCTGCTTTATTGATGAGAAAAACAGCCCCTCCATAACCATCGAAGGAATTCGCTTTACCAGTAAGATTCTGGTGCAGAACCTGATGGATTTAGAACGGGTATTTCCATATGTCGTTACCATGGGCAAAGAATTCGGGGCGCGCCTCGATGCCGAGGATGACTTGCTTAATAGATTTTATCTCGATGTCATCGCCAACGTGGCCTTGAGTGTCGCCCGCAGATACCTTGAAAAGCATCTGCAAAAACGTTACGGGCTCACCGGCATGTCTTTTATGAGCCCCGGCTCTTTGGCGGACTGGCCTGTTGATCAACAACGCCCATTGTTTGCATTGTTTGGCAACGGCGAAACCCCGATTGGCGTGTCTCTTAACGACAGTTGTTTAATGCTTCCGGCCAAATCTGTTTCCGGCATCTATTTTCCCACCGAAGTTCATTTTTCCAATTGCCAGCTCTGTGACCGCGAAAACTGCCCCGGTCGCAAGGCTGCCTATGACCCTAAGAAAGCCCGGGAATTTGGCCACCAAATTTAATTTTTTTGCTGCGAATTTGGTGAGGACTCCGATAGAATTTCGGTCGATCTCATTTTCGACAAGTTTTCAAAGCGCGATGAACTTAAATTTCGGACTCGTCAGATAGACTCGATCCATAATGGCGTTTGAATTGGGTTGATGCATATTTCTCTAATTTCCAATCCGGCACCCGGCAGGCACCACAGGCACCTTTGAACCACTTATTGCGAAGCCACCTGGCGGCACGGCTATTGCGCGAATTGTTAACCACAAAAGTCTTGTTGCAATGGGTCGTGACGGAGGCCTGCTCCCCGATAATCCGCATGGATTTGATGCCATGCAGCGTCCCGCTTCTGGACGGCCATAATTTGATCTTCTCGAGCAGCCGGAAGAGTTCCACGCGTTTTCGATAGTAGCGTTTGGCTGGTTTTTTCTTGCTTGTCATATATTTTTCCGGATCAGGTTACAGCCATGGCCAGCATGGTCGCAACCCCAATCTGTAAGGGGTCGTGAATCAAGCGCTTACCTATAGCGGCCCGGGCTCCCAAGTCAAGACCCAGAGGCATGCCCGGCGCGCTGATCATCGTTTCGGCCTTGATATGTTTAGCCCGTATAAATCCACCCGCAGGCGTAGCATCTATAATCATTGTATGGCTAAGCAGGACATCTTCTATATCGCTCGTGAGTGGTATCAAACTATTGGCATCCGATCCACATGCCGCCATCAGGGATGCAGATCTTAAAGGGTCGAGGTCATAGACTGAAACCGGGCAGTCATAGCCAAGCAGGGTTTTTACAGCATTTTGTCCTACCGGTCCGCAGCCGAGAACCAATACGCGCTGCTTTTTTAAAGAGGAACCGGCCATCAGCCGCAGGGCGGTTACAAATCCTCTGCCGGTAGCAACGGCGTTGTCAGCGATATGGCGAGTTTTCAGATTTAGGGCAATAAACTGCTGTTCATCGGCCATCACGATGATATCGACGTCTGCCGCGATAGCTTCACTAATTCCGGCCACGTCGGTCTGCCGGCATACGGAAGCCTGACATCCGATATGGTTGGCAATAGCCGCCACTGCTCGGCAGAAACCATGTAAACGGCCCAGTCCGGTGGTTATGGGGATTACCCCGACATGTGTGTTTTGCAGAGATTCCCTGACCTTTTTTTCCTCACCCCCCGCAGCACGGCAGGCGATTTGAAAAAGCGAACAACCCGTCCTCGCTGTCAGTTCAGAATCATAAACCGGCAATTCGTTAGGTATGTCTTTTATATCTGATTCAATTAAACGGGTCATGACTGGATTTCTGAATTCATATTGAATTAGTTGCAATTTAAAATTTGCGCTTTTGCGATGTCTTCTATCCCATAGGATTCAAGGGGTCAAGGATTGAAGGGTAACAGACAGGGAGATAGGTTTTTAGACTGTTAGACAATTAGCTGTTATACTAGTTGTCAAAAATATGTTCCGATTGAAAACTACAATAAAGGAGTACCCTTATTTTTTTGAAAGGACATATCATGATGAATCTGCCTCGTTAGTGGAGTGCCCTGCCGGATTGGTGATGGTTCCCCAGCCTAACCTTGCTACCAGTCGGACTAATTTCATCACCAATCCGGGGGCACAAATTCAGAATTGGATTGATATGTCCTTTCAAAAAAATAAGAGTGCTCCTTCTCTGGGTTTCGGAACATTATTCTGACAATTACTATAACAGCCTAACAGTCTAAACTCCTAACAGTCTGATCCGGTTTATTTTGTAAGGTAGCATATTTACAGTTTGTACATGCCAGGTTTTATGGGGACTGAATATGAATCCGGATATGGATCACGATAATGTTCGATACCGAATGCTGCTTTTATGTTGGCGATAACGGCTTGCCTTTTATCCCAGGCTGCTTTTCTGTTTGGGGCGCTTATCATAAGGGTGGCAACCCAGGTTGAGCGGTCGGAAGCCTGGTTGGTGATGGCCTCATCGGCGCCGAAAAAGTCTCTTTTTAGTCGCAGTGGGCCGGCGGCGGACATGATATGCTCACCGGCCACTTGCAGCGCTCCCGGACTTACCTGAATATGTTCAAAAATCACGCCGCATTCAGTGGTTGTCCGGGGCGGCACTGAGTTCTGGTCTTCAAAATAAATGCCCGCTAACAGCGGCAGCATGTTTACGCCGGTGGATGTATAAACGCAGATGGGGGTTTGGCTGGGCAGCCGGGCATCAATTTCCAGGATCCTGAGCACATTTCTGTCACAGATGACTTCAATGTCCATCAAGCCCCTGAGTTCAATCCTTTCAGCAATGGCAACGGCCATCATGTTAAGGTCCGCCGTCAGGCTTGCCGGTAAATTCGAGGGCGCCAGGACGCGTTTGCAATCATAGTCCTGGTCCATTTCAAGCTCGGTTATCTGAAGTGGATGATAGTTTCCCGGAGTTCCGAATACTTCTAGCGAATAAGAAGGTCCGGCAACAAACCCCTGGATGACATGATCGCCTGTGTTGGCGGCCAAATATGATCCGAGTTGATGGGAATCTTCCATGATATGCACATCCTGGCTGCCGCTGGCCCGATTTGGCTTGATGATTACGGGAAAGCCGCAATCAGGGTAGGGTACCGGCAGGGGTAATTGCATATCGGTAAACAGTCGGTTGCAATCGACCTTGGATGTTGTAAGCGCATAGGCATCGAAATCAAACAGTACCGGCTGGGTCGTTCGGCGGGCATACTGGCTGAGCCTATTCAAAACCGCATCGTTTTCCAAGGCCGGAATTACCAGGTCGTACGGTTTTAGCAGGGTATTCAATTGCTCCGTTGAGTTAAGGCCGGCAGGGATAAATTCATGGCAAAGACCTTTGGCTGGAGCGTCTGCATTACGATCTATCACCGTGGTCTTCCAGCCGGCCTTGCGAGCCAGGTAGGCGGCTTCAACACCTTGAAGCTTACCACCGATAATCGCAATTTTCATACAAATAGCCTTCTAGGTATTTAGGTTGATAGACTATTAGGTGCCTAACGGTTAACAGGCCAACCGTCTAATGGTATTCAGTCTAAAAGCCTATGGTTCACTTGAAGCCTGAATTACAGATTCAACCGAATTCCATCCAAGTAGGACAAACTGCGACTAAAGCGAGCCAGGTTTTGGGACTGGCAGGCGGCCATCAGCAGCCGTTCAAGGCCAAAGCCGATGCCAATCCAGGACTCATGTATGCGCCAGGGTTGGTCTAAAGGGTGGGGACCCATTGCAGCGGAAGCAAGCTCAAGTTTGTCTTTTCCGGCCACGATATCAATGGTATCGCCATAGACTTCGGATGTCTCGGTTTCGTAGGCGACGTCGCTCAAGCCGGCGGCATCGGTGATCAATCGGCCCAGTTCGCGAATGCGACTCGAGCGATTATTCTCGGGAATACCCATTTCCACCAGATTGAGCATGGTAAACTCATTGGCATGCTGGGAGCCTCGGGACTCCTTGCGGAAACAAGGGCCGATTTCAAATATTCTCACTGGCCGCCGGCAAATACGTAGCAAGTCTACTAGCATATAGTAAAGATGGGGGGCCAGCATCGGACGCAGGCATTTGTCGTCCGGCAGCCAGAATATTTGTTTGCTCAAGGGGTGCTTTGAATGGATGGACATCCGCTCTATCAAGCCCCGCGACATGATAATGGGTGTGGACACTTGGGCAAAACCAGCTTGAATCAATAGGTCGGATAATCGGTTTTCGAGGCGTTGGAGGGCAGGGCGGCGATGCTTTGAGAAAAAATCGGCGAGTCGTTGCCGCTGTGATTTGACCAGCGATTTTTCAAGATTCTGAAAGCCGGACCGGCGTTCGGCTTGATTTTCAAACGTTTGGCGTAAGTCTGCTTCCGGTGCGGTCAACTCTTTTAAACGCCGAAGCTGTGAATCAGTCCAAGCCAGTGCCATAGTTATTTTTATCGATCCTATTTTAAAGTTAAAATGAAATAGGTTGATTAAATTGGCTCTCAAAAACAACGTGATGCTAGGATGCTGGAAAGCTTGGCTGCTGGAAAGCTGGAGGGTTGTTTCCAGCTCCCAGCCTTAAGCCACACTGGAATCCTTGAATCCTGGACCCCTTATATCCTGTTATAAAAATGGCGGGGAGTACGGGAGTTGCACCCGTCTAAGTGGATTTAGAGTCCACACGATCTCATTGCGATCCACCCCCCGTAAATCGATGTCGCTTGGATGCGAAATACGCCTCAGGTTCCCAGGTGAGCGATTTTGAAGATTGCCCGCTAGCCTACTACAAGCTATCTCAAAATAATCGATGACCTACTGGCGGCATAGCCACACGGTTCAAAAAGCTCATATTTTCGTGGATGCTTCGCTTCCTAACTGTCAAGTCCCATGATGAAGATCGAATCTTTATTTTGGGATAGGTTGTAAGAGCTCCTTGGCCTTACGGACGCCATCGCTGGCATCCTGGGCATAGGCATCGGCTCCGATCCGGTCCGCCCAGCGCTGGGTCACGGGTGCGCCGCCGACTATGGTCTTATACTTTTCGCGCAGACCCGCTTTTTTAAGCTCCTGCTCCAATTGTTTTTGCATGGCCATGGTGGTTGTCAACAAGGTACTTGAGCCGATGATATCGGCACCGAATTTCTCGGCTTCATCAATGAACTTCTCAATGGGGACATCCCGGCCGATATCCATTACATCGAAACCATTGGCCTTGAATAAAGCCACCACAATGGTTTTGCCGATGTCGTGCACATCACCCTCGACGGTTCCCACCAATACCTTGCCGGATACTGTTTCCTGGCCTCCCGGGATTGCGGCGTTGATTACTTCGGTGGCTTTTTCCATGGCTGTGGCACAGGTAATGAGCTGGGGTAGAAACAACCGACCGGTTTCAAATAAATCACCCACCTGGTTGATGCCAGGGATGAATCCGTCATTCATCAAAGCCAAGGGATCAAGACCGGCATCAATGCCCTTTTTAGCGGTATCAACTGCCAACCCGGCATCACCCTTTACGATAGCCTTTGTTGCTTCCTGGAAAATGGATTCAGACATGTTTAGCACCCTTCCTTCATTTTAATAGTAGAATCAGGAAAAAAGATCAGCACGATAGGCCTGCAAATAGGCCATGCAATAGTCATCTCTGCCTGCAAGCGCTTCTGCGGCCACGATGTTGGCCATCATTTTTTTGTCCAACGGGTTGACAATGGCGCCGTCTAAGCCCTTGGCAATGGCCATGCTCATAAATGTTTGATTGAGGAATTTTCTCTCCGGCAAACCAAATGAAATGTTGGATAGTCCGCACACGGTATGAATGCCTGGATAATTTGTGACAATTTGTTCAATGGCATTTAGGAATTCCACCCCAAAATTGTTGTTGGTCGATACCGGCTGTACCAGCGGATCCACATAAATATTTTCGATGGACACGTTGTTTTGGAGCAGTCCGTTTATGAGCTTATCTGCTATTTTCATGCGGTCATCGGTTGTTTCCGGCATGCCGTCGTCACTCATGCACAGGGCCACGACCTTTAAATCGGTTCCGGCGACTATCGGCATCAAGGCTTCGTATCGGTCTGATTCCAATGAGATGGAGTTGATCATGGCCGTACCGGTATGGGCTGCCAGGCCTTTTTCGATGGCTTTGGGATCTGGGCTGTCGATACAACAGGGGGCATCAACAACCGCTTGAACGGTCTTGACCAGCCATTCTAGATATTCGGGTTCCTGGCCCACAAATACGCCGGCATTTACATCAATGTAATTTGCACCTGCCGCTGATTGGTCTTTGGCAATCTGTGCAATTGCTTCCTGATCTTGATTCTCAATAGCCGCTTTAATTGCCTTTCGGCTTGCATTGATTAATTCACCTACAATTATCATGGGGTACTCCTTTCAGGTTGTTACTTTCCTTTATGATTTTTATTTGTAGTTAACCTCGTAGCTCGACTTGGCCGTGTAGTCAAGAACTGTCGAAACGTTCGTTTGATGTCATACCTGGCCGACCTAAGGCCATGAAGGTTAATTTGGTCTCCAGGAAAACAGTTTTATTTCCTTTGGCCTTGGCGGTTTTATCCTTGCGTTTTATCTCGGATTGAATATGCATGGCACCACTCTGGCGTGCCTTTTCAGCCACCAAAGGCGCCACATGCTCCCGGGCATATTGAACCGCTTTTTCCAGGTCTTCAAAATCAGTCGGTCCTTGGGGCCACAGGAGCCGAACGCGCTGGCTGCCGCTGACGGGCCGAATTCGTACGGTCAGGCGTTGAACGGTTTCGCCGCTTACAGCGCCGACCGCATTGGCAACTTCGGCAAATTCCGGGATGGCCAGCGGCGTCATCAATATGTCCGCAGCTTTGGGCATGTAGGCCTGGACCGGAGCCCCCAGCGCAACCAGAGGATTATTTAATTTGATCTGCGACACAAGCTTCCCGCTGCGGTCTTGCTTGAGAGCCTTGTTTAATAAAAAACCATCGACGGAGGTCTGATCCCATTCAGATAAGGCGGTTTCATCCATTATGGCCTTGGCCGCAACGGCCCGGGCTGTTTTTTGGGATACAGTTTGAATAACAGTTTGGCAAAATTCAGTTATAGGCATTTTTAGCCGATCGCTAAGGAAAGTTGCCGCCAGAGAAGCGGCTTCGCTTTGCCATTCTTGAAATGAATCGAGGACATGTAAGGCATCTGTGGGTGTAAAACCAGCCAGCTGCACAGTCCCCGTAGCGATTAGCTGTTGAATTCGCCTATGAATCCAGAGATCCGATCGATCGGCGCTGGCCAGAACACGGTTGAGAGGCAGGGGCGTATCTTTTATGGTCGCAATTAAGGCCATATCCTTGGGCGACAATCGCGTCTGGTTAACCTTGGCTGCTAAAAGGAACTGGATCGCATTTAGATCCGGATCGTCGGCCTCATACTGGGCCTTGAGAAATGGGGTTATGCTGCTTGGATATTGACTGGCCAATTTACAGAGCGGAATGACACGACTGGGCCCGATACATAATTGATTTTCAGCGTTTAAGCGAACATGGCTATCTCCACCCAAACCGATGGTATATACATCCACCGCCTCAACCATGGTCCGCAAACCGCCAACACTGGCGCCATCGGGATTGATTGACGGTACCCCATCAGTCAGCTCAACAATGTCCGTGGTGGTGCCACCGACATCCACAGCCCAAATATTTTCTTGCTTTGACAGCTTTAAAGCACCCAGGGCACTAGCGGCAGGTCCGGATAATACCGTTTCTATGGGGCGTTCCACTGCCCATTTTTCCAAAACCAGGCTGCCGTCCCCCTTGACAACCATGAGCGGGGCTTTGATGCCCAGGTCCTTGAGGGTTCCGTCAACTTTTTGGATGAGATCTTGGATAATGGGGATCAAGCGAGCATTTAAAACCACGGTTGTGGCTCTGCGTACCGCATTCAGCTTGGTTGACAATTCGTGACCACAAGTGACCGGTTGGTCGGTGCGTGCTTGGATAATTTCGCGTGCCCGGATTTCGTGTTCAGGATTGAAACCGCTAAAATAGGCAGAAACAGCAAATGCATCGACCGCTTGGGACCATTTTGCAACCGCCTGCCGGACGGCATCTTCGTCCAGGGACTCGCGTGGTTTACCGCGCAGATCGTGGCCGCCGGCGATATACTCAATATGGGGCGTCACGAGCTGATCCTGAAATCGATATTGATGAATTAATTCCCGATCGTATCCAATTAACAAAAGGCAAACCGGAACGCCATGGTTCTCAGCAATGGCGTTGGTGGCCAAGGTTGTTGAGAGACCCACCATGCAAATTTTTTGGGGTGATATTAACTTACGACCGACCTTTAAAACAGCCGTTACCGCCCTATGTATTCCCAGGGAAAGATCGGGTCGGGTAGTTAAGGCTTTGGCGCTGGATAGGATTTTTCCATTTTTTTGGTTGACGATGACGGCATCCGTATAAGTGCCGCCCGTGTCTATACCCAGTACGACTGCCATAGTGAAGCACCTTTGGATAGTTCATTCAAAACTGAACGATAGTCTGTAATTGGATTTTGAATCCACTTGGTACCGAATCGAATTGCCCATATCAGATTTTAAAAGTATTGCAAATAAAAAGAGTAACATTTGGCCTGCTTATAATAAAAAAGTGGCTGGATGGCTGCAGGTGTGTTTTAAAACCCTGGATGGATATATTTGAACTATACGTTTGGGGCTATAAGTCCCGAGATGCAATCACATGGACGCCGGGCATGGGTTAAAAAGGAAAAGAAAAGGGGATCGTCCGACGCGACAGATCCCCTTGATATTAAAAGCCAACGGCTAGGATCAACAGCAGCACCTGCTTACAAAACAGCCGCACGGATCAACAAAACAGCCACACGGATCAACATAACAACAACAGGCGCTCTGTTCAGATTGTTCCTCGCTGCTCTGGCTTGATGATTCATTTTTAATTTCGGTATCAGTATTCATAGTATCACCTCCCATTACCTGGCGACTAAACAAATTGCTAAGCTTAGCTATGGTTCATGCTTTGTACATCTGGCATCGCCCGCCAGACGCAGCAATTCTATGGGTACCACATTGTGCCACTATGTGTCAACCGTAATAAGCGCAGATATTCAACCTTCGGGATCCAACGAAGCGAAACGAATCATCCCCGCATCAAATCGTGCAACGATTTTAATCAGCAAAGGTTTTTACGCCAAAAATCTACAGTGGCCTGACGCATGGCCTGCGTATTCTGATAATCCTTTTTTTGAAGAATGGCACTAATAACCATCATTATGAGGTTGGCCGTTTCTTTAACCGGGATCTTTCCGAATTCACCCGCGGCAACACCCTTTTTAAGACAACGGGTCAGGTAGGATTTCAGCCATTTGCGATGCTTTTTATTATTTTTGTCATAAACATCTTCCGGGTCATTGAGTTTGGAGGGCTTGGGGGAAACAACCAGGGACATCTCGTGCGGTAATTTTTTAACAAGGTCAAAATGTAAGCCAAGCAGGTTCTCAATTTTGTCAAAGGCTGTCTTGGTTTCTTTTTTTAATTCTTTAAGTGCGGTAGCGTAATCGGTAAAGGCCGCTTCCAGTATGGTCGTATATATTTCGTCCTTGCCTGTAAAATGGTAATACAGCAGGGGTTCGGTCACGCCGGCTTGGTCTGATATGGCTTTAGTGGTGGTTCCATCAAATCCTTGGGTTGCAAAATAATAGGTTGCGGCCTCGATAATGTTGTTTTTTTTCATTGATCTGTTACCTTTCCTAACGATAGTTTATTTAACCACTCTAAGTATAACTACTCATATTACTTTGTGGCAAAATTTATGTCAAGACTTATATTTTTGCCTAAATCTTAAAGTTTGTCGTTTCAACTATTGCATATGTTCAATTTGTTTTAGATTTTGCTAATTTTTGTTTTTATGCAATTGGCCTTCGTCATATACTTTAAAAACATATCGGCATGATTGACCATATTCTTGAGTGAAATTATAATACTTTTTATAATAATACCTAAATTTATTTTACCAACGGAGGAGAATAAAAAACATGACTAGCGAATGCATTTTTTGCGATATTGTAAATGGCCTTACCGATACCGAAATATTGTATGAAACTGATGACCTGGTTGTCTTTAGGGACATTAATCCGCACGCTCCGGTTCATCTGCTGGTGGTTCCCAAAAAGCACATTCGCAGTATCAACGATCTAACTCCAACTGATGATCCCCTTGTATCGGCCCTGATCGCAACTGGTCAGCGCATGGCTCAGGCGTCAGGCATCGCCCAGTCGGGGTATAAGCTTGTTTTTAATGTCGAGCGGGGTGGTGGGCAGATGATATTTCATTTGCATCTACACCTGCTGGGCGGTTGGAAGCGCTAGACTTCCGACCCCAAAAATATTGGCGTTAGTCCGACTGCGGCGGACAATATTCATTTCAACCTATATCAAAATAAAGACTTGCTTCTCTGGCATGGGAATGGACAGATAAAATGCGGAGCGTCCATTTAAATTATTAGTATTTTGAGCTGCTTTGCTATGCCGCCAGAAGGAATTGGATTATTTTGAGATAGCTTGTAGTTGGTTCTTGGTTTCAACACCACTATAATACCTGAAGTTGTTTTAGCGTTAATTCAGGTGTATTTCTTGTAACCTCAATTCGAACCCACCATCAATCATGTCCGCGACCCCGAGCGCATGGAGGTATCAAAATCACTTTTTGAGTTGTGTTCTGATAGGATTCAGCGGTCTGGTTTAAAATTTGTCACCACGGCAATAATTTGAAGCGCTTTTTACCAGACCTGGCGTGTTTTTCTGCCAATCGATATGCCATCTCTAATATAGAAATAATCAGGTCGATTTTTTTGCTTGACAAGTATTTCATAACAATGTACCAATGTACCAAAATATCAAGGAGGCTTGGTCATGGAAGATATGATTCCAGTGCAACGCATTCAGACGGGAATGCGGATTGAAAAGCGAATTGTGAAGGTGCTCAAAGCTTTGGCCGAGTATCTTGACATGACATTGGGTGATCTCATTGAGGGCGTGGTCCTGCACACCTTTGAAGGCAAAGCCCCCTTTAGTGCGCAGACCCTCGAAAAAATCGAGCAAATCAAAGGTATCTACGATCTGGATCTGAACGCCTCCCACAGCCATAAATTGATTGATAACCAATGAATCGAAATTTGAATCTCCTGCTGAGCGGACAACTGATTTCACAGGTGGGCGACAAGTTTCACATGCTGGCAGTCGCCTTTTTGGTTTTAAAGACAACCGGTTCTCCGGCTAAAATGGGACTGATCCTTTTTTGTTCCGTATTTCCCAGTATGCTATTGGGGCTGGTATCCGGCGCTTTAATTGACCGCTATAATCGCAAAGCCATCATAATTGGAGCCGATGTTGCCAGGGGGGTGGTTGTCTCCGGTTTGGCTCTCTGCTATTTACTGAATGTGCTCAGCTTTCCTCTGCTGTTATTGGCCCAGGTAGTCTTGTCTGTATGTACGGCATTTTTTGATCCGGCGATACCGGCTATCATTCCCCAGATTGTTAAATCGGATCAGCTAACCCGGGCCAACTCCCAAGCACAATTTATAAGCGGCGTAGCCTCCGTATCAGGTCCGATATTGGGCGGCATCATGGTGGCGTGGGGTGGTTATTTGCCTGTATTTCTCATCAATGCAGGTTCTTACCTGGCTTCAGCGGGTTTCGAGAGTATTATTAATATTCCACCCCTTAAGCGCCAAGCTGGTGCGGGTACCAAGATCCTGGATGATATCCGCCAGGGCTGCCGCTATGTCTATATTCAGCATCACTTAATGGTCATCCTCACTATGGTGGGTGTAATCCATTTTTTTGTCGGTTGTATCGAAGTCGTAATTCCGATATTGGCCACAAGTCTTCATGGTGAAGGCGCCCGTAACATTGGTTACCTGCAAACTTTTTTCGGACTGGGCATGGTTATGACCGCCTTGCTGCTAAGCATCTTTAATATCGCTGGTCGTGAAGCCCGATTTCT
>CAYVMI010000047.1:0-53187 GCA_964452555.1 uncultured Desulfobacterales bacterium
TATATATGAACCACGTCCAATCAATTTAGAAACGGAAGTGCGCAGCTTACTGGTGAGGCTCCCGGACTTCAAATCCGGTGTGGGGCGCTAAAACCGTCCCGGGTGGGTTCGATTCCCATGCACTTCCGCCATTTTTTCAGCACCAAATAGTAAATTTTATCCTTCTGTTTGATCCGCTAAGCGAACTCAAAACTCCCCAAGCATACATATTTCATGCGTATTGATCTCAGAATATTATATATTTAGCAACAGGTAATTCACGGGAATTAGTGTCGGGTTAAATGCGTTGGAAGTTGAAGTGTCGGGCGTCTAACGAGATCCTCACATTATCCTAGCCCGACACCAATTGTTGATCACGATCATATGCTCTGAATTTACTGGTAGAAAGGAATTTCGGGGATGTATCTGATGCTTATAGCCATATTGGCTGTGTGGTTATATTCTGTTTATACTTATGCATAATGGTGAGTTCGCTCACAGTCACGCAGAGGAATCCATATGGCGACCGTATTCGACGATTGTCGCACCACAATCTATCTGCAAATTAGCGCCGCTGTTGTACTTACCCTGGTTATCTATATTATTTAGCATATAAATAGATTGCAAATGCTTATGAATTGACCTGACAGCTGCTTTTTGACATATTGTCTGTAGACCATATTACACGATCTCTTTTAAGCCAGTGTGAATATGTATTTGAAATTGTATGTTCTATTTTTCGTCCAAATCGGAACACAAAAATGTCAACTTTAATCATAAGCCACCGACCTAGTCGGTGCTTGAGTAGGTCCCAACATTTGCGAAGCAACTTTGTTGCTGAGCTGTATCGAAAAAGATATAGTTTCATTAGCATGCCACCGACAAGGTCGGTGGTCGTTGACCATTATAAGCGACTAAACCGTTTTGTATAAAATCGTGGAGCGATTTTATATTATGTGGCGTATTCCCTTAACCCTGAACATTTTTTGTTTGCTGGTGCGCTGCCTTTGGCTGCGAACTTCGAAGGCGCGATCAGGCGTCAAGCTCCCTTTGGTTGAGAATCAGACGATCTCCCGCTACAGGGCGGACAAAATTGTACACTGGTTCGATTTAATCGCCGGCACATTGATGCCGCATAACCGACATATCTGTTTTTACCGAAGTTTCACCCTGGCAAATATATTGAGGAAAGGCGGAATACCGCTTGTCTTGAACGTGGGGGGACGCGGTTTGGGATTAAATGAGGTCGGCAAAGCGCACTGCTGGTTGACGCTGGAAAACGAGTTGTTTCACGAAAAAGAGAATGCGCTGGAGCTATATCCACTGGAAATGGGATACAATCAAGACCGATCCATTCGCTACTGGATCGGTCCGGAACTGCCGGAGAGTGCCCTAAACGGAGACCATGTGACCCGAAACAGGTCAATCAAGCCCCTCTTCCGGCGTACTAAAGGTCTTTGAACTGAATTTCAACCCATTGTTTATTTAACGTGGGCGCGGAAGAAGGCGTATCAGCGTCCGAATTAATGAGCCACATACCCACGGCTTCAATGCGTGGGGCCGCAACCCCCTTACCAACCAAATACCCCTTTACGATATTGGCCGTGAATTCCGACATTTTTTTATTGTAGCGGTAACTCCCCTGACTCTGGGAATAGCCTTTGATGGTAATTTGGAGATCCGGATGGTTGTGCAGCAATACGCTCAGACTGTCGAGCGTGTCGACGCCTTTATCACTGATCTCACTGTCGGAATTAAAATCGATACGAAAGACAACGTTCTTATCAGGAATCTGAAGTATTTCCGAATCAATGCCCGGCGTAGTAGCTACAGGCTCGGGTGCTTCGGCGATAACGGTCTCGGTGGGCGCAGCCTTAGTGGGAGCAGGTTCACGCGCATCGGGCGAATCAGGCTTGGTTAGGGTTGACTCGGCTTGCGGGTCTGTCGAAGTCACTGATGCCCTTTTACCCAAAGGTGTGTAATAATATATGGCGATGCCAACCCAGGCCAGGATTAAGATCGCCAAAATGACATATAGCATTTTCTCGACAAATGCTCCCTTGGCCGGCACCGCAGGTTTATGTTTGGATTCATCCGGACCGGGCGCCGTTTTTTTCTTTTTGATACGGCTTTTTTGATTCTGTAGCTTGAGCTCGCGGGAACACTCCTTTAAAATACCGGGTCCTATTTTTTTACTTTCTTGGTTAAAGCCTGTTACCAGCGCACGGTCGCAAATGACATTGATGAGCCTTGGGTACCCGTTTGAAAATCGATAAATTTCACGGATAGCCGCTGCATTGAAGATCGGTTTTTCGGCTCCTGCTATTTTAAGACGGTGGTGAACATATTGCCCGGTTTCTTTGGCCGTAAGCGGGTGTAGATCATAATTGACGGAGATGCGCTGCCGCAGGGCGCTGTTCTTGGGCTCAAGAATTATGCTGTTAAATTCAATCTGACCCACAAAGAAGATATTGATCAGCTTGCGGGACTGCTTTTCGATATTGGATAGCAAACGGATTTCTTCCAACAATTCTTGACTGAGCCGTTGGGATTCATCAATGATCAACAGGACTTTCTTGTGCTCATCATACGCATGGTTTAAAAATGCTGTAAATCGTTGAATGAAATCACCTTTACTGGTGAAAGATTCGCCGATATTGAATGAGTTGCCCAGGAAGGAAAAAAAGTCGGTTTTATCAATTCCGGGATCGAGCAGCGTCGTCGCAATAATGTTTTCACCCAGGGTATTGACAAGGGCGTTGATGAGCGTCGTTTTGCCGGTACCGACATCTCCGGTAAGTAACAGAAATCCTTTATTATCCATAAGGCCGTATCGGAAAACCGCTAAAGCCTCCTTATGCTTTTCACCCAGCCAAAGGAATTTGGGATCCGTACTGATCTGAAATGGTTTTCGCTCAAGTTGATAAAATGATAGATACATTAAAGTTGGTCCAGGAATTTTAAGTCTTTTGCTTGAGTGTGTTTGGTGCCTATGACCACAATTTCAATTCTTTGATCATTATTTATTCGATAATACATGCGGCCCTTATATGCAAACAGAACTTCAAAAACAGTTTCGCGGTTTTTTCTGCCAAATACTTTTCGTTTTATGGGTACCAGTTTAGGATCCTCATGCAGTTGCAGCATGATTTCCTCTGCCTTTAATTGAAGATCAGCGGTTAAGGAAGCATAACCAGAAACGGCGCGATCATTTACGATCAGTGATTTGTACAAGGTGCGGAAGCGTTTTCGATAAGTTTCGGCAGCTTTTTGTTTTTGTTTTCTATCTTTGCTGTTTTCCTTCTCATACAGCGATAGTTTTGCTTTGAGCGTCTCTATTTCTTCTTCCTGTTCGATATGAAGCCGCACATTTTCCTCGATGCTGGCCTCAAGCCTTTCAATTTCGTCGATCATTTCATCTTCGGTTTGGCTGGCTTTTACCTTTTGGTTGTCAACCGCCTTCTGAACTTGAGTGAGTTCTGCTGAAAGCAGTTTTTTTTGTTTGTTTAATTCGAGTAGCGTTTCTTGGTATTGAGCTTCGGTATTCTGTAACCGATCAATTTCCATATGGATTTCCTGATATTCGCTTTCAGCCTTACGTGAACTTTTTTGGTAGCTTAACCAGAAAAAGAGTATTGATAAGATTACATATAAAGAAAGGATTACAGTGGAGAGGATCTGATGCAAAACTAGGATGACATCGACCGAAACCACAAAACCCAAGTTTAAGAACGTATAGTTATTCTTGGCCACTTGCATCGGTGTTCTTTGCGGTTCCGAAGTGTCCGGCTGTCCGAAAGCTGCCGGATAAATAATTGAATTTGCAGACGTCCGCACAGTCACGGCCACTTTAACACCCCAGTCCAGCAATTTCTTCGTTCGAAGGAAACGATCGATGTTACGGGTGATGGATTCGCTAATCGTGATACTGCCATTCAGAAGTGCCGCGGTGTCGCCGATGTAAATTTCTTCAATCTCATCGGTATAACGACCCTGGATATACTGTTCGATTATCTGAATCGAGGCGACGAACAGCACCGGTGGCAACACGATGCACAGTACCAAAGTTTTTAAGGGAAAATACTTCATGCATGTCTAAAGCTGGGATAGCGTCTCGCGCGCCTCTTGGACACCGTCAAAGTTTTTGTCTAAACTGAGGGCCTTCTCGAGGTGTTGCTTTGCCTTGGGTTTATCCCCTTTTTTGAAATAAGCCATGCCAAGATGGTAGTTTACGGTGGCATTATCGGCTAGTTTCTCAAGGCTGTCCTTAAATTCGCTAATGGCGCTGTCATAGAAGCCTTTCTTATAGTATATCCAACCGAGAGTATCCATGACACTGGGCTCGCTGGGGAGTTGTTCTTTAGCTTTTTGGGCAAACCTTAAGGCCTCGTCAATATTTTTATCATGAGCGGCCAATAGGTAGGCCAGATTGTTGGCAGCGGGCGCAAAATCAGGATTAATGTCCAAGGCAGCACGATAATGCTTTTCAGACATATCAAAACGCTTTTTAAGATCATAAATGGTACCCAGCATCATATTCGCGCTGGTTTGATTCGGATTCTTTTTCAATACGGATTGATACTGATCAATGGCCTTGTCCGGGTTATTGCCGGACAAATACATGCGAGCCAAAGCGTAGTAGGTTCTCAGATAGTCCGGATTGGCCTCAAGGGCTTGTTTAAATGCGGATTCAGCTTCCTCAGATTTATTCTGGGCAAGATAGAGCCCCCCTTTGAGGTTATAAATCACAGCCTTTACAGCGGGTATGTCCCCAACAGTTTGTAATTGCTGATCACATTTCTTTAAGGCTGCCGCGTATTCTTTTTTCTGTGAATGCAGCAAGATAACATTGGTAAAAACATCCATCAATTTTGGGTTGATTTTGAGGGCCCTGTTAAAATTGCCTAAGGACGATTTATACTGTTTGTTTATGCGTTGCAGCAAACCCAAGCGGAAATAACCGATGGGATTATTGGGATCCAAATCGATGAGTTTGTTGAAACTTTCTCTGGCGCCATTGACATCTTTTTGCAACAGCTTCGCATTTCCAAAAATGAGAATCGCTTGATAATTATCGGGGTTAAATTCAAGAATTTCGGCGCTTTCCTTTTCGGCAAGCTTGATGTCACGCTGGCGCAGGTAAATTTCCGCCCTGAGCAATTTGGCTTTGACAAAACGCGGGTTGGCTTCCACGGCCTTGCTAAGGGATGATTTGGCCATGTTGCTGTCGCCCTTGCCTAGATGGGCAATCCCTAATAGGTAATGTGCGCGTGCGGCGCGGGGTTCTTCTTTGACGAGTTGATTCAATATGTCGATAGCGCCGTCGAACTGCCTGGTTTGTGCCAGTAGCTCGCCTTTTAGGAGGCGTGCGGGAAAGTACTTGGGGCGGTCATTTAAAATTTCGGCGATGACAGCTTCAGCCTTGTCCATCTCTTTGTGTTTGAGATGGAATCCGGCAATGGTGTTTTTAATGCGGATATCGTCCGGGTATATTTCAAGGGCCCGATTGTATAATTCCAACGCTTTTTGATGATTGCCGGAAAAGTCATAGAATCCAGCCGCAGCCAGGTAAGATCTAATATTTTCAGGATCCCTGTCAATTGCAGTCGCATAAGCTGCCTCAGCCTCAGGCGTCATATTGCGTCGGGCAAAGTAATTGCCTTTCTGAATCAGCAAATCAACGTTGTCTGGATTCAGGCGGATGGCTTGATTTAAGATTCTTTCTGCCTTTTGGAAGTCTTGCTTGCTTTTGTAAAAGCTGAACAGCACCAGGCTTGGTTTTATATCCTGGGGATCGATGCGAGTTGCTTCGATCAGGTATTTTTCCGAGGCCGTGAGTTGACCCTTGCGCGCCAGAATCCGGGAAAGTCCCATATAGGCGCGTGTTTGTTTTGAATCGAGTTGGATTATCCGGCGGAAGGTTTTCTCGGCTGCGTCCAGCTTCTTTTCAATATCGAACAGACCAGCCTTTAAAAATAGCGCGTCAATATGATCGGGTTGTTTACGAAGAATTCTTTCAACCAGATCCTGGGCTTGATCCGTTTGTTTACCAAGCATATGAAAGGTGGCCATTTTGAGCTGCGCATCGGTATTGGTATCGTCCAACTGAACGACCCGAGAATAGGATTTGAAGGCACCCTGTGAGTTGCCGAGTTTGAGAAATGTCTCTCCCAATTTGGCATGGGCGTCCACATATTCAGGATCTATTTGAACCGCGTTTTTAAATTCGAGCTCAGCGCTCTTAAATTCACCTTTTTCAAAATAAGCGCTCCCCTTTTCAAAGTGGGCCAGTTTTTTTTCTTCGTCAGATGCACAACCCCATATAAGCGTGAGTATCAGCACGATGCTACCAAGACTTTTCCAATAGCGGTACATTATTCGCCTCCAAAGCGTGAAACGCCCCGTTTTTAAATTGCCGGATATCCAGCGGGGAGATTAGAGATTCAGTTTGCGTTTCTATTAATATAACATAATATCAGCGACCAACAACAAAGCAGGTGCTGCAAGGGTACCTTTTAAAGGGATCTGAATCGATCGGTGGCCGCTGAATTTAAAACAAGAATTTTGATTATTTCATTCTGTTCAGTGTCTAAAGGTATAATTTTATGCTCATTATTGCCTGTGACTTTCTTAGTGTTATTGGCTATATAGCAGATTGCATTTAACAACAAAAGCAAAGCGCTCTTTTCAAAATTCTTGGAGATAACTCCTTTTATTGCCATTGGTTTTGATTTTTCACAATCATTTTTATATTTAGCCGATGGCAATGAAGGGCGTTATCGATTGTCACCTCAAACATTTCAAGGCCCGGGTGTTGTTAAATTTATTGATAAAACATCTGAATTTGATCGACCACATATTCCAACTGTTCATCCGAAAGTTCGGGATAAATGGGAATGGCCAATGAATGCAGAGCGGCATGCTCAGCATGGGGAAAGTCCCCAGACTGGTATCCAAGATACGCAAAACAATCCTGCAGGTGCAACGGCACCGGATAATAGACTTCAGTCCCTACGCCTGCTTCATTCAGAAATTTACGTAACTCATCCCTTTTTTCGGGTATCATAATTACAAACTGGTTATAGATGTGCCGACCCGGTTTTTCGAGAGGTAGCGTGATGCGGTCTGTCATTCCTTTTTCTTCAAAAAGCATTCGATATTTTTGAGCATTTGCCTGTCGGCCCCGGGTCCAATCATCCAAGTGTTTTAACTTTACCGATACGATGGCAGCCTGCAACGCATCCAAGCGAAAATTGCCACCGATTATTTTGTGATAATACTTGGGCTTGGCCCCGTGCCCCCTTAAAATCCGCATGGCGGCATCGTATTGATCCGAATTTGTCGTGACAATCCCCCCGTCGCCAAAAGCGCCCAAGTTTTTGGATGGGAAAAAGGAAAAACATCCGAAATCTCCCATGGAACCGGCCCGATGATCCTGATATTCTGTGCCGATGGCTTGGGCTGCGTCCTCCACAACAATCAAACCGTGTTGTTTAGAAAATTGCATGATCGGTTCCATATCGGCAGATTGTCCGTACAGGTGGACAGGTATAATCGCCTTTACCCGTTTTTTTTCTGCGTCGGTCATTCTCTCCATGGTCGCATCCAGCAAATTCGGATCTAGATTGTAGGTGAGTGGATCGATATCAACAAATGCAGGCTCAGCCCCCAATCGTGAAATGGCGCCCGCGGTGGCAAAAAACGTATACGGCGTTGTTAAGATGATATCATCACTGGAAATGTCGGCTGCCATAAGGGCGATAATAAGTGCGTCAGAGCCGGAAGACACGCCGACGGCATAATTAGTGTTGCAGTAATCAGCTATGGCTTGTTCCAAATCCGTAACCGTCTGGCCCAGGATAAAATACTGGGATTCATATACGGCTTCGGTAGCTGCTAGAATTTCATTTTTTATGGACTGGTACTGAACCTTAAGATCAAGCAAGGGTACTTTCATGCGAGTCAGATCTCCTTTTGATGTATGATAATTGCGTCTAAATTTATGGTACTTAGATTTTCAAGTGAAAGACGACCACTGAGGTCCAGGGACATTGATTCACCGGCTTGCAGCAAATGGGTTTCATGCTCAATGCAAAGCTTGCCAGGACCGGATAACAAGCAGATGTGACCACGGCCGCGTGACGGCAACGGTGGCTCAGCAGATACCTGTGGCTTGATGGATAACTTGGCAACAATGGTATCGGCTGCCTGCTCCAGATATTGGATTGTACCCCAGTCATGTCTTTCGAGGAGGTGAACCTGGTGTTCACGACGATTGCTTTGTTTTAATATGGATACAATGTCTTTTACATTTCGGCTGGTATCCAATGCGGATACGAAAACTGCATCCGAAGTCTCTACTATGGCGACGTCAGACAAATCATTGACGGCCATCAGGCGGCTTTTGGCAATCAACAGGCTGTTTTGGGTATCATGTGCGACGACATCCCCAAAAACAACATTGCCAACTGTGTCTTTGGGCAGATATTCGTGCAATGATTTCCACGTCCCGATATCGCTCCATCCAAAATCGGATGGCAGTACAACCCCCCGAGCTGTCTTCTCCATGATCGCCACGTCAAAGGAAATATTTTCGAGACGTTCATAATCTGCCACCGAGATGGGATCTCCCTTTTGTACGATGGCGTTCATCTGCTCAAACATCGCTGGCTGATGTGTATTAAACTCGTCCAAAATTACGCGGGCGCTGAAAGCGAACATGCCGCTATTCCAATAAAAATTTCCGGCATCGATATATGCCTGGGCCGTTTTGATATCCGGTTTCTCCACAAACCTTTGAATGCAAAATCCATTTTCCCTGGCCGAATTCTGGGCCTCAATATAGCCGTATCCGGTTTCGGGATACTCAGGTTGGATACCAAAGGTAACCAGGTGACCGTCTTTTGCCAGATTAAGGGCCGCAGAAATATGTTTATGAAATTGCGGGACATTCTGGATTACATGGTCCGCCGGCAAAATAAAGAATACGGCATCGTCCAATTTTTCGTGCTTCAGTATCGTTAATACCGCCAGAAGAATCGCCGGGGCGGTGTTGCGCCCCACAGGCTCACCGATGATCTTTTTTAGGGTTGAAATGCCGAGAGAAGCCATATGTTCGGCCGATTCATTGCGGTGTCCTTGACCGCAGACCACGCGGACATTATCTAAATTCAGCAGAGGCGCCAGCCGTTGAATAGATTCCTGCAGCAAAGATGTTTCACCACTGAGTTCGACCAGCTGCTTGGGTGTTTTGGACCGTGACATCGGCCATAGGCGCGTGCCGGAGCCGCCGGCTAACAGAACCGGAAAAACCGTTGGTTCCTTAGCGGATCCTTTACGCTCATTATTTGCCATAATAAGCCCTCTTGGGCGGCTGTTGCTGTGACGATCCGGCTTTGCTGCAAACACTTTCGTAGGCATGGTATCCCAGACAGGCGTTTATGTCTCTACGCAGTTCTCCGCTGGGATGCAATTGAAACGGTTCCGGTAAGGCAATAACGGCTTCAGCCATCTCAGGTGCTTTAACATGCAGGAAAACCTCACAGGCGCCCAGGTGATTTTGAACCACCTGATGAAGCGATTCCAATTGATCGCGGCCTGTATGGTCAGTTTCCAGGTTAATATGGATGCTGACTGTCCAGACTTCTTCTGCTTTCCGAATCGGTATAATATGGTTGGCGAGCAATTTGACAGCGTTTTCTTCCTTTTGTACCTGACCGTCCACCAATATTGCATTGTCCGCGCTTAACAAATGATGGACTTCGCTATAAAGGGAGGAAAAAACCGTCATCTCGAAAGCGCCGTTTAAATCTTCCACGGTCACGAAAGCCATCAAATCACCTCTTTTGGTGGTGATGGTTTTGGTATTGCGAATAATTCCGGCCAGACGCACACCGGTGTTGTCGTCCAACTCTTTCAAGGTCAAGGTGTCGGCCGTGGCGAACTTGTCAATAATCGGATTGTACCGATTAAGCGGGTGACCGGTAATATAAAAGCCCAAGGCTTCTTTTTCAAATGCCAAAAGCTGTTTTTCATCCCACTCCTGGATCTCAGGCAAGGGCGGCAAGTTGATACTGGGGGCATCGGCCGCCGATCCAAACAAACCCATCTGCGGGTCGGCTTTTTCCCGCTGTACGCGCTGGCCATATTCGAGGATTTCATCCAGCCCGCCCATGAGTTGCGAGCGTTTTAAACCCAGAGAGTCAAACGCACCGCTTTTGATCAGGCTCTCAAGAACACGCCGATTGACCCGACGTAAGTCGACACGTTCGCAAAATTCGAAAATAGAAGCAAATGGCTGCTCCTCACGATATTCCAGAACCGATTCGATGGCGCCTTCGCCGACATTTTTTACGGCAGCGAGGCCAAAGCGAATGTTGTCTTTGTTAACCACGAAGGCTTTTCCGCTCTCGTTGATATCCGGTGGCAGAACCGGTATATGGTGTCCCTTACACTCGGATATGTATTTGACCACACCGTCGGATGAGTTCATTTCACTGGTCAGTAAAGCCGCCATGAACTCTACGGGAAAATGGGCCTTGAGAAAGGCGGTTTGGTACGCTATTAAAGCGTAGGCGGCGCTATGAGATTTATTAAATCCATAGCCGCCAAACTTGGAAATGAGACCGAAAATTTCTCCGGCTTTATCAGCCGGTATGTTGTTTTCAACGGCCCCATCAACAAATCTTTTTTGGTGTTTGGCCATGATTTCGGGTATCTTTTTCCCCATGGCCTTTCTGAGATCGTCGGCCTCCGACATGGAATAGTTGGCCAGAACACCGGCAATTTTCATAACCTGTTCCTGGTATACAATTACGCCGTAAGTCTCTTTGAGGATGGATTCCAATTCGGGAACCAGGTATTGAACCTCCTTGCGGCCATGCTTGCGTTGGACAAAATCGGTCACCATGCCGCTATCCAATGGCCCTGGTCGGTATAGGGCCACCAGGGCGATGACATCATCAAAAGTTTCCGGGCGAAGACGGATCAGCAGGTCTTTCATACCCGAGCTCTCCAACTGGAACACGCCGGTGGTGTCTCCGGAACAAAGTAACGCATAGGTGGCCGGATCCTCCATGTTCAGGTTGTCGATGTCCGGGGGTGTTTTGCCCTGACGAACAATCATGTCGAGGGCATTGGCGATAACCGTTAGATTGCGCAGACCGAGAAAATCAAATTTGACCAGACCAATTTTTTCGACGATTTTCATGTCGAACTGGGTAACGACTTCATCCTTCTTGCCCTGAAACAGCGGCAGGTATTCCACCAACGGTTTGTCGGAGATGACCACTCCGGCGGCGTGAGTGGAGGCATGTCTGGGCAGGCCTTCCAGCACCCGGGAGACCTGGATCAGTTCGGCGACGTCCGGGTTTTGCTTGGCCAATTCCCGTATTTTTGGTTCCTGCTGCAGGGCATCTTCCAAACTGATATTCAAGACATCCGGGACCATTTTGGCGATGCGATCCACTTCTTGCAAGGGAATATCCAGAGCCCGGCCTACATCCCGGATGACAGCCCGGGTTTTGAGTTTACCAAAGGTGATGATTTGCGCCACGCGCTCACCACCCCCATATTTATCGACCACATATTTAAAAACCTGTTCGCGACCATTGATGCAGAAATCCACATCAATATCGGGCATACTTTTTCGCGCCGGATTTAAAAAACGTTCAAAAATGAGGCCGTACTGGATCGGATCAAGCCCGGTAATACCCAATGCATAGGCGACCAAACTGCCGGCTGCGGAGCCCCTCCCGGGGCCGACTGGAATGCCATGGGATTTGGCGTACTGAATAAAATCTGCGACGATTAGAAAATAGCCCGGAAATCCCATATCCTTTATCAGATGGATTTCATGGTCCAGCCGCTGTTCGTACACGGAAACATCAATATCCGGATCTTTTTCCGTAAGCCGCTTGATGATGGATTGGAAGCCGTGCCGGGCTTTTTGTTCGAACAACTCTGCTTCGTCTATGTCCTGGGGCGTCTCAAATTTGGGGAAATGGTAGGTCTTGAAGTCGAAATCAACTTGACAGCGGTTGGCAATTTGAACCGTGTTGGCCAACGCATCTGGATGCTCCTTGAAATAGGCGGCCATTTCCGGTTTGGATTTGTAATACAACTGATTGGTACCAAACTTGAGCCGGTTGGACATTTTAACGGTTTTGCCGGTCTGGATACACAGCAACACATCATGGGCCTTAACGTCTTCTCTGTCCAGGTAATGACAGTCATTGGAGGCCACCAAAGGAATTGAAAGGCGTTGACTCATGTCATATAAAGCTTCATTGACCAATTCCTGTTTATCAATACCATTGTTCTGGACCTCGAGGTAGAAATTACCCTCACCCAACATTTGACAATACTCTCTGGCGGCAGCATCGGCTTGTTCCATATTTCCGGCAGCGATCAATTTGGGTATTTCACCTTGCAGGCAGGCAGAAAAGCCAATCAAACCCCGGCTGTTCTGTCGAAGTAGCTCTTTATCGATGCGCGGTTTGTGGTAAAAGCCTTCCAGGCGCGCTGTCGATACGAGCTTGCAGAGATTTTGATAGCCCTGGTTGGTTTCGGCTAATAGAATCAAGTGGGAAATCCCCTTGTGATCCAGTGGCGTTTTATCCCGCAGGGTGCGGGGAGCAACATAGCATTCACAGCCGATAACCGGTTTAATATTGGCATTCAGGGCCTTTTGATAAAATTCGATGCAACCGAACATGGTGCCGTGATCGGTAATGGCCACGGTGTCCATGCCGAGTTCGGTCGAGCGCTTGAACAGCTCATCGACACGGATGGCACCATCTAGCAGGCTGTACTGGGTATGAACATGCAGGTGTACGAAGTCGGGGACGTTTTTGGTCATATTTTATATAATTTCACTATACATCGTGTTAATTTATCTAGTTGAAGGTAATGATAAATATGCAGTAAGCAGTAAGGAGTAAGCAGTAGGCTATAAGGATAAACAGTGGGTAGTAGAAGAAAAGCCTACTGCATAATCGTTTGTAATCTTATATTCAGATTCTCGGTTTTATCTGGACTATTAAAAATAGTACGAACCAATATCAGCTGATAAAAATATTGAGTAATGATATTAATAGCTTACTGAAAATATTAGAATTAAGAACAAAATTTGTCCGCTTGATCTACCATTCCATACAACATACGGCTTACTTCATCACAATTGTCGACTAATTTCTTGTGTAAGTCATCGGATATGTATCCATAATCTTTAGCAAAATCTAACCAAACTTCAGTTTCGCCAGCTTCACCGGCACAATTAATTATTTTGCTGATGAAAGCTTTTTTATATCGTCGCCTTTTCCAAGCTTCAGCGATATTGGCTGGTACACTTCGCGAAGAACGACGAATCTGATCCACAAGGCTATATTTTTCTGCAGTCGGAAATTCTTTCGTGATTTTATGTATATCTAATGCAAGTCAATAGGCAACCTTATATACATTAAGATCCTTATATCCTTTGTAATTGCTTGTGCTCATCAGACGAGTGCCCATAAACTATAAACTGCTGCTTACTGCGTACTCCTTACTGCCTGCTGACTCCTGAATTCTAACTCCTGACTCCTACAAAATCAATCCAGTCGGTAATTCGGTGCTTCCTTGGTAATAATAACATCGTGCACATGGCTTTCACGCATGCCGGCGGCACTGATTTTCATAAATCGTGCTTTTTCCTGGAGTTCGGTAATATTTAGGCACCCAATATAGCCCATGCCGGCTTTGAGTCCTCCGACAAGCTGGTGGATATTGGCAGCCAACTTGCCGCGATATGGTACCCGCCCTACAATGCCCTCCGTCACCAGTTTGTCATCTTCCTCGGCCTCGCCTTGATAATATCGATCTTTGCTACCCTTCTTCATGGCTTCCAGAGAACCCATGCCCCGGTAGACTTTGTAACTTCTGCCTTGGAAAAAGACGGACTCGCCCGGGCTCTCGTCAGTACCCGCAAACAATCCGCCAATCATGACCGAGTGGGCACCTGCACCGATGGCTTTGGTAATGTCTCCTGAAAATTTAATTCCGCCATCGGCAATCAGGGGGATATCCTTGCGGGCGGATATGGATTTGCAATTCATGATGGCCGTGACTTGGGGTACACCCACGCCGGCAACAATTCGCGTGGTACATATGGAGCCCGGTCCAATGCCGATTTTGACGGCATCCACGCCGGCTTTGATTAAATCCTCAGCACCTTGGGCCGTGGCGACATTGCCGGCGATCAGTTCGATATGATTAAACGTCTGTTTGAGAGCCTCAACTGCCTGTATCACGTTGTGTGAATGCCCATGGGAGGTATCAATCAGGATGATGTCTGCCCCGGCCTGCAATAATTTTTCAGTGCGTTCCAGCATATCGTCACCGACGCCGATGGCCGCGCCTACTCGCAAGCGGCCCATACTATCTTTACAGGCATTTGGATATTTTTTAATCTTTTCAATATCTTTAATGGTTATCATACCGGTAAGACAACCTGAATCGTCCACAACCAGGAGCTTTTCAATGCGATGTCGGTGCAATAATTTTTTGGAATCTTCAAGGGAGATGCCTTCCGATACGGTAATGAGCGTATCTTTGGTCATCACATCCGAGACTGTTTTGTCCAAATCGGTCTCAAAGCGCAGATCGCGGTTGGTTACAATACCAACGAGCTTATCGCCTTTGGTGACGGGGACACCCGAAATGCGGTAGTCTTTCATGAGCCTTAGTACTTCATGGACTTGTTGATCCGGTCTGATGGTGACGGGGTCAACAATCATACCGCTTTCCGATTTTTTAACCCGGTCCACTTCCGTCGCCTGGGTTTGGATACTCATATTGCGATGAATAAATCCAATACCGCCTTCACGGGCCATGGTGATGGAAGCCCGCGCTTCGGTTACGGTATCCATGGCCGCACTAACGATCGGAATATTGAGTGAAATGTTATTCGTCAGTTTTGTGCTGACGTTAACGTCTTTGGGTAGTACATCAGAGTAGTTGGGTAAAAGCAGTACGTCATCAAAAGAAAAAGACTCTTCCACGGGTAGCTCCATTGGGACCTCCGCCACAATCTATTATGTATCGACAGTCAGTCGTATACACTATTTAGTATATTTGGGTTTGGAATCGAATAGCAAAAGGTGCGATCTTAATCAATGATTTTATTTCCAAACTTGACAGTGTCAGAGGTGCATAGTAGATATCCGGTTCGCTTCTGAACGGCGGTATCCGGCCGGGGGTAAGCAGCAGACAGCATTATGTAATGAGCTCAAAGCTCACTTGGCTCCGTGGGCCTTGGAATCCGCGAATCCTTTATCGATTATATTATGTTACTAAAAATCAACCCCATCAATCCCCAGGAACGTCTCATCGATCGTGTGGTGGAACACTTGAAACGCGGCGGGATTATTGGCTACCCCACCGATACCTATTATGGGATCGGGTGTGATATTATGCAGAAGCGGGCCATAGAGCGTATCTACCAGATCAAGCAGCGCCGTAAGAACAAGCCTTTTAGTTTTATTTGTTCGGATTTAAAAAATATCAGCCACTATGCCAAGGTAAGTAATTATGCCTATCGTACCATGAGGCGGCTTCTGCCGGGTCCCTATACCTTTATTCTGGAGGGATCCAAATTAGTTCCCAGAATGATGCTAACCAAGCGCAAGACCGCCGGTATCCGGGTCCCGGATCATCGTATCTGCCTTTATCTTACCCGCAAACTGGGAAATCCGATACTTTCCACCAGTGCCACCCTCCCCGATGGCGAAGTGTTGATGGACCCATCCCTGATTCATGACAGACTGAACGGCAATACCGACATCGTGATTGATGGCGGACCGACACCTGGCAAGCCGTCCAGTGTTATTTCATTGATCGGAGATTATCCGGAGGTGCTGCGGGAGGGACAGGGCGAGGTGGATTCGTTGTTATAATGGCAAGTTAAGGGCTAAAATGCCTAATATCATAGGGTGTCGACTTAACTTGCAAGGAATTTTGAATATAATAAAACATCCAACATTGAACATTCAACGTCCAACATCGAAGGTGGACGAAAAACGCATTCATATATATTTCCGTTTGCTCCACAATAAAATTACCAGTCAATCTGATTCAGCTGATAACTAAAGTTGAGTGTTGGATGTTGAAAGTTCGATGTTCGATGTTGAGTTTAAGGATGGATGTCACCTTTACAAGCTGGCTTCTGAATTCTGACTCCTAATTATCCGCCGGACGGTAAATATACCCTCCCGTTAGATCCTGTTGCGGAATACGTCCCAGTAGATCCTGGGCAATCGATTCCAACATATATTTCAAAAAAGATAATTTTTCTTTTTTCTTATAGACTGTCGCCACTCGGCCTTTGATACCTCCCATCTCACCGGCCCATTGAATTGCATCTTCCATATTGCCAAGACGATCGACCAGTCCTTGCTTGACCGCTTCCTCTCCGGTGTAGATGCGTCCGTCAGCTAAAGATTTGACATGTTCAACGTCCATTTTTCGAGCTTCGGCTATGGCGGTTACAAACTGCCGGTGAGCCTGATCTACAAATGCTTGTAAAACCCCCCGTTCTTCCTTGGACATCTCTTTAGTGGGTGATCCGATATCTTTATAGGGACCGCTTTTGATGACCACCGGAATCATGCCGATTTTATCCAAAACCTGGCGGAAATTGGTGTATGCCATGATTACGCCGATACTGCCGGTAATGGTTCCGGGATTGGCCACAATTCCGTCGGTCGCAGCCGCCACATAGTATCCGCCCGAGGCGGCAATGGATCCCATGGAAGCCACAACCTTTTTGCTCTGGGTGGTTTTACGAATTTCCCGATAAATTTCCTGCGAAGGTCCGATAACGCCGCCCGGAGAGTTGATTCGAATGACAATGGCCCGGATATCGTCATTTTCACGAAAGCGCTTGATCAGGCCCAAGGTTTCTTTAGAATCTGCAATAACGCCGTCAATTTCCACAACTCCGACCTTGCCGTCGCCGGGCTCGCTAATCAGATCTGATAGACCAGCCTGCCTCAGAGTCGTGGCCACCACAATCATGACACACACAATTGCCAGTGTGAACAAAGCCGAAATAATCAGGAAGGAAAACAGATATGGGTGTCTGCGTGAAAACATAATGAATTTGCCTTATGAATACAATCTGTCAGAATTATAATTCGAAACTGAAAGCTAGATCACAAGCACTTGACGGAACATAATCCTACTAACCAAATTAAACTTGTGGAAAAAAAATTCCCGCCAGGAGGCGGGAATTTTCACCGGCGACAAAGTCGCCCTCCTGACTTCGTGAACCGAGGTCAGTCTTCGTTCAATTTTTCCTGTAGATTCTCGCGCAGTATTTCTCCAAAGGTGGAAGTGGCCGGTCCGATGTTATTTACATATTCGGATAAGAGTTCCTGCTCGTCTTCGATTTCCATGCGTTTAATGGAGAGGCCAATGCGACGTTCTTCACTATTGATATTCATTACACGCGCGGTAATAACATCGGCGATGTTAAACATGCCAACCGGTGTCTTTATTTTCTCTTTGCTAATTTCAGACACATGCACCAGGCCTTCAATCCCTTCTTCCAGCTCTACAAAAATACCGAAATCGGTCACGTTTGTGATGGTTCCGGTGATCTCTTTGCCAACTTTATATCTTTCCGCCACGGTTTCCCATGGATCTGCCTGGAGCTGCTTGATGCCTAAACTGAAACGCTCGTTGTCTTTATCAATCTCCAGAACAATCGCCTGAATCACGTCACCTTTTTGAAACATTTCGGACGGGTGTTTGATCCGTTTGGTCCAGGATATATCGGAAATATGGACCAAGCCATCGATACCTTCATCAATACCGATGAACAGACCGAAATCAGTGATGTTCTTTATTTTACCTTCAATGGTGGTACCCACCGGGTATTTCTCACTGATCACATCCCAAGGATTGGGGACGACCTGCTTCATGCCCAACGAAATGCGACGGCTTTCCGGTTTGATATCCAGGACAACGGCTTCAACGATTTCGCCAACCGAAACAAGTTTGGAAGGATGTCGTACCTTGCGGGTCCAGGACATTTCCGAAACGTGAATAAGTCCTTCAATACCTTCTTCCAACTCCACAAAAGCACCGTAATCCGTGAGACTGACGATTTTGCCTGTAACGCGAGATCCAACCGCATATTTTTCTTTGGCGGCCAACCAGGGATCTTCCGTCAGCTGTTTCATTCCCAACGAGACTCTTTCTTTTTCAAGATCCAGGTTCAAAATTTTGACCGAGATCTGATCACCCATGCTGAACAGCTCTGAGGGATGCTTAACCCGACCCCAGGATATGTCGGTAATGTGCAGGAGGCCGTCCACGCCGCCGAGATCGACAAACACACCGTATTCGGTAATGTTTTTAACGATACCTTCGATAACCTTGCCCTCTTCAATCGAAGCCAACGTGGCCGATCGTTTAGTTTCGCGCTCTTCTTCTAAAATTACGCGTCGCGAGAGGACGATGTTGCTGCGCTTACGGTTGTATTTGAGGATTTTGAATTCAAAGGCCTTTCCGACCATGTCATCCAGGTTGCGAATGGGCCTCAAATCGGCCTGGGATCCGGGCAGAAATGCTTGTACGCCGATGTCCACGGAAAAACCGCCTTTGACACGATTGGTTATGGTGCCTTCCACAGTTTTTTCGGCATCATGCGCCTGTTTGATCTCTTCCCAAACCTTAACTTTAGTGGCCTTTTCCTTTGACAGCACAACGACTTCATTTTCGTCATCCCACCATTCCACCATTACTTCGACGGGGTCATCAATATTGGCCTGGATGACACCATTCTCATCCCTGAATTCATGAATATTGATTTGACCTTCGGATTTATAGCCGATGTCAACCAGCACGTGGTCCTTGTCAACCGATATGATCCGTCCGGTTACAACTTCACCTTCCGCAAATCTTTTGAAGCTTTCTTCGTATAGGTCCATCATGCTTTCCATATCTTCTTCCGGACCCGAATTTGCAGGCGATGATTCAGACGATGCCTGGTCTGATTGCGCTTCCTCTGGCGGACTTTGCGTCTCTTCTTCGTTGATGTTTTCTTCTGTGGAACCCTTGTCTGTTAGATCTTCCATTAAACCTGTTACCCCCTTAGCCATTTTAATCGGCAACATATTGCCGTACAACCCGAAACAATTAGCAGATGATATATTGCATTACAAGTTAATTTTATTAAATTCACTAGTTTTGACCATGAGCGGTTTGCCGAACCCGATTGAGAATGGTTTGCACAACCTCATCGATGGAAAGACGGGTGGTGTCGATGAGGACAGCATCATCCGCCGGCTTTAGCGGTGCCAGCTTGCGGTGACTGTCATCATGGTCACGTTGCCGCATGTCTGCCTCCACTTCAGCTTTGCTCTGGTTATGCTTTGAATCCAACTCGGCATGTCGTCTTTGCGCCCGCACGCCGATATCGGCATCCAGATAAAATTTGATATCGGCATCCGGAAATACCACCGTCCCCATATCACGACCCTCAAAAACCGCTGATTTTCTGGCACCCAGACTTCTCTGAACCTGCAGTAGGTGTTGCCGCACCGACGGCTTCGCTGAAATGGCCGAAGCCAGCATGGTTACTTCCGGGGTGCGGATTTGATCGTGAATATCCACCCCGTTGGCATGAAGCCGCCAGCGGGAATCCACCGCACGAAATTGAATATCAAGACCGCTGCATAGTCGTTTCAGCTGTTCATCGTTATTGCCGTCAATGCCTGCTTTTTGAACCGCCAAGGCAATGCCTCGATACAAGGCGCCCGTATCCACATACTGGTAGCCCAATTGCTCGGCAACCAATCGACTTACGGTGGTTTTCCCGGAACCGGCAGGTCCGTCGATGGTAATTAAGAGTTCGGGCTGCCGGGGTGGGCGCAGTTTTTCAGATGCAGGCGACATTATTCCTAATTTTCCTGGTCAACGGCCTGAATACCCATGTCCACCGCCTTCATGTTCAGTGGAATAAGTTTTTTTCGAGCAGCGAACTCTTCCTCGACCGAGGCTTTTAAAGTGGGAATTTGTATGATTTGACTTTTAGCTACAAAGGAAGCAAGCGCCACAACATTGGCGGCTTTGACCGTTCCAAGATCCCTGGCAATTTCGATAACCGGCACGATGAGCTCGTGAACATCATCCCGACCGCTACGTATAGAAATCAGCGAACCGTTGATAAAAATGATGCCACCGGCTTTGACACTGTTCGCAAATTTCTCCAAAGACGGTCGATTCATGGCGACGAGATGGGTGGGATTTTTGATGACGGGCGACCCGATCGGCCGGTTACTGACAACAACGGTGCAATACGCAGTACCGCCGCGCATCTCCGGTCCATAGGAAGGAACCCAACTGACTTCCTTTCCTTCCTGCATGGCAGCATGGGCTAGAATCTTGCCCATCAGCATGATACCCTGACCGCCGAAACCGGCGAACTGGACTTCAGTTTGCATTGTGCCTCCTCTTTAAAAATCTCATGCAATGGCCGGGACGGCAATGCATGGAATGACATATATTTGCTTCAATAGTTTAGAGCGTTGATAACGCTTGCATGCAACTTCTCAGGCCGCTTCGGGTGTCTTGTAATCGCCCACTTGGTAATAGGGCAACATGCTTTCCTGGGCCCAGTTTATGGCTTCCACCGGGGTCAAGCCCCAATTGGTGGGGCATGTGCTGACCACTTCCACAAAGCTGAAACAGCGTGCTTCCAGTTGATATTGAAAAGCCCGTTTTATGGCTTTTTTGGTTTTAACGATTTGTCCGGGTTTTAAAACCGCCTGCCGGGTGACATAGGCAGGGGTCTGCAGAGCGGCGATCAATTCCGCTACCTTGATGGGCATGCCAACATCCTCCGGATCGCGACCAAAGGGCGATGTGGTCGTCCGTTGCTCAGGCATGGTTGTGGGCGCCATCTGGCCACCGGTCATACCATATACGGCATTGTTTACAAAAATAGTCGTAAACTTTTCCCCGCGATTGGCGGCGTGGATGATTTCACCCATGCCGATGCTGGCCAGATCGCCATCACCCTGGTAGGTAAAAACGACCAGATCCGGTCGAACTCGTTTAATACCGGTGGCCATGGCTGGTGCGCGACCGTGGGCCGCTTCCTGAAAATCGAAAGTAAAATAATTGTAGGCCAACACCGCACACCCCACAGGTGCAATCCCCACTGTGCTGCCTCTGATTTCCAGTTCATCGATCACCTCAGCAATCAGACGATGGATTACGCCATGCGTGCAACCAGGACAGTAGTGGGTTACCTGCTCCGCGAGCGCTTCGGGTTTTTGAAATGCTTTTCCCATTTTGTTAGCTCCTTATGCTAGTATTTCCAGCATTTATACAGCGGCTTCAAAGCCAGGATCGCTAGGCAATTAAAGTATGTAAAAAGGTGGTCACTTCTTCAGGTGTGGGCACATCGCCGCCACATTTACCATACCAGTGAACCGGCTTCTTACCCTGAACCGAGCGTTGAATATCCTCAAACATCTGGCCCATACTCATTTCAATACTGGCAACGGCCTCACAAGTTTGCACGTCGGCAGCCGCTAAAATTTGTTCTTCTGGAAACGGAAATAGGGTCTGGGGGCGCAGCATGGCGACTTCCAATCCCTCTTTTTTCATATTGTCGATTGCGGTTCGACAAACTCTGCTCATGGTCCCATAGCTGACTATAAGCAATCGATAGTCTGAATCGGCATTGTAGGTCTCGTATTGGATATCTTCCCGTTTCATCTGTTCGTATTTGGCTTTAAGAATTTGATTGTTCTTATCCAGGGCCTCGGGATCCAGGAATAGAGATTTGACCAAATTCCGTGTTTGGCTGTTGCGGGTTCCCATACCATTGGTTGCCCAGTCATTCTTGTCGGTGGGTTCCACTTTATAATCATCCAGGAACTCCACAGGCTCCATCATTTGGCCGATCAGTCCGTCCCCCAGGATCATTACGGGATTGCGGTATTTTTCTGCCAATGCGAAAGCCTGCATAACCATGGAGACAGCTTCCTGTACGCTGGCGGGTGCCATAACCAGCAAACGAAAATCACCATGTCCCATGCTTTTGGTAGCCTGCATGTAATCGGCCTGGGACGGTAAAATCCCGCCGAGTCCCGGGCCACCGCGCATGATGTTGACAAAAACAGCCGGGCATTGGGCACCGGCCATATAACTGATGCCTTCACTCATTAAGCTGATACCCGGACTTGAGGATGTGGTAAATACACGGGCACCGGCTGCGGAAGCACCAAAGATCATATAAGAGACAGCAACCTCGCTTTCACCTTGTAGAAATACACCGCCGACTTCCTTCATCCGTCGCGAGAGATATTCTGCCACTTCCGATTGGGGTGTGATGGGATAGGCAAAATAATTCAAGCATCCAGCTCGAATAGCTGCTTCACCAATTGCTTCATTGCCTTTCATTAGTACCTTAGCCATTTTTTCCTCCAGATCCTCTAATCGGCAGTATTTTCAGCTGTCTCGGTAATTGTGATTGCAACGTCCGGGCACATGCGACAGCAGGTTGCACAATATATGCAATCCTCCGGTCTGGCTTGGAACGCCGGGAAATAGCCTTGGGGGCTTACCTCGGAGGCGATCTCCAATACATCCTTGGGGCAAACGGTCACACATAAAGCACAGCCCTTACAGCGCGCTTCATCGATATGATAATCATAGGGCATCGTAGCTCTCCTTCAAGTAAGATCTGTGGCCTGCATCCACGGGGGAACAAGCTGTCTTTTGATATACAATATGGGACAAGCCGGCTGGGGCAGCCCCTTGGATTGTGTCAGCGAATCAGGTATGGTAATAAATTCCAGCGGCAATCCATTCTGTTCTGAAAGCTTGTGCATAAATTCGAACCCTTGCCGGATATGGCTCGAATCCGTTTCCGTCATCAGATTGGCATTGCCGATGAGTCCGGTAACTTTAAGCTTGGCACTGTGTTCAATTTCGGCACGAATCATTTCACAGCCTTCGATTGTATCCGTGTAGGGCCTGAAAGGATTGACCACTTGCAATACCTTGGGCGTCCGCATATTCAACGCATCGGCCAGGGTGGACAGAACCGTTGCGCCGACCCCATCCCCACCCACGTCGAGGATGGTCAGGATATCCCGCATGCGAATTGTAGCGGCTACAGTCGGGCTGAGTATGGGTAAATCAGCCGTCATATATTGCTCGCCCGGCAGTACAACTTGGATGCCCAGGTCTCTTAGTTGATTGCGGGCTTCCCTGGATCGAAAATAGGGATTGACCAAGTCAAGATCCACCAGGCACACTTCCTGAGCCAGTTGATTCTGGGCCACGGCCAAGTTAATGGACACCTCTGTTTTACCACTGCCGTAATTGCCCACAATGATAATGAGCTCATTATTGTAACTGGCTATTTTCGCTGCTTGAATCATAAAATATCAACTATACCACAAAATTTGCAAAAGCGTAAAGAAATCGCTAAATAACAAAACCGCCCATTCATATTTTCAAAAGTAGATTGTGTCAAGCGATAAAAAACCACGCTATTCACCCGGCCATTGGCGTATGTGGCTCATCTCCTAATTTGTTGTCGGAATGCTGTTGGCGGAGGCCTTGTCGAAATCAGAATCGGGATCGGGGTCGAGCAGGTATTGGGACATGAAAAACTAGAAGTTTCCCGCCTTTCAACCGGTGATATCGCAAGGGTAACGGAAGGGTTCGAAGGATACGGACATACCGAATTCGATCCCGATAGCGATTCCGATAAAATCTAGCCCGAGCTGTATTTCCCTTTTGAAAGAGAGAAATGAATTTCTCTTTTTATATCGGTTCTGATATGTTAAAAAAATCCTTGCCAATTTGGTGAAGAATAGTGGCAGTAGGTACAATAAAGAATTTTATCTTGTACAAAGGCCAGGTGTATGCAACGCGTTAAAAGCGGATTAGAGGTATTGCTGGAAAATCCGCCTGCATGGATTGCGGGTCAGCGCATCGGCCTGCTCTGCAATCCGGCATCCATCGATGCCAAACTGCGACATGCCCGCCACCTCATTCATGAGCGTTTTCCGGATCAACTTACGGCCCTGTTTTTTCCTCAACATGGACTTTATTCCGAAAAGCAAGATAACATGATCGAATCCGAAGATTGCCTGGATCCGCTTCTGGATATACCGGCGTTCAGTTTATATGGAAAGACGCGCAAACCTGATAAGCGCATGTTCGACAACATCGATGTTCTGATTGTAGATCTGCAAGATGTGGGCACACGCGTTTACACCTTTACCTCGACGCTGTCTTACTGCATACAGGCCGCTCAACGATTTGACAAAAAGGTGCTGGTGCTGGATCGCCCCAACCCCGTCGGCGGTCTCAAAGTTGAAGGTAATTGTCTGGCATTGGATTGCCGTTCGTTTGTGGGCCGCTATCCCATTCCCATGCGGCATGGACTGACCATGGCCGAGTTCGCTAGATTGATCAATGAGCAATTTGGTCTCAGCTGTGATCTGACCTGGGTACCCATGTCTGGATGGAAACGTTATATGAATTTTGCAGATACGGGACTTCCCTGGGTAGCGCCCTCCCCCAATCTGCCGACACCTTCCTCGGCCGCCGTCTATCCGGGGCAGGTTGTTTGGGAAGGAACGCAGGTTTCCGAAGGACGTGGAACCACTCTACCGTTCGAATATTTTGGTGCACCGTATATACTACCGGAAAAAATACTAGCGTATTTAGATGTGCAAACGCTGCCGGGTGTGATCCTCAGGGAAGTTGCCTTTGAACCCACATCCAATAAATGGCAGGGTTCCCTTTGCAGGGGATTTCAGTTACACATTCTGGATCCATCGGTATATCAGCCCTATGAAACTTCTTTGCGCTTGCTGCAAGCGGTTATTGCCGTGCATCCGGAGTCATTTGCCTGGAAGCAGCCACCATACGAGTATGAATTTGAGCGACGTCCCATTGATTTAATCATCGGTGATACCGATACCTGCAGACGTCTGGAAAGTTTGGAAAATCCGGTAACCATATTCCAATCCTGGCAACCGATGTTGGATCAATATCGTGCCATGAGCAAACAATACTATCTATATGGCGATGAATGAGAAGAACGCGGACTGGGTCCGTATGCGTTTCAAGAAAAACAAAGTCTGGGTAGCCGTTGACGCAGCCGGGCGCATGCGGGTCGAAAACGACAAGCTGTTGATCAAATATCAATTGGATCAACCGCATGAGTATTGGGTGCTGCCCAGGCACGTACACCCTTTGGACGAAGCGGTAGAAACCGATTCAAGCAAGACGGGTCAAGCAGATACAGCTATCCCTTACGTTTCGAATGAATCAACCCAAGCGGACCCATCGAATCAAGCCGCTATCCATATCTACACAGATGGCGCATCGTCGGGAAATCCGGGTCCTTCCGGAATTGGCGTATTGCTGCAGTATGGTGAACATCAAAAGGAAGTATCACGCTATATCGGCATGGCGACCAATAACATCGCCGAACTTGAAGCAATCCGAGTGGGGCTGGGACTCATCCGGAACCCGGACAAACCCGTAAGAGTCTATACCGACAGTTCCTATGCGTTGGGCTTGTTGTCCAAAGGATGGAAGGCCAAAAAAAACCAAACCCTGGTTAAGGACATCCGTCGTCAGATATCACGGTTCAAGGATATCAGATTCATAAAGGTCAAAGGCCATGCCGGCCATATCCAAAATGAACGCGCGGACAAACTCGCAACTCAGGCGATTACAAAAGGTTAAAAATAAAAGGGGCGCTGCCGGCAGTCGGCAACGCCCCTTCTTAAGATATTCGGAATTACTATTTATCTGTTTTCAGGGTTTCAATCTCTTTTTTAAGGTCTTCAATTTCCTGTTTATAGGCATCGGCGTCTTGGGAACCGGCATCCGCGCCAAATGAGGTGTCGTCTTTTTTCCAGGTATCCTTCATTTCATCAAATCCCAGATATATAGCCAAGCCGCCTCCCAGTAAAAGCATCACTGGAACAGCGCCTGCCAGAAGCTGCAAGAACTCCCCAAACCAGACGGAAAGACCGATCAGGCCCAAAACAGCTGCTACTGCACCACCGATTAACGTTTTCATAAATCATCCCCCTCCTTTTATACGCAATGAAATTTGCTTCGTCTTTTGATGACCATTAGGCTGGTCAAATGATGAATAATAAATATGATATCAAACTGTTATCTTATAAAATCCTGAGCTGTCGAATGCTTCGGGAATATCATATCAATTCCGCTAGCGCAAGCTTAATTTTTATATATTGCAATGGTGTACTTGATTTGTTAATTTTTTTTATTTCAATGTTTATTATTAATAACAATTTTGGCGATAAGCAATGATTTACAATCATGTAGTGATATATAAATGGCTAACATGATTACATAATATGATTTCAGAATTATGAAAAATATAACGACTTCCAGCAGCTCAAAATCTAGATGGCGTAAAATGATGAATACCCTTTTACGTAACAGTCATCACCATTTTTTGGCATATTTGCCGGCCCAAAAAGGTATGTTTTCATCATGGATTATGCAGCGATTTTACTCTGGCATTAAGGATGATGAACAACAACTGGAAATCATCCGATCGCTGCCCAAGGACGCCACGATTGTTTATCTAAATAAGTTCAAAAGCTATTTTGATTTTCTGTTTTATCATTCACGCTTTATCCAAAACCGTCTGCCGGTTCCGGAAATAGGTCTTAATTACCGCGTCCTTTTTTTTCAACCCATTTCGCGGCTACTACGAACATTACTTTCCAAATTCGATTACGCAACTTTAAACTTGAAACTGCCTGATCCTTACCGCGATGGCTATTATATTTCGGAGCTGAACCAGGGCACCAGTGCTTTTTTGTCTTTGGTGAATGAAAAAGGCTTTTATAAACGCTTTGTAAAAGCCAAGGCCGACCCCATCCATCATCTAATCGAAGCCCAATCTGAATCAGATCAAGAGATCTATATTGTGCCGCTCTTGATGTTTTTCGGGAAAAAGCCCAGCCGATCGGTACCCTCCATTATAGACCTCTTTTTAGGCCCTGAGTCTAAACCCGGCCTGCTGCGACGTTGGGTAACCCTAATCAGAAATCCGAAAAAATTATTTTATGAAGTGTCGACACCCATCAGTTTGCGCAAATTTTTAGACGAGCCCGATTTGAAAAGCATGTCCAGGGATCATCAGGCACTGGTACTCAGGCGCAACCTACTCCTGCAACTCAATAAGCACCGCCAGAGTATTACCGGGCCTGTCAAAAAAACCATGGAGGAATTGAAGGAGAATATCCTGACCAGCGATCGTCTCAAGACATATTTGGACGAACACGCCGCCAAACGGGATGTGCCCATCGCTAGAATTCGTAGAAAAGCAGATGCTTATATTGATGAAATCGCCTGCAAACAAAGTCCGGCCTTGATTCGCCTCGCTGAGTATGTGGTCGGCTGGATTCTGAATACCATGTTTCAAGGCGTCAGTTACAATGAAGAAGGACTTCGGCACATCAAATCGATGGCCCAGAAAGGACCCATTATCTTTGTGCCCTGCCATAAGAGCCATGTCGATTATTTGATGCTGCCGTATCTCTTTTATCGAAACAATATGGCAGTACCCTATATAGCCGCAGGAGCCAATCTCTCCTTTTGGCCTCTGGGTCCCATTTTTCGGGCCGGCGGTGCATTTTTTCTCCGGCGCACTTTTCGGGGCAACGTGCTCTATTCCAAGGTTTTTGCGGAATATATTCATCGCCTCCTGATCGAAGGTTTCAATATTAAACTTTTCATCGAAGGAACCCGCAGCCGGACCGGAAAATTGATTATGCCCAAGCTCGGCTTCGTATCAATTCTTTTGAATGCCTATAAGAACGGCGCCTGTGAGGATCTTGTATTTGCTCCCATCTACATCGGCTATGATCGGGTGCTGGAAGAGAAATCTTATTTACATGAAATTGAAGGCGGCAAAAAGGAGCCTGAAAGTTTCCTGCAAGTTATCAGTGCCCGTAAATTTTTACGAAATCGTTATGGTAAAGTCTATATTAAATTTCACCCGACCATATCCGTGAACCAGCTATTGGCAGCATCCGGGTCGAATTTATCTGAAATGACCAACAAGGCTCAGAACGCCCTCTGCCGCAACCTGGGTCACCGAATCATCAACGCCATCAATCAGGTTACCGTCATCACCCCGCACGCTTTGACCGCCAGTGTTTTGTTGAATGTTCCCAAAGAGCGCCTGTCTTATGACGATCTGATGCAGCAGATCGATAACTACCTGCAACATCTGACCCTGCAGAATGCCGATATCGCCGACACTTTGCTCATGGATCATGTGCATGCGGTGGAGAACGTACTTCGAGATTACATCGGGCGGAAATTGATTTCCAGAGTTGACGGCCGTAAGACCGGACCCCTTAACGATGCTCAATTTGCGGTGAACGTATCCAGACGACCGGTTTTGGAATATTACAAGAACAACTGCATTTCTTTTTTTGTGCCGGCTGCCTTTGTGGCCCTGGCTATTTTAGACAAAGACGCTTTTCAGTTTTCTGCTTCCGATCTGCAAGAGGTCTACTTATTTTTGCAGGACTTTTTTAAATATGAGTTTGCCTTTGATATGGACAAGGCGCCTGATTATGATTTGCGTAAAACCATCAAGGCATTCATTGATGATGCAATTATTATTCCCCATCCGACCCTGCCGGATACGTATAACATCACATCGGCCGGTTTTCGCAAGCTGAAGCATTATTCCCGGTTTTTAAAACCCTATTTCGAATCCTACTGGATTGTTCTGCAGTATTTTAGCCGCACCCCTCAAAATGGCAATTCAGCCAAGGATAAGCTTAAAAAGATACAAACAATCGGGGAAAGACTGTACAAACGCAAGGAGATCGAACTTATTGAGGCCTTGTCAAAGATCAATTTTAGCAACGGCATCAATTTTTTTACTACCCACAGCGTTAAAGGTTCCGACGATATCGACGGTGTTGAATTCTATCGCGGCGTTATTCAAAAGTATCTGACGCGGATTAACAACTGACGGTGGTCAGAAGTCAGAAGTCAGGAGTCAGTAGTCCTTCAGGCTGAAGACTGTTAGGCTTCGTCGGAGGGTTGGAGGTTTGGAGGGGTGTAGGTTTGAAGGGTTGCTGTTTGCAGGTTGCGGGTTGCGAGATTCGAGTAGCGGGTTACAGCGTCCAAGCGTCTCGGCATCCCAGCCTACGACCGACACTTAAAACCTAAAACTTAAAACCTAAAACCAAATATAAACCCAAAAAACTCAATGAACAGTAAAACCCTTGAACCCTGTTCTCCTTTGGAGAACTGACATGAAGGCCCTTGTGCTTGCTGCCGGGTTTGGCCGGCGATTAACTCCGTATACAAACACAACCCCCAAACCACTTTTTCACATCTCGGGTCGTCCCCTGCTGGATACGGTTATTCGGCAGTTGACGGCTGCCGGCATTACATCCCTAACCGTCAACACCCATCATCTGCACCACCAAATTGAAACCTTCCTGGCAGACCATTCCTACGATATTCCGGTCACGACCCGGCATGAACCTGAAATCTTGGGGACCGGCGGCGCCATTAAAAATCTGGCTGACTTCTGGGATGACGAGCCATTTATGGTGGTGAATAGTGATATCCTTTTTAATACAGACTTACCCGCATTTATCAGCTTTCACCAGGAATCTGATGCCCTGGCCACCCTGCTGCTATGCGACAACGCCAGATTCAATCAGGTATGGGTAGGCCGCCAAAATCAGATTTGCGGGATTGGTCTTGATCATGAGCCAAGTTCCGGTGACGCCCGGGCCTGGACCTTTAGCGGGATCCAGATCATTGAACCCCAACTTTTACAACTTATACCGGAAAAGGTGTTTTACTCAATTGTCGATGCCTACCGCACGGCACTGTCCCAAGATCAAAATATTCAGGCCTTTATCCCCAAGCAAATCAGATGGACTGATATTGGTTCGCCGCGGCGCTATCGAAAGGCGGCCGTGCACAGCATGGCAGGTGAGGTTTTTAACCGTAAAGACCCGGACCGGGTCGAAACTTATGCATCTATAAAGCTCGCTGGCGACGGGTCCGATCGTTGCTGGTATCGGCTTGATTCAGGCAAATCCAGCATTATCATGGCCGATCATGGTATTCGGAATGCGCCCGGTGTCCGGGAAGTCGACGCCTTCATCCGAATCGGCCGTCATCTTTTTTCCTGCGGTCTAAAGGTCCCGCGAATTATCTCGGCCGATCCCTTCAGCGGTTTGGTTCTGCTGCAGGACCTGGGCGACCGGCATCTACAGGATGTGGTCCGTGCGCAAGGCCTGGATACCCGGGCTGTAGGTAACTTATACCGATACATAATAGATCAGTTGATTCATATGGCTACGGTTTGCCATTCAAAGTTTAATCCCGATTGGACCTACCAGAGTACCAGATACGACTACGATCTGGTACTTGAAAAAGAATGCCGTTATTTTGTCACGGCATTTTTAAATAACTACCTGGACATGACCGTTCGGTTTGAAGACCTGCTTAAGGAGTTTCACCTTCTGTCGCAGAAGGCTGCAGAATGTCGTTATCAGGGTTTGATGCATCGTGACATGCAATCGCGCAATATCATGGTCCATGAGGATCAATGTTACATCATTGACTTTCAGGGAGCACGTATCGGACCTTGGGCATATGATCTGGCATCGCTTCTGATTGACCCGTATGTGGCCATGCCTTCCGACAATGCAGCCGAATTATACGACTATTATGTTCAGAGACTGACAATTACAAATAAAATCGATATCCACAGATTTCGAAAAGATTATGAAGTCTGCCGACTGACCCGCAATCTGCAGATTTTGGGTGCATTTGGTCATCTTTCGCGAAATAAAGGCAAGCTGCAGTTTGAAGCCTATATACCCAGGGCCCTGGAGACCCTGGATAAAAATCTGCACACATATGAAGACCGTCATCAATTGCACGCTTTATGCGAAATCGTTCAGCAGGCAAGAGAGCGGCTTGAGATTTTTAACCGAAAGCGTTAGGCTTTTGGGAGCATCGTTTTCAATCATTACATACACGGTGTAGGGGCGAACCCGTGTGTTCGCCCGTTTTGCATTCATGGCGATGATCCTTTGGACAGACACGCAGGTCTGCCACTACGTGATCCTTGCCTATATTGAAATTGTCAAATGACAACGGGTTGTAGTGTTAAAATCATAATTGAAGGAGAAGGAAATGGAACAGATCAACATAATGGTCAATGGCCTACCCGGCAATGTCGCCCAGGTAATTGCCAGGCATGCGGCTGACAATGATGGTTTAAATCTACTCCCCTACTCCCTGACCGGTCCGGAAATTGAATTCGATTCCCATGAGGTAGCCGGCGAAGTTATCCGTCTGATTCGACCGGACGAACGTCAAGCCCATATGAAGACACTCGATCCATCGCTGACACCATTTATCAGCATTGATTTCACGCATCCTACGGCCGTCAACCAGAATGCGCGATTCTATTGCGATAATGCGATGCCGTTTGTCATGGGAACCACGGGCGGGGATCGCGAGCAATTGGTGCAGACCGTTCAAAATTCGCAAACCGCGGCAGTTATTGCACCCAATATGGCCAAACAAATCGTTGGTTTTCAAGCCATGATGGCCTGGGCTGCCGAAAATTTTCCGGGTTTGTTTTCGGATTACAGCATCTCTATCCGGGAAAGTCACCAGCGAACGAAAGCCGACACCAGCGGTACGGCCAAGGCCATGGTTAGCTATTTTAAGCAATTGGGTCTGGATTGCTCCACAGAAAGCATACAAAAAGAGCGCGACCCGCAAAAACAACAATCGGACTGGGGGATTCCCGAGGAGCATCTAAACGGACACGCCTGGCACACCTACACCCTGACCTCAAACGACCGGAGTGTGCAGTTCAAATTTACACACAATGTGAACGGACGCGATATCTATGCCCCGAGCACTCTGGATGCCGTACGATTTCTTCACAAAGCACTTCAAAAAGGCGCACGCGGCAAGGTATTTAGCATGATGGATGTGTTGCGGGGGGATCAAGAATAACGATTTGTCATTAAATTTAGCAGCAAAAAACATCGAACATCGAACGTCCAACATCCAACCTCGAATTTGGCATCGCTTCGCGCATATCTTTATATAAGGACGCTCCTATTCCGTATTCGATGTTCAGTGTTCAATGTTCGATGTTGGACGTTGATTGTTAGTGACTAGCACAGGAAAAAAAGTATTCGAAGAAAAGTAGAGCCTAAATTCTAACTCCGGATTTTTTACTGCGTCATTTCTTCCACAATCCCGGCCGCAGCTGCCAGGGCTTCATCGATATGCTCGGGTTTGGGACCGCCTGCTTGGGCCATATCGGGTCGGCCGCCGCCCTTACCCCCCACATAGCCGGCCAGTTTGTTGACGATGTTTCCGGCTTTAAGCTGTTGGGTCAGGTCCTTGGTTACCACGGTAATAAACAGTGCCTTGGCACCGGTCTGGCAGCCCAAAATAACAATGCCGGATTCCAATTGATCTTTATAGCGATCTGCCAGATCCCGCAGGGCTGCCGGTGTGTCGACATCTACTCTTTTTATTAATAGTTTTAAATTGTTAACTATTTGGATGTCATCTTCTGCCTTATCGGCTGACTGTCGATAGAGTTTGGCTTTCAGCTCAGTGATCTCCTTTTCCTGCTGTTTGATCTGGGCCAGTAGTTTTTGGATCCGTTGGGGAATCCCATCGGGTTGTTCCCGCAGCAATTGGGCAGATTCTTGAATGGTGTGCGACGCCTGCTGCAAATGGTCGAGTGCTGCTTCTCCGGTGAGCGCTTCAATCCGGCGGACACCTGATGCGACGCTGGATTCGCTGATAATGGTAAACAGGCCGATGTTGCCGGTTCTCTGGGTATGGGTACCGCCACATAACTCCATGCTGAAATCGGCCAAAGACACCACTCGAACGCGTTCGCCGTATTTCTCCTCAAACAATGCGGTGGCACCGGAATTAAAAGCATCTTCGGCATCCATTTCCTGGGTTTCCACGGGGACATTGTTCTGAATTCTGAGATTTACGATCCGCTCGATTTCATCCAGTTGGCTACGGTCCACTTGTGAAAAATGGGTGAAGTCAAACCGGAGTCGATCCGGAGCCACCAGGGAACCGGCCTGTTTAACATGCTCACCCAGGATTTTTCTGAGGGCATGATGCAGAATATGCGTGGCGGTATGGTTTAGGGCGGTGGCCTGCCGTTTGGCCATATCAACTTCCAGAACCGCATTTATACCCGCCTGAATTTGACCCGACAACAGCTTGCCCTTGTGAATAATGAGTCCGGTGGGATCCTTGACGGTATCGGTCACTTGCATTTCAAATGGTTCTTGTCCCTCAACTGAAACGATGCGTCCGGTATCGCCAACCTGGCCGCCCGATTCAGCATAGAAAGGCGTTTTATCCGTGACGAGCTCTATTTCCTGACCCTGCTCGGCAGTCTCTATTTGCTGCCAGCCAGACACCACAAGCAGCACTTCGGCCGTCATGCTATCGTTTTCATAACCGATGAATTCAGGTTGAACGCCCTGGCTGGATAGTGCTTTATAAGCATCACTGATTTCTGAAAATGCGGTAACCGTACGGGATCGTTCCCGCTGGGCATCCATGGCGGTTTCAAAGCCCTGCATGTCCAGGCGCATATTTTCGTCCCGAACCACGTCGCGGACAATATCAACGGGAAACCCATAGGTATCGTAGAGTTTGAAAATGATTTCACCGGGTACCTGATTTTTGCCCTTGGCTCTCAAATCGGCCAAACTGTCATTCAACAATCTAAGACCAAAATCGAGGGTTTCCGAAAAACGGGATTCTTCGTTTTGAATTACATTGGTAATAAAGGCATGCGAAGCCTGCAGCTCCGGATAAGCATCAGCCATGATATCGAAAACCACACTGGCGGTGGTATGCAGAAACGGATCGGTGAGTCCCAGGTTGCGACCGTAGCGGATGGCCCGTCGCATGATACGGCGCAGAACATAGCCTCTTCCTTCATTGGACGGCAGCACGCCATCGTTTATCAGAAATGCGGCCGCGCGACTATGATCGGCGATAACTTTCATGGCCACGTCGTCTTCATGCGAATCACCCAATTTTTTTTGTGATAATTCTTCAGCCTTTTGAATAATGGGCAGAATCAAATCGGTTTCGTAATTTGTGGTCTTATTCTGGAGCAGAGTAGCCATGCGTTCCAGCCCCAGACCGGTATCAATGCTTGGTTTGGGAAGCGGTGTCATGTTTCCGTCTGCATCCCGGTTAAACTGCATAAAGACCAGATTCCAGATTTCCAAATAGCGGTCGCATTCACATCCGACCTTGCAGTCGGGCCGGTCACACCCGTATTCCGCTCCCCGGTCCAACAACAGTTCCGAACAAGGTCCGCAGGGGCCGGTATCTCCCATGGCCCAGAAATTATCTTCCTCGCCGAATCGCACGATGCGTTCATCGGGGACGCCGATATTCTGGTGCCAGAGGTCATAGGCTTCATCATCATCCAAATAGATGGATGCATACAATTTCTCGGCGGGCAGACCATAGCCGTTGATTAAAAGATCCCAGGCAAACTCAATCGCCTTTTCTTTAAAATAATCGCCGAATGAGAAGTTGCCCAGCATTTCAAAAAAGGTATGATGGCGGGCCGTGTAACCGACGTTTTCCAGGTCGTTGTGCTTGCCGCCTGCCCGTACGCATTTTTGCGATGTGGTCGCCCGCACATAACCCCGATTCTCTTCCCCTAAAAACGAACGCTTGAACTGGACCATACCTGCATTGGTGAACAGCAGCGTGGGATCATCCTGGGGAACCAGGGATGAACTGCGCACAATCTTGTGGTTATGTTTTTGAAAATATTCTAAGAAGGTCCGTCTTACTTCATTGCCGGTCATGTTAAACTCCTCAAGGCTGGATGGAAGCTATCGCCGTGTCGTCAGGATATTATTGCAATATGTAGTATATCGTTCTTATTACAAAAGGTGAATAATAAGTTTTAAGTGAGCTAAAGTGAGCTAAAGTTTTAAGCGAACAGCCATTTGGTTGTTAGTTCTTTGATTTTCAGGAGCGCCTCTTAGCTGTTACCGCAAAGATCCAAGAGCCAAGATCCAAGAGCTGATCCATAACTTTAGCTCACTTAGAACTTTTTTATTAACTTTAGGCACTATTCTTTTTAAGCCTCATCATCCGATGCGGGTGTGTCGGTTTCATCCTTTTCTTTTAATCCTACGGTTTCGCGGATGGTATTCGTAAGGGATTCCAAAAGATCGGGATTGTCTTTTAGAAAAGTCTTTACATTCTCACGGCCTTGTCCAATGCGATCCCCGTTGTAGCTATACCAGGAGCCGCTTTTGTCGATCACGCCGGTTTCTACGCCCAGATCGAGCACATCGCCGGTTTTGGATATACCTTCGCCATACATGATATCGAATTCCGCGTTTTTAAATGGCGGGGCCATCTTATTCTTGACCACCTTGACCCGGGTCCGATTTCCGATCAGTTCCTGACCGTCTTTGATGGATGCTATCCGCCGAATATCCAGGCGAACCGAGGAGTAAAATTTCAAGGCATTGCCACCGGTCGTTGTTTCAGGATTACCGAAGACGACACCGATTTTCATTCGTATCTGATTAATAAAAATTATCGAGGTCATGGTTTTGCTGATGGACCCGGTTAACTTTCGCAATGCTTGGGACATGAGCCTGGCTTGCAGTCCCATATGGGAGTCGCCCATTTCACCTTCAATTTCCGCGCGTGGCACCAGGGCCGCCACCGAATCGATGACCATGATATCAATGGCTCCGCTGCGTACCAGCATATCTGCAATTTCCAAAGCCTGTTCACCTGTATCGGGTTGGGCCACCAACAGATCATCACAGTTGACATGCAGTTTTTTTGCATACACAGTGTCGAGGGCATGCTCGGCATCGATAAACGCAGCTATGCCGCCTTGTTTCTGAGCATTGGCCACAGCATGCAATGCCAGTGTGGTTTTTCCGGAAGATTCCGGTCCATACACTTCGATGACACGACCTCGCGGCAGGCCGCCGATACCCAAAGCCCGGTCCAGGGCAATGGATCCCGTGGGGATTACAGGAACATCAGCAATCGATTGACTGCCCAACTTCATGATGGCGCCTTTGCCAAACTGTCGTTCAATCTGCTGCATGGCTGTATCGACTGCTTTTTCCTTTTCCGGTGGTAGGCTCATTTTTTCCTCCTGCTTGAATTTGAATTTCCAACGACGCCCCGTTTTGAGGATTTATTGTGGGCCGTGCCCGAATCATCGGTCGGGATCAATCAACGCGTAAAGAATTCAAATTATGAATAAAGATCAAGTTTTGTGTAAACGTGACGCTAAAATTACTAACATTTCAATTAAAAGCGGATGGTACCGTTTCATACGGGAATGATCAAGTGTCAATATTGATGTCAGCGTTAAAAATCAGGGGATAGACAGGGGCGATTGGTACAGTTTGGTATACACCGGTCCGGCGGGTTGCAGTTTGCTTCCAAATACGGTCACCTGATTTACGGTGAATACATCCGAACTAAAAGCGGAATGGGCTCGTAGTGCCTCAGCCGTTTTTAGAGGATTCAAACGTTTTTTTGTGCGCCCGATGGTCAAATGACCCCGGAATGGTCGCTTTTCCGCCTTGAAGCCAAGTGGAATCAGCGCGTTTTCCACATCCGTCTGCAAGGATCCAAGAATGTCCACCTCACCGGATAGGCCCACCCAAAAAACCCGCGGATTTTTAAGGCCCGGAAAACAGCCTATTCCTCGGGGTTGCAAGTCAAATGCTTTGTGCGGGGAGACAGCGGATGCGACACTGTCACAAATAGGGTCTAACTTATTGCTGTCCACGTCGCCCATAAACTTGAGCGTTAAATGTATATTTAGGGGTTTGACCCAACGCAACTTCAGACCGGCGGATGTCAACTGCTTTTGCAGGTCATTAATATCAGATCTGGCCTGATCCGGGAGTTCCAAGGCGATGAAGGTTCTTATTTTTGAGTTTGTCGGGTTTGTTGGGTTCATTGGGCTTTTGAGTTCGATATCGCTATCGGTATCGCTTTCGGTATCGGATCTTAACTTTTCGATCGCGATCCCGATAGCGATTCCGATCCCGATTTTAAGCATCTCAGCAGACTAGCATCCCAGCAGAAATATTGCCTCAATATTTCATCGTCGTGGTAAATACATCTGAGGCTCCCCCAGTAAAAACTTGCCCGCAGCAATGCGTTGTTTAAGTAACTGAGCGATCTCCCGGGCCCGCACCATACTGGAGAGCGGAACTGTTGTTACGCTTTTACCATTGATTTGAATACTGCCGCTTTTGAGCTCCGCATAGCTGACTTTCCCATAGGAACTAGATTTGCCCTGGGGATAATCATTGCCATAATCAATTACGTGGGTGAAAATATCCGCATCAGAAATCGATGTGTAGCCTGCCATCTCCTCATTTAATATGGGGATGGGAATGCCCAGGCCTACACTGAGGGAACATCCGTATCCTTGAATACTAACCCCCACCAACCATTTGGCCTTCATCTTTTTTAGATCCCCCATCACGAACAACGTACCGGCCGGTGATTCCGGCACACCTTTGGGCGTCCGTTTGGCCCGCGGCTTATGCTGGGTGCCGTTCCAAGTGATAAATCCTTCGGCACCCCCCAGAAAGATGCGGGTTCCCAATCCGATCGTACGATAATAGGGATCATTAAACAGGGGGCTCAGCTGGCCGGCGGAACAATAATTTGCATTGCCCATACGCGGCTTCAAGGCCCCCATATAGGTATAGACCGTTTTTTTAGTCGTATTGATGGCACAATTGTAATTTTGATAGGCATTACGCGGGTTACATAAGAGCGCGTTGGGTAAAGTTTTCAGATTTATCTTTTTTTCGACCCGTTTGCTGGGATAGCAGTCGGTGCCATAGGCTATCGCTTTTACATGGATGCTTTTTCCGGCCACAAGATCCTGAATGACATGGCCGCCACCATAACGAAATTCACCCGGATAGACTTTGTTCAAGGGGTCGTCTTCGCAAGGTTCGGTGGCGCCGATGTAGCAATCGACTGCCGCAACTCCACCGTAGGCGGGCACATTGTTAAGCCAGACCTTGGAAGCCTTGATACCGGGTGCTGAGTGACCGAAATTGATAAACGCACCGGAGGAACACATGGGAGCAAACGTGCCCGTTGTGACAACATCCACCTGACGAGCAGCCTCGACCGGACCGGCATTCTTGACGACATCGATCATTTCTTCGGCCGTAACCACAACGGCTTTCCCTGCTTGTATTTTAGCATTGATCTGTTGAAAGGTTTTATTCACTTGAAATGATTTCATGACCAAACTCCCTATGATAGCTTAATAGGTTTTTAGGCTGTTAGGCCATTAGCTGCTAACAGCCTAACAGTCTAAACGCCTAAATAGCTATCGTTCTTGAATTTTACTGCTAGGCGTTTTCAAGATGGCAATGATAGTAAGCTTTAACCGGACGATCCAAGTTTAGAGCTTATATTATTCTGAATCCAGGTTAGATCCCACCACTCCAATGGGTTAACGAGAACACCCTGAACCAAAACACTGAAATGTAGATGGTCGCCGCCTGCCAAACCGGACGTGCCGGTGTGTCCGATGATGTCGCCCTTTTGAACTTGCTGCCCGGCGTTAACCTCAAAACTGTTCAGATGCGCGTACATGCTGAAAAGGCCCCATCCATGATCGATAACGACCATGCGGCCATATATACCCAGTCGTTGGGCATATACAACTTTTCCGGCATTGGCGGCCGGTATGGGTGAGTTGCTGACCGAGGCCAGGTCGATACCCAGGTGACGTTGCTGATCCACACGCTTGCCGCCATACTGGTAGCTCCGTCGATCACCGAATCCGGACCGGGTGGCAGACCGGGGCAGTCGCATAAACGATCCTTGCCAGTGTTTAAGCGGATCGCTTTTCTGCGTGATCTGACTGAGCACGGTTTTATTGTCACGACGCAGGTCCTGGTTGATGTATAAAAACTGCTCCAGGGGTGTTGTCAGTTGGTCCAACTTGGGGTCATTATTAAATTCGGATAATTTGCGCGCAATAAAGCCGTCACTGATGCGAATCGTATCGTGTTTAAATTTTTTGGTTTTAATATAATGCGGAAAACTAGTCGTCGTGACGTTACCGGCCATATCCTTCGCCACCAGATTCATTTGGGTTCCCTTGCCCTGTGAGTGGGTCAAGGCAAAAAAAGCGACATGCCGGGTATCATTTTCCGATTCCAAGGGATAGCCATGAAAAAAATGATCTTCAATCTGAACGCCGCTGCTCTGACAGGTTTCAGTTAATTGATATACGACAGCATTGCTGCCCCCCGGACTGATATTATGTGCCCTACTGATGACTCTAATGGACGGTTCCTGGGTATCGATCCGAATATCCGTCTCCACATAGGTCCGGTTGCCTTTGCCCCAGGACCGCCAGGCGTAATCCACCACCATCATCCGCAGCATGGCCTCACCGTCGGTAAGGCCGACTTTTTGGGGCTCAATACTGAACTCGATTGATTGAGAGGATAACGTACCTTTCCTCAGCCAACCTGCAGCGGGGAAATATTTATCAACCAGGGTAATTTCTTTGCCGTTTTGGATCACGGCAACCCAGAATCGTTTCAATCCACTTTTGGGATCCGCCAGGGAGGCCGAAACCTGTTTTTGATTGCCCACATGTGTTAGCGGAGTGACCACCTCCAGTTGGGGTGCCTGCCCTTCCATGCGGATGACCAGCACTGCGATCACGGGTACAACCACCAGGATTGCGAGGATTGTCGCCAGGCGCAGTCGAATTTTTTTATTATTATCTTTCAATGGGTTAGGTGCTCCTTCAGTCGATATTTAAGCGCCCGAACAATAGCAGCTATGAATGGGCTTATCAAGGGCTCTTTTTTTCGTTTCTTGACTTTTGAAGGCTTGCAAGTTAGATAGCTCTTATGCAATGCGGCTATCACACTAATATAGGTAGAACCTCATCTTATGGCTATGAACATTTCTGAATATTTTGCTGATAAAACACCTCCCCTACTCCTCATTTCAGGTCCTTGTGTAATTGAAAACTATGACATCACCTTCGAAGTTGCTGAACATTTAAAACAACTTTGCCAAAAACTGAATATTCCTTTCTTATTCAAGGCTTCCTACGATAAGGCCAACCGGACTTCCATTGATTCGTATCGCGGTCCTGGTATGGCGGAAGGCCTGGAGATATTGGCGCGCATAAAACAGGAACTGGATATTCAAATTATATCGGATGTTCATAGAATACGCGAAGTGGCCGATGCAGCCAAGGTCTTGGATGTCATTCAAATTCCGGCGTTTTTATGTCGGCAGACCGATTTCATTCTGGAAGTTGGGCGCTGCCGTAAGCCGGTAAATATTAAAAAGGGCCAATTTGTGGCACCCATGGACATGCAAAACGTGGTCGCTAAAATCCGGTCCACCGGCAACCGACAGGTTTTGCTCACAGATCGCGGGACGGTTTTCGGTTATAATAATTTGGTCGTGGATATGCGCGCTGTACCCATGATGCAGCAAACGGGCTGCCCGGTGATATTTGATGCCACGCATAGTGTACAATTGCCCGGCGGACAGGGCAGCAGTTCCGGCGGACAACGCGAATATGCGCCGATCCTGGCACGAGCTGCGGTTGCCGCCGGGGCCAATGGTGTGTTTTTGGAAGTTCATCCGAACCCGGACAAGGCCCTTTGCGACGGTCCCAATTCTTTGCATTTGGCCAGTGTCGGCAATTTACTCGAGCAATTGGTTGCGATCCACAAATTGGTTCCCGATCGATCACAAGGATCACATGTCTGAGTCAAAATTTTCTCAAATTCGACTTTTATTATTGGACGTTGACGGTGTGTTAACAGACGGCCGGATCTATTTTGACCATCAGGGGGAAGAGCTAAAAGCATTTAACAGCAAAGATGGTTTGGGAATCCACTTTTTATTGGAAGCCGGTATTCAGGTGGGTATCATCACCGCCAGGCAATCCAAAGCATTGCAGCATCGTTGTGATAATTTGGGCATCAATCTTGTTTTTCAGGGCATGCGGGACAAGGCTGCCGCCATGGAAAAAATTCAGGAACAGACCAATGTGTCGCCAATTCAAATGGCCTATATGGGTGATGATGTGTTGGATCTGCCCATGTTTGCACGTGTAGGACTTGCGATTGCCGTGGCTGATGCGCATCCTTATGTATTGAAAAAAGCGGATATGATTACGACGGCCAAGGGTGGCAGAGGCGCAGTCAGAGAAATATGTGATGCCATTTTGTCTGCCCAGGGCTTCCTGGACGATATTCTGGCACGTTATAACCGATGAGTAGCTGCCTTTAAAGCCGACATTAATTTTAATCGGAAAGGTTGTATGCTTAAATATAATGTGAACATGAAATTTCTAAATCCGAATATCGAAATTCGAAACAAATTCAAAAACCCAAATTCAAATGACCCGAACCTGGATTTGGGCATATCTGCGGATCGTAATGTTTAGAATATTCGGATTTGGATCATTTGATATTGTTTAGGGTTTAGGGTTTCGATATTCGGATTTAAATAGTCGTTGCATTCGACAATAACGATATTCGAAGCCATCTAGAAAATTAAATTTTCAATATTGTTATTAACAAGTGTGTATGGCCCTCAGATCAGAACATAACAAAAGCTTGCGGTTGGCACTGCTGGTGAGTATGCTTTTGATATTTGGGCTTGTATTAACCGTGTTTATCGGGTATCGAACGGGTTCCAATCCTCAGGAGATGGTCCTGTCTTCAATGCTCAAAGATGACGTTGCCATCTCCATGGCTGATGTACAGCAGACATCCACAAAAAACGGTGTCAAGGACTGGAGTCTTAAAGCGGCTTCGGCTCAATTTTTACATAAGAAAAAACAAGTCGTTTTTGACGATTTGGCGGTAACGTTTTATCTGGATGACGGCGGGTCTGTAAATCTATCCGCCCAAAAAGGCTATTTAAACACCGAGACCCAGGATATCCAGATTGACGGCAACGTAATAGCCGATGACGGTGATATTAAGTTCCGGACTGAATCGCTGGATTATGATCATGAGCAGCGAATACTCGTGGCTGTCCAGCCGGTTCAAATTTTCGGCAATAGTTTTTGTCTAACGGCTGATACAGCGGCTTATGACATGGCCGCCAGCAAAGCAATTTTTGAAGGCAAGGTGGAAGGTACCCTATTTGACAGCTTTAATTAAAAATCCGCTTAATAGCCTTGTGACAGTTTTACAGCATGTCAAAGGGAAAAAGACGGCCCCCTTAGGATTAGGGTATTTGATCGCAAGTTTCTGTCTTGGCATGTCTGTACTCATGCTGGCCCTCATTCCCGTAAACGCCCAGGAAACGGGTGCCGGCAGTCAAACTGCATCGCAGGAGACACCGATACATATAAAAGCGGATCAATTGGTAACGGACACGCAGCAGAACACCGCTGAATTCAGCGGGCATGTTCGGGCGACACAAGGTGATACGGTTATCACCGCGGACTTGTTGACGGTGCACTACCGTAGCGGAGCCCAGGCTGATACTGCAGCCGGCATGGATGCCATCGTCCGCATAGTGGCTGAAGGCAATGTCCAAATCGTATTTGACCAACAGACGGCCTATACGCAACATGCTGATTATATAGCAGAAAAAAGATTGATTGTCCTGACCGGTCCAGGCTCCAAGATCGTCAGTGGCAAAAATGCCATTACCGGGCAAAAGATCACCCTGCACAGGGATGATGGCCGCGTCCAGGTTGTGGGCAGCGCTGATGCGCCAGTGGAAGCTTTTTTCTATTCCAATGAAACCGGTCTGGCAACGCCTGGCAAACCAGATCCAAACTGAGCCGGATATGCCGCTCATTTTGTGAAGACGACATGGCCGAATTAAAGGTTGACAAGCTGGTTAAGATCTATCGCGGCAGAAAGGTGGTCAATGCTGTCAGTTTGAGTCTCAAAAGCGGTGAAGTCATCGGACTGTTGGGACCCAATGGCGCCGGCAAAACAACGACATTTTATATGACCGTCGGTATGGTCAGGCCGGATGCGGGCGTCGTTTTCCTAAATGAGGACGACATTACCCACATGCCCATGTACCAGCGTGCTCGCAACGGCGTCGGTTATCTGCCCCAGGAAGCCTCGGTTTTTCGCAAGCTGACAGTTTGGCAGAATATCATGGCCATTCTGGAAACACTGTCTTTATCCAAAACGGAGCGGCAGCAGCGCGCCACCTCCCTGCTTACGGAGCTGGGGATCGAGAAACTGGCTGATCAGCGCGCCAGTGTTCTATCCGGTGGCGAGAGACGCCGTCTTGAAATTTCCCGGTGTCTGGTAACCGATCCGGCATTTATCTTATTGGATGAACCTTTTGCCGGTATCGACCCATTGGCCGTGATCGATATAAAGAATATTATCGGCCATCTAAAAAAAAGAGGAATCGGAATTTTAATTTCGGACCATAATGTACGCGAAACACTTGAGGTTTGTGACAAAGCATATATACTAAGTGATGGAACCGTCATCGAGTCGGGTTCACCCCAAAAAATTGCCGCCAGCGAGATAGCGCGACGGATCTATCTTGGGGATGAATTTAAATTATAAGGTATTACACTACAGTGGGGCAGCAAAAGAACTTATAGCATATTAAAGCAATGGAGGCTTCAAGGATCCCAGGATTCGAGGGCCACGTGAAGTTTAAAGCTTGGTGTACTAGAAGTTAAATGCCATACCAAAACGAAATAACTAAAGTATAATGACGATTGTTCCGAATTAACAATAAATTAAAGGTTGTAGCTTTCTGAATATTAACAAGCACTTGAATCCTTGGAACCTGGAATCCCCGAACCCTAACCCTTAGCGGATAATGAAAAGGTCTTTATAAACCGACATGGCCATTGAACTCAGACAACAGCTGAAACTCACCCAACAGCTAATCATGACGCCCCAGCTGCAGATGGCCATCAAGCTGCTTCAGCTCTCACGTCTCGAGCTTGTGGAAAAGATCAAGCAGGAGCTGGAAGAAAACCCGGCCCTGGAAGAAACCCAAGAAACCGCCACGCCGGAAACAACACCCGAAAAACCGGAAACTGAGAACGAACCTGCCGAGCAAACCGAGGAAGTTACATTTGAGGAAAAACTGAACGAAGATATAGACTGGAGCAACTATATCGAAGAGTACAATTCGCCCGGGCGCATGCCCGTAGAAAGAGAAAGCCGCGATGCTCCCCGGTTTGATTCTTTCATATCCAAAAAAGAGTCCTTGAGCGATCACCTCCTCTGGCAGTTTTTGATGATCTCCCCGAACCCGGAAGATGAAGAAATCGGCAGTTTTATCATTGGGAATTTGAACAGAGACGGCTATCTGGACGTAAGCTTGGATGAAATTGCCATCCAATGCGAGGTGACCCTGGAAGAAGTCCGCAAGGTTCTATCAACTTTGCAAACCTTCAATCCAATTGGTGTTTGCGCACGGGATTTGAGCGAATGTTTGATGATTCAGATCAATCATCTGGGTCTCAGCGACAATACTATTTTGACCGATATTGTCCAAAACCATCTTAACTTTTTAGAAAACAAAAACTATCGTGCCATTTGCAAAGCACTTAAGGTGCGCATGGATGACGTGATTGCGGCCGTAAATGTCATCAAAGCATTGGAGCCAAAGCCAGGCCGTCAGTTTAGTCAGTCAGACGTTCAATACATAACGCCCGATATTTACGTCTACAAAACTGAAGATGATTTCGACATCGTTCTAAATGACGATGGACTTCCCAAATTGCAGGTTAATTCGTATTACAAGAAAGCCATGTCGCGCGGTGAGAAGATTACCGATGAAACCAAGGAATATCTGCAGGACAAAATGCGATCAGCCGCCTGGCTTATCCGCAGCATTCATCAACGCCAAAAAACCATCTATCGGGTGATGGAAAGCATTCTTAAATTCCAGCGAACGTTTTTTGAAAAAGGAATTGCCCATCTCAAACCCATGGTGCTGCGCGATGTTGCCGAAGATATCGAGATGCACGAATCAACCATCAGCCGGGTCACCACCAACAAATATGCCTATACACCGCAGGGCATCTTTGAACTCAAGTATTTTTTTAATAGTTCCATTAAGAGAATCCACGGCGAGGCCATTGCGTCGGCCAGTGTACAAGAGAAGATTCGTAAGATCATCGAAAGTGAAGATCCCCGGAAGCCTTTCAGCGACAGCAAAATGGCTGAAATGCTCAAGGCTCAGAATATTGACATCGCCCGCAGGACTGTAGCGAAATACCGCGAAATGCTGGGCGTATTATCATCAAATAAACGTAAACAACTATAAGGAGAAGTATATGCAAACATCGGTTACTTTCAAGAATATTGATTCCTCTGAAAACCTAAGATCCTATGTGGCCGATAAATTAGACCGCTTTGATAAATACCTGTACAATCCCGCAGAAGCGAGTGTGGTTCTTTCCGTAGAAAAATTCAGACACATTGCTGAAGTTAATATCAATGGAGACCGACTGAACATTCAAGGCAAAGAAGAAACCGAAGATATGTATTCAGCTATCGATATGGTATTGGACAAGCTCGAAAAGCAGATCAAGAAAAGCAAAGAAAAGCTAAGCGACAAACGATCTGGTGCTAAACTTAGAGCCAAAGCCGGTCTAAGCCCGGAAGCCCTTTCGGCCGAGGATGACTTTGAAAAGCAGATTAAAATAAAAAATATCGAATACAAGCCGATGGACGTGGACGAAGCCATCATGCAGATGCAGTTGGTGGACGATAACTTTCTGGTTTTTACCAATGCACGCGATAGTCGCGTCAATGTCCTTTATCGGCGCAAGGATGGCCATTACGGCTTGATACAACCCAGCAGCTAAAACGAACGACCTGTGAGCACATCATGAAAATTCTGGATGCACTCGACCGTGAAGCCATCATTAGCGATCTGGCGGCCAGCAATAAGCGCGACACGCTCAAAGAACTGGCGCTCCCGCTCGCTAAAGCCACCGACCTTGATCTGGATACGCTGGTTAACGTGCTGACCGAGCGCGAAAAGCTCGGCAGCACCGGCATCGGCGGCGGTGTTGCCATACCACACGGAAAATTAAAAGACCTGACAGATATTACGCTTGGATTCGGACGCAGCCGCCAGGGTGTTGCTTTTGATTCCATGGACGGCCAGCCAACCCATATTTTCTTCCTATTGTTAACACCGGAAAACAGTACCGGCCTCCACCTGAAAATGTTAGCACGCATATCCCGATTGCTAAAGCAGGAGACGTTTAAAGCGAAACTGCTCCAGGCTGAAACCGGTGATGAACTCTATCAGGCCATTGCCGGCGAAGACGAAGAGTTCTGATTTGGAATCAGGCAAGATATTCATCATTACGGGGCGTTCAGGCTCAGGCAAGAGTACCGCCATTGCGGCTTTTGAGGATGCCGGCTACTACTGTGTCGATAATATGCCGGTGGTATTACTGCCCAGCTTTCTGGACCTGCCTGTAAAAAACAACGGCAACCACTCCGGTTTTGCCTTCGTTATGGATCTGCGCGAGCAAGATTTTCTCTCCAGCTATGCCCCTGTATTGGAATCCCTAAAGCAACAGGGATATAGTTTCGAAATCATCTTTCTGGAAGCCGATGAAAATATTCTGATACAACGCTACTCCCAGACACGGCGTAATCATCCCCTGGCAGGCGGCAAAAATTTAATTGAAGGTGTTCGCGCCGAAGAACAATCGTTAAGCCGCTTACGGAATGAGGCCGATATCATCATCGATACGACCCACTACACGGTCCACGAGTTGAAATCCGAAATTTTTAGCATCGTCCGGGAAAATGCCGACATTGCCCCCTTGCGTATCAACGTGCTTTCCTTTGGTTTTAAGTATGGTATCCCCCATCATGCCGACCTGATCGTCGATGTTCGTTTTCTGCCAAATCCTTACTTTTTTGATCATCTGCGTGATCTGGATGGTGAATCAGAGCAGGTAAAGCAGTTTTTGGCCGGAAAGACGGAGACCCAAGCCTTCCTTCGGAAATACATCGATCTGCTTGACTATTTGATCCCCCTATATGAAAAGGAAGGCAAAACATATCTTACCATTGCCGTGGGTTGTACGGGCGGCCGGCATCGATCCGTATATATTGCCAGGGAGATATATGCCCACGTGCTGCGGGAAGGCCGCGATATCAAAGTCACCCATCGTGACATTGTGCATGAACCCTAAAAAAGCAAAAAAAATATTTGTGTTTCTGGATTTATGCCTTAACATTTGCCTAACCTTTATCTACAACCTATCTTAAAATATTCGTTTGGCCTCTGGCAAGAGACCGGACATATAAAAGCGGAGCATCACAGCCCTAATTGAGCATTTTTAGCAGCGTCGCTGTGCCGCCCGAAGAAACTTGAATATTTTGAGATAGCTTGTAATTAATATTAAAAAGTAAAAATGGACATACCATGATTGGCATCGTTATCGTAACCCATAGGCAGCTTGGCGATTCTCTGATTGACGCCGCACAATTTATTGTGGATTCAAAACCGGAACATATTGAATCCGTATCCATTGATTTGAATGAAAAGGTGGAGGTTCTCAGAGATAAAATTGCCAAAGGCATAAAAAATGTGCAATCGGATGAGGGCACCCTCATTCTGACCGATATGTTTGGTGGAACACCTTCAAATTTGAGCTATTCATTTCTCGAAGAAGGGCGCATCGAAGTCTTATCCGGTGTCAACCTTCCCGTTCTCATCAAGGCAATCAATTCACGCCCCGATATGGAACTCACCAAATTGGCTGAGTGCTTGGAAACCTATGGCAAAAAAAGCATTTCCATGGCCAGCGGCATCCTGAAGGGCAATAAGCGCAAATAGTATCTGCTAGCATATACCCATTTACATCAGAGGAACAGACAGGAGGAATATTATGAGCATCAAAATAGGGATTAACGGTTTTGGCCGCATCGGACGTCTGGTGTTTCGAGCCGCCTTAAAACATCCGGATATTGACGTTGTCGCCATCAATGACCTGACCGACGCCGCCACCATGGCACATCTGCTAAAGTATGATTCAGTGCATGGTACCATGGATTTGGATATCAAAGCCCAGGGTGATGCCATCGAGGTGGATGGCAAATCCATTGCCTTCACATCCATAAAGGATCCCGAACAGCTTAAATGGAAGGAGTTAGGGGTTGATATTGCGGCTGAATGTACGGGTCTGTTCCGGGACCGCGAAAATGCGGCTAAACATTTAACTGCCGGTGCCCGCAAAGTCATCATCTCGGCACCTGCCAAAGATCCTGACATTACCATCGTCATGGGTGTCAACTCCAATAAATACGATCCCAAGACCCACCACATCGTTTCCAATGCTTCGTGTACCACCAACTGTCTGGCACCGGTTGCCAAGGTCCTGCTTGAAAATTTTGGCTTAAAATCCGGATTGATGACCACCATTCATGCATATACAGGCGATCAGCGGCTACTGGATTTTCCCCACAAAGATCTACGCCGGGCCAGGGCTGCAGCGCTTTCCATGATTCCGACCACCACCGGTGCTGCCAAAGCAGTATCCCTGGTTTTACCGGAACTCACCGACAAACTGAACGGCTTGGCCATTCGGGTGCCCACACCCAATGTTTCCATCGTGGACCTGGTTGCCACAATTGAAAAAGAAGGCGTGACCACGTCCGAAGTGAATCAGGCCTTGCAATCAGCCGCGGAAGGCGAATTGTCCGGCGTTTTGGGCTATTCGGAACTGCCGCTGGTTTCGACCGATTACAATGGCAGCGAGCTGTCCTCCATCGTGGACGCAGCCACGACCTATGCCATCGGGAATATGGTCAAGGTATTGTCATGGTACGACAATGAGTCCGGCTATTCCCATCGGATGGTGGATCTTGCAGCCATGATGGGCAGTAATCTCTAAGCCTATCCAACTGTATCGTAAATAAAATATTTTGATTTAAAAATTGAAATTTCGCGGTTTTAACAGAAAAGACTGTTAGGCTGAAGCTTTTTAGGCTGTTAGGACGTTAAACGTTGAGCGCCTAACAGCCTGACAGCCTAAATTCCTAATAGCCTCTAGTTTGATTTGATTGACGTAAAGAGTCGGTTATATTGGAAATCGTCGAGATTAAAAGGAGAGAACGACATGGCAGATCGCAGACCGTTAATTGCCGGCAATTGGAAAATGTACAAAACCTGTCCCGAGGCGGTTGATACCATCGCCAAACTCAAAGAGCTGGTGAACGGTGTGTCGGCCGTTGATATTATGATCGCCCCATCCTTTACGGCCCTGTCCCAAGTTGCCGAAACCGTTGCCGGCAGCAACATTCAGGTGGGGGCCCAGAATCTGTCCTGGCATGACGAAGGCGCTTATACTGCTGAAATCTCAGGTCCCATGATCGTGTCGGCGGGATGTTCGCATGTGATTATCGGCCATTCGGAACGGCGCCAGTATTTTAATGAAACCGATGCGACCGTCAACCAGCGTATCGGGGCCGCTATCCGACACAACCTGGTGCCGGTTTTCTGCGTGGGTGAAACCGAGGCTGAGCGCAAAGCCGACGCCACTTTTTCTGTGCTTGACAAACAGGTTACAGATGGTTTACAAGGTATCGCTTTGGAAGATCTGGCTGATCTGGTGATTGCCTATGAGCCCGTATGGGCCATCGGCACCGGCCTTACCGCCACATCCGAGCAGGCCCAGGAAGTTCACCAGTATTTACGGGGCCAACTCGAAAAAGCATATGGCACCGAGTTTGCGCAATCCGTCCGGATCCTTTACGGCGGCAGCGTCAAGCCGGCCAATATCGCCGAACTGATGTCCATGCCCGATGTGGATGGTGCCTTGGTCGGCGGTGCAAGTCTGGACGCCGAAACATTTAGTAACATAGTGAAATTTTAGTCACCTTTGCAGCAATTAGCATTTGACTAAAAACTATACTTAAAACCTAACACTTAAAACTTAAAACCGAACTGATAACCTTACACCTAAAACTGGTTAATATGTCTTTAATAATCATCGTAATCCACGTAATCGTTTGCATCGCCCTGATCATGATCGTATTGCTGCAGACCGGCAAAGGCGCCGACATGGGCGCCGCCTTCGGCGGCGGTTCCAGCCAGACCCTGTTCGGGAGCACCGGCGCATCGACCTTTTTGAGCAAGGCCACCACAGTGGCAGCCGTGGTCTTTATGCTGACCTCGCTCATACTGGCCTATATGTCCGGAGATAAGGGCAGCAAGTCCATTGTTATGGACGCCGCGCCTATTGAAGAAACACAGGGCAGCACGGATGCAGCACCGACACCGCAACCGGCAGACGATACAGGAAGCGAAAAAACCGAATAAATCTTTATTTGACCGTGCCGAAGTGGTGGAACTTGGTAGACACGCTATCTTGAGGGGGTAGTGGGGCGACCCGTGCCGGTTCAAGTCCGGCCTTCGGCACCATCTTTCTTACAGCCTACTGTATTTGCAGTAGGTTTTCTTGTTTCTTAGCCATTATATTGGACAACTCCTTTACTTACACACCTCACTTACTCAGATGTGGAAAGGAGTTCTTCATGCAAAAACTTACAAAATCCCCCAGCTATTTGATCAGAAATCCCTACTCCTATTGTTTCCGTATTATGGTTCCTAAAGACCTGCAAGCTTATGTCGCCAAAAAAGAGTTGCGATACTCACTCCGTAAAGGCTATATCCCTCAGGCAATGTGCAAAGCCCGGTACTTGGCAAGTCAAGTGCATATCTTGTTCAGGTTTTTGTGGATACAGAAGATCTGAGGTTGCCAATCAATGGGACTGTGTGTCCGAAGTGTGGGTGCTATGGTCGTTTGATGAGCGGTACTGTGCAGTGAAATTCATTCTTAAATAAGGGAGATGGAATATGCCGAAAGCAAATGCCAACGGGATTCAGATTGAGTATGAAACCTTTGGAGACCCGTCAAACCCTGCGTTGCTCCTAATCATTGGCCTTGGCGCCCAGCTTATCTACTGGCAGAAAGAGTTTTGCCGGCAGATTGCTGATACTGGATATTATGTCATTAGGTTTGACAATCGGGACTCAGGTTTGTCGACCAAGTTTGAAGGATTGACCGCTGAGGAAATTTTGGAAAAGATCGGGGCATTGTTCATGGGGCAAGCGGTCTCTGTGCCTTATATGATGGAGGACATGGTAAATGATGCGGTTGGCTTGTTGGATGCACTCAACATCGACAAGGCTCACATCTGTGGAATGTCTATGGGTGGTATGATTGCCCAAACCTTGGCAATTAACAATTTATCACGTGCTTTAAGCCTTATTTCTATTTATAGCCAGTGTGGAGATCGTCCTGAATACACAGCCACTCAAGAGGTCACGGAAATAATGATGGAGCCGGTACCAAAAGAATACGATGCCTACATCGATTATATGCATAGGTTTCATAAGTTAACATGGGGAACCGGACTTCCTTATGATTTTGACTTTCACCAGACATTGATAGATAAAGCATATAAGCGTTCAGTTTGCCCAGAAGGTTCAGGAAGGCAATACCTAGCTATCAAGACCCAAAAGGATCGAGCTAATGATCTCGGCAATCTAAAAATTCCAGCGCTTGTTATACATGGAGATGAAGATCCTATTGTACCTATAGTCGCTGGAAAAGATACAGCCGCTGCAATACCTGGTGCAGAATTTATGGTTGTTAAAGGCATGGGCCATGTAATACCCAATCTGAATGCATACTGGGATGATATTAAGGATGCTATGTTAGAGCACATGGCAAAGGTGCAGGAACCGAAGGCTTATTAGCGAAGTTAAGTTTCGTATAATTTTAATTGACCCAAACATATGTTATCAGCAATTTAATGTAACTGGGGATGATCTACATGTATCAGCGCTCTAATCTTTCATTCTTTGAAGGGCTATCTAAATGAATCTGGATATCCGTGCGCTAACTTACGATTTGCTTGACGATTATTTAGATTTTTTTGACAACATTGCATTCAGAGACCACAAAGAATGGTCTGGCTGCTATTGTGTTCATTTCCATCTTGAAGAAGAATCGCTAAGATCCGCTATTAAAAAAAAACTCGGGCGTGATTACGCAATTGAGTTCATTCAAAATAATATCATACAGGGGTACTTAGCATATCTAAATGAATCTGTGGTGGGTTGGTGCAACGCTAATGACAAAAGAGGTTTCAGCAACTTGGTAGAAAGAAAAGAGCTGTGGGATGGTGTAGATCACGATACCAAAGTCAAGGCAGTTGTGTGCTTCCTCATTGCTCCCGAATATCGGGGCAGAGGAATCGCCACCCAACTGTTAGATAGGGTATGCAAAGACGCATTGGCAGATGGATACGATTATATAGAAGCTTATCCACACACTGGTGAAACAGACATCTATGTGAATCATCATGGCCCCAATGCCCTTTATGAGAAGTTTGGATTTCTACCGCATAAGAAATTGAAACATGATACTATAGTGCGAAAATATCTTAAGGAATAGAACCTCAGACAGACTAAATTTTTCGTATAATGAAGATCATACAGGAGCACTATACAAGATGTTGTGCCTTGTGTTCTTTCCAAATTCTAAAATTTATAAATATTGAAAGATCACTGAAGATTTTAACTGATAATATTTTAAATAGAAGGTGATTTCGCCTGGAATTGATGAATCCTATATATTGTGTTTATGATCACATCACAGCTGCAGTTTATTGCAATTGACTACGCAAAGAACCCATGTTATTGAAAATTTTCAGCATATCCTCGACTTCTCTTCTTTTTCAAATTGTAAATAGCAGTTTTGAATCATGTCCCTGCAGCCTGCACCTGAATGCTGGACCAAACTAATTACAGCCTATCTTAAAAATATCTTTTTGCTACTCCGTCTCGGGCGGATACATATCATGTGTTATGGTCAAAAATTGTTCCTCAAAATATCAGGCATATGTCCCGCCGGGGCGGGATTATTTTTTCGCATGCTTTGATCTGCCGTCGACCCCGAGCATGTCGAGGGGAACCAAAAATCTTATTTTTGAGATACCTATGAAAAAGCCGTTGTCAACGGTAAAAAACTTTGATCGGGTT
>CAYVMI010000048.1:0-50519 GCA_964452555.1 uncultured Desulfobacterales bacterium
CGGCCCGCGGACTCGGCTACCTGGCCCAGACCCGCAAAGGTGTCCGCAATGTACCCGCCGATCATTGGGCTCTGATCGCCACTGAAAAACTTTTGCCAATGATGGCAGCCGCGCCCAATCCCCCCGTAAGTTCGCAGGCTCTGACTGACCATGCCGCCCAGATTTTGAAGATCATGCTCGCCCAGCAAACAACCAGGTGGCGAGATCCTTGCCTGATAGGTTCCTTTCTGAACGATGCCCGCACGACGCCGGCCGCCACACGCCTGGAAGGGCTACTGGCCTCTATGAGCTTCCTCCCCGAGAACAAGTCCGAATTGCGCACGCGTATCGAACATGCATGCAATATCGGAATTGCCTTCCTTGTGCGTCATCAAATCCGTGTGGGGGCCCTTAAAGGCGGCATACCCCGGGCAGCCCACCCTCTCCGTAAGTCGAAAAAGAACGAAGCCTTCAACAAGCGTGTCGGTGAAGTCCGTATCGATTATGTTCAGCATGCACTCAGTGCCCTGCTGGGATACCACACGCATGTTACCAATCAATCGGCAACCAAATCTCATGAAAGCCAAACAATCAATTGAAGGAGGAAAACCATGGGGAAACACTTTATTTTAGTCCACGGTGCCTGGCATGGCGGGTGGTGCTGGGATGACGTCAAATCAGAACTGGAAGCTGCCGGCCATACGGCTGAAGCCTTGACCATGCCGGGACACAATCCGGGCGATGATCGCGCCAATATCCAATTTAACGATTATATCGGGCACATCGTAAACGCCCTCAAACGGCAGACCGATCCGGTTGTCCTGGTAGGTCACTCCAGCGCAGGTTTCATGTTGCAAGCCGCAGCCCCCAAGGCGGCAGATAAGATAGAGCAACTTATATTTCTAAATGCCTTCATACTCCCCGATGGAAAGAGCCAATTCGATCTGGTGCCGCCCGACGCAGCCGAAGGCATGACCGCTGCGGCCAGCGCGTCGCCCGACAATTGTGTGCCCGTTCTCGAGGATTTTGTTCGCAATATGCTCATGGCCACTGAGCCCGCGGAACATCAGGATGCTTTATTGCAACGCCTGGTCCCACAACCGCTGGCCCTATTCACCACGCCGGTTGACACGCAGGAATTTCAAAGCTTGTCTGTACCCAAAGCGGTTGTTTTTTGCAAAGAAGACGCCTCTCTTCCACCAGGCGCCTATCTCGGAATGGCCCAGGGACTGGGTGATTTCAAACTGGTTGAAATTGATGGCAGCCATGAAGCACTGGTGACAAATCCTGGTGTTGTTGCCCAGGGGATTTTACAGGTTATTTCTTAAGGTTTGGTTAAAATATAATCAGACAATTTGTTACAGCATCATTATCCTTAGAAACTTTCAATTTCTGTTAAAACAAACGGTTAGAAAGGATGGGATTCATGGCTTCATATAAACTCAGGGGTTTCTTAGTTTCGATTTTTTTTATATCGATTCTTTTTCTGGTTAGCTGTGGAACTGTTGAAAAAATACACGAACCTGGTATTGATGACCCTGTTGCCCATTTCCCAAGAATGGATGTTGGAGACAGTTGGGAATTTCAAACAGTTAATAGAGGTGCACGTAGCAAATTTAGTGAGAAGGTGATTAAAGTTAAGCCAGACGGGAGCTTCGTTGTTGAACACATTACAGAAAAAGGAGAAACGAAGCATTTCACTGTTCCTAATTTTGAAAAAGATAACACAACCAAGACATATACGAAATTTCCACTTTTTGTTGGAAAAACCTGGTCTTTTCTCGAGACTGGAACTTCAGTAAAAGGACACATAAACAGTTATATTTTACGCTATCGGGTATCAAATTATGGACCTATAAAAGTTGCCGGAGATGAATTTAATGCTTTTAAAATAGTAATGAAAAATTCACTCACTTCGGGGGTGAGGTCATTTTATCAGTACTACTGGTATGTACCTGAATTAAAACGGGTAGTTAAACATAAGTTTGGTCCCGGATATTCAAACGAGGATAATTATGAAAAGACGCTCATAAAATATAATTTTATAGTGAAAGAATGATAAACATGACCCTCGATTTATTTTGTCCTTAAAAACATGAATAGAAAAAATTCAATTAGTTTGGCACTCCAGTTTCTGAGCTTGAGATTACATCTCGGATAATACAATTTACATCGATAAACTTTTTGCAAAAAAATATAAATAAAGTCCAAGCCTGTTCCATATTTCGCAGACAGTGACCTGTACAACCTCTGTTGCATGGTGATACATTTTTTAAATGAAACTCGGACATAATCAAATCCTGAAATCTTTGGCTCAACTTGTGCTGGGACTACTTATATTTGCCCTACTCATAATTCTTTTTATGCGCTGGCAGGCAAAGGGCTACGAAAAGTATGTATTCTATGTACATGCACATGATACCGCAATATTTTCCACGTCTTTAAAACCCTCAGATCCCCGAATACGTAAATTTGGGCGAATATTGAAAGAGGATGCCCTGGCCATCGATAGGAAGGACGATAATGACAATGGTGAAAAATCAGGCACAGTCAGATGGTATATCTGTAGCGGGATTGATTGTGACGAAGGCTGGGAGAGCCGTTTCATTCGCTGATGATGCTGCATTTATTTGCCACAGGCATGGTATAAAAAGAGAGTTTAAATGATATACGTAATGGACCACATTGTTTTGAACGTACTTAACGATGAAGAAATGATCAGTTTTTACGCGGATGTGCTGATGATGCCCACCGAACGCCTGGACGCATATCGATCCGGCAAGGTACCGTTCCCATCGGTACGGCTGAATCCGGATACCATTATAGACCTGTTCCCCAAAAACTTGTGGCAAACGGACGATTCCGCTACAACAGGATATACCAACCTGAACCATCTCTGTATTGCCCTGAGCAAACCAAGCTGGGACACTTTGGTAGCCCAACTTCAAGACAATCACGTGTCAATTGAAGTCGGTCCGGTACAAAGATGGGGCGCCCACGGTAGCGGCACATCAATCTATTTTAGAGATCCGGAGAATAACCTGATCGAAGTTCGTTATTATGAATGACGGCATTTGCCTGTTTAAATCTGTCACCCTTTTTCACCTGAACCTTATCGAAAATTTCGTTTAAGGAAAAAGCATCCATGCCGTTGGCATTTCTATTCGCAAACATCAGTCTGGTACTGTTTTTAACAACTTTTTTATATCCCCGCGATACATTACCGTTGGTCTTTCCGCTTGTATTGGTAAAAATCCCCTTATTCTGGTTGGCAATTCTGGTAGGAAGCCTCGTATTTATTATTATTCAGGCGCGATATCGGCCGGCGCGAACAGATCTTTTTTCACATTTTATTTTGCTTATTTTCTTTTTGCCCATTTTCATCTTTATTTGGGCAAAAATGCCCTTAAGCGGTAGTCCGCTTGGTTTTAGTGATTATGCCATTTGTGCTTATCTGTTGTTTGTTTTTGGAGCATACCTTTTCAAAGATCGGCACAACCTAAACGCATGGGGCATCAATAGAGCCCAATTTATACCGGCCTTGAAATCGCTTTGGATCCCAACGGCTATATTTACGGCGATATCCGTTATCTGGGGACTGGCAATAAAAAATCCCATTGAGCCTGGCGAACTCCTCAAAGACATGGTCATTTACCCGTTCTATGCTTTTGCCCAGCTCTTCTTTTTCCTATCCTTTCCCATGGCGGTTTTTAGGAAAACATATCATACACGCAGCCCCATTGTTCTGGCTATAGCCGGGCTTTTCGGACTGATTCATTGGCCCAATACGACTGTGCTATTGATTTGTTTTTTCTCCATGGCTATCTGGGCCTGGATATATTTCCATAAACCCAATCTATTTGCAGTGGCCATTTCGATGGGCATTTCAGCTGCTATTTTCGGACAGGCGCTGCCTTACGAAATCCATCACAATGTCGGCGTCGGCCCGGATTATGCTTTTAACCGCCTCATGAAACTCCCTCCTGAGGAAGTATTTCACAAACAAGTTCAACAATTCAAAGACCTGAAAAGAGCTAACGCCAAAACGCCTTCGGCGGACCTGTTGTCACAAACATTGCATTGCCCCAAGCTTTCGCAGTTCAGTCGCTCCACATGGCTCGACATCGAGAAACGTTGGGGTTCGGAAGTCATGGTCAAATCCTTTTTAAGGGGTGCCGAGGTGCGACAAGAATGGCCCGAACTCGTGGCTTGGCCAATCCGGGGCAGAGTAAAAATCAAGCTTAAATATGAAAACTTTACTGGTTATTTAAGTGTTAGTAAAGCACGGGCGAATAAGCTGTTGCTATCCGGATGGACCGGAAACGTCAAAACCGGTGACAGCGCAATAAACTTGCTCATATTCATAAATGGCAAACTTGTACATACCGCTCCACCCCATAAATATCGTAGTGATGTATCTAGCGCATATCCGATTCTATCAAAAATCAAATCCGGATTTCGATTTGATTTGCCGGACCAACCGATCGTAGACATCCGCGATGTACGTGTATTTTCAATGGCGCCCAACGGCATACTCTATGAAGTTTTCTACAATCAGGAACACGAGTGGCTGCATCTTTTTGCAGAGGTATAGCGATTTCAATCTGGATCTTGATGCGCCACGATTCTCGATGAAAAATAACTCGCGCACCATTTCTTTTATCTGTTACTACTCGGAGGTGACATGATGAAAATTGTCTGCCCCCAATGCAATGCCGGCTACATGATTCCGGATGGCAAAGTCCCCGAAGGCAGAACTGTCAATGCCACGTGCAAACGTTGCGGTAAAAAATTTGCTGTGCAATCGCGCGGTAACAAGCGCCCCCATCAGCCGGTACCACCTGTTAAGGAAAATGCCCACGGACCAAATTTCAAATCCGCAAATGCGATACGCACGGGTACAGATGAGGCTGTTTTGGCTGAGTATCCAGACCTGGGAAAGCTGCCAGCCTCCAGTTTTGATTTCAGTCAAATCTTAAACCGGAATAAGGATGGGAGTTACCGATCCCGAAAAAACCGCTTTAAGATTAGGGTTCTAAATTCAATCAGCGACATTCTGCCCAACATTCTGCTCGAAAACGAACAGGTGGTCCGGGTTGCCAAAGGTACGGCCCACTACCCTCTAGAGATTTTTCTGGGCAACGGGCTGTTGACCATGATTTACAACCACTACGCCGTATTGTGCACCAGCATGCGGATCCTGCTTATCAACATCGACCGCCGGATTCAAAAGCCGACCCATTATTTTTTTCAAATGTCTTATGACGAGCTCAAAAAAGTCCGCCGCGGGACTATCTTTGGCACCATGGTTTTTGTTCGCAAAAAAGGAAAAAAACGCACAATTACCGGTATGAAAAGGGTGCTTTCCAAAGAAATAAAAATCTATGTTAACGAAAGAATTTCAGCTGGCACAAGTACTGACCAAGAACCAATCCACGAGAACCTCTGCCCGGCATGTTATCATGGACTCACAAAGGGACTACTTGCATGTACGACCTGCAAAATGGCCTTTAAGGAACCCCAAAAGGCTTTAATGCGTTCCCTGATATTACCGGGGCTGGGCGATTTTTACCTGGGTCATCGAGCTCTGGGAACACTTGAATTGATCGGATCTGTCATTATTTGGCTGATTATCATAACGACCTTGCTGGCCGGGGAAGATGGTGGCGTCGCCTTTGCCATTACGCTACTGGTACTTTACAACGGATTGGATGGGTTGTTAACCTACCATATGGCAAAGAAAGGCTATATGCTGGCATAACTACACCAAAGAATGATAGACCACATGCACCCCATTAGTGTTGTTACCAGAATTTATTCGGATCGGATGTCAATGAAAAATTATCACCAGAATTATTCAAATCCTAGGAGCTTCGTATAAAATGAGCAGTTACTTTCTGGCCCTAATCGATATCCATGATCCGGAACGCTATGAACAGTATTTAGCCGGGTTTGATGAAATATTCAGCCACTATAAGGGACAGGTTGTAGCAGTGGAAGACGCTCCCAGGGTATTGGAGGGGAACTGGCCGGCCAGGCGAACAGTTCTAATCAGATTTCCCAATGATGAGGAATTACGCCGATGGTATGATTCCGAGGAGTACCGACGACTGGCCAGACATCGCCAGGCAGCCGCGGCTTCAAAGGCTGTTATTCTAACCGGAAGGACTACATATTCTGAGACTGACGAAAAAGGATAGCAATGCAAAAACAGGCAATAGGACCATTCGAACTATTCAGAAATATACTCTACAGCGGAATGAGCGACCAACAGAGTGTAGAAGTCTTGCATAGAGTTGGCCTGCTGAATTTTATAAGCATTACCTGCATCATATTTATCATCCCTTTGGGTATGATCGCTTACGCGCAAGCTAATTTTATGCTGGGGCTTGCAGACCATTTTGTGGCTGTGATCGTATTATGGAATATGTTGCATTTAAGAAAAAGTGAAAATTATGTGCTGGCCTCTTATATCGGTATTTTTATTATCATCGTTCTATATTCTTACCTGTTTATCACCGGAGGCGTTAACAATACCGCCCATCTTTGGTTCTATACATTCCCGCTGGGCGCTTCATTCCTACTGGGTTCAAAAAAGGGCGCCGTTGCCACACTTGTGCTCTTGTTTATCGCCCTTTTATATATAACGCTCGACATCAGCTCTCCCGGTTTAGCACATTATTCTAAAGATTTCATTTTGCGGTTCATACCTTCCTATGTGGTCGTCTTGCTTTTTTCATTTGCATTCGAATTTTTTCGGGAAACTTCTGAAGTAAAATTAACTATAAAGAACAATGAATTAAATAGTACCGTTGCGAAGCTTCAACAGACTGAGTTCAGACTCCGAAAAGCCCGTGAAGAATTGGAGCAAAGAGTCCGGGACCGCACATTGGCATTATCCAAGGCAAATGACGACTTGAAACATGAGATCCACCAGCATCAGCAGGCGGAGAATGAACGGCGCAGGCTCGAAGCCCAGTTGGCGCACTCGCGGAAAATGGAGGCTATTGGTACCCTTGCTGGTGGCGTCGCCCATGACCTCAACAATATTTTAAGTGCCACCGTAAGCTATCCGGATCTGATATTAATGGATCTACCGGAAGACAGTCATCTTAAAGAACCGGTCATAACAATTCAAAAGTCCGGCAAAAAGGCCGCCGCGATTGTGGAAGATCTTTTGACACTGGCACGAAGAGGCGTATCCGCCACGAAAGTGACCGGCCTCAATGAGGTCATACACCATTATTTAGATTCCCCCGAATTCAACAGGTTAAAAGAATATAATCCCAATATCGTAATTGAAAGTAATCTGGAAGAAGACTTGTTAAATATTTTAGGTTCACCCGTGCACCTTTCGAAAACGATTATGAATCTTGTCAGCAATGCTGCCGAGGCGATGCCGTCAGGCGGCACGATTTACCTAAAAACTGAAAATCTATATCTAGATTGGCCCATAAAAGGATATGATCAGATAAAAGAAGGCGATTATGTCGTTCTCAGCGTAAAAGATACCGGAGAGGGCATCTCTCCTGGAGATATCGAACGGGTATTCGAACCATTCTTTACCAAGAAGAAAATGGGCCGAAGTGGGACAGGCCTTGGGATGGCTGTTGTGTGGGGAACTGTGAAAGACCATAATGGATACATTGATATTCACAGTACTGAGGGACGCGGGACAACATTCAATCTATATTTTCCGGTTACACGGAGAGAAGCGGGTAATGAACACGGCAACCTCCCGATTGATAAATACTTGGGAAGCGGCCAATCGATTCTAGTTGTGGACGATATAAAGGACCAACGCGAAATAGTCACACGTATTTTGTCAAAACTGGGCTACACCGTGGATTCGGTTTCCAGCGGTGAAGAGGCAATTCAATACCTGCAGCAAAATTCGGTCAATCTAATAATCCTGGACATGATTATGGAACCCGGACTCGATGGCCTGGAAACATATCAAATGATTCTTGAATCAAATCCAAATCAAAAGGCCATCATTGCCAGCGGCTTTTCAGAAACCGATCGGGTTAAGCAGCTTCAAAATCTGGGTGCCGGAGGATATATAAAAAAGCCCTATACCCTGGAAACTATCGGTATGGCTGTTAAAGCGGAGCTACAAACTATCTCCAAATAATCCAATTACTCCTGGCAGCATGGTATAACGGTTCAAAATGCGCATATAGTGCCTGGTACCCATTACATGACCCGCCTATCCATTGCTTCTCAGCATATAAACTGACCTAAATTCAACCATTTGGTTGACAATGAAAACTTTTTGGTTATATTAAACCATATGGTTGAATATAAAAAAGATAAGATCCTGAGTGGTTTGTTCAAAGCTGTTAGCGACACAACCCGTCGATCACTGCTCACCCAATTGTGTCAACATGGGCCTACCCGGGTAACAGAACTGGCAGAATTTTACGACCTCTCTTTAAATGCCATATCCAAACACATCAAGGTACTGGAAAAATCTGGGCTGGTAACACGCAAAACTATCGGCAGAAATCATTGGATAGAAGCTAACGTGGATCGCATCCAGTTAGTCGAAAACTGGCTCCATGAGCTCAAATCGATCTGGGAACTGCGTTTGGAAAAACTTGACGAATTGTTTAAAAATGGAGGTATTCAAAATGAATGAACTATCAGTTAATATAAATAAAACCATCCACGCACCAATCAAAGATGTATTTGACGCCTGGCTAAGTCCCAAAAACCTATCAAAATTTATGACCCCCATGCCGGGTATGCCCGATTGTGATGTTGAAAACGATCCACGCCAAGGTGGCAAATTTTCAATCATAATGCATTTTGAGGGTCAAAAACTGCCCCATACGGGTAAGTATTTGGTAATCGATCGCCCCCACAAATTGGTTTTCACCTGGATGTCACATGCTTCTATCGAAGGCAGCACGGTGACACTCAATTTCAAAAAATTAGATGACAAAAAGACAAACATTTCTTTAACTCACATCAAGTTTATTGACGCAGAGGCCCGTTCGAACCATGAAGGCGGATGGGAGCACATTCTTAAAACTTTGGCTGAACTTTTGAGGTAGACTTTCAATGGAATGTAACCGCCAGCGGCAATCAAACCAACTTTCTGGCGATGCCATCCCAGGAAAATTGTTCCGCGGATATGCGTCGCAGTTTCTTGGCGATCGTCTTGCGGTGATGGTGGTCTGAATATCCGTCGGGGTATAAAAAATTGAGGGCGGATTCAATCTTAGTGGGCAGCTGTTCCACAAAGGTGGGCCGGTCGAGTCGCATCAATGCGGCAATTTCATCATCCCGGGCTTCAACCGCTTCGATTACATCGCTCAGTCCGGCGTGATCATTACAAAGCGGCAACACACCGGCCGCCATCGCCTCCACGGCAACCATCCCAAAGGCCTCTGGCCATTTGCTGGGCACGATAGTGAGGCTTGCCAGCGGTAACAGCTGCCCTAAGGTATCATGATCTAAAATTCCGGTTACCGTGATGCGGTCTGTTTCGCTGGAGGAAAGCGTTCGGAACCAATGGTCCGGATTGCCGGTTTCAACCAAATCACCAGCCCGGGCACATCCTGAAAACAGCTCAACATTCCCTTGGGCCATGGCTTGAATCATGCCCTCCAAATGTTCCCTGTATGTACCAAAGCCCACAAAGACAAAGCGTGCCTCTGGGATCTTCGTTAAAATGTTGGGGATCGTAAGCAGCACCTCCCCCACGCCTTTGGCTGCAATAAACTTCCCAAAATATAATATGATCGGTTCTTGCGGTGTAATTTGCGGCCATTTTTCTACTAAATCTGCATCCACAGCCCGTTGATCGTAGCTTTCGGCCACCTGCACAAGCTCATCATGATAGGTAAGCTGAGATTTTATATCCGGCAAGCGGATTTGGCTGGCCCTACGCCCTTTCCCATTTTCACGTATCATCCGGTTGACGTTTTCAAGGAAACCGCGCTGGTTGGTTTCAAAATCGTCGGCTGGTTTGAATATATCCGGATCCATACCCGGGGGAACGATTTGCAGCTTTTTGTCTAATTCCAAACTACCCCGCTCTGAGCCAAAAACTTCCAGAACCCGGTTTTTTACATACCGGGTGCCCACGATGATACGCCGCGCCGTTTTAAGTCCTTCAACCGCATAATGCATGAGCCGCGGATGGGGCACTAGGGTGTATTCCACGGCGCTTCCATGGACCTTCACATCGTAGGGGACTGCTATATCAGCCAGTGCCCTACGCGCAATGATGGGTCCGAACAACGCATGATTGGCCAAAACCAGGGAGGCGCCCTGCTCCGCGACCTTGCGCAAAACAGTACTGGTCATATCAATATGGTTCTGACATTCCTGATCGCTCATCTCTGGAATTGTCTTCACCCGATAGCCATCGTAACGATCAAAGACATAGACGGGTAATAGTCCGCCAATTTCAGGAACGACTACGCGGATGGTGCCCGAACTGGGGGGTGTTGAGGGGAGGTCCTCACCGGGGCCATAAAACTCATCAACAAAACCGAGGGTTGCCGATTTGGGGTCCTGGCATATAACGGTGACGGCATGACCCTGGTTTTTCCATGCCCTGGCGATATTGGCCACATAAATATTGGATCCAGTTCCCTGGAGCAGATAGCCGTGCAACAGTATTAAATGCATTGAGTGCTCATTGTTTCATTTTTTTTAGACGGGATGATAAACAAACAAGAGGGACGTGTCAATCTGTACCATTGTGAGAATAGGCAGACAATTTTATCTGTTTCAGCATGCGGTGAAAGGATAGAGGTATCCTTTCAATCGCAAATATGAGACGCCCACCAGGGTTTTTACATCTGCGACAGGATGACGATAAGCAATAAGGGCGGAAGGATTAAGGCGATTGGATCAAACATATTCATGATCCAAAGGATGTCCTTCCAATAGCGTTTAATTCGCTGCGATAACATTGTCGTCCTCTCTTTGGCCCATTACCGATAGATGCACTGAACGGTATATGGCAGAGAATACTTTTTAATCTGCTCCATGTTTTCTTCCAAATGCTGCTTGACCCACCAGGGAATGGACCCGTCGTTCATATAACTCTTAAATGCATTATCGATCATATAACGGGTAAAATTTTGGCCTGATTTTTGAAACACATCATACTCTGAGGCACCATGCAGTTTGGCCAGTTTGTAAACGAGAAATGAATAATCCAGCTTCTTTTTGGGTTTTTGTTGAATTACTTGGGTAATCTTGTTTATCATGATTCTAAGCTGTTCCTTTTCCTTATACCCGACGTCATGCAGACTACGCTCGGGATTATTACGCACCCCCTATTACCTTTTTCGGCAGCATCGTTCAGAATCTTTACTTCTTTCTATGATTATCTCCAAATTTAATGCCAACTTTAATCAAGGCTGTAAAAAACTTTTTTATAATAATTTCTTGATGTTAAAATCATTGTTAACCTTGAATTTTTCTACCGGACAATAATCGTTTCCACAATACAAGACCACCTGTCTTTATTTCAGGACATTTTCTTGAAAAAAGGATTGTGTAGTACTGCTTATATTTTTGTTGTTCACATCAAATTTCCAGTTTACCGCGGCCCTGATGTTCGATTTGATAATTTTATGCACCTGCTATGAGAAAATAAAAACACAGTTAAGGGGGCCTGCTAGGCCGCATACCGGTATTTGTGTTTTGACTAACCCATAGTGAAAATTTTAAAGCATCTAACCAAAGTGGAATGTTAAAAATGGGGATCAACTACTGGGTACAGCTGACTCCTATCACGGTGGCTAAAGTGAGGAAGGAATTGGAAAAATTATTACCCGCTAGCCGGAGACCAGCCCGAAACTATTTTTGGCTACCAAGGCCGAGGCATGCAGTCTCATGATGATGGATATCGCCCTTATTGCATCGGCCGCCGAATTAATTGCCCAGCGAGCTTTGACAAATGATTAAAAGAGTACCATAATTGCAACATGCGAAGGCCGGAAAGTCACCTATCCATGAGCAATATTCAAAAGCCATGACAACATAGAAATAATGATACTATGAGCTCTGATCCGGCTAACCTGGGGGCACAATTGCTAAGCCCATTTCAATTTCACCCTAAATGTAAAAAGGATCAAACATGTTCGACATACAAAACTACACCAGCTTTATCTTGGCTATTATTCTGTTCCAGTTAATTCCCGGGGCTGGTACGGTTACCATTCTGAATGCAACCGCCCGCAAAGGCATCGGGACGGGTTTGGGTGCCGTTGCCGGCACCCTGCTGGGTGATTTTATTTACATGCTGGCGGCAGTCTTGGGTCTGGCTGCGGTCCTGGCCGCATATCCAGGTGTGCTCCAAAGCGCGCAGTGGATCGGAGTCGTCTATCTGTGCTGGATGGGCTTGAAACTGTTGTGGGCTTCTACGTCGGATCAAGCGACCCAGCAGTCCAGGCAATTTGGTGTGGGCGCCTATTTCAGGCAAGCCCTTGCGGTCAGTTTAACCAATCCCAAGGTCATCATGTTTTTTATGGCATTTTTTCCTTTGTTTATGAGTTCGGAATCAAGCCCCGTGACGCTTTTCATCCTAATGGTTCATGTTACAATTATCAGTTTGATATATCAGACCAGTTTGGTGTTGATCGGAAATGCCACGGCCCAACGGCTTGCCAAGTGGCAGTTTTTGCGGACGCTGGCCACACGCCTGGCCGGTATTGCCCTGATCGGCTTTGGTCTCAAGTTGGCCTTTAGTATCCGCAGATAATTGAAGTATTTTTACAAGCCCAAATTTTACCCAAGAACAAAGTGGCGGGAATATTGGGTATCAGGTGGGGTTTTGAAACTACTTCTAATCAAGTTGGCTCACGATTGCCGCTTTGCAGTTACAGCTAAAGCGGCAACGCCAGAGACAATCCCACCGTGCAACCGGCCGCAATGACGACCCACCAGCTCCTTACACGATTAGCGCTAAACTCCGCATAAGACCAATCCCAAAAATCAAGTATAGACCTGAAAGGTAATATCAACGACTTATTGATCTTGAATGTTCTTGATGGAATCTGATTATTTCTATAAGCAGAGAACAATGCTTTAATAAAAATCGGAGTAGAAAAGAAACCGGCTTATCTAGAACCTATCTTCAATTAAAGCTAGGCGTTCATGCCAAGGCGCGAAACAGCGAATCTATTTAAAATGGAAAATTCCACTGGGGGTTCATAAACGTTTTCAATCTTACGATTAGGAAGATTTGCGAACATGTCATCACAATTCACGGCCTATCCCGGATATCAAGACAAGGTGAAAGACAGCTTCAACCGACAAGCCATCATGAAAACCCTTAACGTTTCCATAGATGCTATTCGACCAGGTGAGATTGAGCTGAGTTTCCCCTATCAGTCGCAATTAACACAACAGCACGGGTTTATTCATGCCGGCATCGTATCCACCGTACTAGATTCAGCCTGCGGATATGCGGCCTTTTCATTGATGCCCCCCGATGCAGCTGTTCTAACCATTGAGTTTAAAGTCAATCTATTGTCTCCATCCAGGGGAGAGCGATTTAAAGCCATCGGCCGTGTTAAGAAACAGGGAAAGACCATCACCGTAACGGAAGGTGTGCTCGTTGCCTATTGGGAAAACGAATCCAAACAGGTGGCGACCATGGTCGGCACCATGATGTCTGTTTTTAATCGAGACGGCATACAAAACTAAAAAAGGAAATATCGAATGACGCCACAACACTGGATCATGTACTTAATGTTGGTATTGGTGGCCACCGCAACACCCGGCCCGGCGGTGCTATACATAACCACCCACTCATCTTTACACGGTTGGCGCACGGCCATTTTTGCCGCTCTGGGCAATATTTTGGGACTATTCTGTCTGGGTGTTATTGCTGTTACCGGCTTGGGGGCTATTCTCAATACATCTGAAATCATTTTTACATGTATCAGATATGCCGGCGCAGCATATCTGATCTATCTGGGATGTAAAATGTTATTCCAAAAGCAGGTAAACTTCTCAGATTTAACGGATCAGGTGCTCGTAAGAAATATCTCTGCCACTAAAGTGTTCCTGCAAGCATTCGGGGTGGCGCTCAGCAACCCAAAGGCAATTGTCTTTCTGACGGCCTTGTTTCCCCAATTCATAAACGCTCACAAGGCTCTGGTTCCCCAATTTTCGATTCTGATTGCAACCCTCATGCTGTTTTCTTTTTCGTTTTTGATGTTGTATGCCTTATTGGCGCACACGGCCAAAACATGGCTGCAAAATCCAAGTCGAATCAAAGTCGTCAATCGAACCAGTGGTTCGATTTTTGTTGGATTTGGTATATTATTGGCGGCCTCCTCCAACAAATAACGGTTCCGTAAAAAACCCAACTTCTGCGTTGTACAAAGTTTTGGTCACATTCAACGTACCCTAGTACGCCTCATGATACCAAAACTTGTATGCCTTGAATTTGAACTTTTTACGAAACCGTTTGATTTGGACGCACCACAGTTTTGTCATTATAATGGATTCTGGCACATTTTGGAATGCAATATTATACCGCTTAAATTGATATAATTTGCTTATGAGATATTTTGAAGACTTACTTGAAGGGGAGCCCTTGGAATGCCGACCGGTAAGCTTTTCCCGAGAGGCCATTATCGACTTTGGCAAAAAATATGACCCCCAACAATTTCATGTGGATGAAGATGCGGCACGTGATTCAATTTTTGGCGGCCTGGTCGCCTCTTCGCTGCACACCCTTTCGGCCTGCACCCGTGCCGTCGTCGAAGCCCAGGGTAATGTGGCCATCCTTAGCGGGGTTGGCATGCATGCTGTAAAAATGTTCAACCCGGTGCGGCCGGGCGACACCCTATATGTAAATGCCTGTTGGACCGATCTGCAAAATTCCCGCAGTAAAACCGATCGTGGATATGCCGCCATCAAGTGTAGCGTAATTAATCAACATCGCAAATCGGTTATCGAATACGGATATCGCTATGTGATAGCCTGTCGAAAATTTAAATCATTAACCTCAAAATGAAACACTTGGTCAGGAGATAAAAGCTTTGCCACCAGATCAACCAATCGTTACGTATCGCTCTATGCTGCCGGATGATGAGACCGACGTCGATGCGCTTGTGCGATCGGTCTTTGAGGAATTTGTTGCTCCAGGATGCTCCAACGACGGTATCGCGGCATTTAAAATGTTAATCAGCGCCGGGTCCTTTACCGAACGGCTCAGATCCGGAAATCTTGTTCTATTGGCTATAGCTGAGAAAAAGATCATCGGCATACTCGAAATGCGTCATTACAGCCACATCGCTTTGCTGTTTGTGGATAAATCATTTCAGCAAAAAGGGATTGCCCAAGAGCTCTGCCGGAGATCAATTGAACTGTGTCGCAAGCTGAATCCGGATCTGAAGGAAATTACGGTCAACGCATCGCCAAACGCACTGGGTGCCTATCAAAACATTGGATTCATCCCAACTGAGGATGAAACGGAAACAAATGGAATTCGCTTTATACCCATGGCACTACAGATAGATTAAAGCATGAAAATTCAGTGTACAAATGCCGAAACGCTTAACCAAAACGCTCCTGCTTGAAGGCGTAAACAAACTCGCCCAGGTTGATCAGGGGCTTGCGCGGATCGTATCCCAATACGGACCACCACCGTTATGGATTCGCGCCCAAGGGTTTCCCACGCTGATCCATATAATTCTGGAACAACAGGTGTCCCTGGCATCGGCTAAGGCAGCCTACAAGCGACTGAATGAAAGACTTACTCCAGTCACACCCGAGAAATTTCTAACCCTTTCCGATGGCGACCTCAAAAAGGTTGGTTTCAGCCGTCAAAAAACACGCTATGGCCGGGAATTAGCCCATGCGCTTATATCCGGAAGCCTGGATTTATCCGGCTTGAATAAACTGCCCGATCAGAAAGCCAGGCATCAATTGGTGCAAATCAAAGGAATCGGCCCGTGGACAGCTGATATATATCTGGTCGTGGCACTGGGCCGGCCGGATATATGGCCCGATGGCGATCTCGCTCTGGCGGCCGCCATCAAGAAAATAAACAACTTGCCCCAGCGGCCCTCGTCCAAGCAGATGCGTCGCATGAGCCAAAAATGGCGGCCCTGGCGCGCCGTTGCTGCGAGGCTACTGTGGCATTTTTATTTAAATGAAAAGAATAGCAAGGTGCCTTGAAATGAAAGACAACCTGCCCTTTCACAGCATCTTCATCGCCTATTTTTTCTATCGCGGCATTCGCAAATCTCGTCAGGCACACCAGCCGCATTAAGGACATAATGCCACATTGTTGTTAACGGTCACTCGATAAGCATCCGCCGCCTTCATGTCACCGTAAGCAATAAAAGTCATCCAATATTCCCTATTTGAATATTTATGAATTTGGATCGATTCATTCCTTTTTTTTTTAATAAATTCTTTCCTTTTTTTCTAAAGTATAGATCCCGAGCAGTCGATAGATGCCTTGTTGCAAATGGATTGCACGATTTTTTATCATCTTTTATTCATGGAGGAAAAATATGAAACGTACGGCTATTACAATTCTTTGTGCTCTGTTGGTAATTTCGTTGACCGGACCTGGTTTTGCAGCACCTCATACCGGCAAAAAAGTACTTTTTATCGATTCCTATCACGAGGGGTATGCCTGGAGCGACGGGATTGGCAGGGGCATTAATTCAATACTCGACGGTTCCGGGGTAGAGCTGAAAGTCGTCCGGATGGATACCAAACGGAATAATGACACGGGATTTAAGGAGCAAGCTGCCCTCAAAGCCAAAGCAGTCATCGAAACATTTAAGCCGGATGTCGTAATTGCTGCCGATGACAATGCATCCAAGTACCTGATTAAACCCTTTTTCAAGGATACTGGTTTACCGTTCGTATTCTGTGGCGTTAACTGGGATGAAAAAGTATATGGTTACCCCTACGCCAATGTTACCGGCATGGTGGAAGTAACACCCGTGCCCCAATTGATCGAACAACTACTGCCCATGGCCAATGGCGACCGGGTGGGCTTCCTGGCGCCCGATATTTTAACAGCTCACAAAGAAGCCGAAAACTACAAAAAGGCTTTTGGGCTTGACGTCGATACATATTACGCCAAAGACATAGCCGATTGGAAAAAAGGTTTTGTGAAACTCCAAAAGCAAGTTGATATTCTGCTCATCGCGAGTCACGGCGGACTTTATGTGGATCATGAAGCCGAGCTACAGAAATTTGTTGCCGCTAATACAACGATCCCAACTGGTGCCTCCTACGATTTTATGGCACCATTTGCCATGATCACCTATGGTAAGGTTGCCGAGGAACAAGGTGGTTGGTCTGCTGCCGCAGCCCTTGAAATTCTGCAGGGAAAGGCCCCATCCAACATTCCCATCACCAAAAACACCCAGGGAAAACTCATCATCAACACAAAATTAGCCAATGTAATGGGTGCTGACATTCCATACGAAATTTTGGAAGCAGCCGATCAAGTAATTGAGTAATTTCATATAGTCCCCAGGCGAGACCGGGCCTCGACCAAAGTGGTTTGTGGGCGGTCTCGCTGCTTCCTTTATTGAAAGGCATGCAATAAGATGAAACTCAGTCTCAGAAATCGATTCCTAGTACCCACCTTAACCTTGATCATCCTGGGTATGAGTCTTTCAGCAACGGTTTCGTATGTGAAGTCAAAAAATGCACTCACATCGGCTATCGCCGGGGAGGTCGAACAAATTTCACAGTCTACCGCCAATATGGTAGACACCTGGATTCGCGATCGCAAATTGGACATCAAGAGCTGGAGCCGGATCAAGGTGTACAAAACAGCCCTGAAAGATTCCTTTGTCGGCAAGGCGGCCCGGAAGGCGGCCAACACTCAACTGGCAGCCCTCAAAGGTGATTACAACTATTACGAAAACATCGTGTTGGCCGATAAAGCAGGTAATGTTGTCGCGGCCGCGGAGCCGAGCGTAATTGGAAAGATTACGGTGGGCGACCGGCCCTATTTCAAGGAAGCCATGAACGGCAACCTGGGTGTCTCCAGTGTTCTCAAAAGCCGTGGTTCGGGGAAACCCGTCTTCACCATTGCAGCACCGGTGGTGGAAAAAGATCAAAATGTGGGTGTGATATTTGGCGTGCTGGATGTCAATTCTTTCAGCAGCCTTTTCATCAATCCCATCAAGGTAGGCAAAACCGGCTATGCTTATGTGTATGACAGCCAGGGTATCGTTATCGCCCATCCGGATCCCGGTAATATTTTGAAACTGAACATGAACGATTTCGATTTCGGCCGCCAAATGATGACCATGGGTGATGGCGGATTGCTTGAGTATGTCTGGAGCAAACAGAAAAAGATGGTCGCTTTCCAGAAATCACATACGCTGGGCTGGACCGTCGGAGTCGGTGCCGTCAGCAGTGAACTCATGGCTCCGGTAAAAAGCCTCGGGATCGTAAATATGACCGTGGCCGGCGGTGTGGTGCTGCTGGCTGCCGTTATCATCCTGCTGTTGGTTCAATCGACAGTGGGACCCATTAATCGGGTGGTTACCGGTCTGAACGAAGCCACCGAGCAGGTATCGTCCGGCGCCGAGCAGGTGTCGGCATCCAGCCATCAACTGGCTGAAGGTGCTTCCCAGCAGGCCGCCTCTTTGGAAGAGACCTCTTCTTCCATGGAGGAAATGTCTGCCATGACCCGGCAAAATGCCGACAATGCCAATCAGGCCAGGGGAATGATGACGGAAGCCGGTGAGATCGTCAACAAGGTAAACACCCAGATGACCGAAATGGTGAATGCTATCGAAGAGATTACCAAATCGAGCGAAGATACCGGCAAGATCATCAAAACTATTGACGAAATCGCTTTCCAGACCAATTTGCTGGCCCTGAATGCCGCCGTCGAGGCTGCCCGGGCCGGTGAAGCCGGCGCCGGGTTTGCAGTCGTAGCCGATGAGGTCCGCAACTTGGCAATGCGCGCCGCCGATGCCGCTAGAAACACCTCTGAGTTGATCGAAAATACCATCGAAGCCGTGAAACGCGGAAATTCTTTGACCCAAAGCACCTTGACCGCGTTCCATGAGAATATGGAAATTTCCAAAAAGGTCACAGATCTGGTGCAGGAAATCGCAGCGGCTTCCAGCGAGCAGGCCCAGGGTATCGAACAGGTCAACGGTACCATGAACGAAATGGACAAGGTAGTGCAACAGGTGGCGGCCAGTGCCGAGGAATCTGCCGGAACCTCTGAGGAGATGAGGGCTCAGTCCGACCAAATGAAATCTATCGTGAACGAACTGATTCAGTTGGTCAATAATTCAAGTAATGCTCAGCATCAACCTGAAAAACAAGGATCAAGTGACCGGGATCCGATGTACACCGCCGGCATGTCGCCATCAAAACCGGAAAACACCATGGTACCCAACTCAACGACCGACACTGTTGCTCCAAACCAGGTCATTCCCATGGACGATTCTGGTTTTAAGGATTTTTAATAAGCGATAACTTAATCCCAAACCCGGTGTCTGAAATATGGCTCCGGGTTTATATTTTCCGGGAATCCACTAATAATCCATGATCCGCCTTGTTCCCCCTTACTATTGAGATCGCCGAAATTACTCACCAGAGAATGCAGCGCTTGTCATAATAATTTTTGAAGCACCCTTGGAAGGAACACCCCATTTTTTGATTGTTCGATTTCATCTTTAGAGCTTATAATAGGTTTTGCCAACATGTTTTAAATAGAATTAATGCAGCCCAAATTTTATCCGATCATCAATCCTATTCAAAACTGATGACTCATGAAAATTGAAGATCTCGGAAACTCAAAATTTCTAAATATGTTTTTCAAACCGGCCGGCGCCATGATGGGCAGTAAACTCAGAAAGTGGCTGGCCAATCCGACCAAAACCCTGAACGGTGCCAATGTTGATGCCGGGCAAACCATTCTGGAGGTGGGTTGCGGCACCGGTTTTTTTACCATTCCAGCGGCTGAAATGATCGGGGATCATGGGTCATTAATCGCCATGGACGCGTCCGCGGGTTTTATCAAAGTCGTCTCAAAAAAGGTAGAACAAGCCGGATTAGAAAATGTCCGGAGCATCCAGCGGGATGCACTAAAAACGGGTCTTGAGTCCGCCAGCGTCGACATGGTACTGCTTTTTGGGGTGATTCCATTTCCTTTGTTGCCGTTGAAGCGGCTGCTGCCGGAAATGCACCGCGTGCTAAAACCAGACGGCACTCTGGCCGTGTGGTTGTTTCCGCCGCTGGTCCATGGATGGGTGCCCGCAAAAATCGTTCAGTCCGGATTATTCACGCGACTGGGCAAACAAAATGGTGTTTTCAACTTCAAACGCCTTTAGCCGCGTTAAGATTGTCGGGCCAAACCACCCGGTAATACGGATTCAGAAAGGAGCCTTATGAACATAGACAAACTCAAACAGGCCGAAGAAGAATTCTTCATGCGCTATCCGGGCGGATTTGAACATCCGGAGATGGATGCCATCCGCAAAAAACATAAAATGGAAAAGATGATCACTTTTGTTCAGGATTGTTTCTCGAAAGAAAACTTCAGAATACCCGATCTAATCATTGCCAACATGATCAAGGTAATTGGCCGCTCTTCCATGGTGTCAGTTTTTGAAAAACCTAAATTTAAGGATTACGCCAGCCAGCTAGCACCCCAACAACAAGAACAGCTGGCCCAAGGGCTTCAGAAGTTCCTTTTCATCGATGAAAAGCAGGGTTTTGAAAATATGCTGGCGGTGCTGAAACTCGGCAAAATGGCAAAATGGACTTTGCTTACGATTATCCCGTCATATTTTCGCCCCCAGGTGGATGTATATATCAAGCCAACCACCGCCAAAGGTGTAATCTCATTTTTCGACCTTAAAGGTCTCGTTTATAAACCCACGCCCACATGGGATTTTTATAAAAATTATCGCGCCATCATAAACGACATGAAAACCAAAGTGGATTCCGGCCTGTCGCCTGATAATGCCAGTTTCTCAGGATTCTTGATGATGAGCATGTGATACGTGGTAATAATTAACTTGATTGCCGATTAATATGAGCCCAATATTGATGATGAGCTCGTAAAAAGCCAACAATGGGATGGAGAATAATCATGGCCACAATAGAATGGAAACCGGCCTACAGTGTCGGCGTTGAACAATTAGATGAACAGCATCAAAAGTTGCTCCAGTTGATAAATAACCTGTCACATGAAAACCCGGAAGCGGATGCCAAACAATGCTTTGTTGTGTTGAATGAACTGGTTCAATATGTGCAATTGCATTTTAACACTGAAGAAAACCTGATGCGGGAGCACGGCTACGCGGATCTTAAGGCCCATCAACAAGAACACGAAATTTTTACTGAAAAACTGTTCGACCTGAACCGGAAAATGACCTCAAGCGATGGAAACATCTTTTCGGAGCTGACCCATTACTTGAAAGACTGGTATATTGCGCATGTTTTGGGTACCGATCAAGGCTATAAAGATTTTTTCAAGGAAAAGAGCGTAACCTAGAAAATACGCCTAACATTTCGATTATGGGACCTTTTTTGTCCCAACGTTGGGACCCGCGTTAAGTCGATTCAATGCCACTACACTGAAAAAGATCAACAGCCCGCCAACCCAGAACCGCACCGTCGCCGGCTCTCCTAAAAAAACAATTCCCACGGTGGCTGTAAAAACAATCTCGCTGGACATGAATACGCCGCCCTCCCAACCCTTACAATAGAAGAATCCCTGGTTCATGAGGAGTTGGGCTGTCAGTGAAGTAAAAATTATCCCCAGTACCATGACCCATTCCAATGGATTGCCGGGGAAAACCGGAGCCAGGATGAACTTGGGACCGGTGATAAGGGTTCCCATGGCGCAAAAGTAGAGATAGATGATTACCGGCCCATTTTTTTCTCGCAAAGATCGGATCAGCGTGACCGTAATACCTGCAAACAAACTGCCGAGCACAGCCATTAACTGCCCCAAAAACGATCCGCCCATCTGAAAATCAAAAAAGACAGCGACCCCTATGACCACCAGGAAAATGCAAAGAAGCTGGAGCTTGCCTATCTTCTCGCCATAAATTAGATAGGCAAATACCGCTGAAAAAGCCGGATAAGAATAAAATATTACCAGGGCAGTTGACAGCGGCAGCATTTTAACAGCGGTAATAATGCCGATGAAGGATACCGAACCGGTACACCCGCGAAGGATCAATAAGCGGGTATTATTCCCCTTGAATGGATTTTGGTGTCGACCAAATATGATCAAAAGCATAATGAGGCCGCCAAAAAAACGGTAAAATCCGATATGCCAAACCGTAAAGACCGGGTTCAGCGTTTTAACAATCAGATTCAGCATTGTGAATAGGATAGCGGCCGCCAGCATAAACAACGGACCGGCAATGGCGGCATCCATCTGAACCAGGGAACGTTTGGAGTTGGTTAAATTCATTGTTGCTCCGTATAACGGCAAAATTATCTCAACGTTGCCAAAGCCTGAGGGGTGTGCAACCTTGAGGTTTAAGCAAACCCTCTGATACCAGACTGTGAAACGGAATCAAGTAAAATAAAGAACACCGAAGATTTTAATTCCATAGAACAACCTTGTTTTTAATAAAGCGGAAAGCGCTTGACATTCAAACCATGGCACGTTTTTATTTCCGACGGAATTGCAACCTGTCTAAAATTATAGTCCTCTCGCCTGGGACGGGACAGATGTAAAGAGGAGCAGCCACGTAATATTTGAGCATTTTGAACCGCTTTGCCATGCCGCTAGAAGGAATCAAATCATTCTGAGATAGCTTGTAGTCTGCATCCCAGATGAGGATGGGGGGCCGTATGAATAAAATTATCCGGAGTATTTGCTGGTTTGCCGAGAGCCCGTCTGATTCACAGGTGCCAAACCGGTTGAATGCAATTGAAACGCAACTGGTTGAACACGGCTATGAGATTCAGACCAAACGCGTTTGCTTCAAGCAGGCTCGGCTGGATGCCCTACCGCCCTGGGATCGTGATCACGGGCTCTATCTCAGTCTGGGATCCTTAGATCAACATTCGTTTGAGCCTCTCTTGGATGATTTTCTGCAAGCCGGCAATGTATCCGTCAATCTTGACCTGACCGATGGCGTCAAGCCTGAGCATATTGGGTCGTTGTTTGAGATTATTCGAAACAAACCGGCCAAGACCTTTAATTTTGCGTATACATTCCACAACCGTCTATCGAGTCCCTTTTTTCCATCGGCATCCTTTGAACGTATTGGCTTTGCCCTGGGTCTTCAGCCAACGAACTTATCAAAAGATTGTTCGAATCTGCCCGACTGGTATAAGGCGATGGCATCCGTCTGGCAGGAACTCTGCCAGATCTTCGCGGGTGATGATTCTTTTTTAGGCATCGATTCATCCATTGCGCCGCTTTTTAGGGATCACAGCAGTCTCGTCCATTTCGTAAAGCACATTTATGAAGATTTCTCCAAGGCCGTTACCACAGACTGCTTTATCCGTATGACCGACTTCATTACCAGGCATAATCCCAAACCAGTGGGTCTCTGTGGACTCATGCTGCCATGCCTGGAAGATTTTGAATTGGCGGCCGAATACGAAGCCGGGCATTTTGCCATTGAAAGAAACCTATTTTTGGCGCTACATTCGGGATTGGGTATCGATACCTATCCCATCGGTATCGATGAAAAACCAGAAAGAATTCAGGCGGTCCTTAGTCTACTTCAAAAACTATCGGAAAAATATAATAAACCCCTGTCTGCCCGGTTTGTATCAGACGGCAAAGCAAAAATCGGAGAAGTGTCTGATTTTCAGAATCAGTATTTAAAGGACGTCAAAATCAGACCCCTGTAAAGGATAAACGCTTCACATGGCCCCTAGAAAAGAATCAGAGCAACTCATCGTGGGGATAGCCCAAATATCACCGGTTTGGCTTAATCGCGAGCAAACAACTGCAAAGATTATCAAACAATTGCAGATGGCCGGACAACAACAGTGTCGATTGGTTGTTTTCGGAGAGGCGATGCTTCCGGGTTATCCTTTTTGGATTGAGCTCACAAACGGTGCCCGATTCAACTCGCCCATCCAAAAAGAGATACATGCCCACTATATCCAAAACGCGGTTCGAATCGAAGCCGGACATCTGGACAACATCTGCCAAGTCGCCGCCCATCATCACGTTGCGGTGGTCCTGGGTTGTATTGAGCGGGCCGTAGAGAGAGGTGGACACAGCCTCTATGCTTCTCTGGTTTATATTGATCCCCAGGGCATTATTCGCTCAGTTCATCGCAAGCTGATGCCGACCTATGAGGAGCGCTTGACCTGGTCTCCTGGTGACGGCCATGGGTTACAAGTCCACAAACTCGGTCCCTTTACACTGGGAGGGCTTAATTGCTGGGAAAACTGGATGCCCTTGGCGCGCGCGGCACTCTACGGACAGGGGGAAAATCTGCACATCGCCATTTGGCCTGGTGGAATTCATAATACCAACGACATTACCCGGTTTATGGCCAAGGAAGGGCGCTCCTATGTTATCTCGGCATCCGGCCTGATGCACAAATCAGACTTTCCAGCCGATACGCCGCACCTAGAGGCGATTCTAGCCGAGGCACCGGATCAATTAGCCAATGGTGGATCGTGTATTGCCGGGCCGGATGGGGAATGGCTTGTTCCACCGCTGGTGGATAAAGAAGACCTGATCGTGGCGACACTAGATTATCAAACCGTTTTGGAGGAACGCCAGAATTTTGACCCGGCCGGACATTATGCCCGGCCCGATGTCACCCAACTGACTGTCAACCGGCAAAGACAGACGACGCTTAAATTAAAAGACTGAAAACAAGGAGGCTCTTATGATTGCTTATTGCGGGTTGGATTGTTCCCAGTGTGGTGCCTATCAGGCCACCCGGCTGGACAATGACCAAAAAAGAGCGGAGACAGCGAAACTTTGGTCCCAGCTCTATCAGGCGGATATCAAGGCCGATCAAATCAACTGCACCGGCTGCAAGTCAAAGGGAGTCAAGTTCTCCCATTGCAGTGTATGTGAGATTCGTGAGTGTTGCATTTCCCGGGGGATCGATCATTGTGCCGCCTGTGATGATTACATTTGCGACAAACTATCCCAATTCATCAAACTAGCGCCTGAGGCTGGCACCGCCTTGGAGCAGCTCCGTATTTAATCGTTTACAATGCTTCGAAAAGTCACAACCCCTCGTTGGTGTTGCAATGGATGTTATTCAAAGCAATGATTGCCATTGTTGACCAAAATAAAACTGATTTTTTGCAATTGATCTCAGAACGGATATCAGATCTTGACAAACCATCCCAATTAAAACGAATTAACAAAGCTTTAAAATCACTTAAATAAATTTTCATTCCCAAACGAGCACAACTAAGCATGCAAAAGTTTATCACCAGATGTCTCCAGTGATCATTTTATATGAAGCATGAAAATTTATGAAAAAGATCGACTTTTTTTTACAATAACTGATAAAGACTACATTAGAAACATGTATCCGCACAAAATATGCTTTAATTCCAGGTTGTTGGTAAAAGAGGTTTGCTCCAATACAGGGCTTACCGTTTCTAATGTACCAGGAGGCTCCCAAGGTGACCCAATTTAATATCGCCGTTATTCCAGGTGATGGCATTGGCAAAGAAGTGATTCCTCAAGGAATTTTGGCGCTTGAAGCCGCTGGTCGTATTCATGATATCAGGTTTAAATGGACCCAATTTGATTGGTCATGCCAGACCTATCACCAAACCGGTCACATGATGCCCGCAGACGGAATCGAAACTTTGCGCACCTTCGATGCCATTTATTTAGGCGCAGTAGGTTTTCCGGGTGTGCCCGATAACATTTCACTTTGGGGTCTTTTGATACCCATTCGCCGCACATTTGACCAGTATGTCAATCTACGACCGGTCCGCTTGTTCGAGGGCGTCCCCTGTCCCCTGGCTGGTAAAAAACCGGGAGACATCGATTTTTATGTGGTCCGCGAAAATGTAGAGGGTGAATATTCCCAGGTAGGCGGGATCCAGTATCAAGGCACCCCCCATGAAGTTGTCACCCAGCTCAGTATGTTTACCCGCAAGGGAACCGACCGCATTCTCGATTATGCCTTTAAATTGGCCCAAAGCCGGCCGGCCCGGCATCTGACGTCGGCCACCAAATCCAATGGCATATTTCATACCATGCCCTATTGGGACAGTCGCGTTCAGGCTCGGGCCGAAGAGTATCCGGAGGTTCAGGTGGATCAATACCATATCGATATCCTGACAGCCAATTTCGTCCGCATGCCGGAACATTTCGATGTGGTGGTGGGATCCAATCTGTTCGGTGATATTTTATCTGATTTAGGCCCGGCCTGTACCGGCACCATTGCCATTGCGCCCTCCGCCAACATCAATCCGGAAAAAACATTCCCATCCATGTTTGAACCGGTGCATGGTAGCGCACCGGACATTGCCGGTCAGGGTATTGCCAACCCCATTGGGACCATTTGGGCCGGTGCCATGATGATCCAGCATCTGGGGGTCCCCGCAGTGCATGATACGATAATGGGGGCTGTTGAAAACGTTTTGAAAGACGGTCGCAGCTTGACCCCGGACATGGGCGGCACTGCCGGTACGGTTGCGTTAGGTCAGGCCATCGTTGATGCCATAAAGTAATTATCTTGATCGCTACCCACGAATCCCGTATATAAAAGACATAACTATTCAGAAATGGGATGGTAAAGTAAAATGTCCAAGTTTAAGTGCGTCCTGCGCAACGTCAAAATTGGGCTTTTTATGCAGCCATCAATATTGGAGGATAGCTCCCCATGAAATTCAGCATTATTCCGGATGACGAAGCCTTGAGTACCTGTGCGTGTTGCCAGAAAGAGATTACAGATGAAACCGATATCGCCGATTTGGGAATCCAGATAAAGCCGGGCATCGAACTATCTGAATATGAATCTCATTGCATAGAACTTGAACTGACGCCTGAAAGCCGACCCGTAAATATGATGGTAACGGCGACGCGTTCAGACGCCAAAGAGGAAGGCAAGGACGGCCTGTTTTTATTGTGTTCCCCATCATGTGCCGACAAGTTCAAACAAATCCTGCAAGACGAAATTGACCAGGGAGAACTCATCAAAGCCATCAAAGATTAATTTTACCAAACGGATTAACCCTCCATGCAAACAGATTTTCATTCGAGCCTGCCGGAAGACTGTCTCCTGCGACAAGCAAGGTCAACTGATCATGCCAGAATCATCGAAGTATTGACAGATTGGTGGGATGGCAGAGACCTGACCTGGATGATACCCAAGTTGTTTTTAAATCATTTTTATAAAACTTCCTTTATCATCGAAAGGGAACACCGTTTAATCGCTTTCCTGATCGGCTTTTTATCGCCATCCATAGCGGACGAGGGTTATATCCATTTTTGTGGCGTTCATCCGGATTATCGGGGTTCGGGTATCGGCACTTTCTTGTATCAAAAATTTTTTAAGCTGTGTAGAAAACAGGATCGCCATTTGGTAAGAGCCTGCACATCGCCGGTAAACCGAGGATCCATCCTATTCCATCAAAAAATCGGTTTCGATCTAGCTCCCGGTGATTCTGAATTTGAGGGCATACCCATAACCAACGATTATAATAAGCCTGGCGATCCCAAGGTCCTGTTTAGAATAAAAATTTGAGTTGAGTCGAAAATGAACGCAGAATTCTTAATCACATCCTTCGTGGTGGTCATTGTACCTGGTGCCGGTGTTATTTATACCGTATCAACCGGCTTGTTCAAAGGCTGGCGGTCTAGTATCGCCGCTGCATTTGGCTGTACCTGCGGCATTGTACCCCATTTGTTAATTAGCATTTTGGGATTGTCGGCCATCCTGCATTTCAGTGCGCTGGCTTTCAACCTGATTAAATATGTCGGAGCCGCCTATCTGCTCTATCTGGCTTGGGCCATGTGGCGCGAAACCGGCGGTTTGCAGTTCAATGCCGCCCCCCAAAGACAGAGCATGCTGCAAATCGGTATCAAGGGCATTCTGATTAACATTCTTAATCCCAAACTTTCGATTTTTTTCCTGGCCTTTCTGCCTCTTTTTATCTCACCGGAATCGTCATCACCTCTCGTGCAGATGATGGGCTTGAGTCTGGTTTTCATGGGCATGACGCTTATAATCTTTATTCTTTACGGTATTTTTGCCCATGGCGTACGGCAATATGTAATCAATTCCCCCACCACAGTAAAATGGACGCAACGCTCGTTTGCCGCCATTTTTGCCATGCTTGGCCTCAAACTGGCGACCACCAGCCAGTGATACCACACACCCTCTTTAAGCCAGTAACTTTCCATTAGTGCTTCAATATATTGACGATGATTCTGAATACCAACAGGTCATGTTTTTTCCGAAAAGTGCTGACTTTTATACCGGTTGTCATAAATATGTTCCGAAATAACAAACCGATGTGTAAAGCTCAAGTTAGCCGGGCGAGATGCCGGGAAATGTTCACTTTGCACGCGGGCAACTGTTTGAGCTTTATAGATAACCGAATGAATTTTTGACAGTTTGGCCAACAATATAAGTAGTTTTTTTGCCGGATGATCCCTTAACTTCATCGCCCTGGTGCATTTTGCAGCTGAGGCAAAATGCACCAAAGCCTAGCTATTCGCCCCACCCATATAACCTCTTAATATAAATAGCTGTTTTTGTATGCGTCATCTGTGCTGTGGCAATTTGCATCAATCTTTGCAAGCAGACTCTTCCATACAGTCAAATTGTATCTATTTAAATATCCCTATAATTTCAGAATATTATAAGAATATTTTTCTTAGCTGGTGTGGTTGGCCCGGATCCTGCTCCTTCAATAGACACAACCAAGCAATTCGATACGCTAACATTCAAAACCCAGCAAAAGGAGGACGCCATGCAAAAGCAAACCCAAAAAAGATCCGGACGACCCAATGTGTACGCCATCTCCAATGAGCAGTGTGTCTGGTCAAGGGCAGGTTTGGCAAAACCCATGGCGTGCATAAATGCTTTTGACTGTCTTGGTTGCAGTTTTGATCGGAAAATCCAGGCAGACTTCAAAGCCAAAACCGCTCAATCTGGTGGGGCCCTTCCGGCCCATAAACGCCCGCGCATGAGCCTGCTGGAAAGCCAGGGGAAATGCCGTCACATGTTAAGTGGCCGGGTTGACTACAAAATGTGTGCCCATAATTACAATTGCATCAAATGCCCCTATGATCAAATGATTGATGAAAACAGTATGATGCCGGCATTGACGGCTCCGGTATGTGATCCGGTTTCCGGTTTTTCCGTTGCCAGGGACCATTATTTTCACTACGGGCATACCTGGGCGCGAGTGGAATACGGTGGTCGTGTGCGCGTTGGGATCGATGACTTTGCCCTGAGGCTGTTGGGTCCCCAGGATGAGATCAAACTTCCGCGCCTGGGTGCCGCTGTTGAACAAAATCGCCCCCAAGCCACCGTGGTTCGCGATAAAAATGAAGCCGAGACCATGAGTCCCTTGGATGGTACGGTTGTGGCGGTTAATCCCAAGCTCAAGGGGAATCCCGAGGAGATGAATTCCGCCCCCTACGGTGATGGATGGTTGATGGTTATTCAACCTAAAAACCTGCGTAAAAACCTCAAAAATCTGCTTTACGGCGTTGAAACCATGGCCTGGACCGACGATGAAGCCTCGCGTCTGACCGCCATGCTGGAAGAGGAAGGGGGCTATCGCATGGCTGCCACCGGTGGTGAGGCGGTCAAAGACATCTACGGCAGCGTTCCCGAAATTGGATGGGATCGGCTGGTGGATTCCTTCCTTAAATAAAATCGCTGCGCGATTTTATGAAACGCGACTATGCCACTAACAAATGGTGCTGGATTCAATAGAACCTGGCACCATTTTTTTGCATAAAGGCTGTTTTTGTACAGGTTTTGATGTGTTTTCAAAAGTTTCAAGCAGGTTCAAGGTCAAGGCGGGATGGAATATTAAAGCGCAGGAATACTGCATTATTAAGGATCAAATATTTCATCCCAACGCCGAGATTGGGCCTGAGGGGAAATTTTGAAATCATTTCTATGATATTTGACCGAGTCGTCTGCTCGATTCATACTGACACGTTTCACAGAAGCTAAGCGGTAGTGAATCGAGCTGCACCACATCCCGGCTGAAATGCATCAGACATCTTAATTCCCAACAATGTTCCAAGCCCAGGATATGCCCCACTTCATGCACGCTGATTTTGGCCGCCCGCTCGTAAGCCAAATCCGCCCCATCGGCTTGTAAACGATTGATTGACACCAGGGCGGTGCTGCCGCCCAATTGAGATTCGCCAAAAACGAACGTCAGGATGGGTGTGCAAATATCCAGATTGGTAACACCCAGCCGAAAATAAACCTCTCTGACCTCCTGGGACAGCGCCTTGATAATTTTTAACGCATCGAACTGCTGACGCGTTGCGATATAGGCGTGTTCCGGATCAGGTCGAGGATCATATACGCTGGTATTCAGGCCTAGCAGGGCTTGCAAGTTGGCCGCCACGACCGAAACAGCCAGAGGATCCACCCGGCCTATGGGAATCAGCTCGATGCCGGCCCCTGTTTGTGCTGCGGTATGATCAGGTGTCAATTGAGTCATCTCAAATCAGGCATACCCTAAGGTTGCAAAGTCTGGAGGACTTCAGAGTCAAGGCGTCTGAGGAATGATTTCGCCCGAGCCGCTTAGACCTGTGTCAACCGAAGTCGAGACCTAGTGAATTGCCATGTTGTTATACAACATTAGGATCATTTTCGATTCAGACTATACCGTTTCATTTTTCTGGCCAAAGTACCGCGGTCGATTCCCAACTGCCGTGCCGCCTGGGAAATATTGCCATCGGTTGTTTCCAGTGCTGCCTTTATATGACTGATTTCCATTTCCTTAAGGGTCATAGTGCCAAAGTGGCACTCTTCCACTCCCGGCTGCAAAAAGGAAAGTTCCGTGGCTCCGATCATGCGGCCTCTCGCCAGGACCACCGCCCGCTCGACGACATTACGCAACTCTCGAACATTGCCGGGCCAGTGGTATGACATCAGCATACCGATGGCTCGCTGGGTCCAGCCGGCCACTTGCTTGCCAGTTTCCTGTACATAACGCTCTAGAAAATGGTCGGCCAGCACGGGCACATCCGCCAGACGCTGGCGAAGGGGTGGGATGTGAATGGAAATCACGTTAATGCGATAATAAAAATCTTCACGAAACTGATCGGCTTTGATCAACTCACCCAGGTCCCGATGGGTTGCACATATCAATCTAAAATCGGTATCCACATTCTGGTTTCCCCCAATCCGATGAAAATTTTTTTCCTCCAGCACCCGCAACAAACTGACCTGCATTTTGCTCGAAATTTCGCCGACTTCATCCAAAAACAATGTCCCGTTATTTGCCATTTCAAGTCGGCCCCGACGGGCTTTAACGGCCCCCGTAAAAGCACCCTGTTCATGCCCGAACAGTTCACTCTCCAGCAGTGTCTCGGTTTGAGCACCACAATTGATGGCCACAAAAGGGCCATAGGCCTGTTCGCTCTGTACATGGATAGCGCGCGCCACCATTTCCTTCCCCACCCCGGTTTCACCGGTGATCAAAACCGGGGCCGGCGTTGGGGCCACATCTTGTAGGCTGGTGAAAATATCGCGCAAAGCCTGTGATTCCACTACCAAACCCTCAAAAGAAGTTTCCTGGTGCTCCATTAACTGTTCGCGTAGGGCTATATTTTCATCCTTAAGGGCTTGATTGGCTGAGACCCGTTCGGTCATGAGCGAAAGTTCATCCGGGTCAAACGGTTTGCAAATATAGTCGCAGGCACCCCGTTTCATGGCTTCAACTGCCGTTTGAATAGAGCCATGGGCCGTGATCATTATGATATTGGCATCCGGCTGGGCTTCTTTAATTCTACCCAGAAGTTCAATTCCGTCCATGCCCGGCATTTTAATGTCCACCAAATACAGGTCAAACAGGCAATCTTCGATACAGCCCAAGGCACTTTGGCCGGAATCGGCAATATCAACGTGATAGCCGTCTTTTTGCAACCAGGCACTCAAAGATTCACGAATCGGCTCTTCGTCATCCACCACAAGTATGCGCATTGATTGCATCATGATTTCACTCCTTCCGAATCTTTTATGAAATCAAGACCCGAGGGTAAGGTCAGTCTGAACTGAGAGCCCTTGCCGGATTCACTTTCAACTTCGACGGTCCCCTGATGCTCGCGAATGATACCGTAAACCATGGACAGACCCAATCCAACGCCCTTCCCTTCTTTTTTAGTTGTGTAAAACGGTTCAAAAATCCTGGCACTATCTTCCGGATCAATCCCGTGGCCCGTGTCCGCAACGGTAAGCCAAATGGTTTGATCGTTTTCGCGTCCGCCGGATAGGGTGAGTTTGCCACCGGCCTCCATGGCCTCGATGGCATTGAAGATAAGATTCATGAGGCACTGCTGGATTTGGGCATAATCACCCCTGGCCGAAAAGGCCGTTTGTGGGAGGTTGACCTCGTAGGTGATTCCGTTTTTTTCCAATTGATGCTCGGTCAGAACTAGGATGGTATCAATCATTTCCTTGAGATCGATTTGGATAACTTCGATATTTTTCTGACGAGCAAAAGTCAGTAGATTCTTGACAATTTGGCCGCATCGCAAGGCTTCACGGACACTTATATCCAGATAGCGGCGAAAAGACTCAAAACCATCATCCGGCAAATCATCTTCCTGTAAACATCTGAGGATCAGTTTATTGAATGTCAGAATACTCGAAATGGGATTGTTGATTTCATGACAAACCGAGGCCACCAATCGGCCGAGTGATGCCAGGCGATCCTCGCGTACAAAACGCTCTAGATCGTCTTTGATGGCCTGGGTTCGTTGTTCGATTCGATCCGTCAACTCCTGGGTAATGTCACGGATGCTGATAACCACCTGGACGATTTCCCCCAGATGATTGTTAATGGGGTAGTAAGTGGATTGATGGATGCGATTTTCGGAGCTGCCGGGATTGGTTTCATGTACCGTTCGCGCCGGCCGGCCGGTCTGGAGCACCTCTTCCATGGGACAGTTGCGTTCACCATCGCTACACACCTTGCTGCAATCATGAATAATTTCATGACATTGCCTTCCGATCACAAAATCACGCCCTTTTCCCTTGGTAACAATGGGAGATTCATTGCAATTGACAATTTTAAAATCCCGGTCAATCACAATGACCCCGTCCGGCGAGGCTTCCAGAAGCGCCGATGCAAACGAAGAAGCCAAGCTGATTTCTGAAACCTGCTCGGACACCTGCTGATATAAGCCGGCAATTTCAAAAATGAGTGTGGATGCTTGCCGATCCAGCACCCCGATATTAGACGGTTTATTTCGGGATAAATCCGCTAAAGTTTGCGGGTCTCCGGACATTTCGAAAATCAGATCCAGGCCCTCAACCGTCAGCAGTTCAAGGGGGTTGTCATATACGGCCACCCCCATCTCACCGGCAAATTTGGTGCAGGCGATCGATTTGCTGATGGTGGCAATGGCCACCAAATGAAGTTGCAGTCGACTGGGCTTTATTTCGCTTAACATCCGCATGACAGAGAGGGCATAGTACCCCTTTGCCACAACGGCTACGCTCAGGACAAGATCCTGCTTTAGTGAAGTGCCAGCGCTCATATATGCGCTCCTTTGCTTAGAGGTGAGCGCGTTTGATTTTTAGATAGCAGAGGTAAGAACCAGGTTCAGGAAATCGAATTATTGAAGTGCGTTATACTGCGTTCGAGCCATTGCTTCAGATACGAAGCCGGCTTAACGAAAACATATCCAGTGCAGGTCAGGTCTCTCGGTTAGACAAGGTATGCCACATTGTATGCATAATGCCACACCCTTGTCAAGCAATTGGTGCAAAATGCAGCAGAGTCGGAATTCATGCTTGACACCTTCGTCTTGTTGATGAATACAAAAGGAACATTGCATTTCCATCAAAGCGCTACCAATGCCGCACTGACAATACACTCACGATATAGGAAACAGGAGAATCTTCTATGGATAACGCCCAAACAATCGCATCGTTATTTGATCAGTGGAACGCCGCTATACAAACAACAGATCCCGATAAGGTTGTGGCTTGTTATGCACCGGATGCCATTTTATTACCGACGGTATCGGCCCAAGTCCGTCATAATCATGAAGAAATTCGGGATTATTTCGTTCATTTTTGTGCCAAAGCACCCCAAGGCCGTGTCGATGAAGCCAATATCCGCATATTTGATGATATTGCCATCAACTCCGGACGATATACTTTTGAATTGACAGACAACGGCCAACGTATGGATGTGGCCGCCCGGTTTACGTTTGTGTATCGGAAAATCGCATCCGAATGGCTGATCATCGAACACCATTCGTCTGTGTTGCCGACATCGTGATATAGGCTTTACACAATTAGCTGATTTCAAAAAGCCTGAATACCATTAACCGTCGCGAAATTGGGAAATCACATATTTCAATAATCAAAAACTAAATAAATTCCAAACCGGCATGAACGCTATTTTATGTTTGACATTTGGAATTTGGTTTTTGGATATTATTTGGTAATTGTAATTTGAGATTTGCTTTTTATCTTTGAATAATTAGGGAGGCTGTATGTACTTTGACAAACCCGGACGAGACAACACAGATGGTACCTTAGAACTGGCTTATAAGCGCGCCCAAGAGTTGGGCCTTAATGAGGTCGTCGTGGCCTCTTCCAAAGGGTATACTGCCCAAAAAACATTGGACGTTTTTCAAGGTTTCAAAGTAGTGGTCGTTACCTATCACTGCGGCTTTAAAGAACCATTTGAGCATGTTATGCCGGAAGATGTCCGTGCTGATCTGCAGGACAATGGTGCTACGGTAATATCCGCCACCCATGCATTATCCGGCGTAGAGCGTTCGATCTTTAATAAATATTCCGGCGCCTATCCGGTTCTTATCATTGCCGATACCCTCAGGCTGTTTGGACAGGGTACCAAGGTGGCGGTGGAAATCTCCATCATGGCCGCTGACGGCGGTGCGCTTTCCGGCGATGATATCGTTTCCATAGGCGGTACCGGCAAAGGTGCGGATGCGGCCTTGATTTTAAAACCGGCCAATCAGTCTCATCTTTTTGATTTACGCGTACGCGAGGTGATTTGTAAACCAAGAAATTTTTAAAAACCCATGCCACCTCCTAACAGATCTAATCAACGGTTGCGTCTACCCCTTGACTGCGAGCGTCATATTGTACTGGTTTGCCCCGAAATCCACTGGAATACCGGGAATATCGGCCGTACCTGCATTGGTACCGGCGCGACGCTCCACCTTATAAAGCCGCTCGGTTTTTCACTCGACAGCCCGTTTCTCAAAAGGGCCGGCCTGGATTACTGGCAGCATGTGGACCTGCATGTATGGAATGATTTTGAGGCGTTTTTAGAAAACACTGCCCCTAAAATAGAAGAAATCCTCCTTTTCAGTAAAAACGGCACCACACCGTACTGGCAGATGCCGACCATGAAACGGCTCTTTCTGGTTTTTGGATCGGAAACCAAAGGACTACCGGACGCCATCCTCAATACCTATCAAAAGGCTGTTTTTTCCATTCCCATCACCGATAAGATCCGCTCATTGAATCTGTCTTCCGCCGCAGGCATCGTTCTGTATGAAACCCTACGCACATATTGGATAAGTCAGTTGTAAACCCACAGCTTTTCGAATACGGAAGTTTTGCCTGTAATCAAAAAGATGAGAGCACCGTGCGACGCATGCGCCTGCGATGCCATATTCGATGTGGGGAGTTTGACGTTCGATCCGTCGTCGCCTTTCGTGAGTCTCAGGGCCAGGCCGTGACAAGTATTCAATGTTCAATTATTACTGTGTATTACATAAAGTGGGTGATACTATAAATCCATATAATTCAAGCATGTTACATACAATTTGACATAAAAAGCCCCATGCTTATATTATAGCTGCGCAATTTGATGTTTATACATATTATATCAATTAGTTAGGGAGAAAAAAATGCGTTTCGACAAGCTGACGATCAAGGCCCAGGAACTGATTCAGCAGTCCCAATCTTTGGCAAACCAACGAGGCCATCAGCAGATCGAGCCGGAACATCTCCTCAGCGTTATGTTGAGCGAGAAGGAAGGTATCGCCACCAGTATATTGCTAAAATTGGGCGCCACCCCGCAAACAATTCAACAGGATATCGAACAAGCCATCGGCAATTTACCCCAGGTTTCCGGTGGCGGTGATGTGTATCTTTCCACCACCACCCGCCAGGTGCTGGATAAAGCATTTTCCGAAGCTTCGCAAATGAAAGATGAATATGTCAGTATCGAACACATATTTCTGGCCATCGTTGATGAAACCGGTTCCGTTGCCGCCGGTATTTTGAACCGGCAAAGTGTATCTCGAGAAAATATTTTAAAGGTCCTGATGGACATTCGCGGCAATCAGCGCATCACCGATCCCAATCCCGAAGAAAAATATCAGGCCCTGGAGAAATTCAGCCGGGATTTAACCGATATGGCCAATTTGAGCAAGCTCGATCCGGTTATCGGCAGGGATGATGAAATCCGACGCATTGTTCAAGTCCTTTCGCGACGCACCAAAAACAACCCGGTCTTGATCGGGGAACCGGGCGTGGGCAAAACCGCCATTGTCGAAGGCTTGGCTCAGCGGATCGTGGCGGGAGACGTCAGCGAATCCCTGAAACACCGCCGCCTGGTGGCCTTGGATATGGGTTCCTTGATTGCCGGTGCCAAATATCGCGGTGAATTCGAAGACCGGCTCAAGGCGGTTTTAAAGGAAGTCGAAGATGCCGAGGGCGATGTCATCCTATTTATCGATGAGCTCCACACCCTGGTCGGAGCCGGTGCCAGCGAAGGCGCCATGGATGCATCCAATATGCTCAAACCGGCTCTGGCGCGCGGAACCCTGCGCTGTGTCGGCGCCACGACCCTCAACGAATACCGAAAATATATTGAAAAAGATGCTGCGTTGGAACGGCGGTTTCAGCCGGTCATGGTCCGGGAGCCCTCGGTGGAAGACACGATTTCCATCTTAAGGGGGCTCAAGGAAAAATATGAAATCCATCACGGTGTTCGCATCAAGGATGCGGCCATTGTGGCGGCAGCCGCTCTCTCCAATCGGTATATCACCGATCGCTTTCTGCCGGACAAGGCCATAGACCTCATCGATGAGTGTGCCTCTAAACTCCGCATTGAAATCGATAGCATGCCGACAGAAATTGATGATATCCAGCGCAAAATTACCCAGCTCGAAATTGAAAAACAGGCCCTTAAAAAAGAATCGGACCCGGCCTCACGGGAACGCTTGCGCAAATTGGAGCAGGATTTGGCTAGCCTAAAGGCAGATATGCTACAAATGAAGGCTCACTGGCAAAATGAGAAGGATGCCATCCAATCGATTCGCAAAATAAAAGAAAATCAGGAAAAGATGGGCATCGAGGCTCAGAAATATGAGCGTGAAGGCGACTTGGCCAAGGTTGCAGAAATCCGTTATGGACTGGCCGCTGAACTCGAAAATCAACTGGCCGAAGCCCGGAACAGGCTGTCTCTGTTGCAGGAAGATAAAACCATGTTGAAAGAAGAGGTTGAAGAAGACGATATCGCCGAAGTCATTTCCAGATGGACCGGAATTCCCGTCAACCGCATGCTGGAGGGCGAGCGTGAAAAGCTGGTCCAAATGGAAAATCGTCTGTCCCAAAGGGTCGTGGGCCAATCTGAGGCGATTACAGCTGTTTCCAATGCGGTGCGCCGAGCGCGTTCCGGGCTCCAGGATCCCAATCGTCCCATCGGCTCCTTTATTTTCATGGGGCCCACCGGCGTGGGCAAAACAGAGCTTGCCAAAGCTTTGGCTGAATTTCTTTTTGATAGTGAACAGGCTATTGTGCGCGTCGATATGTCCGAATATATGGAAAAACATGCGGTTTCCAGGCTTATCGGGGCACCTCCCGGATACGTTGGCTACGATGAAGGCGGCTACCTGACCGAGGCCGTTCGCCGCCGACCCTATTCGGTTATCCTATTCGACGAGATAGAAAAAGCTCATCCTGAAGTATTTAATATTCTGCTCCAGATTTTAGACGATGGCCGCATGACCGATGGGCATGGTCGGACGGTTGATTTCAAAAACAGCCTCATTATCATGACATCCAACATCGGCAGCCAGCATGTTCAAGATCTGGGACACCAAAACCGCACCGCTTTGGTCTCTCGGATCATGGCAGCCCTGCGTGCCAATTTTAAACCTGAATTTTTGAACCGCATCGATGAGACCATCATATTTCACAACCTGACGCCAGAGCAGTTGTCTAAAATTGTCTCCATTCAGATTGAATATTTGGCCCATCGACTTGCAGAGCAGAATATTGATCTGGCTCTGACCGAACAAGCCGTGACATTCCTGGCTGAAAGAGGCTATGATGCCACCTATGGCGCCCGGCCGCTAAAACGCGTGATCCAAAAACATATCGAAAATCCACTTTCCATGAAAATACTACAAGGAGATGTCCTCTCTGGAAATCGCATTCGTGTTGATGTCCGGGATGACGATCTGGTGCTTGAATCATCAGCCTAGGTCCCGCCCACAAAATTTGACATATTTTTACAAATAGTTATTGTTGCAGACTACGGCCACAGATTTTATTATTGATATATTATATGACTCATCATACCCTACGGGGAAAAGTTCGTGCCTGAAAAGCAATTCAGACGAATGGAAATAACAATACAAAGAAAACCATATGCCAGTATCTGCCAAAGATAAAGTCCGTCAGTTTTACAACATATTCACACCCGAGGACCGGGTGGCCGTATTGATCAATGCGGACCCAGATGCCATTGCCAGCGCCATGGCGGTTAAGCGTCTTTTATGGCGAAAAGTGAGCAATATTACCATCTCCAATATCAATGTGATTGATCGGCCCGACAATTGTGCCATGGTGGAATTATTGGGAGTCAATCTGACCCATATCAAAGACTTGGATGCCACCCGTTTTACCCGCTTTGTCATGGTGGATTCCCAACCATCACACAATGTTCTTTTTGAAAAATTTACAATCGATGTGGTCATCGATCATCATCCCGAAAAATGCAATAAATTGCCCTTTCAGGATATTCGACCCAAATATGGGGCCACGGCCAGCATCATGACGGAATATTTAAAGGCAGCGCGCATTAAACCGGCCACCAAATTGGCGACCGCTCTATTATTGGGGATTAAAAACGATACCAGCAATTTTGAGCAACAGACGCTGGTGGAAGATGTGCGTGCATTCCAATACCTCTTTCGTCACGCCAACAAGCATTTGGTTCGCAAAATCGAACAATCGGAAATCAGACCGGACTATTTAAAATTTTTTAAAAAAGCCCTCGAGAACCGGCGAACTCGCAAAGGACGTGTTTTTGCCTTTCTGGGACCGGTGCCCAACCCCGATGTTTGTGTACTAATCGCCGACTTCCTGCTCAGAATCAGCTCCATTAAATGGAGTATCGTCGCGGGTTATTATCAGAAGAAATTGATTGTCATTTTCAGAAGCGACGGCCTACGTACAAATGCCGGTAAAATCGCTGAAAAGGGATTCAATGGATTCGGCTCGGCCGGTGGCCATAAATCCATGGCCCGAGCGGAAATCGACCTCACAGTCCTGCGCCCGCTTTTCGACCATAAAGACGATAACAAGGTCATCCGCTGGATCATGAATCAGATCAAAACCAAAACCAGGGCCCGGCTGCCGGCATAGACCCATGCGTAAGACCATCGTAACCATAATCGGTTCCGGTACATGTGTGCCCTCATTGAAGCGCAGCAGCTGTTCCGTCCTTTTGGAGGTTGGTCCGACCAAGCTTCTTTTTGATTCCGGGCCAGGCACGATGCACAGCCTGCTAAGGGCCGGCATCGAAATTTTTGATATCGATATCATCTGCTATAGCCACTTTCACCCGGATCACACCGGGGAACTGGTTCCATTTATATTTGCCACCAAGTATCCCAACAGCGATCGTAGGAAGACCCCGCTAACTATCCTGGCCGGAAACGGCTTTAATAATTTTTTCAATGGATTAAAGGCGGTATATGGCGAGTGGCTGGAATTGCCGCCGGGTATCTTGCAAATTGTCGAGCTGGACCATGATGCCCCGGACCAGCGGAGCTTTGGGGATTTCAATCTGTTCACACGCCCCATGAAACATAGACCGGAGAGCATCGGGTTTCGAATCAGCGACTCGAATGGCCGTTCTATGGTCTATTCCGGGGATACCGATGTGAATCAGAACCTTGTTTTACTGGCCGAGGAAGCGGACTTACTTGTCTGCGAGTCGGCCATGCCCGACGACTTAAGAGTTCCCGGTCATCTTACCCCCTCCCTGGTAGGCGATATGGCCACACGGGCGAAGGTCAAACAACTGGTGATTACCCATTTATACCCGGAGTGTGACCGGGCTGACCTGGTGGCGCAATGTCGCAAGACGTATCAGGGGCCGGTAATGGTCGCGGAAGATTTAATGCGGATAGAGCTTTAAACCATAAGCAATCAGATGGCAGCTGCCTATGGCTGATTGCTTATGGCTTTTGATAGATCAGACACCATTAAACTAATGTTGCAATAATTACTATGCGTTATTATCCAGCTTTTCTTGACATACAGGACCGTGCCTGCCTGGTGGTGGGCGGGGGTGGGGTTGCCACCCGCAAAGTGGATACCTTGCTACAATGCGGTGCTGCTGTAACGGTGGTATGCCCGGAAGCATCACCTGATTTGCAGAACCAGGCGGACAATCAGGCCATCACGCTCAAACTTCGCGCCTACAAGGTCGACGATCTGGACGGGCAGTTTCTCGTCATCGGAGCCACCGATGATGAAGCCTTAAATAGACAGATCAGCACCGATGCCGAGGAGCGCAACCTGCTTTGTAATATTGCTGACAGACCTTCGGTCTGTAATTTTATTCTGCCTTCTATTATCCAGCGTGGCGACCTGGTACTGGCCATATCTACTTCCGGCAAAAGCCCGGCCTTTGCAAAAAAACTGCGCCAAGATTTGGAATATCAGTTCGGGGATGCCCATGCCGTTCTCCTGGAACTTATGGGAGCCATCCGCTCGCGGCTGCTCAAACAGGCACATGCACCCGAGGAGCATAAGCCACTTTTTAATAAAATCATCCATAGCGATATCATTGCGCTAATCCAAAATCAGCAATACGATCAGATTGACCGGCTACTGTTTGATGTTCTGGGACCCGGCTATACATTTGGAGAACTGTTAAAACATGAACGCCAGCCATAAGGAACACATATGAACGCAATCATAATTGCGCTGACCCTATGCTACATCTTAAGTGCCATAGGGTATTTAGTCTACCTGATTCGCCAAGAAACCAATTGGTATCGTGCTGGGTTTTATGTCCTGATCCTGGGAGTGGTTTTGCATACCATATGGATTGGCTACGGGACGATTAAAGCCGGTCATCTTCCGGTTCAAAACCTTCGGGATACGTTATCTATGACCGCCTGGGCCATTACATGCCTTTTTGTTGTTTTACAAACCCGGTACCAATTAAAGATTTTGGGTGTCTTTGCCTCGCCTTTGGCTGCCGTCGTCATGATCATCAGCCTCCAATTGCCCTCCCAAACGGTTTATTCATCACCGGCCTTCAACAGCTTATGGCTTTACTTTCACGTGGTTACGGTTTTTTTAGGTGACGCGGCCTTTGCTTTGGCATTTGGTGTGGGAATCTTCTACCTGATCCAGGAACAAGCCATCAAAAACAAAACTCCCGGTTTTTTTTACCGCCGGTTACCATCCCTGGAGTTCTTAGATGCCACCGGCTATGCGTGTATCGTTGTTGGGTTTACATTGCTGACCATCGGTCTCATCACCGGAGTTGCCTATGCAAAAGCAGTTTGGGGCCGTTTCTGGAGCTGGGATCCCAAGGAAATCTGGTCCGGCATTGCCTGGCTGCTATATGCCGCCTTGCTGCATGCGCGCATTAGCATGGGCTGGCGGGGCAGAAAGGCAGCCATTATGGCCATTATCGGGTTCGGCGTGCTTATGTTTACCTTTTTCGGCGTTAATTTTTTTCTAAAAGGACACCACGGAGAATTCACGCGGTGGTAACGGTTTATTGAAAGTAGCATGCCGGATATCATACTCATAGGACTTAATCACACCACGGCTCCGGTGGCACTACGTGAGTGTATCGCTTTTACACCGGAAGATACGGTTGTGTCCCTCAATCGTTTAAAACAGGAACCCGACATTGAGGAGGTCTTGGTGTACTCCACCTGCAATCGCGTGGAAATCCTGATGGTCAGTAATAATCCCACCACGGCCGCAGAGCTGGCCAGCCGTCATATCGCCAACCTCCACCAAATATCGGCATCCCAGTTTGAGCCTTATCTCTATCAATGGGAAAACGATCAGGCGGTCCGACATATATTTCGGGTTGCTTCCAGCCTGGATTCCATGATTCTGGGCGAGCCCCAGATCCTGGGGCAAATCAAAACCGCCTATCATACGGCCACCCAAGAAAAAGCGTCGGGGCTCATACTAAATCGTCTCATGCACAGGGCCTTTTTTGTCGCCAAAAAAATCCGTACGGAAACCGGAATCGGGGACCGCGCCGTTTCCATCAGCTATGCAGCGGTTGAGCTGAGCAAAAAAATTTTCGACACCCTGGAAGCCAAAAAAGTTCTTATGATTGGTGCCGGCGAAATGGCCGAGCTGGCAGTCGAGCACCTTCTAAGACAACGGGTTGGCAAACTGTATGTGGCCAACCGGACCTTTGAGCGCGGAGTAACTTTAGCCGAAAATTTCAGGGGATTGGCCGTTCGACTCGAAGAAATTCCAGCTCTATTGGAAAAGGTGGACATTATTATCAGCTCCACCGGGTCAAATCAGTTGATCATACAGCGCGATCAGGTTAAAGCGGCAATGCGCGCCCGACGTCATAGACCTTTGTTTTTTATTGATATCGCTGTTCCGCGTGATATTGACCCGAAGATCAATCGGTTAAACAACGCCTATGTATATGACGTCGATGATCTGCAAAATATTATCGAAGAAAATTTGGCTGATCGAAAAAAAGAAGCTCTGAAGGGTGAACGCATTGTCGATGAGGGGGTAATTCGATTTCGGGAGTGGATTGACAATCTCAATGTTGTCCCCACCATTGTCGGCCTCCGTAATAAGCTTCGAAGCATTATCGAGGCCGAGATTTCCAAAACCCTGCCAAATATCGAAATAGAGGCCTCACCCAACCACGCGGCCATCCATAAAATGATCGATGCCATGGTCAACAAAATTATGCATGATCCCACGCGTCTTTTAAAACAGGAAGGACACCACATTAACAAGCCGGTTTATTTGGATGTGGCGCGGAGGCTGTTCAAATTGGATGACTGACCCGGGTTATGATATATAAATCGTCGCCCGCTTGAAGCACAAGGGCCAATATCAGAAGTTTATTCCGGTGGGAAAGCAGTTCAGATATTTTTTCAGAACGACATATCAATCCAAAGCATCAACTGTGCCCCACGGATTGGTGATGAAGTCAAGCCGATTCGTAGTAAAATCAGGCAGCCGAAACATCACCAATCCGTCAGGGCACTACGCTAGCGAGGCAGCCTCAATATGATATGTCGCTATGAAAAAATATCTGAACTGCTTTTTGCACAAAAGCGAACTTTATTCCGATAATAAATTAACGATCGATTGGAACACCAGAAAAGGAGAACCTCGTTGAAAAAAATTGCATTCTTATTTCCGGGTCAAGGATCCCAGCGCGTGGGTATGGGCCAGGAATTCTATCAGGAATATGACATCGTCCGAGAAATATTCGACATGGCTGAAGACTTGGTTCGAATCAATCTTTCCAAACTGTGCTTCAAAGGCCCCATGGAGGATTTGACCACGACACTGAATTTACAACCGGCATTGACGACCGTGTCGCTAGCGACCCTGGCGATACTACAAAAAGAAGGCCCGCAGGCCAGCATTGCGGCAGGTCATAGCCTGGGTGAGTACAGCGCCCTGAGTGCAGCCGGGGTTCTTGCCAAGGAAGATACCATTCGGGCGGTCAATCGACGGGGGGAATTGATGCATCGCGAAGCCTCCCGGCATGAGGGTGCCATGTCCGCCATTGTGGGATTGCCCATGGAGACTGTCCAACAAATTGTCGCCGAGGCTGAAGCGGACGGGATTGTATCGGTGGCCAACCATAATGCCAAAGAGCAGATCGTTATTACCGGCGAGCCGGTTGCAGTTCAAAAGGCAGGGACACTGGCGGTTGCGCATCAAGGACGCTCAATTCCACTCAAGGTAAGCGGAGCCTGGCATAGCGCCTTGATTCATGGTGCCGAAGACGATTTCAGCATATTCCTTGAAAACATTCCCTTCAACAAACCAGAACTACCCGTAATCCATAATGCTTCAGCTGATTTGAGCCAAGATCCCTCTGAGATTAAATCGCTGATGGTTACCCAATTATGCCATCCGGTACGCTGGTATGATACCATGAACCGGTTGATGGATCACGAAATTGAAACTTTTATAGAAGTGGGTCCGGGGAATGTATTGGCAGGCTTATTGAAAAAAACAATCCCGGCAGATTATCCGCATCGTATTTATCGAATCAACGATATGAAAACTCTGGATAAGTTTTTGTCTACAATCTAACTACCGCGGTGGAAAAGTAGAATAAAAGCCATTTCAAAAATAGGATTTTGGCTCAAAGTCAAGGCGGGGGTCCATTTCAAACCGGAGGAATATATTAGAAGTGGTACCACTTCAGGTATTATTGAGGACTTGAAATGGACACCCAACACCGAGGTTGGGTCAAAAAACTTTTTTGAAATGACTTTTAGAAGTCGTCCGGCTCAACCCAAACAATATGATCCTTGTTAATAAAGCGTGTCTTGCCGGAGGTGTCCATGGATGTGACGTCGACCATGACGATAAATGGCTTTTTGCCTTGTGTAAAAAGATCCGAGACACGCTGATCTGGTGAAATGTTGACCTTGCCATTGAATGTGGAGCCATCGATGGTACGAACGGTAATGGATTTGTATTCAGGGTTGTAATTATCGGAATTCATTTTTATTATCCCTCCGTTTCTTATGTCTCGTATCTCAAGCCGGAATATCCCGACCTTACAATAACCAGGTCTTGCTGACAATAGCTAATTCCGTTCTCAGAATCCATTATCAACGCTATTCGACATATTTTCAGGTATTAAGGATATGTCAATTATCAGCAACTCTTTGAGAACCGTTTGGGGATATTTTTAGCATAAAATATATATCAACGTAATTACCCAATGCGGCCTTCGCGAAATTACCCAATATATTCAGCACGATAATTCCATATTATTTTGTTTTCACTATAGGCAACTTTCACCTTTACAAGCCATTTTGTCTATGCTATTTAAACTTCCTTTAATGAATATCATTCGGTATCATTAAGGAAGGTATTATGAAAAAGAAAGATATTGAATTCTTCAAGGAACTACTGGAAAACAAAATCGAAGACCTGCTCAGCCAGGCAGACAATACCGTTTCCGGCATGACAGCCCCTAAAGAGAATTTTCCGGATCCCACCGATCGTGCCTCACTGGAATCGGATCGGAACTTTATGTTGCGTATCCGCGACAGAGAAAGCAAACTTATCAAGAAAATCAAAAAAGCGCTGGGACGTATCGAGAACGGAACATTCGGTATTTGTGAAGCCTGCGGAGAAGACATCTCCATTGAGCGACTCAAGGCCAGACCTGTTACGACCCAGTGCATCGATTGCAAAACCAAAGAGGAAGCCTTCGAAAAAGCCCTTGGATTATAAACAAAACTGTTGCATAGATCTACATGTTCATTCCAACGCATCCGACGGCACGTTAACACCCTCAGAAATTATCAACCTGGCGCATGAACTTGGGCTGGGCGCCATAGCAATCACCGACCATGATACCCTCGCCGGTTCTAAGCAGGCGGCCGACCTGGCTGTGCCAGCAAGTATTGAATTGGTAAGCGGCGTAGAAATCAGCGCGGCCCCGATCGTTTCCACCGATTCCGTTAGCAGCTATCATATTTTGGGGTATTTCGTTCGCCTGGATGATCCCACCTTAAATCAAACTCTCAATCAACTGCAGGAGTTCCGGCGAAATCGCAATCATCAGATGCTGGAACGCCTGAACCAGATAGGAATCCATCTCGACCCGGCGGACATCGAAACACAGGCTGATGGGGGGGAAGTAGGACGTCCCCACATTGCCACCGCTCTTCTCAAAAAGGGCATTGTGGATTCCATTAATGAAGCTTTTGATAATTATCTCAGTAAGGGTCGGCCGGCCTACGTCGACAAAAAACGGCTGAGCTGTGAAGATGCCATTCGAATTATTTCAAAGGCCGGCGGTGTTCCCGTTCTGGCTCATCCCGGATTACTAAATCTGGATTTAGGAGATGAATTAGAATCCCGCATTGCTGCCCTTAAGCAAAAGGGTTTGGCGGGAATCGAGGTTTATTATCCCGAGCACTCGTTAGAAACGATCGAATTTCTGTTAGAGGTCGCCGATCGGCACGATTTGGTGATCACCGGCGGCACCGACTTTCATGGCGCTCTAAAACCGGAGGTAATGATGGGTAGCGGCTATGGTGATCTGCAAATTTCCTATCAGATCTTTGAACGCTTGCGTGGCCATGTCCAAGCACCTGATAATTTAGACCGCTTGGAAGCGATTCTGGATTACAGTTTTAAAGATCGACAGATTTTAGCAGAAGCAATTCGCCATAGTTCTTATGTGAATGAATTAGCCCAAGCCAATTTGAGGGATAATGAACGTTTTGAGTTTTTAGGGGATGCGGTTTTGAATTTGGTTGTCGGCCATATTCTAATGCACCGTCACCCCAGTTTAAAGGAGGGTGATTTAACACGTATCCGTGCCAATATGGTGAATGAAAGTCAACTTGCATCCATGGCCCAATCCATGCAAATCGGCAGCCATCTCCTGCTTGGCAAAGGCGAATTTCTCACCGGTGGTTATCAAAAAAATTCGATTCTGGCGGATGCCATGGAAGCCATCATTGCCGCCATCTACCTGGACGGTGGATACCAAGCGGCTTATGCCATGATTGAACATCATTTTGCCGACCTGTTTGACGCCATTGATACCGGAGTTCAATACCTCGATCACAAAAGTGAACTGCAGGAAGTCGTCCAGTTTCAGCAAATGCCGACACCTGAATATCAGATAGTTGGTGAAAGCGGCCCGGATCATGATAAGACATTCAGTGTACAAGTTACCATCGGCGACATTCAAGCATTGGGTAAAGGCAAAAGCAAAAAAGCCGCTGAACAGGATGCTGCCCAAAACGCCCTAAATCAAGTAACCCCATGAGCTTATAGGACTTTTTTTATTGGTTGTTATGCCGATATGACAACTTGCCTGCCCTTCTCCGATACAAAGCCGCGGTCTGGCTTACAACACTTTATCGTACCGGTTTTCATTCCCCATGCAGGTTGCCCCCATCAATGTGCCTTTTGCAACCAAGATGTCATTACCCAGCATGGGCGGCAACCATTCTCAATCCAAAAAATTGAATCTGCTATTGAGCAATTTTTACACTACCGAAAGCCCCATCATGCTCCGGCTGAGATCTCTTTTTATGGCGGCAACTTTCTGGGCCTGGATCCTGGGAACATTCACAAACTGCTTCTCTTAGCTCAGGATTTCATTAACCGAAAACGGGCCCAAAGCATCCGTTTCTCAACGCGACCGGATACGATTACGCCGGAAAAACTCAGCCAGCTAGAACCCTTCAGTATCAGGACCATTGAGGTGGGCATTCAGTCCATGGACGATGGGGTCTTGCGGCATGCAATGCGTGGTCATACCGCCAACGACTCCCTCAAAGCGATGCACCTTTTGAAGCAATATGATTATGCCATCGGTGCCCAGATCATGATTGGCTTGCCGCATCAAGATGCGAGCTCCGCCTTGGATACAGCATGCCAAGTTGCAGCGCTCCACCCTGACTTCGTTCGGATTTACCCGACGGTAGTGCTAAAAGGCAGCCGGCTGGAAACAATGTTTCGAAACGGAACATATGCGCCCTTGCCCCTTGATGTCGCCGTAGATCAAACCAAAAACATTTATGCTGTTTTCCGTAATAAAAATATACCGGTAATTCGCATGGGCCTGCAAGCTTCCGAAGAGTTGCATCTGGATAAATCCCTGGTAGCCGGCCCTTATCACCCGGCTTTCGGTCATCTGGTCCATGCCGAGCGCTTCTTCGATAAGGCGGCCGCGAAGTTGGAAACCATGTCGCGGCCACTCTCCGACCTCACCCTTATAGTTCACCCCAACAGCATCCCCAAGATGAGAGGGCTCAAAAACAGCAATATAAAACGACTGCAAACGAAATATAAGATTCAGAGAGTACAGGTGGTGGGTGATGACGCTATGGCTGAAGATATGGTGAGGGTGGCTGTATAGTTATAGCTCAACTTTCGACTTTTTCTCATAGGCGAGACGAAATGAGCGATCCGTCAGCGATTTTCGCTGTTTGAGCCGTATAGGGATCTTTACATCAGCGCCTGACCATGACACGTTCATGTATGAATATGATCGTAACAAGTTCAAATGAAGTTAACCAGTGGATCGGCGCTGATATTAAGACCCCTTGCGGCGAGTTCGAACAGCGCTGACGGATCGCTCATTTTATCTCGTCTGAATCCTGAAGTTTGGTTTAAATATTTAAGAGCAGATGCTCGCCGTAATTTACTGGTGCGGAAGGCTATCTTTGTTCTTCGGGAAGACGCACGACCAGTACCGGCTTCAAGGACCTTCGTACCACGCGCCTGGCCGTACTGCCCATCATGGTGTCGGCCAGCGTCCCTTCCCCGTGGGTTCCCATGACAATCAAGTCACACTTTTTCTCATCCGCAGTTTCCAGAATAACTTCAACCGGATTGCCTTTGGCAACCATAACCTCATCCGACGGGATGGTATGATCACCCAATTCGGCCTTGGCGTCCTGGTTGAATTGATCCATGATTTCCCCCACGACCTGGTGATCACGTCTTTTACCGATGAGGGCGGCCTTGGCATCCTGATAGTGCTCTTGCTTAATGGCTTCCCATTTGTCTTGGCCGATATAGCCGATCACGTTTTTATCCACCAGATCAGGCGTCTCCGGTAGTGCGTGCAGCAAAATCAGATTGGCCGCGTAGCGATTGGCCAGACTGAGGGCGTAGGCAAAGGCATAACGGGCATTTTCGCTTAAATCGGTTGCATACAATATATTTTGTATTTTTACATCTGTGGGAATCATATTGCCATCCTTATTTTTTAGAAGCGGTTTCAAAATTTTCAATCAGGCTCTAAGTAAAGAAATCGCTTCTAAGCTTTCTTGCCAATCTTCTTTATCGAGTCGACCCAAATCCCGCTGAGGATATAGGAGTAGAGCCAGGTTCCAAAAAGAATCAGGGCAAAGGCCTTAATAATATCCATGGCGCTGCCATCCAATGAGAAGCCCGGGACATAACCGAATAGAAACGGTCCCAGATAGAGAAACTTGGCAAATTTAAAGGATGAAAAGGCCGTGCGCCACATATTGGCCTTGGCGATGGTTGCGCCGGCAAAGGCAGCAATACAGACCGGCGGCGTGATATTGGAGTCCTGTGATAACCAGTATACAATCATGTGGGCGGCGATTTCATTGACTCCCAAATGGAGCAACGCCGGCACGGCCACCACGGCCGTGATTAGATAGGCGGCTGTAACCGGAACCCCCATGCCCAGAACCAGGGAAGCCAGGGCAATCAACAGAATGGTCAATACCAAAGAGCCCCCGGCCAGCTCGATTACGATGTCTGCAAAGGTCAAGACCAGCCCGCTAAAGGTGAGAACCCCGATGATGATGCCGATAACACCCACCGTGGCGCCGATCTTAAGACTATTTTCGGTCCCGGACCTGGCGGCCTCCACAAACTGTTTCAGCTCAAAGCCGGCGGCCTCTCTCCGGTTTTTCCTGAAAAACCACACAACACCATAACAAATGGCACCGAGGAGTACCAATTTGTTGGCCGAAATTACCGTATCTTTTGAAGCCATGTTTACAAAAGATCCCGCCAGTACAACCACCATGATAATGGCCAGGGCCAAATCAATATGGGTGTCCTTTTCCTTGAAGCTGACGGCAATACAGGTCGCCAAACCCAAGATAGCAGAGAAAGCCGGTGAATAGCCACTCAGCATAAAAATCGTGATCACCACCAGGGGTAGAATATAAACCCATTCTTTTTTAAGTATCTGCGTGGCGCTCTGGTCTGATTTTTCACCGACGATATCATGCTTTTTGGCTTCATAGTGGACCATCACGTAAACACTGAAAAAATACATAATCGCGGGAAAGATGGCCACCAGCATAATGCGCGAATAGGGCACGCCGGTGAGTTCGGCCATGATAAATCCGCCCGCGCCCATGATGGGCGGCATGAACATCCCGCCGATGGATGCGGCCGGTTCGATCCCGC
>CAYVMI010000049.1:0-49775 GCA_964452555.1 uncultured Desulfobacterales bacterium
ATCTTTAGATCCCTTAAAGAGCCCTGTCACTTTTCGAATTAATGAAAGTCGGCAGGGCTTTTTTTATTTGATCTTTAAAACAGCATTACCTAAGATTTAATGTCATTCTGAAATTAAACATATATTAATCTTGTGTTAATCACTCCTTTTGGGGCCATGACATCATGATGCAAGAATCGGTTTATCAACAAATCTTTCAAACCGTGTTTGAATCGTCCTCGGACGGCATCTGGATATGCGATCATGAAGGCAGAGTTATTAGTATCAACAGGGCTTCGGAAAAACTAGGCGGATTAAAACGCAAAGAGATAAAAGGTAAAAAAGTATCTGAAATCGTTAAAGACGGATTATACAGCGATTATGTAACCGATGAAGTTATCCAAACCAAACAAGCGGTTAGTCAGCTGCAATATATTAAAAATACGAACAAGACTGTGCTTTGTACGGGCATCCCGGTATTTGACGAGGCCGGAGATCTGTCATTGGTGGTTATCAATGAGCGCGATATCACCCAGCTTGAAGTCATGCGCAAGCAACTGGAGGAAACCCGCAAGGAAACCGAGAAATATAAGGATAAACTTTTCGAACTAAGCATGCAGGAGCTCAAAGAACAGCGTATTATTGCTGAAAACCATAAAATGCGGGAGATTCTAAAAACTGCCATTAAAATTGCCCGTATGGAAGTCAATGGCATATTAATATTGGGTGAATCCGGAACCGGCAAGGGGCTTTTAGCCAAATTCATCCACAATTGCGGAACACGAAAAACCAAACCTTTTATCCAGATAAACTGTGCAACGCTACCGGAAAACCTGCTGGAGGCGGAGTTGTTCGGGTATGAAAAAGGTGCTTTTTCAGGGGCTGACAACCGGGGAAAGCCCGGACTGATCGAGCTGGCAAATGAAGGCACGCTTTTCCTGGATGAGATCGGCGATCTACCATTTTCCCTGCAAGCTAAGCTGTTAAAATATCTCGACGATCATCAGATCATGCGCCTTGGGGGAACCCGGCCCAAGACCATCGACTGTATCGTTATCGCAGCAACCAACCAGGATATCGAAAAGCAAGTCCGCGAGAGACAATTTCGGGAGGATCTTTTTTTTCGCCTTAACACCATATCGTTGCTGCTGCCGCCTTTGCGAGAGCGAAGGGACGATATTTACGAACTGGCGAACCATTTCCTACTGGAATACAATCAGAAGTATAAGCAACATAAAACCATTGCTCCCCTGACCCTATCCCTTATTCAGTCCCACCCTTTTCGCGGAAATGTGCGCGAACTCAGAAATATTATTAAGCAGGCCGTGATTATGAGTGAGGGCAACCGGATCGACAAACAAATTATGGGTATTATCGGCAACGATGTACTGGATGCATGGAGTCAAGAAAGTCTTGGAGATGGAAAGATTAACAATCTTAGCGATGTATTACAAACGCTGGAAAAAGAGATGCTCAAGGCTGCCAAACGCCAGTGCCGAACTACCCGTGACATGGCTAGCTTTCTGAACATCAGCCAGCCCAGTGTAATCCGCAAGCTAAAAAAATACGGTATCCCGCCCAATTTGATCAACAAACGAATCAAGCAATAGATTCATATTTTTTGATTTTGCCCGGTGTGGTATTCATCACGGCCTTTGCGGCGATGTTTTCGCTGTTTCCATAAGATATACGCCTGCCTGCTGTCAAAAGATTGTGGCACCCTCTTCTCAACGCTTCCGATGGAAATCCCGACATCTGCGATAAAGTGTATAGATTTAATTGATTCATAAATGAATCAAAGCCGCCGGCTTTTATAAATTCTGATTAATAAATTGACCGGCTCTTGGAATAGAGCCTTTTTTTGAGATGTGCATCACAGGGGAACATGGCAGTGATGTCATGTGTTAATTTTCAATATATCAATTGGTTAGATGTGGCTCGGCCAAATGCCGACGGCAGGTAGGCAGTGGCCGGCTGCCATGGGGGATCACAAAAGACAGGATCCATGGATTGGCGCAATTTTTGCGAAGAGATTGGGGCAACCAGGGCTTTGAAGCGAGGAGGTGACACATGATTTACAAGGCCAATAAAGGCCAGACCAGCTATGGAGAACCCATCGGCATCATCCTGATGGAGAGTTTCATGCCTTTTCCGCCAGGATGCCCGGGCAATGCATCCACATTCTCGTTTCCTGTTCGCTATGAGATCGTGCGGGGCGCCAACATGGAGCGCCTGGTATACCAAGGGGACCCTGAACTGTTGCAACCCTTTGTCGAGGCTGGCTGGAAGCTGGTCAAGGAGGGGGTCAAAGCCCTTACCGGCAATTGCGGTTTTATGGTACTGTATCATGATCTGCTAGCCAAAGAATTTCCCGTCCCCGTTTTCATGTCCAGCTTGCTGCAGCTGCCTTTCATCAACCGATTGCTTAAACCAGGCGAAAGAATAGGCATCGTTACGGCCAATGCGCAAACACTCACAGATAAGCACTTGACCATCGCCACCAATGGGATCGATGTTCCCGTTGCTGTGGCAGGGATGGAAAAGCAAGCTCATTTTTATGATGCGATACATGCCGAAAAAGGCTACCTGGACTTTGAAAAGGTCGAGGCAGAGGTGGTTAAGGTAACAAAGCGCTTGGTTGAAGAAAATGATGGGATCAAGGCGATCCTGTTTGAATGCACCGACTTGCCGCCTTATGCCGCCGCTACCCAGGAAGCCGTTAATTTGCCGGTATTCGATTTTTCAACCCTGGTCAACTATGTTTTCTCGGCGGTGGTGCGAACTAGATTCGATGGGATCTATTAGAATCAGGTGATTAGGCTGAAGACTGTTAGGCTGTTAGCTGCTATCGGTCTAACAGTCTAAATGCCTAATATGCTAATAATTATCTGGTATTTTTTTAAATAAACATAATCGGAGGAAGCAAAATGCCCGACAAAGTATTGGAAAAAAAAGTGTTGATCAATGGTGAATGGGTTGAATCCGAATCCGGAGAACGCTTCGAGGTTCACTACCCTGGTGACGGTCGTCTGGTGGGTTCGGTGCCCAAATGCACCCGTAAGGATGTGCGGCAGGCGGTTGCCGCCGCTGAACTAGGCCAAAAGGCACTGGCCGAACTGTCATTACTGAAACGCATCGAAATGCTGCACAAGGCCGTTGAGATTGCTTCTAAAAGCGACGAGGCCGCATCACGCATTTTGTGCATGGAGACGGGCAAGCCCCTGCAGCAATCCATCAGCGAGGCCAGCCCTGTCAACGGCTATTCATGGAGCAACTTTCATGTTGCCTGCGCCAACGTTAAGTCCCACCGCGGATTAACCTTGCCCAATGTGACCGAAGACTCCAACCATAAGCGCCTCATGCATATCCATCAGCCCGTGGGCGTGGTGGCCAACATTTCAACTTTCAGCTATCCATCCGAGATGCCCAACTGCACGATTCCCTATGCATTGGCATTGGGTAACAGCGTGATTGTCAAACCTTCCAGTGGTGCACCTTTCAGTGCGATCTTGATCGCCGAAGCCTTGCACGAGGCCGGATTTCCGCCCGGCAGCATCAGTGTCCTCACAGGACCCGGTACGGTCGTTGGGGATGAATTGGCCGCGAGTCCCGGTGTTCAGGCCGTCAATTTTTTTGGCCAGGAAAAAACCAGCGAATCCATTGCCGCCAAAGCGGCTCTAAAGAAACTGTTGTTTGCAATTGTATCCAGCAACGCCCTGATCGTTATGGATGATGCCAACATCGACGAAGCCGTCAATGCTGCCTTGGGAGGATGCTACGGGCACAATGGGCAGTCACCTATTTCCACCCGTCGTATCCTGGTTCACCAGAATGTACACAAACAATTCACGGATCTGTTTGCCGAAAAAACACAGGCGCTTGTCTTTGGTGATCCCCTGGATCCCAAGACCGATGTGGGGCCCGTGAACAACGCCAGAGTCCTGGAAATGACCATGTCCTTGGTGGAGGATGCCCGCCGGAAAGGGGCTCGTTTCCTGACCGGCGGCAACAATACCGAGGGTCTTTACATTGAGCCCACGGTGATCGACGAGGTGACGCCGGACATGACCATCACCCAGGAAGTCACCATGGGCCCGGTAACGGCCGTCCAGATTTTTAGCGATATCGCCGAAGCGGTCGAGATGGCCAATTCAACCCGATTCGGTTTTCAGTTCGGTGCTTTCACCAGCGGCCTGGCCAATGCGTACTATCTGGCGGAAAACATTAAAGCCGGCAGCGTCTATATCAATGAATCCACCAGCTGCTGGGACGAAATGGCCCCGTTCGGCGGGGTTAAGCGCAGCGGTGTCGGCCGGATGCTATCGGACTGGATCTTCGGCGAACTCAGCGAAATCAAGATGATTATGTTTGATCTGGGGAAGGTGAAAAAATAAACCTGGATGCTGGATGCTGGTTACTGGTCGCTGGATACTGGTTGCTTGATACTTGATTTTTGATGCTGGATCCAGCATCTGGTCTGGCATCCGGCATCCAGTATCCAGAATCACTTCAATTGAAAGGCAGATATAAGCATGAGTTACTTATACGGCGGTAACATACTGAGAATCGACCTGACCAAGGGGGAGATAATAAAACAACCCACCTCTGTTTATGCTCGGGACTGGTTGGGTGGCCGCGGTTTCAACACCCGAATTTTGTACCAAGAACTGGAAAAAGATATCGACCCCCTTTCGCCCCAAAACGTACTCATCTTTTCAGTCGGGCCGCTTACCGGCAGCATGTTCCCCGGTTCCGGGCGGGTGGAAGTAGCGGCCAAGTCTCCGGTAACAGGTATTCAGGGCATGTCCAACATGGGCGGATACTGGGGGCCGGAGCTCAAATATGCCGGTTACGACGGTATTGTCATTAAGGGTAAAGCCTCCGGACCGGTCTACATCAGCATCCATAACGACACGATCGAGATCAAGGATGCCGCCCACATTTGGGGTCTGGATACTTACAAGGTCCAGGATGCGCTGCAGACAGAACTTGAGGATCCCGAGGTCGAGGTGGTTTGCATCGGTCCGGGGAGTGAAAATGGTGTCGCCTATGGTTCAATTCAAACCCGCATGGGTAATGCGGCCGGCCGCACGGGTATGGGCAGTGTCATGGGATCCAAGTACCTGAAGGCCATTGCCGTCCGCGGCACCAAGGGCGTATCGGTTGCGAATCCGGAAAAATTCTTGGAAATCTGTTTAGATGCCCTCGAAAAGCAAAAACCTTTGATCGATAATGCCCGTACGGTGGGTATGGCTGAAAACACGCCCCCTTCGTCCTGGGCGGTGGTTTTGGGGAATTATGAATCCAATGTGTGGGACAAGCAGACGGACTTGAAGGGTGGTCATATACCTTTTTGGGAAGCGCATAAGAATCGCCAGGGAGCCGGTCGTACGGGCTGCTTCAACTGCCAGGTTCGCTGCATGGATTATTTCGAAGAAAAAGAATTGGGGCCTCTGGTGGCCAGCTGCAATATCTATGGATCGGCCACTTGGGTCATCAAAAATGCCGACATGCAGACCTGGTATGCCGTGGCGGCAAAGTGCCATCGACTGGGGATCGACATCCTGTCGGCAACCCGCATGATTGCCTGGGCATCAGAGCTTTACGAGCGCGGTATTTTAACTACCGAAGATACCGGCGGTATTGAGCTTTCGTGGGGCAACCGTGAAACGCTGGAACGTATTCTGGATCAGATTGCCAACAACGTGGGCTTTGGCAGCATTCTGGGCCTGGCACCTGAGGCGGCTGCCCGGAGATTGGGACGAGATGTAGAGCCGGTCCTCAATATTAAAGGCACTCCGGTGGGTGAAACCAATATCATGAACTTTCGGGCGCGGGCCATGGGCGCGGCGGTAAACCCACGCGGCAGCGATGAATACCGTGCCCGGGCGGGTTCCTTTGACAACCTGGGTACGGGTGCCGGCAGCGGATTGACCGCCATGGCCAGTCCCGACAGCTGGGAGGCCAAAACGGCCATGGGCATTGTTGAAAAAGCGCTGGCGGAAAAAAGAGCTGTACAGGGGGAGGATGCCACCATCACCCAATTTGACTGCGAGTCCAGAGGCGCATTGGCAGCCCTGGCCAACCGTCTGATCAACGTGACCGATTCAGTGGGACAGTGCAAATGGAACACGGTTTTTCTCAATGTCGGTATCGGTATCGAACAGCAGGCAGCGGCCTTAACGGCTGGATTGGGATATGACATTACAGTGGAAAAACTCACCGACACCGCCTCCAGAATTGCCGCCCAGGAAAGGGCTTTTGCCGTAAGGGAAGGGTTGACAAGGGCTGACGACACCTTACCCCAAAAGCTTATCGACTATCAGATGCCGGGAACCTGGCCGGATGACAAACTCGATGCCCAAAGCCTGGAAAGTATGAAGTCCGATTACTATGCCGCCATGAACTGGGATGTGGACACCGGTGTGCCCACACGGGAAACTTTCGTGGCCTGTGGCCTCTCGGATGTGGCTGAAGACTTGGAGAGAATGGGCAAACTACCAGGATAACGTTAACCTAATGCAAGAAGGATCCCGGATGCTTAATTCTTGATACTGGATGCCGGATGCCGGATCAAGCATCAAGTATCAAGCATCCAGTATCAAGCATCCAGAATCAAGCATCCAGAATCAAGCATCCAGAATCAAGCATCCAGAATCAAGCGACCAGTATCCAGCATCCGGTAACTAGCATCCAGTACTATTTTTTCATTTTCATGGAATAAAAATAAGGTGAGTTTATGGGTTATGTGATTATAATCGATGCTGACAAGTGTAGCGGCTGCCAGATGTGTGAAGTCGCCTGTTCCCTGCGAAATATGGGCGAGTGCAATCCTGAGCGATCCAGAATCCGGGTGGTTAAATCCCAGCAGGATGGTCAGCTGGAATTTGTGCCTTCAACCTGCATGCAGTGCGAGACCGCCATGTGCGAGCTGGTCTGCCCGGCCAATGCCATCAGCCGGGACCCGGAAACCGGTGCCAGAATCATTGGTGAAAAAAAATGTCTGGGCTGCAGTTCCTGCAGCTATGCCTGCCCCTTTGGGGCCTGTTTCGTAGATCGTCGCCTGGGAAAATCGGTGGTCTGTATGCAGTGTGACGGCGATCCCACCTGCGTCAAGATCTGCCCCTCGGGTGCGCTTTCCTATTCCCGGTCTGATCAGGTCAATATTACCCTCAAACGCGGTGCCGCCCATCGACTGATGTTGGCCAGAGAGATGATGCGCGAGGAGCCCCGGGCACCCTTGCCCCCGGTTGAATCCGGGGACAACTGCTAGAAAAGAATGGGGGCGATTCCATATTTTATAGAGACGACCCTGCTATGGGTTGTTGCCCTTGTATTGATGGTCGGAATGGCCTGGCGCATATTTTGGTTCATTGTGGTCATTTTCCGTAAACGCAAATTTACCCGACACGGCAATTGGCACCGCTTGGTTACACTGATTGGGATTATAGCGCCGTTTCATCGCGCAATCCTAAAAAAACCAGTATATACTTCCTTGCGCTATCTGTTTCATTCCTCCCTGTTCATTGTGCCGATCTGGTTTTCCGGGCATATTTATATCTGGGAGGAATCGCGTTTTGAGTGGTACTGGACCCCGCTGCCGGACGCCTGGGCCGACTTGATGACCCTGGCGGTGTTAGGCGCTTGCGCGTACTTCCTGGTCAGACGCATACTTAGTGCAAAACGCTTGAAGACCGGTATTTCTGATATCGCTCTCATTGTGATCACGGCCCTGCCTTTTTTGAGCGGCTATCTACTCACCCATGGCAAGTTGAGCCACATCTCTTTTTTTGACAACTACCTGTGGTACCTGCATGTATTCAGCGGTGAGATCATGTTACTCATGATCGTGCTGTTGTTTTGCCGGACACGGTTGGACAAGGAGAGATGCGTGGGATGCGGGGCTTGCGTGGAAAACTGCCCAACGGAAACTCTTGAGTTCAGTGACTGCGGACGCGATCGGCTTTTTAGGTACGCCCATTTCCAGTGCATCTGTTGCGGAAATTGTGTCAAGGTCTGTCCGGAGCAGGCAGCGGAATTGCACCATGAACTGGATCCGCTAAACCTGATAAAAACCATTTCCAAGGCGGAAATCAGAACGGTTGAATTGAAGGCCTGTGCCCAGTGCGGGATCCGATTTGCACCAATCCCCCAGTATGACAAATTGCACCGCCAATTGCATCAGGACGAGATCGAATTTGAAACCCTGGACCTATGCTTACGCTGCAAAAAACTGCGGGCGGGCCGAAACGATCCGAAACGTAATGTTCAGACTGCAGGGAAGGCGTAATTCATGCGCTGGATGTATAAGGAAAAGCAGATGGTGGACGGCAATGCGCGAAGCTGTGCGCCTGGCCATGGCCATATTGGTCGATCTGGCGCAAGGTGTCGGCGCAGCGGAGTTGGTCGAAATTGAACACGTGCATAGCGACAGCGGATTTTACCTGGGGAATGCCGGGATGCCAGGATGCCATACGACAGTTTTCAGAAATAAGTAATCTGCCACAGCCGCTGTAGGCTTAAACCTTGCTTCTGATTGCTGAATCCTCTGGCTCCTGAATTCTGACTCCTCTCTCTTCGCTATCCCTGTTGAGATTGGACGTATTTGTCCAAATCCTTGACAATTTCGGGCGCGATGTCCGGTTGAACATAGCCTTGCATACGTTTTTCAAAAATGTCCAGCAATCGTTCGGAAAGGATCTTGCCCCCCTTGCTATGCCAGGTGGTAAAATCATCCCGGCTCATCAGATCCGATAAATAGAATTCGGTGCGACAATGGGCCAGAGTTTTGGGATGGGTTAAAAACTCGTTACCAATACCGATGGACTTGATGGAATCCAGGTCGAGACGATCGTCGGTCACATCGATGGACTTGAGCATTCGGCGCAACATGCTGCAAATTTCCTCATCGGCCAGAAATTTCTGGTAGCTCATGGATTGGTACGATCCCAGGATACCACAGGCATGCAAGACAAAATTGGCGCCGCTCATCACCGTAGTGGTCAACGCCAAGGTCGATTCGATGCCGGCCTGCATGTCCGGATATTGGGAATCGGTCAATCCGCCGCTGCCCCTGCAGGGCAGCCCGTAATATTTGCCCATCTGTATGGTGGCGTTCTGAATCATGGAAAGTTCCGGGGCGCCGATGGCGAGCCCGCCGGTGCGCATATTGGTGACGGTGGAGGTGGCCCCGTAGATGACCGGGGCTCCGGGATTGATCAGTTGGGTCAAGGTAACGCCGGCCAGCATTTCGGCATTCTGCAGTGCCAGCAGTCCCGGCAGGGTCACAGGGCCGGTTGCCCCGGCCATCATGAGCAAGCCGATCATATTGACCTGGCCGTGACGGGCGTACTCAATCAGCGCACCAGCCATTTCGGCCGAATATTGAAGTGGTGAAATGGAACTGATGATGGCGATCATCACGGGTTTGTTCAGGATTTGTTCCTTGCCGCCCCAGGCCAGGCCTGCCAAGGCGATGGAGTCCCGGGCGGCCTGCCGTGAAACCGAACTCCCAATAAAAGGCTTGTCGCACAAGACAATGTTGGATCTAAGCATGTCCAGATGGGCTTGCTTGGAGATCCGGTCAGAGGGATCGATCATCAGGCAGCCGTTCATGTCGATGGTCCGGGATGTCTGAACCAGCTTACAGAAATTATCATAGTCGGCCATGATACCCGGTCGCTGTTTCCTCTCCTGCGTTATCATGATTGACGCGCCATACCCGGGCACGATGACCAGATGGTCGCCGCCGATGGTCACACTCTGATGGGGATTGCGTGCTTCGACCCGAAATTCGGTGGGAACGGATTTTAAAGCCTGTCGGATTTGTAATTCTTCAAGGTGCACGGTATGGCCATCAACTTTAAATCCATGTTGTTTAAAAATATCGAGAGCTTCGGGTTCATAAAAATTGATACCGATTTCATCCAGAATATTCATGGAGGCGGCATGAATTTTGGATTTATCCGCCTCCGTCAGTATATGCATTCTCTGGTACATGACATTTTCCTTTGGTGTAATTCGGATTCGTGAGGCCTGCGCGTAACATGAAGGTACAGCTCTGCTTTAGCAAGAACAGCGCCAAAGAGGTGAAAGTAGATTGATATCAGGAAGTAGATGCTTGATAAGGTAAAAATTCGTTGGTTTCGGGCGGATATCAGCAGCATTATTAAGCTTGTGGAAAGGATCTTGAAAGTTTTTGATCCGATTTTGTATCAGTTTCATTTTCGGTTTTATCAAACTTTTAGCTGTCCCCTGATTTAAACGTACATCCGGGAACAATACCATTAAGGGTTTTATGAAACTTGGAACAGTTTCCTGATCGGTGAAAAAGGAGCACATAAGCGCATTCGGGTCGCAATATATTTGTTCTGGAATTTAGTTTATTAATTATAATTTTTATTCAGGCGCCCCGGCTGTTTGATGTGGGGTGCCTTTTTTGAGTTGAAAACGACTCAAGATTGTGGTTTTAAAAGGGTGTTTATATCTACTGTCATAGTAATGTTCCCAATCCCAGAGAAGGGGTACCCTAAATCGTAGTCTTTGATCGGAAAATATTTTTGACACCTGGTATAATTAATAATTTTAAAAGGAAGCAATAAAGAAGATGATCACGAGCCATCAACAGATCCTGGCTGCATTGAACGGCATCGTTGTGACCGATGTCCATGGCGATATCACCTACATCAATGATACCGCCCGGCAACATATGAAATTCAGGGCCCGGCATCTAAAGGGTCTTCATATCACCGAGATTTCAAAAACATTTGGTGTGTTACTGAATGATTGCCTGGCAACAGGCAAGACCGTTAGTCATCGTGGTTTTGATTTAAATCATAAGCAATTTGAGATTGATGTTTTTCCGATGAATGGGGACGGTCAGGCGCTTGGTGTGATTTTCAGTTTCCAGGAAAAGTTCGTGCTCAAAACCAGCCAGTTGGACATGACGGAGAGTCAGTTTTTAGAGCTTCAGTTTGAAACCGCTTTCGATTTTACTGAATTGGGAATCTGGATTATGGATGGTGAGGGGGTGGTCCTTAAGGTAAATCCGGCCGCTGAGAAAATGATCGGTATCAAGTCTTCAGAATTTGTGGGTAAAAACATTGGGGCCCTGATCGAGAAAGGTATAATGGACCAATCGCTGACCCTCCATATTCTCAAATCCAAACGTCCCATCACCAAACTGCTGCATGTTGTCAAAACAGATAAGTACGTCATGTCAACCGGCATGCCGGTATTCGACAAGGACGGCAATATTGTCTTGGTGGTTGTCAATGAGTTGGATATTACGACCCTAAAGCATCTGCAAGGACAACTGGAAGAGCTGCGTGTGGTGGCCGATAAGTACAAAGATGAGCTTTCCGATTTGCACCTGGTGGATTTTGAAGCCCATGGCATCATTTCCGAAAGCAAGGAAATGAAGCAAGTATTGAACGTGGCATTGAAATTGGCACGTTTCGACGTGTCCAATATCCTGATACTGGGGGAATCAGGCACTGGCAAGGGCCTGATTGCGCAATTCATTCATAAAAACGGCAAACGAAAGGACAAACCGTTTATACAGGTTAATTGCGCTGCTTTACCAGAGTCGCTTTTGGAGGCCGAGTTGTTTGGATTTGAAAAGGGTTCTTTTACCGGGGCTAATTCTAAAGGTAAAATCGGTCTTTTTGAAATGGCTCAAAATGGAACCATTCTATTGGACGAGATCGGAGATATGCCCCTTAGCCTGCAATCCAAATTGCTAAAATGCCTGGATGATCACGAGATCATGCATATCGGCGGATTAAAGCCCATAAAAATAAACTGCACCATCGTTGCCGCAACCAATAGGGACTTGAAAGACCGGGTGGAAAAGAAAAAGTTCCGAAAAGATCTTTTTCACCGCTTGAATGCTTTCTGTATCGAATTGCCGCCGCTGCGCGAACGACCCGAAGACATTGTCGCCCTGTCAAACTTTTTCTTGGACAAATACAACCGCAGATACGGTTTACGCAAACGGCTGACTCTGAAAGCGATCCACAGCCTGCAAATGTATGATTTTCCGGGCAATGTCAGGGAATTAAAAAACATTCTCAATCAGAGCGTGGTTATTCATGAAGGCCGGATGCTCGATGAAATTCTGCCAGGGGATACCGGCGATTTGCCTGAAAAGGCCGTCTGGCATCCGCCTCTTGAAACAGGGGAAAAAGTCAATTTGTCTGAAATGGTCGGTAGTTTTGAAAAAAACATTCTGTTCCATGCAATCCGGCAGCATAAAACCACCCGGAAAATTGCCGCCTATCTTGGCACCAGCCAATCAAAAGTCGCCCGAATGTTGAAAAAATACCACATGTCCACCAACTAGATTAGCCCCTTAGGATTTAAATGACAGCAAAACGCATACATTTTGGTAACGGATCAGATCATCCATATCGCTATCGGGATCGGTATCGAAATCTGAACCGATGTTTTCAGACTTACAATTCGATCCCGATCCCGATAGCGATTTCGATCCCGATTGTTGTGGCTTGTCCGCGTTAGGCATTTAAACTATTAACCGGGCTTATATATAAAAATGACATGAGGATTTTATTTCCTTATAATAAGGATCCGGGCCGGAGCAAGAATATGCTTTAGAGTCGAATTTGACTCAAATGGCGACGGATTGGTGAGCTTGTAAAGCTATCTGTCTGAATTAATAACAAAAAAAAGTATTCCCCGTACGTGGCATGTTGTTTGCTAAAGGCTAGGGGGTCGATTCCTAAGTAATAAACTATTTGAACTAGCATTCACAGAGGAGGTCACATGGCGGATAATATCCCTACACAGGCGCAAGTCGTCATTATTGGCGGCGGCATTGTTGGTTGCAGTGTTGCCTATCATCTAAGCAAAATGGGCTGGCAGGACGTTGTGGTTTTGGAGCGTAAAACAATCGCATCCGGAACCACATGGGCGGCCGCCGGTCTGCTGGGCCAACTTTGGTCGAACGCCGCACTGACCAAACTGGCCGTATATGGAGCCGATCTGTATTCCCGGTTAGAATCGGAAACCGGTCAACCCACCGGCTATCAACGCCCAGGTTCCATTCGCGTTGCCCAGACCAAGGCACGTAAAGAAGAGTATGATCGATCCATGCAGATGGCACGTGCTTTCGGCATCGAAATGGAGGAGATCAGCCTGAAAGAGGCCCAAAAAATGTTTCCACTGCTGTATGTGGATGACCTGGAAGCGGCCTGGTTTCAGCCCAATGACGGCCATACCAATCCGGAGGATACTACCCAGGCACTGGCCAAAGGGGCACGTGCCGGCGGCGTCCGATTTTTTGAAAACACGCTGATAACCGATGTCAGCTTCGAGCAGGCCACCATCAGCGGCGTCAATGCGGTTCAAAGTGTCAGCACGGATAAAGGTGATATTACTTGTGAATACCTGGTGAACACTGCCGGTATGTGGTCGCACGACCTGGGTCGAAAATTGGGCATCAGTTTTCCGTTATATGCCGCCGAGCACATGCACATGACCACCAATCCCATCGAGGGCACCTATAAGGGCATGCCCTACATTCGGGATATGGACGGCTACATTTATATCAAGGAAGAAATGGGCGGCTTGCTCATGGGTGGTTTCGAGCCCATCGCCAAGCCCTGGGGCATGGAGGGTATTCCCGAAGAGTTTCAATACACCCAGCTCCAGGAAGACTGGGACCAGTTCGAGATTTTCATGAAAAGTGCTGTCAAACGGGTCCCGGCTTTTGAAGATGCCGAGATCAACAGTCTCACCACCGTACCGGAGAGTTTTACACCCGATACAGCTTATATGCTGGGAGAAGTTCCGGGAGTGAAAAATTTCTTTGTGGCTACCGGCATGAATTCAGTGGGAATCACCAGTGCCGGCGGCGCCGGCCGGGCGCTGGCCCAGTGGATGGATCAGGGTTATCCGGATGATGACCTGTGGGCTGTGGATGTGCGCCGCTTTTATGGCTGGCAGCACAACAGTAAATATCTGCATGACCGGGTTATTGAAGCTGTGGGCAATCTGTATGCAGATCACTGGCCGTTCAAACAGCCGGAGACCGCCCGCAATGTACGCCAGACACCCTTTCACGACCGACTGGCTGCCAAAGGAGCCTGTTTTGGCGTAGTGGCCGGGTGGGAACGGGCCAATTGGTTTGCACCCGAGGACGTTTCGCCGGTGTATGAATATGATTGGGGCCGCCAGAACTGGTTTGAATACTCAGCCCGGGAGCATATGGCCATACGTGAGAATGTGGGCGTTTACGATCTTTCCTCCATGGCCAATTTCATGGTCATGGGAAGGGATGCACTTAAGATGCTGCAGTACGCCTGCTGTAATGATGTGGATGTTCCCATCGGCAAGGTTGTCTACACCCAGATGCTGAACGACCGCGGGGGCATCGAAGCGGATATCACCGTTACCAGACTGGCCCTGGATAAATTTTTCGTTGTCAGCCCGGGCGCCTGTGGTGTGCGCGACTATGATACCCTCAATCGCCACATCGGACCCGATGATTTTGTGACCCTGACAGAGCTGACGTCGGCTTATACCATGCTGGCAGTCATGGGACCCAAATCGCGCGACCTGTTGCAGAATCTGACTGATGCCGACCTGTCCAACGAGGCCTTTCCTTTTGCCACGGCCCAAGAAATCGACATCGCCTATGCCCGGCCCTTGGCCATTCGCATGTCCTTTGTGGGAGAACTGGGATGGGAGCTCTATATTCCCACAGAATTCTCAAACAATGTTTTTGACGCCCTGATCCAAGAAGGTGCCAAATACGATCTGAAATTGGTGGGCTTACATGCGCTGGACTCTCTAAGACTGGAAAAGGGGTACAAGCATTGGGGCGCCGATATTACGCCCAATGACACCCCCTGGGAATCCGGTCTGGGTTTTTGTGTCAGAATGGACAAGCCGGATTTCAGAGGCAAGGAGGCATTGGCCCAGAAGCAAGCCCAAGGCCTACAGCGCAAACTGGTCATGTTTTCGCTGGAAGATCCCGAACCGCTGGTGTATCACGACGAGCCCATTTATCGAAACGGCGAGCTCATCAGTGAAAATACTCACGGCGCCTATTCACATGTGAACAAATGCAGTATCGGCATGTGCTATCTGAAAAATCCCGACGGTATCAGTGATGAGTGGATTATGGCCGGCGCCTACGAAATCAACGTGGCCGGCAAGATGTATCCGATCAAGATTCATCTGGCGTCCGTTTACGATCCCAAGAGCGAGCGGGTAAGAATGTAGGTTGACACTGGGCTATAGAGCGTATCAAAGTTTAAATTTAAGTAAAGCGGGCCACTCAAGTGACGTAATGAGTGGCCCGCTTTACTTCTTACCAGGAGTGGTTTTAGAGTAGCCGCATGGTCACGGCCGATTCCGGACAGCTGGTGGCGCATAGGCCGCAACCGTAGCATTGCTCCTTGTCAAATCTGATCAGGCGTCGGGTTTCCCCTTTGATGACATTGGTCGCTCCGTCATGGTAGAGGGCACCGAAGGGGCAGCGGCCGATACAGGTGCCGCAGGCGATGCAGCGCTCGCGATCGAATTCGGCTAGGTAATGAACCCGCGGGTATTTTTTATGCAAACCCAGCCGGAAGCCGGCCCGGAAGGGAAAAGAATAAGCGATATTGCAGTTGCCGTGACTGACCCATTCCAGGCTGGGATCATGTTCGCGCCAAAATTTCGGACCGGTATGAACAAGCCCCATGCGGTCCATTATTAGTAGATGCTGCTTGGCTTCCTCGGGTGTCAGGCTGCGTCCCTGACCGATCTCCAGAGTTTCCATGGCCCGGGCTCCCACACGCATGCTACCCTCGATGATAGGGCTGCCGGGTTTTAAAAGGGTCTTGCAGGCGCAAGGCAACAGACAGATCACCTCGGATGCATCCATTAATTGCAGGGCCTCCTCCAGCAAGAGCACATCCCTATTTTTCATGCGCACCCAGGTGTCCGGGTCTTTTTCAATTTTTTCAAACGAGGGTGTGTGCAGTTTGATAAATTCCTGCATTACCCATTCGGTGGCGGCATTGCGGCGCCATGGGGAAACACGTCCCCAGCTGCCGGTTTCAAACGCAGTCCAGTAATCAAATGTGAAGTAAAAGCGGCCCACCGCATAGGTGGTCCTGGCTTCTGTAATGAAAGCAGTAATGATTTCCCATTGAATCAGCCTCTTGAGTAGCTGTCGAGTTTCATCTAGATCGATTTTCATCATCTCGGAAAGTTGATTCAGGGTCAGGGATTGGTCCGCCATGCCCAGCACCAGGTCAAGTTCCTGTTCGTTGACAAATAGATTGACGTAGGGAACCATGGCCGGCGGCATATGGATCAGACGGGCAAACTGTTCATTTTTTGATTCTGACATGGACTCTCCGTGTAACGCTTTGTTTTGTAATCTAAAACTTGGTCCAGTTGGCCAGCTTATGGATATTAAGCAATGCCGAACCGTTTCGGTTTCCGATATCCGAATTTCGGATTTTCATCCTGTGAGGGTACAAAAGTATCTTGTCGATATGAAGTAAGCGCAAAGCCATCATGTAACGGGGATCTACTTATTCGCAGTTTCAAAATACTTCATGGTATTGAGAATTTTTGCTTTCATCTTGTCATTTTTGCCCACATTGTAAAGATAAGGGATCACCGATTCCTCAAGCTTTTGAATGTTCTCGGCATTGAGCTGCGGCCAGCGGCTATACTGTTCTTCAAAGGTGGAGCCACTGGGAAAAAAGAGATGATGAGGACTGTTGTCGCTCAGAATCTCGGTGCTTTCGAGTTTCAATTGGGTCGCCTTCTGACCACTAAAGGAAAAATATTTTAAGATTTCAAAAGGTGAATCCAGATCCACCGGGCGCAACAGCTTGCGGATCGGTTTGTCCACTAGTCTGGCGACCATGGTGTTGAAATCGATTCTCAAATCCGACGGTGTTGCGACCATCAGAGAATAAGCGCTGTCGACGCGCCAGATGCTTACGTGTGGGAAAACCTTCGAAAACGTCTGGATAATGGCCATATAGCGATCCGGATGAAGACCATGGAAAGGCACCCACTGGCAAAAAATACCGTCCCGGGCCAGTATACTTTTAACAAGATGGTAAAACTCTTGGGTAAACAGCACCCAGGAGTCGTATACCCGTGGATGCGTGGCGTCTGATACGATGATGTCGTAGGCCTTGTCGGTATGTAACAGAAAGTGGCGGGCATCATCGGCAACCAGGGACAGTTTGGGATTGGTGTGGATACTCTGATTAACGGGTTTGAAATAGGTACTGATCCGGGGAGCCTGGGCAGCCAGATCAACGCTGTCCACGGTATCGACGAATTGGGCCGTGGTGCCGGAGGTCACCCCGGCGCCGAAGGTGATCATGAGCGCGCTGCGGGGATCCGGATGAAGCAGATTCGGCAAGGCACCCATGAGCCGGAAGGTCATAATAGAGAGTTGTGATGTGTCCACCTCTGGTATGCCATTCAGATACAACACACGGTTGCCATCCGGACGATCGAATATAGTAGCCGTAACTGATGTGGATTCCTTGTAATAAATAAGTCGGCTGCCGGGTTCGATTTGGGCGTACTTATTTTTAAAATAATCAGCCGGCATCCATATTGTGCCCAAAACAGCTAAAACAATTGCAGCGGCCACAACCGGAATGCTGAAGTGTCGCTTCATACTGCCGACAGCCACCAGACTGCCCACCAGCAAACAGATTCCAGGCAGAAACAGCATCGTATTCCGAAAGCCCAGTTTGGGGATTAGCCAGAAACTTACGGCGATGGCACCTAAAACACATCCCAATGTATTGAGTCCGTAAATGCCACCTAAGCGCACACCCGTGCCGGTAGCCTTCTTCTGATATATTTGAATGGCCAATGGCAAAAGCGCTCCCGACAAAAGTGCCGGTACCAGCGCAAACATCGGTAATCGATCCAACAAAAACGCATCGTAGCGGGTCTCCCCGGGCACCTGCCCGGGATGCACAAAAAACGGGACCAGGTAAGCGCTGACGGCAAAGGCCATCTGAAGCAATGCGAAAGTGGGGATGAGGTGCTTCTCCTTCCGGAACAAGGGAATTGCCAGCAGACTACCCAGGGCGATGCCGCCAAGAAACAGCATGACGATGCTGGTGAACGAATAAACAGAATTGTCGATCACCAGTATCAGCAAACGGGTCCACAGCACCTGGTAGGCCATGGTGGCGAAACCGGCGATAAAAATAGCCAGGAGGATCAGCCGCAGGGTTGTTTTGGGTAAGGTCAATGCTTTTCTTTTGGGGGCCTTTGCTTTTTCTCGTTTGGCGGCGGGGACCTGGTCTGATTTCGGGGCAATACGGGTGATGACAATGGCGCAGCCGCCGATGAAAAGATTTAACACGCAGGCAAACAGCAACACATGGAAATGGCCCCAATAGGCAATCAGGAAAAATCCGGTCAAAAAGGCACCCAAAAGAGCCCCCAGCGTATTGACGCCATACAGCAGGGCCGATGGTGGGCCGGCTGACGGGCGATCCCCGACAAGGTGCTTGCCGATTACGGCGAAAGTGCCCCCCATAAAGAACGTGGGCATGCACAGCAGTATAAAACTGAACACGAATCGCACCAGCACGCCGCCGGTGTGGGATTCGGAGGCCCATTTGACGACAATGACCTCCAAAGGAACCACCGACTGGATGGCAAAATAGAGCAGCAGCGCCGACACCCCTACCATGATTTCCAGAATGCCGAAGATGAATAGGGGCTGAGATTTTAAAGAATCGATCTTTCGACCCCAGTAAAAACTTCCCAGGGATAGGCCGGCCATAAATGCGGCCAGTATGGTACTGGTGGCATAGGTGGTATTTCCCATGACCAGCACCAGCATGCGACTCCAAACAATTTCATACACCAGTCCGCAAAAGCCGGAAACAAAATACAGCAGGACCGGGACTAGGAAGGCCATATGCATGATTTTCAATAACCCAGTTGATCATCAGTTGAACATTAAAATTATCGAATTGGATGCTACCTTAGTGCAAAAAATTGCTAAAATCAATTTGCATTATACCAAGGGAGTTTCACGGGAGAGAAAGTTCCCTTGGATTAGAACTTTTGAATATCCTCCCAAAAATCTGTCATTGCTGCTACCGGGACAACGTTGTGATTTTTTGTCTCCATGAACACATCGGTGATTTGGGCCTGAGCGAGGAAATGCCCCCGGCACAATATATTGTGCGAGAAAACAACGCTTTTTTCAGATGTCCTGCTAACTTCGGTTTCAAGGGTAACGGCGTCGCCAAATCGGGCACTGCCCTTATAGTCGATGTTGATGTTGACAATCACGTGGTAGATACCGCGTTCGTGGAAAGCGTCCATCAATTTGTTTTCATGGAAATAGAGCCAACGGGCTTCCTCCATCAATTCCAAATAGCGGGCATGATGTAAGATACCAAACGAATCGCACTGGTAGTTCATGACACGTTTTTCCAAAATTGTCTGCATGTGGTTCTCCTCTATATGTCCATGCTCATGACATTATGCTGTTTGTTTCACAGTAATGCTTCAAGGCCTCAGCCAACATGGTTAAAATGAGCCCCAGTTTTTCGCGGATGGATTCTTTCGACATGACCTGTGTCTCTTGATCCAGGGCTGTAAAAACCATTTTGAGATCGACCCGCGATATGTCTTGGCCGACAACATGAATCAGGATATCAAATCTGATAATGGCCTTGCCATCAAGGTTTAAGTGAAAAAGAATGTGGTTTTTGTCCGGATCATGCACCAGTGTGGTCCAGGTGGTGGGACCAGGTTTTTCAAATAAATGCGGACCGGATTTATTTTCAATAAATATGCAACCCATTTCATTGACCCCGCTTTGGGAATAAACCAGCTCATATTCCCAATCCGGAATCCAGCGCAGTTCCTCCACCGGGCAGGCCAGCGGAAAAATTCGCTCAGGGGGTGCCCCTATTTCACGGGTGATCACCGCTTCTACTCGAAGTCGGTCAATAGCCGGTTTGTAATGTATGCTTTTTTGCTTGGACATAAGCCCTCCTCTTGATCTTTAGTGATGCTTGAATAGGTGATGCATTTGTGATTAAACCAACAAAATAGCCAAACAGTGATGCTATCTTAGTTGAAGCAGGCATTCGCTGTATTGATGGTAAGCGAAAAAAGATTGATCCAAGACGAAAAAATGGCAGCTAAATCGTTTACGGCATCCGTCGATCTACTCAACATGCTCCTGAAGTATGCCTCTGATATTGGCATTTCGGAGCAAACTGTCAGCTCTGCTTGCGGAACGGATTTGAGTACCTACCGATTCACGAAGGCGCGGCTGCCCATGCAGGTCTTTAACAAAATCTGGTTGGCGGTTATTAATTGTGCAGAAGATCCGAACTTCGGGCTTAATTTTGGTGAGGCCTCGCACCACATGCTGCGTCAGCATCTGCTTTATGCCATGATGGCAAATTGTGATACGGTGCAGCAGGCCATCCAGAAGAAATTTCAGTATCACAATCTGATTATGGATCTGATCCAGCCCGCGATGATCGTGACCGAGCACCAGGCCAAATTGATTTGGCAAGTAGGTCATCCTGCACTGAAGGTCGAGCGTCATTTAACCGAATCGGTGATGGCCTTGTTCGTTTGTATGCTGCGTTATCTAAGCAATAATGAAATCACGCTCACTGAGGTGCACTTTTGCCATTCCGCGCCAGCCAGTCTAGTCGAGCACGAACGCATATTTCAGGCGCCCCTATCTTTTGCCGGATTCGAGAATGCCATGGTGTTACCCAAAAACTACCTATCGGCACCGATTCTTTTTTCGAATCCGGCAATAATGCAGGAACTGGAAAATCTGGTCCAAAAGATATTGCATCAATCTTATGGTCTGTATCCATGGAAACAAAAGGTTTCCCATTTATTATTCGAGTCATTCTTAAAGCAGAATCCTTTCGATATCGAAACAATTGCCGGACAATTGGCCCTGACCAAACGCACGCTTCAATTGAAATTAAAGCAGGAAAATACGTCTTTTCGTGAATTGCTGGATGAGGTCAGAAGGGAATTGGCTAAAGGTTTTCTCAAGGATGGCGATAACTCATTGTGTGAGATTGCGCTGCTGCTGGGCTTTGCGGAACAAAGTGCATTCCAGCATGCTTTTAAACGCTGGACCGGGCTTACACCCGGCGATTACCGCAAATCTTTAAGTGGCATTAAACGTACCCATGGGAGATAGATGATGGCGCTTTCAGCCGAATTGTTAAATATTTTAGAGCATTTTTTGGAGGTTATCCACGAGGAAACCGGATTCCCCGTACTGATATATGATCAAAAGGGTAGAATAATGAAAGCCACGGAGCGTGATCGGGTAGGAGATCTCCATGCCGGTGGCCAGCAAATAATGCAATACCAGGCTGATGACTATGCCGTAACAAAAGAAGAGGCCGTCAATAACCCGTTAATAAAAGAGGGTTACAGTTGCCCGATTACTTACCAGAACGAACGTGTGGCCGGATTCGGCATAACCGGGAAACTGGAATTGGTAGAACCGCTCGCAAAGGTTGCGAGCCGGTTGCTGAATTCGATGCTTCAAGAATTTGAGCACAAGCAGGCCATCAAGCTGTCTGAGGAAAAATATTGCAAGGCTTTCAGCAATAGCCCTATCTGGGTTGTTTTAAGCTCCCGCCGAACCGGCCGCTACATCGAAGTTAATGAGAATTTTTTAAATACCATGGGATATACGCGGGAAGAAGTAATTGGCCGGACATCCCTGGACATTAATTCCTGGGTGAACCCGGACGACCGCAAGGCCATTTTAAAGATAATCGCAGCCAAGGGGCGTGTTCGAGACTACGAAGTCAACCGACGAACCAAAAGCGGTGATGTGCTGACCATGCTTTTTTCGGCAGAGATTATCGAGGTGTCGGGCGAAACCTGTTTGCTATCCGTATCGCAGAATATTACCGTTCGCAAGCAAGTTGAAGAAGATCTGCGCTTGAGTGAAAACAACCTGCGGATAACCCTGAACTCAATCGGCGATGCAGTTATCACCACCGATACGGATGGCCGCATCACCCGCATGAATCCCATGGCAGAGCAATTAACCGGCTGGAGCGCTGATGAGGCCGTTGGGATACCATTGCCGGAAGTTTTTCATATCATCAATGCTCACACCCGGGCCCCGGAAATAAATCCCGCCAAAAAAGTTCTGGAAAATGGCGAAGCCGTGGGACTGGCCAACGATACCGTGCTCATCCATCGTGATGGACGAGAGTACCAGGTTGCCGATAGTGGTGCACCCATTCGTGGCGTTGACGGCCGGATCGAGGGTGTGGTCCTGGTATTTCGCGATATTTCCGAAACCTATGCCCAGTCCAAAAAAATTCAGGACAGTCAGCGTCAACTAAATAACATCAGCTCCAATCTTCCCGGCGTCGTATATGAATTTCAAGCAAAACCGGATCATCAGTACACGGCGTCTTACGTCAGTGAAAAAATTGTAGAGTACTTCGGTCTGGACGCATCGCCCGAGCACTTTTTTAATCAATTTTACGCCTGTATCCCCGATGAGGAAAAGGCCGGCTTTGTGCAATCAATTAGGGAAGCCGTCGACAATATGACGCCTTGGGAATATGAAGGCAGATTCAATAAACCAAATGGGAATACCATCTGGTTTTCGGGCAGTTCCAGTCCGGTACAAGAGGGCGATACCATCATTTTTTATGGTGTGCTTATGGATATCACCGAACAGAAAGACTGGCAGCAGGTATTGGCCGCCAGCGAGCGGCGGTATCGGGATCTTTTTAATGAAGCCCCTGTTATGTACGTGATTACCGAAAACCGGGAGAACGAACCTTATATTCAGGACGTAAACCACATGTTTACGGATCTGTTGGGATATAGCCGGCAGCAAGTTGTAGATATGCCCTTAAAAAAATATTATTCAGCGGAATCGGTCATTGAACTGACCGATGGGGGTGGGTATCAACGGGCACTCAAGGGCGAATTCATAGCCGAGGAGCGCACCTTTATCACGAATTCGGGTGAACCGGTTAACACCCTGCTGCATGCCCTGCCGCAAATGGATGAAAGCGGGCGCGTGAAGGGAACCCGAGCTATGTTCCTGGATATCACCGCACGCAAGCATGCTGAAAATGAAGCCCTGAGATTGGAGACAGCCCTGGCACAATCCCAAAAAATGGAGGCCATTGGCACCCTGGCCGGCGGTATTGCCCATGACTTTAACAATATCCTTTCCGCCGTTATCGGCTATACCGAACTGACGCTGGCGGACATAGCCAAGGAAACCCACTCGCATCAGAATCTGGAGCAGGTATTGATTGCGGGTATGCGTGCGAAGGACCTGGTTTCCCAAATACTGACATTCAGCCGCCGGGACGAAAGCGAACTCCAGCTCAAACCGATCCAGGTCAAACCCTTGGTCAAAGAGGCCCTGAAGCTGCTACGCTCTTCGCTGCCGTCGACAATTGAAATTATTCAAAACATTGAGCCGGATTTGGATAACGTCATGGCCGATCCGGTCCAGCTGCATCAAATCATGATGAATTTGTGTACCAATGCCTCACATGCCATGGATGAAAACGGCGGACGCTTGACTGTTGGTTTGTCTAAAACCAATCTTACCCAAGAGGATTTGCAACTTAATCCGGACCTGAAGCCGGGAAATTACATTAAGCTGAGTGTTCAAGATACCGGAAGCGGGATCTCCAAAGAAATTATCGATAAAATTTTCAATCCCTATTTCACCACCAAGGACAAAGGCGAAGGAACCGGACTGGGATTGTCGGTGGTTCAAGGTATTGTACAGAGCTACAACGGCGCCATTGCCGTATATAGTGAACCCGGGCAGGGAACCACATTTAATGTTTATCTCCCTACCATTAAACTGGCCGCCTTGAAGGAAAAGACAGATGTTGTAGATCTGCCCACCGGCCGCGAGCACATATTGTTTGTCGATGATGAACCGATCCTGGTGGAATTGAGTCGGCAAATGCTGGAACGGCTCGGATACAAGGTCACCACTTGCACCAATGGTATAGATGCCCTTGCGATTTTTCAGCAAGCACCCGACGACGTGGACCTGGTTCTCAGTGATTTGACCATGCCCAAATTGGCTGGGGATAAACTGGCTGCTAAAATGCTGCAGATCAGACCGGACCTGCCGATTGTAGTGTGCACCGGTCAGGGTACCAAAATTCCGCCCAACAAAGCAGCCGAAATCGGTATCAGAAAAGTTATTAAGAAACCATTTGTGGTGCAGAATATTGCCAAGGCTGTTCGAGATGTATTGGATGAGGTTGTTTGATAGCCGGACGTCGAGAACTGAAATTTATTCAGAACCAACACAGGAAATTTTGTAAATTCATGGCTTGATTAATTGGTGCGGGATAGCTTCAGACGGGCTTCCGGAATCGGATCTGATCCCGGAAGCCGTATAAAATAGAAAAGGTTGGCAGGGATTGCGGTTTATTTGTAAGACGCTCTGGAATAAGTATCCAGGGATTGTTTTTTAGCAAAGGCGAATTTGGCCCTGAAGCGTCCCACAAAGGAAACTCTAACCGGGAGATTTTGGGGCGCTCTGGTCATCAGGGCCATCAGGGAACTTGCCACCAGCAGAATAGCGCATAGAATATAGGCCGCCGCGGAAGTGCCGGTTTGAGCCACAATCATCTGAGCAATTCTGGGGAAAACAAAACCGCCGACACCCCAGGCTGAGAATACCAATCCATAGTTGATACCGAAATTTTTTAGCCCGAAATAATCCTTGGTGGCCGAAGGAAAAAGCGATAAATTGGTACCATAATTAAATCCAATCAGCGTGGCCGCCGCCACCAGCAGCAAAGCCTGGGATTCTCCTATAAAAAGCAGGGAAAAGATTACCATGGCTTGAAGGCTCATCATGATTAACAGTGTCAAAGTTCGGCCGATTTTGTCGGAAACTGCACCGGCGAAGATGCGGCCACCGGCATTGCCCACCGCCATCAGTGCCACCACGACCCAGGCTAGATCGCCCATGCTTTTCTTGGCCATGCCGGCGACACCGCCGATGATAATCAAGGCAGCCCCCGCCCCGACGAAATACATAAACCACAATTTATAAAAAGATCCGGTCTGCAACATTTGTCCGGGTGAAAAATCTAAAGCCTGGGAATTTAGGGACTTGCCGGGCTTCGGCTGGGCTCCCTCAGGCGTGTAGCCCGCCGGTGGATTCACCAAAAAACCTGGCCAAAAAACAGACCACACCTAGAAAGGCCAATCCGAAAATGAGCATGGCCTGACTCAAACCAAACTTGGCGATCAAAAAGTTGGAGAGCGGGGCGATGTAAACCGAAGCCAATCCAAAGCCGGCCACAACGATACCGGCGATGACACCGGTTTTAGATGCCGGAAACCATTTTATTGCCGGTGGTGTGGCGGATGCATAACCAAAACCAAGGCCCAGTCCGGTTAATACGCCGAATCCCAATATCCAGCTTAGGAGGGAATTGGATTGGGAAATGACAATAAGTCCGGCTCCGGTGAGAAGACCACCGATTACGGCTGTGACCCGGGGGCTGAGTTTGTCTTGAATTCTGCCGGCAAAAATCATAGCGATGGTAAACATAAGGCAGCACATGGCAAAGGGATCATTCAGTGAGGCGATATCCCAATTAAACCGCCCGTCTCCCGCCAAAATCGATTCCTGGATCGACTGCTTAAAGATGCTCCAGGTATATAAAATACCCAGTGCGAGATTAATCCCTAATCCTGCCATGGTTACGCTCCAGCCTTTATTCTTGATCTGACTCATTTGGATCCTCCTTGTCACATAGTGATGTTCATTTTCGGAATTTGGCTAACGGAATTTGGTAAGGTTTGAAAAGATGCATCTGCTTGGGTAATGATAAGCGCCATCCTTTCAGCTTCCTGGAGGATAATGTTGAGGAATTCCTTGCGTTTGCTACCGTTGATGTTGGGATGGTCGTGTAGGATCTCTGAAAGCGACCGCACAGAAGCGAGTGATGATCGCAGATCATGAATAATTCCTGAAAGCACCTTGTCCGTCATTCTGTTAGCCTCCTGCGCTGAATCCGATTCATTTAATGTGATGCAAAACATAATTGAATTGAAACCATCGCAAGGAGTGTGCCATCTGGAAAAATGATCTTAATGTACTGTAATTATGTGGTATATTCAAAATTGAAGATGCGGAAGGATTGATCGGAACCCTACAACTATAGTTGTAGCTTGATTGTGGAAGAATCGATCAAATTGAGAGATAATGGGCTTGTCGGTGGGTACAACCAAAGTTGTGGGCACAACTTTGGTTGTAGGGTTATGCTTTGCCGGTTCGTGGATGATTTTTGTGTCGGTTGATGGGTTATTAATATAAACGCAGTTATCCATGAAGCTCACGTTTGTTTCCGCGTAGACCAGTGCATGTTGCTTAGGACGCGGCCAAAACTCGTGTTTAAGGCTTCGTAAGATCCGTCGCCGCCAAGGGTATTCAATATCATAAAATCGTGGTACACGATTTTATTCCGGCATCTTTTTCAAGCGTTTACTGAGCGCCTGTTGGGTAATGCCGAGCATGCCCGCGGCGATGGATTGGTTACCATTGGCCCGCTGCATGGCTTCTTGGACCAGAATATCCGCGGCTTGCTTGATGGTCGGGAGCGTCTGGTCGGGAAAGGCGATCAAAGACGTTTGCTTAGCAGCCTGGTGCAGTTGCTTGGCCTGATTTGATTTGTTTGACTGGTTTTGTTTCATATGCGCACGAAACGTTTGCATCGAAAGAACGCCGGAATCGTGTCGGCTGACCGCATCGATGATCATGGATTGCAGTTCGCGAATGTTACCCGGAAAATCATAGGTTTTGAGTAAGGTCTCGAGTTCGGGGGGTGTCGTTGGTGTTTTCTTTTCAAGGTTTTGGGCGGCCTCACCCAGAAAATGCGCCACCAATAGGGGGACGTCGTCCAAGCGCTCACGCAGGGGTGGGATATAAATGCGGTGGGTACGCAAGCGGTAGTTAAGGTCTTTTCGAAATTCGCCGGTTTCCAGTAGCCGGGTTAGATTCCGGTTGGTGGCGGCCACAATGCGGGCATCCGATTTGCGCGGCTTGTCGCGCCCCAACGGAAAGTATTCGGCTTCCTGAAGAAGGCGCAGAATCTTCACTTGGGAGGCTTGGTTTAGGTCTCCAATTTCATCCAGAAATAATGTTCCGCCGGCGGCTTGCTCGATCAAACCATTCCGGGCGCCTTCTGCTCCGGTGTAGGCGCCTTTAACATGCCCGAAAAGCGTGTCCGAAAACATATTGTCATCCAAACCGGCCGCATTGACTGCCACGAAATTCCCCCTAAGACCGCTTAAGTCATGGATGGTTCTGGCAATGAGCTCTTTGCCCACGCCGGTTTCGCCGCGGATGAGTACGGGCTGGGATGTTCGTGAAACCGACTCGATATATTGAAAGATCAAAAGCATTTTTTTATTGTTGGTAACGATATCTCTAAAGGCTTCCGGCCTTTCAAGACTGTCTGCCAGGATATGCTGTTTCAGGGCCAGGTTTTCGCGTTTCAGCTCCTGGAAGGAAATGGCCCGATTTACGGAGGCCAGGAGACGCTCTTCTTCAACCGGCTTGACCACATAATCAAAGGCACCGGCCTTGACGCAGCGCACGGCCGTTTCCACATCCACCGCGCCGGTAACGATGATTACCGGAATTTCGGGATAATCCCGGGTGATATCATCAAGGAGCCGTTCGCCGTGCAGGTGGGGCATGTTGAGATCCAACAGCATCACTTCGACTTCTTGCTTGGAAAGGATGCCCGCCACAGTTCGGCTGTCGCTGCAGGTGATAACGTTGTTCATGCCGGCCATTCGCAAGGTGGTGTCGATGGCCAGCAGAATCGACTCCTCATCGTCCACGACCATAATCGGTCGACGTGGTTGCAGGGGAGGCGGGGATTTTTGTTTGTCCGTCATGGGTTCCTCCAAATTGATTAACACTTTGCAGAGTGTGCGCATCTCTGGGGAATGGTTAGCGCAATAAGCGGAGCTTATTGCTTAGCAGCTGGGCATCGCCCAACCGCCGTTATCCAGAATCGCCAGGCACCGGAAAAGTAACCCGCACGTGCGTACCCTTGCCCGGTTCAGAGGTAAAGATCATTTTGCCGTCGTGGTCGAGTACGATTCGTTCCGAGATGGCCAGACCCAGACCCGTGCCGCTTCCATCGAGTTTGGTGGTAAAGAAAGGATCTTTGATCTGCTCAAGTACCTCGGTTGGCATCCCGATGCCTTCGTCTTGGATTTCAACAAAAACGCCGGCTTCTTCCGAAGTATTGCCTGTGCTGATCCGAACAGCCCGACCGTTGTCCGGAAGGGCTTGACAGGCATTCATCACCAGATTGATGACGACCTGTTCGATCCGTTGAGCGTTTCCTTTGAAGACTGGCGGATCGGTTGCATAATCAATATAAAAATTATCCGTGGACTTTTTGATCAGATTGGAAACCAGACCAACGGCCTTCTCAACAACTTTATTCAGATCGACATCGTCGCTTCTCTCTGTAGGTGTTTCTCTGGCAAAATCCTTCAAATCCGTCACGATATCACGCACCCGGCGAGTGCCGTCTTCTATGTGGGTCAACAGCATGGGCATTCTTTTGCGGATGTCCTGATAGGTCATGCCGCCGACGGGAAAGTCTCCCCGGTCGCGGGCATGTTCATCCAGGATAGGCAATACGTTTTCCCAGGTTTTACGCAGGGTTTGGGTGTTCAGCAGTGCCGAGGTAACCGGATTGTTGATCTCATGAGCCACACCGGACACCAGGGTGCCCAGGGAAACCATTTTGGATGCTCGAAACAGCTGTTCCTGTCGCAGGCGGGCTTTTTCTTCAGCCTGCTTCTTTTCTTGTTCGACCTTCACACTGCTCCGGACCACATAAGCAGAAAGAATGATGATTAATAAAAGGATTCCCAGGCATATCAGGGTCAGTTTGTGGATGATGGCAGCGATCTCGGCCCGGACATCTTCCACATAAATCCCGGTTCCCACAATCCAGCCCCAGGATTGGAATCCTTTTACAAAAGAGATCTTGGGGACAATGCGTTCGGGATTGTCCTTCCACTGCCATTCATAATCCACGTAGCCGGCTCCATGGGCACGGACAACCTTGACAAATTCCACGAACAGGCGCTTGCCGTTTGGATCGGCATAATCAGAGATATCCTGGCCTTCCAAGTCTGGCCGATAGGGGTGCATCACAATGTGCGGGTGCATGTCGTTGATCCAGAAGTAGTCTTTCAGTTCCGGACCGTATCGCAGATGTCGGATATTCTCGATGGCTAAAGCCTGTGCTTTTTCACGGTCCAATAAACCTTGGTTTTCTTTAAGGGCATAGGCCGCCAGGACACTCCAGGTTGACTCGGTGAGTTCCCGGATCATTTCGCGTTTACCCTCCAGCAGCTTTTCTTCGATCATGGGTATCAGCAGCAGAAATATTGTCGATCCGAACATGATCACGGTGAGGGAGACCGGTAGGATTATTCTAAAAAGAATCCCACGGGGAAGGCGGGAGGCATGTTCTTGTCGGATTGAATCGTCCATTTCGGAATCGTGTGTATATATTTTCACAATACGTGCCCGGAGAGCTCCTCTCAGGGTCTCTCAATGGAAAAATTCCCAGAAATCGCCGGTATTCAGGCGCTTAGCAATTTCTTTAGCACATCCGATTTCAATAGGCAAAATAGGAAAAGAAAGGTTGTTACCGACTCAACCCCAAAAAAAAGCGCAATTCGGGTTGTCATCTAGGGTTGGATGCAATATAGTTGCATAGGATGATCTGGCCAAAAGTAGAGTGAAAGGAAGGCCCATTATGATAAGGCTATTGAAGAAACTAGTTGGTATTATAGCTTTTATTTCATTAATAAGTCCGGTGGCTCTTTTTGCTGCCGAAAAAATACCGGTGTTTGTCAGTATATTACCGCAGAAATATTTTGTGCAACAAATTGGCAGGGAACTGGTGGATGTGCGCGTCATGGTTCAACCGGGCTCGGATCCGCATACATATGAACCCAAGCCGCAGCAGATGGTCGCCATATCAAAAGCAAAATTATATTTTGCGGTGGGGATCGTGTTGGAGGAGGCAAAACTAAGCAAAATAACTGCAGTCAATCCAAATATGAAAGTAATCCATACGGACCATGGTATCAAAAAGCTCAAAATGGCGATTCTGCAAGATCAAAATGGACACGAAGGGGAGCATCATGAAGATCACCATATAGCTGACCCGGACCATGGAAAAGGTGATCACCATGGTGAAAAAGAACATGGTCATGATCACTATGATCATGACGGGCTTGACCCGCATATCTGGCTGTCGCCGCCGTTGGTTAAGATCCAAGCCCAGGCGATTCTAGGCGGGTTAAAGGAAGCAGATCCTGCAAATAGCGCTATCTACGAGAGGAATTTAAAAGAATTCGAAGCTCAGATCAACCAATTGGATGCTGATCTGAAGAAGATCTTTACGGAAAAAGCGGGCCTGCAGTTTATGGTCTTTCATCCGTCCTGGGGCTATTTTGCCCAGGCATACGGATTAAAGCAGGTTCCCATCGAGATGGAAGGCAAGGACCCCAAACCAGCCCAGTTAAAGGAACTGATTGAACACGCCCGTGAAAACAGGATCAAGGTCATATTTGTGCAACCTCAGTTTTCCACCAAAAAAGCCAAGGTTGTGGCCCGCGAGATCGGCGGCCAGGTGGTCTTTGCCGATCCTCTGGCTTATGACTGGTTGGGCAATATGCGCGATGTTGCCGATAAGTTTCGGGCTGCATTAAAATAAAGGTATCAACTATGTCCATAATCGAAATCGTCAATCTTGATTTTGCTTACAACGGTGAACCTGTTTTGCAGGGTGTAAATCTCACGGTACAGCAACACGATTACGTCGCCGTAATCGGCCCCAACGGAGGCGGTAAGACCACGCTGCTTAAATTGATATTGGGGCTGCTAACACCGGATAAGGGGACCGTTCATGTGGAGGGGAAATCACCTCAAAAAGCGTCCACAAGCATCGGTTATGTGCCCCAGGATGTTCACCTGAACAGCAGCTTTCCCATCACGGCCTTCGATGTGGTGCGGATGGGCTTGCTGGATCAAGACAAACGTTTTTACAAGCATAAATCATCCAGGCGAAAAGAAGTGATGACGGCCCTGGATCGCATGGAAATGGCAGACCATGCCGGCGATAAAATCGGTATGCTTTCCGGGGGGCAGCGGCAGCGCGTGTTTATTGCCCGGGCGCTCGTGACCCGTCCCAGACTGCTTTTACTGGATGAACCCACTGCCAGCATCGACACAGCAGGTCAGGCTGATTTTTACCGGCTTCTCAAAGAACTCAATCAGGATATGACCATATTAGTGGTAAGCCATGACTTGCTGGCGATTTCCAGCCATGTGAAATCCGTGGCTTGCGTCAACAAGGATTTGCATTATCACGATCAGGCTGAAATTACCTGCGATATGCTGGAAACCATGTATCCGCACTCGGTGGATGAAGTTTGCCCGGTTGAGCTGGTGGCCCATGGCCTGCCCCATCGGGTGCTGCGGGACCATTAACCGGAAATCTCACGCCACCTTTGTAGGAAAGCCGAACGTTGAATTACAGCCTGTTTGAAGAAAGTTACATGAAAGATTCGGGCCGGGAGGAAAGTCATGGTTGAAGCCCTTCAATTTGAGTTCATGCGTAATGCCCTGGCAGCCGGCCTGCTTGCCAGTGTCATCTGCGGTATCATGGGGACCCTGGTGGTGGTCAACCGCATCGTATTTCTGTCCGGCGGCATCGCCCATGCCGCCTACGGTGGCATCGGCTTATCGTTTTATTTCAAATGGCCCATTTTAGTGGGAACCTTAGGCTTTTCTCTGGTTGCGGCAATTTTGATGGCTGCCGTAAGCTATACTGCAAAACACCGGGCCGATACGATCATCGGCGTCATCTGGGCGCTGGGAATGGCCTTTGGCATTATCTTGATCGACCTGACGCCGGGGTACAATGTGGATTTAATGAGTTATCTTTTCGGCAGTATCCTTACCGTACCCGGATCCGATCTAATCATGATGCTGGTATTGGGAGCGGTAATGATAGTCATGATAGCTTATTATTATCAGGACCTGCTGGCCATGTCCTATGACAGTGAGTTTGCCCGCATTCGGGGCGTTCCCGTAAAAAAACTCTATTTCGGCTTAATCGGCATATTGGCCGTCAGCATTGTACTGGTCATCCAGGTGGTTGGTTTGATTCTGATCATTGCCCTGCTGACGATTCCGCCTTTTATTGTTGAAAAATACGCCAAATCACTGTTTCAGATGATGGTGGCGTCAAGTTTGCTGGGAGCTTTGTTTACAGTCATCGGGCTGTGGCTGTCTTATCGATATAATCTTACGTCCGGTGCTTCCATTATTATGGTTTCCGGGATTGGTTTTCTGCTATCCCTGCTAGTCGATCAGATACGCTTAAAGAGAAAGGGATGAATCATGTGCCACCAATGTAACTATAAAGAATTGTTGTCTGCAGCAAATTTGGATGCCACTGACAACCGAATAGGCGTTTTGGAAGTCGTGGGCAACAACAACTTTCCCCTATCTGCCGGCGATATCTATAAAACGCTTGAACGCCGCAGCAATATTAACCGGGTGACAATCTACCGCATTCTTGATCTACTGGTGGATCATGGGGTGGTCGATAGAATCAGTACCGGCGGCAGGGCTTTTTACTATGGCCTGGCACCCAATGCCCACCACCAGGCCCACCCCCATTTTTACTGCAAACACTGCGGTCAAATGGACTGTCTCAGCCCCGAAAGTTTGAATGTGGATACAGCCCCATTATGGAAAACTTTTCCGGGGCGTATCGACAAGGTGGAAGTGCGCATTGATGGGATTTGTAAGAATTGTGAAAAAAGTGAGATGAACTGAAGCTTTTTGAAAATATGTCCGATTAATGCGGCTAAAAATAAGGTCCCGATCGCTTGGGACGGCATTGACTTTCGCCGGGGAACGAAAGGGTCGCGTTGGATCAAATTGTGCAATGATATTATTCAGATTTGAGCTGCGGGGCAACTTCCGCGGGATCTGTTATGGCCGCTATAAGTTCGTCGAGATTGGTAATGAAACCCAAGCAGCTATAGCCATTTTGTAAATGCTTTACGGCTCTTTTCGCCAGGCCCCGCGCAGCATCCTGCTTGCCGCGCTGAAAGTGCACATACACACCTGCCGCCTGGATCCAGCCCTTCAAAGCCGAGCGTTCGGGATCGCGGCTTTGGTGCCAGATGGTCTCCAACAATTCATGCATTTCAAAAAAAAGGTCCAGGTTCCAGAGGCAAATGGCCTGTTGGCGCGTATCTTCGATTTGGCCGTCCCGGATTTGGTCGAGGGCTCGTCGATAAAGCACCAAGCGGTCCTTGATATACGATTGATATATCGGTGCCGGCGCCTTTGCCAACCAAACATCAGCCGCGGTTGATAGTGATCCGGCGGCATCCCAGGTTATTTCCTGTACCAGAGCCGAGCTTAGACTGTTGCGGATATCCCGTGCCAGGCGATCGCTGTAAGGATCAAATTTCTCCATGGCTTAGTGCCTCCTGATATCAGTTAACTGGGGAAGACCTTTCTATATTACAACCTATCTCAAAAATATCTTTTTGCTAATCCCCCTACGGCGGGTAATTATCATGTGTTATGCTCAAAAAATAATCCTCGAAATATCAGGCATATGCCTGTGGTAATTTTTTTCGCATGCCTTGATCTGCCGTCGACCCCGAGCATGTCGAGGGGAACCAAAAATCTAATTTTTGAGATAGCTTGTAGTTAACACAGCCACTGTCTCCATATCAATATATTCATTCAAGCGATCCCCGTTGATGTGGAGCAAACCTTGCCAGGGGCATTAGGTATTCCTATCTTTATCAATATGATTCGACAGGCTGGCAGGACTGCTCAACTTTCTAACATAATGTTTACACATCATGGTTCACATATTTTTCATAGCGATCTCACTCATTGTATTGGCCCAAGGTCAAGCGTCGGCAGAGTCAGGCTGTGTTATCAAAGTGGCAAGTTTTAACATTCATTACATGGTTCCGTATGACCAAGACGAAGATTGGGATAAACGTAAGCATGCGGTCACGCGCGTGCTAGAGGATATCGAAGCAGATATCATCGCCTTTCAGGAAATGGAAACCTTTGAGGGAGGGCACTACAGCCATAGAAACCTGCAATTGGACTGGATTAACTCATCGATAAACGGTTATGAAAATGCCGCAGTGGGAGATCCCAAAGTCTTTCCGAGCACGCAACCAATAATCTACAAGCCTTCAAAATTCATACTTTCAGATCAGGGTTTTTTCTTTTTCTCTAATACTCCTGATAAAATTTATTCCAGGCAATGGGATGGCCGCTATCCATATTTTTGCAGCTGGGTCAGATTTCACAGTAAATGCACGGGAAAAGACTTTTACGTTTTCAATATCCACAATGATTACAAGAGTCGCAGCAACCGCCTAAAAACCTCGGCACTAATTACAAATCGCATTCAAGGCATCGTACCGGACGGTGTGCCCATCATCGTTCTGGGAGATTTCAATGCATCCAAACGATCCAAGGAGATTCGCTTGATTGAGGTGACCGGACTTGACGTTGTTAAGCCTGGTGGGGCCACTTTCAGAAAATGGGGACTGCCTTTTTTACCGGCCATTGATCATATTCTGGTCAGCAATGGATTCAAACCATTGTCGGAAATCAAGGTCTGGCAAAATCGTTATGACGGTATCCATCCTTCCGATCACTATCCAATCAGCGTGAAACTGAGCTTCAGGGATACGACTAAAAAAAATTGAAAGACACGGTACAAATAGAAACCGTGAGACGGCTCTCAGCCTTCCACACCTCTCCGCCCTTGACGGGAGGGGCCGGGGGAGGGTGCAAAACCCCTAACTAACATTGTCCATCTTTTAGTTGCCAATGCCATTCTGTCAGGATACTGTGCAATATTGAATCTGATCGACTGGTTCCTACATGTAAATTCCACTAAAAAATTTTAATAGGCGGTTTCCTTTATGAGCGTCTGGATTTGGTCTCTATCCTTCTGTGTCAGCCTCGGTGTGCTGGTGGCAGCCGCCAATCTGTTCATCAATGCCGCCGAACAAGCGGGCAAGGCCCTGCGCCTGCCGCCCTTTATCACGGGCGTAATCCTGGTGGGATTCGGCACATCGCTGCCGGAATTGATTTCGTCGATTCTGGCGGTAAACTCCGGCTCTTCGGAAATCGTCATCGGAAACGTCGTCGGATCCAACATCACCAACATCCTATTGATCCTCGGGCTTTCCGGCCTGCTGGGCGGTACCTTTTATGTTAAAACCGACCTGCTGAAATTCGATCTCACGGTTATGCTCGGGGGGGCATTCGTTTTAAGCTTGATGGTTCAGGATCAGCGCTTCAGCACCGGGGAAGGGATCATCTGTCTGCTGATGATGGGCATATACCTGGTGACCTTGCTGCGCACCAAATCCGATGATACAGAAGCATCGGACGTGAAGCCGGCTAGGGTGCGTACCTGGATCATTCTCGTCGCCAGCCCGCTACTAATCTTTGTCGGCGCCAAGTACACCGTGGATTCCGTGATCGCCCTGGCGGGGCTTTTTAATGTGGGTGTGGATGTTATCGCCATGTCGGCGGTGGCGTTCGGGACTTCGCTTCCGGAAATCGTGGTCGCCATAACGGCGAGCTACAAAGGCAAGCCCGAAATCGTGGTCGGAAACGTCATCGGGAGCAACATCTTCAATACCTTTGGCGTGATGGGCATCCCATCCCTTATGGGTAATATCAACATCCCCGCAGATGTAGTGAGTTACTCGGTGCCGGTGTTCCTGGCGGCAACTATGATTCACGTCATCATTACGGTGGACAGAAGAGTCAGCAAAGCCGAGGGTGCCTTTATGCTCTGTTTCTATCTGTTTTTTATCGGTCGGCTTTTTAACTGGTTGTGATACGTCTTTCAACCTATCAGTATTAACTCTAATTGACTAACCTTGATTGGGTATCCCCTTACTGAAAGTGATAAGCTTTAAGCCACAAGATTTCAGCGGCCAAAAGCCTTGATTTCATTCCCTTAACTGCTTAAAGCTTATACCTTATGGCTTATTGCTTTCAATATTGCCTATCAGCCTAACAGTCTTCAGCCTAATTACCTAAACTTGATTGGGAATCCCTGAGAATGTCCCGTCGTGCCTCACGTCCCGCAAAAGGTTCGATAGGGCTCTTCCGACGGGGGCGGCGGCAGGTGATAACCGGCCTGTTCCGGCGGTTCCTCAAATGGTCGGGATAAGACGCCCAGCAGTTTGTCCATGACCGTATAGTCGCTCCGTTCCGTCGCCGCCAGCAGGGCCTCTTCCACCCGATGGTTGCGGGGAATAAGCGCCGGGCTATGGGTGCGCATGCGCCGGTGTGCATCCTCCCGGGCATCCGGCTGCCGATTTAATCGGGCCTGCCAGCGCTCGAACCACTGTTTGAAATCATCTGCCTGGTACATGGAGGCCTCCGGCAGGGAGCCGGATGACAGGTCCCGAAAGGTGTTGGTAAAATCAGCCCCTTGCCGGTGCATGCAATCGAGCAGGTCCTTCACCAGGGAGTCGTCATCGGCCTCCTGATTTAGAAGCCCCAGTTTGGCGCGCATACCCGTCAGCCAGTAATAATGAAAGGTATCTGTAAAACCAGTGATGGCATCGTTTGCAATCGATAAGGCCTCCTTCTGATCCGTGTGAATCAGCGGCAGCAGCGTTTCGGCAAATCGAGCCAGGTTCCACTGGGAGATTTGCGGCTGCCGGCCGTAGGCATAGCGACCGTTGTGGTCGATGGAGCTGAAAACCGTACCCGGATCATAGGCGTCCAGGAATGCACACGGACCGTAGTCAATGGTTTCACCGCCAAGGGCCATGTTGTCCGTGTTCATGACGCCGTGGATGAAGCCAACCAGCAGCCATTTGGCCACCAGGGAGGCCTGCCGTTCCATCACGGTTTTCAGCAGGGCCAGATACGCATTCTTCTCGGCAGCCAGTTCAGGAAAATGACGATTGATGGTGTAGTCGGCAAGAGTCCGCAGGTCGTCGGGTTTGCCCCTGGCCGCCGCATACTGGAATGTACCCACGCGGATGTGACTGGATGCCGTGCGCGTAAGAATCGCCCCCTCCAAAGCGGTTTCGCGGAACACCTTTTCACCCGTGGTCACCACTGCCAGGCTGCGGGTTGTGGGTATGCCCAGCGCATGCAGTGCTTCGCTGATGATGTACTCTCGCAGCATGGGTCCCAGGGCCGCCCGTCCGTCCCCCTGGCGTGAAAACGGAGTTCTACCGGATCCTTTGAACTGGATGTCGAAGCGCTTTCCCTGGGACGTCACTTGCTCGCCCAGCAAAATGGCACGCCCGTCGCCCAGCATGGTAAAGGAACCGAATTGGTGTCCGGCATAAGCCTGGGCCAGCGGTTCGGCACCTTTGGGAACCGTGTTGCCCGAGAAAACAGCGGCACCCTCACCGCCCTTTAAAGCAACAGGATCCAATCCCAAAGACTGCGCCAGCGCCTCATTGAAAACCACGAGTTCAGGTTCACGCACCGGTACCGGATTCAGCCGGGCAGAGAAAGCGTCCGGTAACTTGGCGTAACTGTTATCGAAATTCCAGCCGGTTTCAGGGCGGCTTTTTTTGCTGTTGGGCGTCATTTGATTCTCCTAATGCTCTATTGTTAAAACATGGGTCTAAAAAACATAGACGTCAAGAGTATGCAGGTATAATAGTGTGAAGGTGAATAAGTGGTAGATAACCCACAAGATGACGTTGTTTTGTTTTAAAATGGTAATGGCAGGGAGACACCAGTCAGCATCTCAGTCTGTTACGTTTCCCCTCCCTTGATGGGAGGGGCTCGGGGAGGGTGTACAACCAAACGTTATCATCATTTTAAAGACAATTGTCACTCAGCCCAGCCATTTGCCCAGAAGCGGAGAAACTGTAAAACGCCTATCAGCCTACAGTCTAAAAGGCTACAGCCTATATGTTAGCCTAACAGTCTTCAGCCTAATCACCTGATCTTGGTCGAGCTTATGCGTAGACAAAGAGTTAGGGGTCTGCCAAATTTGTTCTACTTCCTTGACTTTAATTCGGCTATGCTAAGTTTTAATGTACAATCGCATTTTACAATTCAGTAGATACCATAACTGAATAGGTTAAAGAGGAGACCATCACCATGATTAAAGCAGGGCTTGGACAATCCGAAAGTTTCGATACCCAAACAGCTATCGAGGATGTGATTAACCAGTGTCGCCGGCAACTGGATGGCGATCAACCTCAAGCCGGGATTGTTTTTGCAGGCATCAATTTCGATCATCACCTGATGCTCGATCAAATCCGTGAGCATTTCCCCTCAATAGATCTGATCGGCTGTACGACTGCGGGTGAATTTTCATCGATGCAAGGATTTAGCGATGATTCGATTATTTTAATGGCTTTTTATTCAGATCAAATAGAAATTGGTGTCGGTGTTGGCCGAAATATATCAGAAAACTCAACTGCAGCCATTCAAACAGCGGTGGCCCAGGCATCTGATAAATTGTCAAAACCGGTTTCAATCTGCCTGACATTTCCGGACTGGAATGCCGGGTTGTTTAATCTAATCATGAAATCGCTTAACCAGGAGCTCGGCCATAATTGTCCCATATTTGGCGGTGTGGCCGGAACGTTGACAGACAGCGACCAGACCCCCCTGCAGTTTTACCATAATGAAGTCCTTGCGGATGCCATGCCGATCATGTTGTTCGCCGGTCCCCTTGATTATTCATTTTCGATTGCCAATAGCTGGACGACCGTCGGCAAGCAGGCCACCATAACCTCTGCCGAAGGTAGCCAGGTTAAGCGTATAGACGGTTTAAAAGCCGTTGATTTCTATCGCCATTACCTGGGCGACCATTCTGTTCCGCCCCGGGAATTCCTTCTGTCGGTTTATGATCAGCATAGCATGCAAAACTATTTGCGCGTTCCGCTTGAATACAACGAAGACGGCAGCATCACTTTCTCGGAATCAATTCCGGAAGGGGCGACGATTCAGCTCACCGAAGCCATTCGTGACGTAATGCTGGAGGATACCCGGACAACTTCCCGGAAAATAGTCCAGGAAACATCTGAATTCGAATCGGCCTTTGCCATGGCGTTTTCCTGCGCATTCCGCAAAAGCATTTTCGGCACCCGCGTTTCACAAGAGCTTCAGATCTTACGCGAACAACTACCGTCGCAGCTCCCCATTGTCGGGTTTTATTCATTCGGCGAAATCGCACCCCTTGCCAAGGGGCAGGAAAGCTTTTTTCATGGCGCCACCCTGGTGACGCTCCTGGTTGGACATCGAGACAAATTGAGTACGGCCGAACAGGACAATATATCGCCTAGGTCACCTGAAGGTGATAGCAAGCAGCCAGAGTATCGGGAATCAGTTAAAAAGCCGCCGATGGAACATTTGAAATCGGAAAACAGGCTTTTAAAGCGCAAATTAACGCGTTCCGAACACTATCGCGAGCACCTGGAAGAGTTAAAGGATTTCAACTCAGCGCTGCATCGTAAAATTATCCAGGAAGTGGAGGAAGCCCGCAATGATATCCAACAAAAGGAATCGCTGATACGCAAGAGTGAAGAAAAATACCGTCGTATCGTTACCACCGCCGGAGAAGGCTTCATCCTGATGGATGAGGATATGCTTATAACCGATGCCAACGAGGCATTCTGCCATTTGGTCAAATGTTCCAAAAATGAAATACTTGGTAAGACCCCCTATGATTTCGGGGCGGATGAATTTAGACAGATTTCAACTGTCGATCAGTCCGGCACACCGGACGGGGAGTACATCAAATTCGAAGACACACTGCAGCGGCGTGACGGCGGGTATACACCCAGCCTTGTACATGCCAGCAAGCTGAGGGATGACAGCGGCATGATTATCGGCAACATGGCATTTATAACCGATTTGACCGAACAGAAAAAAGCGCTGGCCCTGGCGGCCGAGGTTCAAAAAAGCCTGCTCCCGCAGGGCGGCCTGCATATACCGGGTTTGGACGTGGCCGGCCGCAATGTTTCTTGCGAAGAAATCGGAGGAGACTATTTCGACTTTTTGGACCAGAAAGATTATCCGGCCTCGCCATTCAGCATCGTTGTGGGCGATATTGCCGGCCACGGTGTGGATGCGGCCCTGCTGATGACCACAGCCCGGGCCTTCCTGCGCATGCGGGCGGCGCAATCCGGCAATATTTCCGATATCGTCACGGCCATGAACCGCCACCTGACGCTGGATGTACTGGACACCGGTCGGTTTATGACCCTTTTTTATCTGGCGATCGATCAGCATAACCGGCAGCTGCATTGGGTTCGCGCCGGCCATGATCCGGCCATTCTTTATGATCCCCATCGAAACAGCTTTGAAGAGTTGGCCGGTGCCGGCATCGCACTGGGATTGAGTGAGGAATTTCGATATGAGGAGAATCGAAAACACGGCATCGAGGCCGGACAAATCATTGCCCTGGGCACCGACGGTATTTGGGAAACCCGTAATCTGGACGGCAACATGTTTGGCAAAGAACGATTTCGCAACATCATTCGGGGCAATGCCAGGGAGAAGGCCTCTGATATTTTAAGCGCAGTTTATGAAGAGCTGGATTCCTTTTCCAAGGGCCATACACCCGAAGACGACATTACCCTGGTGGTGGCCAAGGTTAATCAGAGCTAGGGTACTGTCCTATAAATGTGTTTGTAAGTTATTGTCACTCCCGCGAAAGAGGCTGTGTCGCCATCCGCCCAAACCCGTCATTCCGGACGGATGCAGCTCTGCTGCAGGAGATCCGGAATCCAGATAAATGAATATAAACAGCAACTTCTGGATCCTTCTTCGACTTCGCTCAGGATGGTGAGCATGTCGAACCACGGCTCGCGCTCCGCTTGGCCGGGATGACAAATTGCGACAAAGACTCGAAAGCGGGAGTCCAGAAAAAGTCAATGCAATCCCGCCATTGTTGGACAATCGAATTTAAATGACGATTGGAAGCCATTTCTAAATTTCCCCTCCCGTCAAGGGAGGGGTTGTGTTGAAGGCTACGATTCTCTGCACACGCTATAATAGGAGTCGTTCGTGCTGAACATGCCGTGGTACATGTTGAAGCGTGATGTTGTAGATGGATTATTGTGAAAAAATTGATTAGGGTGTCGTGGAAGAGGCCTTATGCGCTGGGCTGCACAAGAATAATAAAGACGCTTCCGGGCTAAGGCTCAGCCGGAGGGAAATTTCAAATAGTGTTCAATCTGCAGAGCGTTTGAAAGCAGTCGCCAGTTCTGAATATAACTGTATTGGATAAGTAAGCGCATCTATGGAAGTGCTATGCCCCGCTTTTAAAAGCCTACCGCTTCAGGCAAAGTGGGCTGCGCAGCAGACCGTGTGACGATCTCATCGTCGACCATCTGGTCGAAAGGGCAATTCAGGCAGTTGTAATTATGGGCGCACATTTTGTAATCCACCAGCCCGTTAACCATGTGCCGGCATTTTCCTCCGTATTCTGCCATGCCCACAAGATTGGTATGTCTGGTTTCAATTCTGATATTCTTAGCCATGACGTCCTCCTTTGTGCTAGCAATGTCACTTGATATTTTCGATTTGCTTCATTTTGCCCATCAAGTGCTTTGCAGTTTGCATATTTATATCGCATGATCCGGGCCAATCTCACGATTCGACGGCAAAAAATGCATAACTATCTGTAATAACATCTAATTAAATTGTGTGAAGGCATTCACGGGTGGTGAGGTTTGCCACGTTAACCTGTGGCAAAATACAGCAGGAAAGATAGTAATATATGAAAAAGGTATAAATATTAGACTGTTATAAAAATGATGTAAAAAGCACCATGTGCGGCATTTTACTGCAGATGCAAAATGCCGCACTTTTGCTTGTAATTTGGGGGATGCCCGACCAAGATCAGGAATTTAGGCTAAAGACTATTAGACTGTTAGGCTGCTGACCGCTAATGGATATCCGTAATTGGAGGGACGCCCTCCAACACCAGACTATTAGGCTGAAGACTGTTAGGCTGACAACATAGGCTGTAGCTTTTTAGACTGTTAGGCTGATAGGCGTTTTAAAGATTCTCCGTTCCATGCCAAATGGGTGAGCTGAGTTACTATAGCCTCTAAAATGATGATAGCGTCTGGCTGTGCACCCACCCCAGACCCCTCCCGTCATTATAAGGTGATTAGGCTGAAGACTGTTAGACTTTTAGGTGGTTGACCGCTACTGGACATCTAAAGCACAAAGAAAAAGATTATGGCGGTCCGAGTATGTACGTATTTGCCAGGTCTTCCGGCAGAATACTCGGAAAAACAAATACAGATAGAAGCACAGCCCCGCCCCAGAACACCAACGTCAATAATGAAAAGAAGACCGCCAGTTTCTTATTATGTAGTTTTTACCAATAAATCTTCTACTTCAACCGAATCAAGGTGATGAAAAAGCACCAATTGATGGTGGTTGCAGGTATTGAATTCCATCGAAGTCCAGGGTAATCCCTACGGGAATGTCAATACCTTGGCCAATCGCAGGGCTTCCCGGAGTTAAACGATAATTCATATCCAATAAAGGATCTTGCTGGATGATTCCATTGGTACCCATAGGGAAACCATACCCATTAGGGACCGTAGAGAATGCCGGATTGTCAAGGGCAAACCATAAATTTGCATCGATGGTAAAAGTATTGATCAGTGATAATCCATTGCTGTTGAAAAAAGAGTAGCCGGACAAGTCCGACTCATTGAATATCACTATATTGTTTACGAAAACATTACCTTGTCCCGGTCCCTTATCGGTATTTTCCTCTACGGCCCAAAATACATAACCATTAGGCTCGATTAGTGTATTATTCGTTGCTATACAATCGACGCATCCTGAAAATACGATCGCGGATTGTCCTGTATTTTCGATCAAGTTAGCCATCATGGTGATTCTTTCTGCTTCGTTCACCGCTGTGATGGGTCTGAAATAAGGATCGCCTGTATTGCCGCCAGCCATTAATGCTCGCAGGGGTATGTCAATGAAACGATTTCCATGAATAAGAATATCCGAACTCCCTCCTTTTGTTTGCACGGCATTATATATTACATCGTGAAAATAATTCCCGCTTATCACACCATCATGACAACCAACCATATCGATAGCTTCGCCACGATTACAGCCCTCGAATTCGCTGTCCTCGATGTAGAAATTGTCGACACCCGAAAGTTTCAAGCAGTCGTTGTTGCCACCGCTACCGATATTTCTAAAATGCATGTTGCGTAATACAACGAAATCACTGGGTGTGGTATAATCACCGCCATCGCTGATATTCAAACCGTGTATACCGGTGTTTTGAATAGTAAAGCCATCCATGACCACGTATCTTGCATTGTTGAGAGTCATTCCGGAGCCGCTATTGCCGGCATCGATTATCACGTCACCTTCAGCAACCAGGGCAATGGGTGCATCAACCATTCCCTGTAAATTTTCATGAAGCCCAACTGCAGGGTATGTGCCGGCAGCTATATGGATTCTCGTACCACCACCCAAATTACGAGCAGCGGTAATTGCATCAGGGATATTGTCGAATGGCAGTCCCTGGGAACCGTTGCCATTCACGCTGGCTGATACGTCGGCATAGATTTCATTGACATAACTGGCATTGGTATCAAAAGGCTGAGGAAAATTTGTATCAGATACTGCCAATGCAGGCGAGACAACGGGGGTACCGGTTGTCTCGCCCGTAAGCGCAATTGGCGTAACTTCAAAGCTGATCAATTCCCCTTCATCTGCCAGCACAAGCGCATAAGTGATGGCGGTTGCGCCAGCGATAGGCGTGCCGCCGCGTAACCAGCGAAAGGTCGAAGTTCCTTCGATGTCACCATCGTCGTCCGAGTAATCGTAGTTCCCTGTCAGTGTATCTCCGACCACGGCGCTACCACCGTTGTTGTCCGAGATGGAAACATTACTGGCTACAGGTACAGAATTAGTCGAAGTAGATACCGTCAAGGGAGGTGAGACAACGGGGGTGCCGGTTAACTCTCCCGTAACTGCAATCGGCGTAATTTCAAAACTGATCAATTGACCTTCATCTGCCGGCACAAGCGTATAAGTGATGGCGGTTGCGCCAGGGATAGGTGTGCCGCCGCGTAACCAGCGAAAGGTCGAAGTTCCTTCGATGTCACCATCGTCGTCCGAGTAATCGTAGTTCCCTGTCAGTGTATCTCCGACCACGGCGCTACCACCGTTGTTGTCCGAGATGGAAACATTACTGGCTACAGGTACAGAATTAGTCGAAGTAGATACCGTCAAGGGAGGTGAGACAACGGGGGTGCCGGTTAACTCTCCCGTAACTGCAATCGGCGTAATTTCAAAACTGATCAATTGACCTTCATCTGCCGGCACAAGCGTATAAGTGATGGCGGTTGCGCCAGGGATAGGTGTGCCGCCGCGTAACCAGCGAAAGGTCGAAGTTCCTTCGATGTCACCATCGTCGTCCGAGTAATCGTAGTTCCCTGTCAGTGTATCTCCGACCACGGCGCTACCACCGTTGTTGTCCGAGATGGAAACATTACTGGCTACAGGTACAGAATTAGTCGAAGTAGATACCGTCAAGGGAGGTGAGACAACGGGGGTGCCGGTTAACTCTCCCGTAACTGCAATCGGCGTAATTTCAAAACTGATCAATTGACCTTCATCTGCCGGCACAAGCGTATAAGTGATGGCGGTTGCGCCAGGGATAGGTGTGCCGCCGCGTAACCAGCGAAAGGTCGAAGTTCCTTCGATGTCACCATCGTCGTCCGAGTAATCGTAGTTCCCTGTCAGTGTATCTCCGACCACGGCGCTACCACCGTTGTTGTCCGAGATGGAAACATTACTGGCTGCAGGTACAGAATTAGTCGAAGTATCGTTATCTGAATCATCGTCTGAACTGGAATCCGAACCACAACCAGCCAATAACAATAGAAATAAAAGACATATAATAAAATGTTTAGTCATAATTAGCCTCTTTTAGAAAAAATTAGAAGGTAAAAAGAGAATAATTGTCATGATTATAGTAAATATTTATCCTATCTCACATCATATATAAAGATAGGAATCTGCTTTATTCAGCATCGACTATGACAAAACGCAGTTTGTGCGTCAACATGTTATTGATCACCGCATTTTGTATGAAAAATAGTTCGAGTTGTATCCGCTGTAAACTTTTGGCTGATTGACTCCGGAAAACAGCGGGCATGCCTTGCCATCAGATCACAACAAATTAATCTTAGACAAGAGTGTTCTGCATGCCTGTTAATATCGATCGGCAACTTTGCCTGGTTCGGTAATCGATGGGCGATAATTGTGAGTAGGTTATATCACAATTGTGTTCCCTTATTATGAGGGATCAAGTTTGCCCTCTACTCTTGTTGATTTAGAAAAATTGCAAAGTCGATGATTACCTTTAATTAAAATTTCTATTTTTGATTTTAACCAATACTTAATTGTAACCCTCTTTTTAATGGGGTGTTTTTTGAATCGCTGGGTAGTTGTAAATCATTGCAGTAGGAGCACGTGAGGCAGTATAGCCGGTACCTATGCCAGCTTGGTGCGTGGCTAATCGCATACTTCAAGCTATCTCAAATCTATCTAATTCCTCCTGGTGGCGGAGTAAAATGGCTGAAAATACGCATAAATTAGATGGATTCTCCGCTTTCTACCTGTCAAACCCCAGGCAAGAGGACCAAATCTTTATTTTGAGATAGCTTGTGTTTTAAATGTATTTATATACAAAGTTGTAATCAAATATAGAACATAGAGCACTGAAATCCCCTAAGTAGAATAATACAGCAATTCAATCCGAAATTTAAAACATCAGAAGACTAGGGTGGTCCGAGTATGTACGTATTTGCCAGGTCTTCGGGCAGGATACTCGGAAAAACAAATACGCTTAGAAGGACAGCCCCGCCCCAGAACACCAACATCAAAATTGAAAAGAAAACCGTCAGTTTCTTGTTAAAGGCATAGCCGCCGCTGCCCAGGTATAATTCGTCAATCTGCTTTCGGCTTTTTCTGATGATGTCTTTGACGTAATAGGGCGTTTTCTGGGTAGCCAGATAAATGGTAAAATCCTGCTCCATTCTGTCATCAGGGATCTGCCATTCCTCGGCGGACATGCGGAATGTATCGTAGGCGCTGATGCCGGTTACCCGCGTGATTTTAAGGAGATAGTCATCCATGGTGATCGATTCGGCTTGTCCGACACCAAATATTTTTGGCAGGGAAGCCCGAAACAGATACCATACAAGCACCACCACGCAGACTATGCCAATGATATTTATGATGAAGTTGAGCATTATTTTTTCTCCCTATTTAACAATAACGCTTCGCATTTAAATGGCAAGTCGGCAAACCGGAGGCGGGAAACACAAGGGTGTACGCAAAAATAATTACTACCTTTTTTTGAATATGCGTTCGTGGAATGGGGAAGGTTCGTGCAGAAAGGGTATAGATCCGTGTGGGCTTGAACATCTGCCAGGGGCTGCATGGAGCGCTTCTCTTGTTTATGAATTATTTCATTCAATCCTGACTGCTTTGGTTCTTGATTTGTATATCAAGCTTATAGTACCTATAAAATATCCTTATATCGAGGGTCGCTGATATGCTGCACACCCGAACATTTCATGAAAATATCTTGAAATAGTCCATAACATACTAAGATTGAACAAGAATTATTAAATATCAGTTACAATATACGGAAGATAGTTTGCACCCTTTCGAATTAATGAATGTATCAAGATGTTTTCACACAATGTGCGCTCCCTGAGGCATCTATTGGCTGTGTACCTTGCTAATAGACGCCTCAGGGGCGTGAAATTTCCGGGCTCACCTGCCATATTATTTGATCTACACAGGAGAAGTGCTATGTATGAAAAAATGGATGAATTACAATTGTATACATCTGCAGTGACAAAAGGTTTGATCGAATGGCAAAGCAAAGAGAAGATCGTCGCCCACCTGGTAAAAAATGACATCGATGAGGAGAGTGCAACCAAGTTTGTCAATGATGTTGAAGTCGCTGTTCATAAATTTGTGCCTTCTGATATGAAGTTTGAGGATACTGGTGATCGTATAAAGATTGCAAGAAATTGGATGAGAAATGGGATACGCAAGATCGTGTTTGCTCTTTTTCTTGTTTTGGGAACAGCTTACTCCCTTGTGGCATTGGGAGCCACTTTTACAGGCGAGACAGATTTTCCGGTGGGTTTGAGTATTCCTATCTACTTGTTGTTTATCTGTTTTGCTTATTATGGGACTACACTGGTTCTCAACAAGACAAAAATTGATGTAACCAAAGACAACATAGAAATAAAACACGGGCCCATACCGTGGTCAGCAGGAAAGCAACTATCCATAAAAGAAATCAGCAATTTCTATATTAAAGAAAAGTCCAGCAAAAGTGCTAAAAAATACTACTATTATCAACTGTGGACCGTCATGAAAGATGGGAGAAACGAATTGATTGCCAAAGGCTTTGTGCGTGAACAAGCCCATTTCACAAAGTTTTGGATTGAAAGATTTTTAGGTACTAATACGGAACAGGGGGATGCGGGATAATTTTGCAGAAAATCCGTGTAAAAACCTCAAGGTTTGCATGTATCCCAGAAATGGCGGTTCGCAGAACCGTGACCTGAACCGGTTGTCGAACACGCACATATGAAACTTTTTATGCCGTTTTTATGCGATCAAATTTAAAATCACAATGTGATGCACCTTGGGCCATTGTTTGAGTTCTTTTGTATTTGAACCCAATTTCCATACCCGTTTTCGGTAAGCCAACTTCATCCACCTCACACCATGGAAAGCAATAGTCCGGATTACCATATGCTTTTGCCATTTCATATGCTGCGCAATAATCCATATTAAAATAAAAAGTATCTTTGGTGTTTTTTATGACATCAAATTCTAAACAACCTTCAATTTTCGTTACATTCAGAGAGGCGGATAGATATTTTTTAAAACTTGTAAAGGGATCATCACAGCTTTGTAACTCCGCTATCGGAAACATTATCACATTTAAAGGATGTTGCTCGGTCGTTAGCTTATTATCCATAGTCGCAAATATTTTTCTGAATAGATCTTCAGCACGCCTATTACCAAATTTTTCAGTTAATATTTTCATGATTGCGATAAATGGCTGAATTGCATCCATGATTTTCTGATCAAATTTGACATTACCAATTTGCCCTTTTCGAGCAGCCCTGGTCTCACTGCCTAACTTGATGTAGGTGCGTATTGTATCGAGAAGACCGAGTTCGTCCCAAAATACCTGGTTGATAGATTTCGTATATAATTTTTTAAATAGTTTATAATTGGGGTCGGATTCATCACTAAAAGTCGCCCCTTTTCCATAATATGTCATTTTTTCTACTGGAATGTTTGCGGGAAGAATGCGCGGTTCGCTTTGTTTTTGAAAAGACATAGCCTTCACGCAGTTGGGTAATATCCATGATGAAAAATAGATACCAGCGGTGCTCAGTACCAAATATTCAATAAATTCTTTTCTAGACAGATCGTTTTTATTCTTTTTCATTTTATTTACTCTTTTTCTGTTTTTTTGAGTCAATGAATCAACAAATCCCTTTCCAAAACCAGTTATGTTTTCAACTTCTATCCTTTTTAATCCCTTGATATCGTACTTTTAATAGATTGTTTTTGAAAAAGTTTGGCTTACAAGCGGTTTCAACATTTCAAGAGCATGTGACGCACTGATTTCAGTGGCATTTACTGTTAGAATCAATACAAATATATAGTTGGACCATAAAGTTGTAGCCAAGGTTATGTTGTCCACCTCTTTTCTAATTTCATTTCTGTCTTTGCCCTCCTGTATTAATTCAACCATTTTCTCGCCCAAGCGCTTTATTTGTTCTTCAAATGCTTTAGCCCACTTGCCTCCAATAAAGAGACTGTGTTCTACAAGCATTTTTGATAAAACAGGTCTGAATTCATAATATTGGAAAAAATATTCTGCGATATATAGAAATTGATTTTGAACTGTTGTGTTTTGAGGAATTGTATTTATTGCTTTTTCCTGAATATTTTCAATATCATCATATAGCTTAGCTGCTAAAAGAGCAGATTTGTTTTCAAAATGCTTAAAAATTGCCCCCGGGCTTATGCCGACCTTTGCAGCAACTTTTCGCAATGTTGTCTTTTCATATCCAATTGATTCAAACATATCTCCGGCAACACTGAGAATGAGAGCATATGTTTCAGCTTTTTGTTTTTCCCTAAGATTTTCAATCGGACGATTTTCTTTTTTTTGCACTTCTTACCTCCTTTTCAGTGAGCATGTTTATTCTATAAACATGTTCACTGAAAAGGTCAAGGTTTTTTTTATTGCTTTGATAATGGGGGATGTTCGTGCAGAGCGTGTCTTGTGCCCTATGGTGTTATTATATTTTTGAACGGAATAGTATGGACCAATCGGCAGGGTGTAAAGTGGTGGGGCTACCATGGGTGTGTTGATTCTACCTACCAAAGGCGTTTGTTGATGAAGGCAGGGCCGGAGTTTGATTTGAGGTATAAATCGAAAAAAAGGGTTTGGGCTGAATGGAATTTATCACAACCGCTTTTTGGCAAATGCGCGGCCGTATGGAGATTAATTACCAGAGACGTTTGTTGGCGAAGGCTTTACCGGAATGGGATTTCAAGTACTTTTCGAATGCAA